>NZ_JAWRXB010000001.1:0-696484 GCF_046535245.1 Paraburkholderia sp. SIMBA_030
CGCCTGATACGTAGCGGAGCCCGGATGCAGGCGTTGCTTGATGACCTCACCGATTTCAACCGGACCAGGCTGGGCCTAGGCATCAGCGCAACAGCCACGAGCGTCAACCTTGCAGATGTGCGCGCAGTTCATCCTGACAGGCAGATTGAGCTGCAGGTAAGTGGCAATTTACAGGGGCTCTGGGACGGGCGGCGCCTGCAGCAACTGCTTGGAAATCTCGTACTCAATGCCGTCAAGTACGGGGCACAGGACACTCCCGTGCGCGTGGTGGTTACCGGTGATGTAACGCATGTCCGTGTCGAAGTTAAAAACTGCGGCGCTGCCATCGAGCACGCAACGCTGGCGCGCATCTTCGATCCCCTAACGCGGGGGCCGGATCATCCGGGCGAAGTGGACAAGCCGGGCGGTCTCGGACTAGGTCTGTACATTGCAAGCGAAATCGCCAAGGCACACCACGGTGCGATCGAGGCGCGGTCCGACGAGACGGAGACCTCATTTTCGGTGTTACTCCCGCGCGCGGGCGGAACTGTAACCTGACGGTTCGTCGCGGCGAGAAGTGGCTGCCCGACGGCGATCGTCGCGGCACACCAGCCACATTCTCGCCGTCGAGAACACAAGCCCATCAAGATGCTGCATTGACAAGCGAGGTACCGCAGTCGTCGAACCGGCTGATGGAGGTTGGCTGTCTGCCCGGGATGATTGCAGGCGACGAGCTAATCTGAAGATTGATTAGAGAGCCGATTGAAAGCACTCGCAGGCCGCTATACCTCACGAAACGGCCATTGATGCCACGCGACCGTGAGCGGCTGTTGAGGGTCGAACTGAGCCGTTCAAAGTCACTTTGCCGGCGCGAAGTCCGAGTTCGGTTCAATCGGCCTAAGCGGCTTTGCAGGCGGTTGCGCAACCGGCGTGCGGTTCTAGTCCGAAGCGCTTCGGCGCATGTGCTTCACGACGGCCGACGCGAGCCAGAACGTTTCACTCAGCCGCCAACCGCCAGCGAGCCAGAGCGACGTGCCGGGTACGCCCGAGCAAGCTGTGCACCAGGACGAACTCACGCACGTTCCAACTGATGGCTTCGACAGGACGTGTGGCGGCCCAAGGCATGCCGTAAGCCAGGGTCACGTGCGGGGTATACGGCACGCTCGGCGAGACTGCACGATCTCCGGATATAGCGGCGCGCAATGCCAGTCCAAGCGCGTCGTGAAGTGCGTGGAGTCCAACCACGCCCTCGCCTCCACCCAACACCAATGGCCCCGGCCGCGGCTTCAGCGCAAAACTGACCGCACTGTCGAACTCGACGCTAAAAGGCGCCATCCTGATCGACGCGGCCGCGTTCATCGCCGCATCCACCCAGGCGGGCGGCAAACCGCCTGCGAAGTTACCGAGGTGAAGCAACGTGACGTGCAAACGGTTGGCCGCTAGAGGCTTGCCCTTCGAGTGCGTCTGCCCACAGAGCCGTTGCGCCAGCTTCGAGATGCTGGTCGCCGTATTCGTATCTGGAAAGACGGCGAAGAACAGGCCGTCTGTCGGGACAGGCGGCGCCTCGAGGCCGGGCAACCAGAGTTGTTCAGGCATGGTGCGCTTGAGTGGGTGAGGCGGGCATAGAATTGAATCTCCGTTCAGTCGTGCGTGTTTGCCCGCGCGTCTGGAAAATCAGAGCGCGCTTGCACTCGCGGGCTGACCACGCCCAATACTGTACATTCATACAGTATCGACAGCAACTTGGAAATGCCGAAAAAGCTGGAAGTACTGGCTGACGCTGCGAAGAACAATGCGTCGTACCCAAACAGAAACAGGATGTCGGATGAGATCGGTGCGCAGTTGCCCCGGACGCGAAGGTTGGCGGCATGCATCGCCGCAGCGCCTGCCATGCCAAAACCGCAGCAACACACAGCAATGAAAAAGGGCGCCGCAGCGCCCTCTTCCATGCCTTTAGATCAGCAAACTCTCCACCCGATTATCTTTGCCTCTGCCACTAACCTATCGCCGGCTCGCGTACGTTACGCACGTCATGCGCACCTTTGTGCCATGCCGTGTACCGCCACCCACCTAACTACCCGCCCCCCGGGCATCGATCAGCGTGCGATCCAGACCATATTTCCTGAGCTTCTGATACAGCGTGCTTTTCGCTATGCCCAGGTGCCGGGCGGCGGACGTCAGGTTCCCATGAGAGATGATGATCGCGTTGCGAATCGCACCATGCTCCGTCGTTTCCAACGTCACACGACCGTCGCGCGAAACCGGCTCGTCACCGCCGGCGCTTACCTGCCCGTTGCCCGAGCGCAGCTCCGCAGGCAGATCGTCGAGCGTCAGCCTCTCCGCGCTTGCTGTGAGAAGCATGCTCTCGACCACGTTATGAAGCTCCCTGACGTTGCCAGGCCATGAATACGCGTCGAGCGCCGCAATCACGCCGGCGTCGATCTCCGGGCTTGCCCTGCCTAGTTCGGTCGCGAATTGACGGACAAGATGTTCGGCCAGGCGGCGAATGTCCCCCGGCCGGTCGCGCAACGGCGGAATATGGATACTCGTGACGGCGACGCGATAGAAGAAATCCATCCGGAAGCGCCCTTCTGCGACCTCCTTTCTCAAGTCGCGATTGGTCGCCGCGACGAGTCGAAACGTCACTTTCCTCGGCACGTTTTCACCGAGCCGATAGATTTCCCCCTGCTCCAGTACGCGCAAGAAGTGCGGTTGCAGATCCACCGGCATTTCGCCGATTTCGTCGAGAAACAAGGTCCCGCCATTGGCCGCTTCGATCTTGCCCAGTGCGCCGCCTCGGCGCGCGCCAGTGAACGCGCCGTCGCCGTAGCCGAATAATTCGCTCGCCAGCAGTTCGCGCGACAGGCCGCCACAGTTGAGCGCAACGAAGGGGCCATCGTTCGCCTCGCTTGCGTGGTGAATGCCTCTCGCAAACAGTTCCTTGCCTACGCCGGTCTCGCCCAGCAGTACGACCGGTGCGCGTGAACGGGCGATCTGGCGAGCCCTGTCGACGGCATCGAGCAGTGCCGGGGCTTCGCCCAGAATGCTCTCGAAACCGGCCGCCGGCTTGTCGTCGGCACAGCCACGCAGTGTGCCGACCGCTCTACGCACGGAGGCCGTGCGACGCACGAACGGAATGACAAGCAAACTGCCGATGCGCCTGCCGTCGTCGATCACCGGCTCGATCCAGTCGGGCTGGATCCAGTGCGGCAGATCGGCGGGCGAAATGTATGCAGATGAGGAATCGGTGGCGAGTGCGAGGATGCGCTTTGGCCGGGTGAGCGAAAGATCGCCGCCGGCGGCCGCAATCGCTGCTTCGGCGTGTTCGTTGACCTTGATCGGATAGCCGCCGTGATCGAACACAACCGCACCATCGGTCGCGAGTCTCGCCATTCGGCTCACGCAGCGATCGAGCAGCCGATAGCGAAGTTCCATGGCCCGCGCGGCCAGACGGCTTTCAATGCGGCTCGCTGCCGTGACGACCAGTGCCAGGCTATGACGATTGTAGGATTCAGATAAGCCGGACACATCGATGACGCCAATGATCGTGCCGTCGCGCGGATCGCGGATCGCGTTGGCCGAGCAGGTCCAGCGCTTGATGCCGACGCAGAAGTGCTCGGCGGAATGGATCTGCACGGGCTGGCCAACCTCGATCGCGGTACCAATCGCGTTGGTGCCGCAAATCATCTCGTTCCAGGACGCGCCGGGCAGGAGCTGGATTCCGTGGGCCGACGCGATGGCGGCCGGGTCGCCTTCCAGGTTAAGGATAGTGCCGGCCGGTTCGGCGAGGGCCATGATCGTTTCGGTTTGAGCCAGAAAATCGCGGGCGTGCGCCATGACCGGCGCGCTTGCCTCAACCAGATCGCGGTGATTGCGTTGCAACGAGTACAGCAGGTGCTCGTCCAGTGGCGGCGGCGCGTGACCCAATCCGGGATCGACCTGGCGCTCGACGCAGCGTTGCCACGACGTGTCGACGAGGTGCCGCACGACACTGTGCGGTACTTCCCCGCCGTTCAGGAATCGCTCCCATGCAGCCATGATGACCGCTTCGTCACCGGGGTTCGAGAACATCTGTGCGGCATCCGACATGCCCATACCTGTCTCCTTTTTATATCGCCTCGTACTAACGGTTAGGCGTGTCATGCCGCTTGCGCGGTGATCGCTGCCGCGCCGCAACATGGCAAACCCATTCGGCTCATGCAAGGAGAAGGGCAAGATCGATGCCATCGACCGAATGCCACAGGAGAATGTTCGGTACGCCACCCGGCGTTCGATTCCCGGACGACGGACGGACAGACATCGTTCGATTTTCGAACGGTGTCTGCGCGCCGGCGCGCTCGTCCGGATCATCCTTTTTGCGCCGCATCAAACTGTGCTCATGGAGCGGCCGATGAACCCAGCGACGTCCCGCAGCCGACTGCGGGACAATCGGGCGCGGTAAAAGCCGCGCCCTGCCCTTTACGCTAGTCGGCGCGCTCGGGAACCGGCAACTGCAACCACTCCTTGTAGAACGCCTCGATATCCGGTTCGAAATCGTGAATCACCGGATACCACGGCGTCGGCGCTTCGACGTCGTGCATGGTTGCGCAACTCGGGCAGTAGTACTCGCGGTAGACCTGCCACTGGGTGTCGGGGGCCATGAGCTTCGGATAGACCTCGAGCATGGCCTCCTCGGTGTCGCGCACATAGACGTTGGCGTACAGTTTCCAGTTCTCGCGGTAGTCGCAGAACTCATGGCCGCAGTCGCACTTGACCAGCCAGTGCTTGCTCTTCGCGGCCTGCACGATATGCAGGTGCGGCCCGAGCGGCAAGACGATCTTGTCGGGCCATGCGACCTTGCCCTGCAATACTTCGAGGTACTGGCTAAAACGCTCGTGATCTTTCGGCATGGACAACATGCGCGCGGTCGTGTCCCAGTCGAGTCGCCCATCGACCAGATTGCTGACCTGTTCTTTCGTGTAAGCAGACATTTCGATACTCCTTGATTCGCTTCGATGTCGATACCGGTATGGATTACTCTTCGACCTGAACCACCGTGGTCACGTCGGGCAGCAACGAGAGATCCATCCGGTATTTCGAGCCGTAGGACGGCACGTCAAGTTCTGCCTCGGTCATGTTCCAGTCGGCAGGCAGGTCCCAGAACTTGCGGAAGTCGTTGAGGAATTTCTCCGACAACCCGAAGCTGGTCGCGAACATGTGACGCACCGGGCGCGACGCATGTTTGGTGAGGACCCGCTCGCGCTCTTCCTTCATCCATTCCCGCGTCGGCAACGAGCGTGCGAGCCGCTCATTGCGGATTTCGCCGCGGCGCTTCACGGTCTTTTGCGCATCGACCGCCCAGATTCCCGTGGCGTCCTGCGACAACACCGCGCCGTACACCTTCTCGGCAAATTCGGGCAGCAGGAAGCCGTTGTTGAGATCCTTCGCAATCGCTTCCGTTTCCCGATCGAGCGGGTCACCGAAGCCCGGGCCGCCGCGCAGATAATTGAGGTACAGGTCGTGGTTTTCGTAGCAATCCTCCGTCGTCATGCATTGCTTGTCGCGCTTGACCTTGGAAGTCGCATCGATGTGCCGCTCGTAGTCCGGTGCGTCGGGATTCGTGTCGCCGCCGAGCGGCAGCGAGAGTCCCTGCGCAATGCGCTCCTTCAGGCCCGTCTTGTGCGCCTCGAACCGGTAGCCGGTGGCGGACGGATAGCCGCCCATGAACCCCCAGTCGCTGTTCATGTAGCCATTGCCCATGAAGAACATGGTCCAGTCCTGTGCCTTCCAGACCATGCGCAGCGTTTCGAAACCACACCCGCCGCGATACTTGCCATAGCCGCCGGAATTGGCTTTGACGTTGCGCCCGAGATAGAGCAACGGTTCGGCCATCTCCCAGATCTCGATGTCGCCCATGTCGCCTTCGGGGTTCCAGATCGCAGCCGCGTGATTGAGACCGTCCTTGATGGCGCCGGCGCCCGTGCCGCACGACGAAGCCTCGAAGCTGTTGACCGCGTGCACTTCGCCGTCCTGGTTGATGCCGCCGCCTTGCAGCCAGTTCGACGTATTGGCGTTGCCGGCGTTGACTTCTTCCAGATAGCCACGGCTGAAGTACGCCTGGCCGAGCCCCCGCCACATGGCGCTCCACCCCGATACCAGGAAGTGCCATGCATAGGCGTGCCCGGTGCGGCGATCGTCCGGATTCATCCACGTGCCCTTGGGCAGGCGGAACTCCGTGCCGAAGTAGGCGCCGTCGTTGATGCGCTGGGTCGGCACCAGGGTCTGGGTCATCATGACCCAGATGCCGCTCGTGAACGCCACGTGGTGCGCGTTATAGGTGTGCCATCCCCAGCGGCTCGCGCCTTCGAAATCCAGCCGCCATGTGGCGTCGGGGCGGATCGTCATTTCCACCGGCGAGTGCATGATGGTGTCGATCTTGGCGAAGGCCGAGGGCGTCTGGATATCTTCGTGGGCGTAGGGCACATCCACAAAGGCGACCTTGCGGTATTTGCCGGGCAGCGTCATCGCCTTGATGCGGCTTTGCAAACCACGACGGCCCTCTTCGATGACCTCATAGCTGAACTTCTCATAAGCGTCCAGTCCCTCGGTGGCGATGATCGTTTCGACCATGTCGCGGATCATGTGACAACCGGCGATCCGGGTGCGCTCGTCGAGGATCCAGTATTTCGGCGTGCGCACCGAACGCTGGCTTTCATGCAGCCAGTCGCGTAGCGGCTGGTCGTTCACGCCGGTCTTGCGGCAGGTGATCTGGTAGCCGTCGCCGAAGCGCTGGACCTGGCCCGTCGACATCGAACCCGGCGTTACCGCGCCGGTGTCGATCACGTGCGTCACACCGCCCACCCAGCCGATGAGTTTGCCCGCCCAGAAAATCGGCACGATTGTCGCAATGTCGCAAGGGTGAACGTTGCCGATCGAGCAGTCGTTATTGGTGAACATGTCCCCCGGGTTGATGCCCGGGTTGTCCTCCCAATTGTTCTCGATCATGTACTTGATCGCGGCGCCCATCGTGCCGACGTGGATGATGATGCCGGTCGAGGTCAGCACGCAGTCGCCGACCGCGTTGTACAGCGTGAAGCACAATTCGCCTTCCTGCTCCACGATCGGCGACGCTGCAATCTTCTTCGCGGTTTCGCGAGCGTGCACCAGACCGCCGCGGATCTTGGAGAACAGTTTCTCGTAGCCGATCGGATCCTTCTCGCGCAACTCGAGCCGGGCGAGCCCGTTGTAATGACCCGTTTTGCTGGTGCGCGCCATGATCTCGGCACGGAACGCCTTCAGGGTCTTGCCGTTGGCGAGCAATTCGGGCTGGCCGACTTCCTTGGATGACATGAGGTTCATTTGCCTCTCCTTACTTCACTTCTTGCAGATGGAACAGACGGTGCTTGTCGAGCGTGGTTTCGAAACCATCCGGCACGACGAAGGTGGTGGAGGCGGACTCGATGATGGCCGGCCCCACGATGTGGTTACCCGCCATGAGCGACTCCATCTGCCAGATGTCGGCTTCGACCCACGTCTTGTGCCGATAGAACGGGCGCTTGCCCAGGTACGCAGACTTGGGCGGTGTTTCGCCCGCTTCCGGGTCCTCCGGCAGCACCGGTTTCTGTGTGGCGACAAGGCCGCGCATGATCGCGCCGGTCGCGCTGAAGCCCAGTTCCGGTGAGCGGGCGGAACTCGCGTACACCCTCGAGTAGGTTTCCTCGAACGCTTCGGTGATCTTCTTCCAGTCCGCCGCGGTGGTGGCGGCGCTAATCGGCGAAGTGATCTCCAGATCGTTAAGTTGTCCCATGTATTGCATCCGGTAGCCGGGTAACAACGTGATGTCCTCCAGCTTGAAACCGTTGATGACGAACTCCTCGACGACTTTGTCGGCCAGCTCCCTCCACGCGTCCTGAATCACCGCGCAGGCCGCCACTTTCTGTTCATCGGGGGCGTCCGGCGCTACCGCGATATCCACGCTCTTGTCGTAGCGGTACTCGAAATCCGCGCATGCGCAACCGAACGCAGAGAATCCGGCTGCCCATGCAGGGACGATCACGTCCTTGAAGCCCAGGCCTTCCGTATAGCCGTAGGTATGCACCGGCCCTGCGCCGCCGTACGAGAAGCACACGAAGTCGGTCGGGTTGTAACCCTTCGCGCTGATGTTGGCGCGCAAGTACTCGTGCAGGCTGAGATCGAGCAGTTCGATCACACCCGCAGCGGCATCTTCCACCGAGAGGCCAAGCGGATCGGCGATCTGGGCCTTGATGTGTTGCCGTGCGCGTTCGACGTCGAGCTTGATCGCGCCGCCGAGGAAGTTGTGGGGGTTGAGATAACCCAGCACCACGTGGCAGTCGGACACCGACACCGTATCGAGTCCGCTTTCCGGCCAGCATGTGCCCACGCGATAACCCGCGCTATCGGGCCCGAGCTTGATGGAACCGCTATAGGGGTCGAGCCGCACGAAGCTGCCCGCTCCCGCACCCACCGAATCCATCGCTACCAGCGGCAGCGAGAGCACCAGACGAGCCATGTCCGGGTCGGAGGCGATCGCAAAGTTGCCCTTGGTGATCAGCGCCATGTCGAAGCTGGTGCCGCCGATATCGCTGCATGCGATGTTCTCGTAGCCCAGTCTTTCGCCAAGCAGCCGCGAGCCGATCACGCCGCCGATCGGACCGGAGACGATCGTGCGGGCGAGCTCCTTGGCCTTCCAGCTGATCGTCCCGCCGTGCGTGGCCATCACCCGCAGATCGAACTTCGCGCCGTGCTTCCTGAAACGGTCACTGACCTTCTTCAGCGTTTGCCGGGACGGCTCGGCCGCGTAGGCTTCGAGAATGGTGGTGTTGGTGCGGTGGCTTTCCTTGCGCGACGGGTAGTAGTCGACCGACGCGAAGACCGGAATGTCCACGCCGATTTTCTTCAGTTCGTCGCGGCAGACATCGCGTGCGCGCTTTTCGCTCGACTCGTTCTTGTGTGATTGGAGGAGACAAATGGCAATCGCTTTCGATCCGGCATTCACGAGTTCCCGCGTCGCCTTGCGCACTTCGTCTTCGCGCAGCGGGATGACGATTTCACCCTGAACGTCGGTGCGCTCCGTCACACCACGGGTGCGCGAAAGCGGGACCAGCGGTTCGTCGTAGCGGTGGGTGTTGAGGTGGATGCGCTCTTCCAGCGCGTAGCCGAGATAGCTCTGGATGGCCCGCCCCATCGAGTGAATCTGTTCGAAGCCTCGATTGCAGAGAAGCCCCACATCCAGGCCTTTGCGCTGAACCACGCGATTGAGCATCGCCGTTCCGGAATAGACGCATGTCACCAGTTCCGGGTAGACCTCGTCCACTTCGCGAGCCCACTGCGTCAGCGCGTCTTTTGACGATTCCAGAATGGCCAACGATTCGTCCGCGGGATTGCTTTGGGCTTTGCCGACCACGAAGCGGCCATCTGAACGCACGAAGAAGGTATCGGTCATCGTGCCGCCGGCATCGATGCCCAATACCTGGACGTGTGAAAGTTGCTGTTCCATTAGTGTCTCCAGCTCTCCTTGATTGAACATCGCCTCAACGACAAGGCGCGATGCGAAGCGAGCATTGCGATTCGCTTCGGAGCAGATAATTGCAAGGGATATGCCATTGGACGGCCGAACCCGCGTGGAATCGGCCAGCCCTTGACGGGCGTGGCGCTTCAGGGCGTCTGTTGACGGACTGGAAACGGCCGACGCGTTCGTGCAGCGACCGATTCCTGGACGGTCGGCCGTTTGGAGAGCGGATTTCGAACGCAGGTCTGAAGGGATGAGCGACGCGCAGGAGGACCTGCGTGAATGCGGGTTGCTGCGGCTGCGGCAGGGTGGACCGCGAGCTTCGGTGGCGCGTCGCCTCAGCCAACGCGAACCGGGATTCAGCGCAGCGGCGTCATGATCCCCGGTCGCAATCGACGATGCTCAATGTCGCCGGGTGACCTGCCGGGTGGTTCCAAGGTCCTGCATCAGCGAGTACTTCCTGATCTTCTGATAAAGCGTGCTTTTTGCTATGCCGAGTTGCGCGGCCACCTGGGTCAGATTGCCCCGGCTTTGCTGGATCGCCACGCGGATCGACTCGGCTTCCGCCATTTCCAGCGAGCGGACCTTCTGGCGTGCAAGCGCGGACTGCACCGAGGGCACCGTATCCTGAGCGCCTGACAGAACAGCTGAAGCGCCGATTTCGGGCGGCAGGTGATCCACCGTTATTGCGCCATCCCGGGCCATGAGCAGCGCCCCCTCGATCGCGTTGCGCAACTCGCGAACGTTGCCGGGCCATCCATAGTTGAGCAGAGATTCGTACGCGACATCGTCGAAGACGGCATCGGCCACGTTGTAGCGTTCACACGAGACGCGCACCCAATGCGCGATCATGTCGGGCAAGTCCGCCTTGCGTTCGCGTAGCGGTGGTATCGAGATGTTCGTGACAGCCAGCCGGTAATACAAATCCATGCGGAATTTGCCATCGGCCACGTCGGCACGCAGGTCGCGATGCGTGGCGGCGATCAGGCGGAAGTCGACCTTGCGAGGCGTGTTCTCACCCAATCGATAGATCTCCCCTTCCTCCAGCACGCGCAGCAAATGCGGCTGGATATCGAGTGGCATTTCGCCGATTTCGTCGAGGAACAGCGTGCCGTGATTGGCCGCTTCGATTTTCCCAGTCATGCCGGATTTGCGCGCGCCAGTGAATGCCCCTTCCGCGTAACCGAACAGCTCGCTGGTCAATAGGTCGCGAGACAAGCCGCCACAGTTCAGGGCGACAAAGGCGCCGTCCGCCCTCGCGCTGGCCTGATGGATGCCTTGCGCAAACAACTCCTTGCCGACGCCCGTTTCACCGAGCAACAGCACCGGGACCGTGGCTTTGGCAAGCTGCTGCGCTTTCTGGACAGCCGCACGCAGCGCCGGACTCGTGCCGACGATACGAGAGAACGCCGGCGCAGGCGTGGCTTCAGCGGCCGGCATCGCGTCAGGCAGCACAGCGGCGCGCCGGCTAGCGGCGGGGGCGATCAGCATGAAGCCGAGGGTGTCGGCGTCTTCCTTGACCCGTTCGATTCGTGCGACGCGCAGCCACGCGGGTGATTGCGGCGACAGGGCGCCATCGGCAATCCTCGAGATGTCCGGGATGGGAAAAGCGCCTTCCAGTGCGCCAGACAGACCGAGACGAGCAAAGGCGGCTGGCGCCTGCGGGTTGGCTTTGACAAGCCGTCCGCACTCGTCCACCACCACGACACCGTCCACACGCCCGGAGCAATAGGCCATGCACCGCTCCATCAGGCGCAAACGCCGCTCCATGGCGCATTTGGCGAGCCGGCTCTCGATACGTCCTGCCATCGAGACGATGAACGCCAGACTATGCTGGCCGTAGGTTTGCGCCAGCCCTGAGACGTCCAGCACGCCGAGTACCCGGCCATCCAGCGGATCGCGGACCACCGTGGCGGAGCAGGTCCACTGCTTGATGCCCGCGCAGAAATGCTCGGCACCATGGATCTGCACCGGTTGCTGCAAAGCGAGGGCCGTGCCGATCGCATTGGTGCCGCAACTGAGTTCTGTCCAGCTGCAACCGGGTATCAAGCGAACTTCGCCTGCCGGCTCGACGATGCGCGTATCGCCAGCCAGTTCGAGGATCATGCCGTCGGGATCGGCGAGCAGCAGGATCGTTCCCGTCTGCGAAAGGAACTCGCGTGTCTGCTGGATAAGCGGCACGCTGGCATGCATCAGGCGGTCGCTCCTGGCGCGCAGGTCGAACAGACGCCCTTCTTCCAGAGGCGGGGGCGCAGAAGTCGTACCGGGGTCCACGCTCGCGTCCAGGCAGCGGCGCCAGGAATCGTCCACTACCCCACGCAGGGCGCCGTTGGCCGACGTGTCACCTTGAATCAAACGTTCCCATGTCGCCATGACACTGGCGTCGCGATCCGGACTGGAGAACCAGTCCATTGGTGTACCTGTCTCTTTCATGCCGTCACCGTATGAGCATGACTTTTTCGCCCGACCAGCGGGCTCACCCTGCTGATGATGGTTTTCTTTTTTTGGGTCGTGAAGCGCGTTTGGTCCAGTTGATAGCCCACTCATCCCGCATTCCGGTGCCGGCGGGCGGTGAGCGCTGGGGCGGCCTCGATGCTTCGAACGTAGTGTTTTCGAACGCTTCGCTGTCCGCTACAGGCCGTGGCGCTATCGTGGCCGTCGGTCGGAGCGTTCCTGACGCCGTGGCTGCTCTCGTCGGCGCGCCGTCACAGCGCAGTTGCCATGCAAACACGAACCTCCGTTCAAATTCTATCCCTGAAAAACAGGACCGTCCGGAAATCGAACGCTTTGTGCATCTCTGCGTGCATCTCTCACGCGTCCTGGCGACGGGCTGCCAGAAAAATCAACATGAAATCAACCATTTACAGACTGACCTAGGAATGCTGGCATAGCCCATGCGTTTAATTGGGCACAGGCGAGCCGCCATGGTCGCTTGCAGGTTCGGTCCAATCGCCGAAGCAGCGGTTGACGGCGCATTTGACGGGAATGAGGTCGAAGGAGAAGGCGATGAACAGCGGTCAGATGTCCTTGCGTTTGCTGGTCGACAAATGGTTGGCGCCGACCCCGGCGACGCCGGTTCGCGTCACACGCTTCGGTCGCACGAGTGCGAATCGCAAACGCTATGTGCGCGTCGAGGCATTGCGTTCGACCGGCCTGCTGGCGATTCTTTTCTTCAGGCACGATGACGGCTCGTGGTGTGTATTCCCGCCCAGCATTGAAAGCGGGCGGCCGGCCATGAGCGTGTATTAGTCTCACTTGAGGCAGGTCGGACGCCTGCAGCTAGCATGGTTTCCACGCGCTCCCACCTTGACGATCCGCTTCGAAATCTGGTTGCGCTCAGCAGCATCGATGCCTACGAAGAGGAATAGCGCTGGCCCGCCCTCCACGAAATGAAACGTTGCTGCGAGTTTCGCACTCGTTCGATCGGTGTCCTCTCTTACCGGGTGCGACGCTGCACGGTCAGATCGCGACCGATGCGCGGATCTCGGCCTCGCCCAGCGCAAGCGCATCTGTGTTCGTATGCACCGAGTAGTAGCCGAGCACCAGTGGATGGGGATGCCTGGAAATAAGCGGTATGGTGGCTACCCGCTGGCGTTGCAGCGAGCGCCGATCCAGGTGAGACGATCCAGCCGGTCAGCCGGTCGTCTCAGCGGATCAGCCTTCTCAGCTCGCGTTCACAGGCGAAACACGCAAAGCTGTCCGACCGGAGCGCGCGTCCAGGCTGAACGCGCCGGCACCGAACCAGGTGATCTGCAGAAGGCCACCGGCCATCATCACGTTCTTGAGGAAGTGAATCATCTGGTTTTGATCGGCGAAGTTGTGGTGAAAGAACATCGCAGTGACCACGCAGAACACCGCCATCCCCAGCGACACGACGCGAGTCCTGTAGCCCGACAGCAGCAGCAGGCCGCCGCCCAGCTCGGTCAGCACGGCAAGAATGAACGCGAGTGGCGGCACGGGCAGCCCCATGGCCGCAATATAGCCAACCGTCGCGCCGTACGCCGCGAGCTTACCCAGCCCGCTCATGACAAACGGTGCCCCGATCAGAATACGACCCAAC
Organism: Paraburkholderia sp. SIMBA_030; assembly: GCF_046535245.1. Taxonomy (NCBI): domain Bacteria; kingdom Pseudomonadati; phylum Pseudomonadota; class Betaproteobacteria; order Burkholderiales; family Burkholderiaceae; genus Paraburkholderia; species Paraburkholderia sp. SIMBA_030. The sequence goes on from NZ_JAWRXB010000001.1 coordinate 13,548, forward strand.
AACGGAAGAAATTTGAAACGTTCCATTACGAACTCCTAAATTGAATTTGCGTAGGTGGATTATGAAAAAGGGAATTAGCCGGCGTCCACCATCACCAGCTCGGAATCTTCAAGAGCGGAAATCTGCGCCGCAGCGACTGTCGTAATCGCCACGCCGTCTAGCGGCCCAACGGGCTCGCCATTCACCTCGATGTGTCCCGAGGCCACGACGAGATAGGCACGACGTGCCGGACTCAACTCGTGTCGAACGCTTTCGCCTGCCTTGAGCATTGCGCCGAATACACGTGCATTGGCACGAATAGGAAGCGCACCTTCATCGTCGGCGAAGCCGCTGGCAAGGACTACGAAGCGCCCTGACCGGTCGCCTCTTGGAAATGGCCTGGTATCCCACGCGGGTTCACCACCGGCTTCACGAGGCAGCAGCCAGATCTGGTAGACCTTGAGCGGCACCTCGCCCTTGTTGAACTCGGCGTGGCGTATGCCCGTGCCGGCGCTCATGACCTGGACATCGCCTGCGTGGATCGTTCCCTCGGATCCCAAGGTGTCTCGATGCCCGAGCAGGCCCTGGCGCACATAGGTGATGATTTCCATGTCACGATGCCCGTGCATGGGGAAACCGTTGCCAACCGCGATCTCGTCGTCGTTCCAGACAATCAGGGGACCTAGGGCGGCGTGCTCGAGATTGCCGTCGGCGCTCACCGCGAAATGGTATTTCGCGCGCAGCCAGTCGAGGTCTCCCCTGTCCAATGATTCCCAACGCCTGTGTGTGAGCATGTCCTTCTCCGTTTCCTGGCACCGCAAATGCGACGCTTGTCATCTGTGCGAGCCGCCGGATTTGGCGCTGGTGCAGGTGATGAGACGAATGCTATATTTGCAACGAACTCGCGCATAGATCCTGTATTGGAATGCATCATTGCTGCAGACAGAACGATCGGAAGGAGTTAAAGCCTGCCCATGAACGCAATCACTGACCTCAATGATCTTCGGCTCTTCGCGGAGGTGGTCGAGCGTGGAAGCTACACGGCGGCCGCACGCGGCCTCGGCCTACAGACGTCGAAACTCAGCCGGCGCGTTCGCGCATTGGAGGAAGAGCTTGGCGTTCGCCTGCTCAATCGCACCAGCCGGAGCCTGTCATTGACGGAAACCGGGCGGCAGTTCCACCAGCATTGCCTCGCGCTGGTGGCAGAAGCAACGGCCGCAAAAGAAATCGTGGACCGGACGCGGTCCAAGCCGCAGGGCACCGTCCGCATCGCCTGCCCCGTGGCCTTACTGGAGTCCGGCATCTCCGCGATCATCGCGCGATACATACAAGACAATCCTGATGTCCAGGTCCTGCTGGATGCAACCAGCCGTCGCGTGGATGTCGTCGAGGAGGGTTTGGACTTTGCCATCCGGGTTAGGCTTCCTCCGTTGGACAACACCGATCTTGCCGTCCGCCAGTTGGGCTTGTCGATCCACATTCTGGTTGCCAGTCCCGAATTGGCGCTGCGCCATCCGGCGCCCAGCTCGATAGAATCCGTGAAGGAATGGCCCACCCTCTCCATGGCGAGCAGCAACGAGCGATTTGTGTGGAATCTGGTCGACGTTGAGGGACGCGTGACATCATGGGCGCATCAGCCCCGCCTGGCGACCGACGACCTGGCGAGCCTTCGGGTTGCGGCGATATCTGGCGTCGGCGTGGCAATGCTGCCCAAGGAACTGGTTGAGGCCGATATTCAGGCCGGCCGCCTGCAGCACCTGCTGCCAGGTCTGGCTACCACACCGGGCCTTGTGCATGCGATCTTCCCCACGCGCCGAGGCATGGTTCCGGCCGTGCGTCACTTGCTCGATGCGCTCGTGGCAGGATTCGAAGGTCAGAACCGGCAGCGCTAGAGCGGTCAACCGCGTTGTGCTCTGCAACTTGCGCCGTGGTTTCAGCGTGCAGTACTCGGGCCGGCACCTGCCGGCAGCTTCTCCGTGAGAAATCTGCCGATGGCATCCAGCGCTTGTGCAGACGCCTTCAACCTTCCGATGCTGCCGGCGAATCCATGCGGCATCCCTATCCAGACATCAAGCCGGGCATCGGTTCCTGCGGCAATCGCACGCTCGACATATCTGCGCGAATCATCGAGCAGTACTTCGTCGTCTCCGACGTGAATGCGGACGGGAGGCAATCCGGAAAGCCGCGCGTGAAGCGGCGAAGCCAGCGGAAGTTTCGGGTCGGCACTACCCAAATAGGAATGCACCAGTTCCGCGACTTGCGGAAGGGTGAAATACGGATCGGCATCCGCACGCGTCACATACGTCTCGCCCGAGAGCGTCAGATCGGTAACCGGCGATAGTGCGACCACGCCAACAAGAGCCGCCTTTGAGGAGACGGCGTCGGCGGAGACGCGCGCGGCGAGGACCAGTGCGAGATTGCCTCCGGCAGAATCTCCCGTGATGGCAATCCGTCGAATTCCCCTTTCCTCAAGCCCGCGGTAACACGCCAGCACATCGTCGACGGCCGCAGGAAAAAGATGCTCGGGAGCAAGCCGATAGTCCGGGATAAATGCGCTCGCTCCCGCCCTCGCAGCGATATGCCCGACAAGGTGGCGGAATGCTTTGGCAGTTCCCAGGTTGAACCATCCGGCATGCAGATGGAGGATCGCCTCGTCAGATCGACAATGCGCAGGACGAACCCAGAGCCCAGGAATGCCGCCAACCGTGTCGGCTTCGAAGGTGACGTCATCGCGGGGCAAAACGCCCTCCATCATGGCATCGAAAGGCTCGCGTGCTTCGATGCCCCTCAATTTGCCTTACATGGGACTCGCCATCGCTCGCGTGGCAGTGGTGATCACCCCATCTTCCGGGTCAAGCGGATGGGTTACGACGAAATCCCCCAACGGACCTTCAGTCGTCGGACGTTGCATAGTCGGCTCTTTCGAATTGATGGGTTGTTAATGGCACCGGTCCTCGGCCAATGTCGAACGACGGTCTGTATCCTGGTCAATTCGATATCCGGATCGGTGTTGGCCAGGCGGGGATCTGCCTGGCCGTCTCGCGCGCGTCAACGGTGCGAATATGCCTGACGTTCAGCCAAACAGCTTGTTGGCCGTGCGGGCGATCAGTTCGCCCTGGTGGCGAGTGCCGGATCAGAATACGATCCAACAGCGGAAGAAACCTGTCACGATCCATGACGAGTTCCTGAACTGGAATGACGACTCAACGTGAAGGTTACGTCCGAAACGCTTAGGCGCATATCTCCACGGTTGCAATGGATCGTTGCTTTTGGCAGCACGACAAGAATTAATCAAAGTATCCGCGCACATAAAGCAAAACGGCTGAGTCTTTCCCACCGATACAGGCGGGAAAGACTCAGCCGCAAATTGCGCAATTGTCGAAAATCGCGCCTTTACACGCAATATTACAGACCGCTTGCTGCGCCCGAACGAGACGTTCCGTCAGCACCACCACCGTATCCTGAAACAGGGGCTTGGGCTGTGGCATTCTGCTCCGCGACCTTTGCTTCAGCTGCCTGGATGTTTTCGGGGTAGTGAATCCAGTCGTGCGGGTCGTAGCCAGCTTTCTCGAGCTGCACCAGTTCGGCACGCACCTGCGCACGACTTACCGGCTGACTGGACTGTGCGAACGACGCAACGGGTGCTGCAAAAAGGGCAACAATAAGAACGATCCTGGTGAACGACTTCATGGTGACCTACCTCAACGATTTTTGTTAGTTGCGCTACAAAGACCAGCTTCATTGCTATGGTTGAACGCAGTCTAAAGGGTAAAAATCGTCAGGGTAAGTACTAATTTTTCCAATTCTCCGTTTCACGTGCGTCAACAATCGGCCAACGTCGCCACCAAGCGTGCGAGCGTGGATGATGCGACCTCCTCCTTGCAAAACGCTCGATCCGGTAAACGCATTGGCTACTCCTTGTCTATTTGTTGGAAGTGAACTTGCCTACAGCACCACGTAGCTCTTGATTATGTGGTCGACCAAGGTCGGCAAACGCTGAGCGACACGCCGCGAATCGCCGCCTGATTTGAAGTTGCTTGTTGCATTCTCCCAAAGCATCATTAACGTATCCGCCAACGCTTCGGCGTCTACCGCATTTGCGGCAATAGCCAGTCGTATCAATAGTGCTCGAAACTCCTGGCCAAGCTTGGTACGCGATAGCCTGACAGGATGATCCTGGTCGGCGAACTGTACCGCCGACAACTGAGGTTGCCCTGGCGGATAATCATCGGAAGCCAGTTCAACGGCGACATCGATAAAGAGTTCGAGCAAGTGTTGGACAGGCTCCTCGCCAGATCGATGTCCAGCTGCCCGCCATTGCGCACGCTCACGATCACAAAGCAAGTCAGCATAAGCCTGTAGAAACGCCTTACGCGACCCGAAAATCCGATAGATGTGCCGCTTACCGAGCCCCGTTTGATCGGCGAGCCGATCGAGATTCAACGACTCGATCGGCTCGCGATAGAAAAGCGCTACTGCGGCTTCAAGAATGATGTTCCGGAGATCGCCCGTTGCAGCCTGCGGACGTCTCCCGTTCTTTCGATGGATCGCGGATCGTGCAACTCGCAACGAGTCGGATTCAAGTTCATCTCGCTGAGCAAGGTCATCCACCATTGCTTTCCACATCGTTCAGCCATCCTTTGTGTCAGCATCCGAACCGGTTTCAAAGACTGTTATAGCGGTTCTTGTAACAAAGCATATTTGCGAATCTCGCGTGATCGACCAGGAAACGTCACGTCGTAAGTCGTGTCGCTCTGGACACGTCTCAACGCATTACTATACGATTGTAAAATATAATGTCAAGACTCAATCACAGCCCGCAAACCGTGCCGGTTAAAGCTGGAATCATGAAGCGGCGCTGACCGCACCACACGGAGACGACAACCGTTATTGGAAGCCTTCCAGCACGGTTTTTCCGATAGCTCTTCCCGTTTCGATAGCCCCGGCCAGTCCCTGTATATTACTATACATGTGGAAAGTATAAAGTCAAGGTGTGTCGTAAGACAGGGACTAGCGACGCATAGTCAGAAGGCGCAGGGCCGCCGCCTCGGCGAACGACCCCGGCCCACTGTGCCGCGATATCGCGCGGCGACGGGCCATTTAGAACAGATGGCGAATACCCACCATCGCACCGGTTTGATTCACGCCTGGCAACGGCGTCGAGGTGGGCGGGACCACGCCACCGTCAATCGAGAAAGCTGCGTTGCGCTGGTTGAACACGCGCCCTGCAGTGACGTACACCGACGTGCCCTTGGAGAAAAAGTACATCGCGCGCGCTGCAATCACGGAGCCCCCCGCGGCATGGCCGCTCACGGTGATATGGCCGAACTGTGCGTCAAGAGCAATGTCCGGAAGGGGAAGATAGGAGCCACCGATCCACCAGTAGTTGCTGATCGCGTCGAAAATGGTCGGGGTCAGCACTCCGTGATTGATTCGATGGAGGAATCCCGCGCCGAAAGTCGAGTTGCCAAACTTCGCGTAGCCATCGATGACGGCGCGCGTATCCGTTTGCGAACTAAGCGGCAGGGGCGAGCCGGTGCCCCCGCCACCGTAGTTACGATCGACGGCCACTGCTACGCCCCATTTCCCCGCGTCATATTTCATCATGGCGGATATTGCCTTGCACGCCCGCCAGTCGGTCGGTGATTGGCCGGCGCACCCTCCGGCCGGCGCACTATCCACCGCGTCACGTCCAAACGAATACGTCATGGCCGCGGTCAGCCCCGATGCCGTGAAGGTATAGGTGATCGCATTGTCAACTCGCGGCTGGGTCAAGTAGGGGTCCAGATCGGCAGCAGCATAAATATTCGGCGCCAACGTATCGCCCGTTAGTACCGCCCAAAAGATTTGCGAATATTGCCGACCGAGAGTCAACGTCCCCCATGGCCCGGAAAGCCCGACATAGGCCTGCCTGCCAAACAAACGCCCCCCTTGATTCAGCGTGCCCTGTGCCGGGGCAAAACCCGACTCCAATAGAAAGACGGCACTCAGACCGCCGCCCAGATCCTCTTTGCCACGGAGGCCCCACAATGATGGCAGCGAGGCCGTGAGCGTCGGCGTGTGCACTGAGCTGGACTTCCGAGGACCGACATTTGTCACATATTCAACGCCGGTATCGATGATCCCATACAGGACGACCGAGCTCTGCGCATGCGCTGCGCTCGACACAAGTGCGGCAAGAAACGAAAACGCCCACCAAACCAGCTGGCGCCATGAACGGCCACCTCTGGCCCGATTTAACCGTGAACTCATTCGTCCGCCTCCAATGTTATTGAAATTTAATAAGTTATACTTATCTATATAATTTCAGCGCCGATTGACCATACAGGCAAGGCCTTGGTCATCGGGTCAAGTACAAGGTCACGCTGTGCGTCCGGGTGAGGCACCCAACAAGGCGGCGGTACACCCGCGCCGTCGCACGTCGGGCTTGCAGCGTACGGACTGACCGAATATCGATTCGGTTCAGCACGGCTCGATCAATGGCGGCCGATCGAACCGGATGCGTGGTTCATGTTGCTATGTCCGATCACCCTCGCGGCGAGATCATTGGCGGCCTGTGGTAGTCGGTCGCCACGCCACGCGACATGCATGTCGGGCCGGACCAGGACGAGATCGCGCTCATAAATGGCGCGAAGCGCGGAATCCGGAACCACGAGCACATCGAGTGGCGCGCCGAGTGCTTCGAACGCGGCGAGAAGCGAGCCCGCACCGTGCCCACCCGCGACATCGATCAACGTGTAGCGGTCCGACCGTAGCCGGTCCTGGATGGCGCTTCCGTCCGCAAGCCACATATGGGGAAGCCGCGCGCCCGGCCAGGTAGTGGGAAAATAGGCACGCAGATCGTGCTGCGGCCCGCCCGGTGCATTGTCGATAATTGGCGAATCTACATAGCGATAGCCCAACTCTGCGCCGATCATCTCGTTCGACTTGCGCTGCTGCACGTTCGCCACTTCGACAAGGTGAGCGCGAGCAGCCACCCCAGCGGGCGTATCGTCTCCGATCTCCGGACGCACCTCGGCCAACCAGGCGCGGTATCCTAGCGACGCGTAGCGCGATGCGCCGACAACCCGCTCGCCAATCTGGCGCCGTTCAGCTTCGTAGGAGGCCAGCAACGCCGGTCCGCCCCACCCTTGCAACGTCGCGGCCAACTTCCAGGCAAGATCGGTGGCGTCGCCAACACCGGTGTTCATGCCGAGACCGCCAGTAGGAATCACGAGGTGCGCTGCATCGCCCGCGAGGAATACGCTTCCCTCTCCATAGCGTTCGGCCAGCAGCAGGTTCTGCCGCCACTCCGCGCAATAGAGCATCTCGTAGGGTAGTGGAACGCGGACGATCTGCTCGAACATCCGTCGCATTTCGTCATCGCTCTCGACGGCGGAATGGACCGTCCAGTGACGCGTCGAATCCTGCATGATCATGAAGGTAGGCGGTCCGCCAGCAACCAGATAGTGCCGCCCCCGGCTCGGTCCGTTGCCTATTGGCAGTCGCTCGTACAGTTGCTCACAGTAGAACAGGCCCTGCCTCAGCCGTGCAATGTCGCCCTCGCCCTCCAGACGGATGCCCAGTTGCTTACGCACGCGGCTCGCGCCACCGTCGCAACCCACCAGGTAGGCCGCCTTCAATGTCCTTCTCGCACCGTCGGCGTCATTGACCACCACCAGAACGCCGCCACCCTCTTCGGTGAATTCCAGAAACGTGGTACTCCGCATCACGGTGACCGATGGCAATTGCTCAACCACCTCCAGAAGAAGCGGCTCCAGTGTGTACTGCGAAATGAGCTGATAAGGTTCGAGCGGCAGGCTGCCGTCGTGGCTCTCGCGTGTCAGCGCGAGCGCCTCCGCCACCGATGGATAAGGCAAACGCAGGATTGGCGGCTCCACCATGGAACGGATGATCTGGACATCCATGGGGACGTCCTCGGGCATGCCGGCGGCCCGGATACGGTCCGCGAGACCCAGCCGCCGAAAAATCTCCATGGTCCGCGCGTTGCAACGCTCCATTTTCGGCAGAAACTGGGACTCCGCCTTTTGCTCAACAAGCACACACGCTATGCCGCGCCCGCCGAGGTCGATCGCAAGTGTCAGTCCTACTGGGCCGGCTCCGACAATGATGACTTGAGTTTCCAAAACCGATCTCCGCTTTTCTACCCCTGTCTACCGGACGTGCTCCGGGGTCGTGTCGCAACCTGACTTCCGCTTCAGGCGTCTCTCCAAGACGTCAACGCCCTCTAGCCGGTCAATTCGCGCCGCATGGCCGCCTGATCCGGATCGGAACCGTCCACCCTTGGCGCCACTTTTTTTAGATCAGCCCAGCATGGAAGACCCGCCGCTTCGATGACTTTATTAATTAGCTATACTAATAACATTATCGAAAACTTATCCTGGGATCGGTCATGGTCAGCTAACCCTGTGCTCGACCGGTTCGATTCCTCCCTAAAGCATAGCCGAGTAAAATAAGTATCAGACACGATCCCGGTGCAGACACCACGGCCAGAGGAAAACTATTCGCATTCGACCGGGATATTTATTTGATTTTTCAATCATATATGAGATGGAGTATAGTTGATTTTTCAAGTATATACACCCATGTAAACCCTCGACCCACCGGATGAGGGCGACTGAAATGAACTGGCTCGAAAATGTCTGGTATGTCACCGGATTCAAGCTTGAGCTCGACCGCCCCCCTGATCGGGGACGAGCACACCTCAGACGACATGCTCGAGAACCTTGGCCGGCACCATGGGCAAATCGCGCAAACGGGCGCCGCTGGCATGGGCCACCGCGTTCGCTAGCGCAGCTGCCGTCGGGCCGAGGGAACATTCGCCTGCGCCAAGGGAAGCCGCATCCGGAGTCCCCAGCAACACGACGTCGATCGGCGGCACCTCGGCGAAGGTCAGGATTGGGTAGTCTTGCCAACTGCGTGTGGTGATTTCGGTGCGACTGAACATAACACGCTCCTTGAGCGCCCAACTCAGTGCCTGCACGATGCCACCCTCGATCTGATTCTTCACGCCGTCAGGATTGATCACGCGACCCACGTCAATGGCAGCGGTCACTTTCGTCACACTGATCACACCCGTGGAGCGGTCAACGTGCACGTCGACGACGATCGCGGCGTACGCCCCGATGTTTTTGTACCGTGCATACGCGAATCCGCGTCCGCGCTGCCCGTCGCCCTTCAACCCGACCCGCCATCCGGACTGGCTTGCCGCCTCACGCACCACGGCAATCGCACGCGGATCACTGAGGTGCGCGAGGCGAAACGCGACCGGATCAGTATTTGCTGCGAGCGCAAGCTCGTCCATGAACGACTCGATCGCGAATACATTGCCGTAAGCGCCCAACGTGCGCAGCGAACTCGTGCGAATGGGTGCGTCCAGCAGCAGATGGTTCGTCACCCTCTTGCGCGCCAGATTGTAGAGTGGCACCGCATTACGGTCGCCATTGCCGTATGGCTGTGGAATCGGCACCGGCACCGACGGCTGAAAGGGCTTGGCAAGGTGCCAGGCGGCCAGCAGATTCACACCACCGGGTTGACCCGGCCGCATTGCGTGCGAATTGCTCCATACCTCATAGTTCCAGTCGACTATGCGGCCTTCCCTGGAGAGGGTCGCCTTAGCCCGCATCACCATAGCCGGACTGATCGGCGCCCACGCGAATTCTTCATCGCGCATCCATTGAAGCTTGACCGGCCGTCCCGCCACCTCGCGAGCAAGCAGCGCCGCGTCCAGCGCCACATCGTCAGCACCATTGTGGCCATAGCACCCCGAACCCGGCACGTGCACCACATCGACCGCGGTCATAGGCATTTCAAGCACCGTAGCGAGATTGCCGCGCAGTGGAAACGCGCCTTGCGTGTGGGACCAGACGGTCATGTGTCCGTCCTTGAGCAGCGCAACGGAACACGAAGGCCCAATTGACGCGTGTGAAAGGTAGGGGCGAGAGTAGGTCGCCTCCAGTTGCGTCACGCTATCAGGCACGGGTGTATCCTGTCCCGATTCGCCAATCACGGCATCCGCGCTTCGCCAACGCAGCAGTGCAGGCTGGAGATGGTCCACGTCCGGCAACGCGACATAGTCCGCGCTCCACTGCGCCGCCTGCTGCAACGCACGGCGCGCGGCTATCGCCTGCTCTTCGCGCTCGGCGACAACACCGAGGAAGTTGCCATTGCGAACAACGGCAATGACACCCGCCAGCGCCCTGACAGATGCGTCGTCGAATGAAAACAGTTGCGCGCCATACCTCGGCGGCCGCACGATACGGCCGAAAAGCATGCCCGGCAGACGCATATCCTGAACGAATGCCGCGCCGCCGGTGAACTTTGCCGGAAAGTCAATTCGCGGTACTGATTTGCCGACCAGTTTGTATTCCGACGGACGCTTTGGCGTGACATCCGCCGTCACCTCGCGTGCGAGAAGTTCCCGTTCGTCCCTCGCGATCTCCGCGTACGTCATGCGGCGGCCGTCGGCGGTCAGCATGACACCGTTCTCGACGCGCAGATCCGCCGCGGACACGTTGAATCGCCGGCACGCCACGCCAAGCAGGACCGCCCTCGCCTGGGCCGCGGCAAAACGCAACGCCGCCCCACTTTGCTCGACCGATTGGCTGCCGAAGGTATAGTTCTCATTAGGGCTGCGGGCCGTATCCGCAGAAATCATGTGCACGCGAGCCAGATCCACATCGAGTTCGTCCGCAGCGATCTGTAAGAGCGCTGTGAGAATACCCTGCCCCAGCTCAGCCTTTCCCGTGAAGATCGTGACCGAGCCTTCCTCGTCGATTCGAATCCAGCCGTCAAGCCTGCGATTGGCACGAAGATCAATCGGGAGGTCGGGCTCGCCCCACGCAAACTCAGCGAATGGCGCAAGCGAGAACGTCGCGACTACCGCCCCGGCCAGCTTGCCAAACGCGCGTCGAGAAAGTCTGACGGTGTTCATCCGCGCAACTCCTGCGCTGCACGCTGAATCGCACGGACGATTCGATTGTGCGCGCCGCACCGGCATTTCTGGCCGGCCAACTCGCGCCGTATGGTCGCCGGGTCCGGATCGGGATTTCGCTCCAGCAGCGCTTTCGCGGCCATCAACATCCCGCTCGAGCAATAGCCGCACTGTGCGGCCTGCTCAGCGAGGAAGGCCTTCTGCAGCGCATGAAGCTGTTCGCCATGGCCCAGGCCTTCAATCGTGGTCACCCGAGCCGCACCTACCGCGCCAACCGGAAAAACACATGAGGGCGTCGCATCGTCGCCGACCATAACCGTGCATGCACCACACTGCGCCTCGCCGCAACCGAACTTTGGACCGTTTAACTGAAGATCGTTGCGCAGCACATAGAGCAGTGGTGAATCAGCCGCTACGGTCAGAAGGTGTCGCTTGCCGTTCACCGTGATCGAAATACCCATGTCATCCTCCTTGAATTCCTATCCCTGATGCCATTTTTTGTGGATCGGAACCGCGCAAAAATCGCCATCGCGGATTCTATTTTTACATTAGCGATACTAATTTAATGATAGAAATATTGTCTCTAGATTTTCTCGACCAGCTAGCACTCGATGCAATCGATCCGATTTCTCCCCGAAACATGGCTGAGGAAAACCAGCATCAGGCACGATGCGAGTGCGGGCACCGCGGCCGCGACAAACAACGCCGTGTTCGACCATTGCAGTTCGATCAGTTGTCCCGCCACTACAGGACCGATAATCGAGCCCGCCCGGCCGATTCCCAGACTCCAGCCAACCCCGGTGGCCCGCAGCGAGGTTGGATAGAGTGTCGCGGTCAACGCATTGACCGCCGGTTGCCCGCCTACAATACAGATCCCGCTAATCAGCACGACCGCATAGCGTAATCCTGTCGATAGATCAGGGAGACCGACGGACGAGACCGAAATTGTCGCCACCAGAAAGCTGAGCGCCAGGACACGATAGAAGCCGAAGCGGTCCATCAACGGGCCCAGCATCAGCGCACCCACCGTGCCGCCGATCTGCAATGAGGTACCGATGAGCACAGCCGTCGACACTTCGTGGCCAACTCGCAAGGAAAGCATCGGAAGCCAGTTCGACAGGAAAAAGAGATCAAGCAGGTTCGCAAAGTTGATCCCCCACAGCAACAGCGTAATCGCGCCGCGGCCATTGCGAAAGAGCTCGCCAACTGAGGCCTTCGCTTGCGGCTGCCCGTGAACGGCAAAGCGGGTCCCAGGACCAACCCGGACGTTCGGTGCGATTCGCCCAAGCCACTGAACAATCCTTTCGCGGCTGCGCTGTTTGACCACCAGCAACTGGAGCGATTCTGGCAGATACCTGGCCATCACGGCGGCAATGACCAGCGGCAACATGCCCCCAACGAGGAACACCGACCGCCAGCCGATCGACGGGAGAAGAGCTGCGCAGAGAAGCCCTCCAGCGATTGCCCCACCCGTGAAGCCGCACGAAACCCATGTCATCAGAGACGCCCGATGTCTCTGCGGACTGTACTCGCTGACCAGCGCGATAGCGTTACCCATCACGCCACCGATACCGAAACCCGTCAGGAAACGAATGACAAGAAATTCCGGCACACTTTGAACCAGGGTGGTCCCGAGCATGCATAACCCATAGAAGACGGTCGCTCCGATCAGCACCGGCCGGCGCCCCGTGCGATCGGCCATGGCGCCGAGAACGATGGCGCCCACGAGCATCCCCAACAGGCCGGCGCCGAAAACAGGGCCGAGTTCGGCCGGACTGATGCCCCACGTCCGAACAATCGCAGGTGCGACAAATCCCATTGTCTGCACGTCGAATCCATCCATTACCACCGAGCAACCGATCATTACCATGATCCATTTCTGGAAGGTGCTCAGTGGCTGGCTATCGATCAGCGCACCAATGTCGACGATCGAAGCATGTGTCTCTTCCGCGCGCTGCGCAGTATCGGGGGTCACTATTCACCTCGTGGTGTTTAAACTAGAACGGATAAGCCGGGAGATCGTCGCGGCTCGTCACCCACTTGGCGAGCGTTACCGCGTCGTAATCGTTCTTGAACACAGTCACTGCGGCGACGGGACCGAAGATCTCTTCCTCAAACGCAGGCATTCCCGGTGCGACGTCTACCATGACGGTCGGCTTAAAAAACAACCCGTCGCGTGTACCACCGGCGAGAACTTTCGCGCCCTTGCCCGCCGGCTCCTCGACGATGCGGTCGACGTTTGCGGCCTGCCGTTCATTGATGATGGGGCCGAGATGGAAATTGCCCTTGAAAGGGTCACCAACCGATAGCGCCCTGGCGCGCCGGACGAGGCTTTCAATGTACGCGTCAGCAATGCTTTCATGTACGAGGTGCCGGCCCGCGGACATACAGACTTGCCCCTGATGCAAAAACGATCCCCACGCCCCAGCGCTCGCCGCAGCTTCGACATCGACGTCGTCAAGCACATTTCCGCGCCGGTCGCCTTCTCGGTCACCGGGATCGTACCCGCGGCCCCGGTTTTCCACCCGCCGCTATGGATCTTGTTGCGCCACACGGCTGCTGATGCCAATTCAGTCACGGACATTCGATTTCTCCCTATTCCTCGTATCATTCAAGACCGAACAAACGCCCTGCGTTTTCCCGTCCAATCTTGACGCGATCAGTTTCGCTGATCGAGCATGTGTCGAACCACTGGGACGCCTCGTCATGTGTTTCGAACGGATAGTCGACCGAATACATGATCCGGTCACTGCCCATTTCCAGCATTGTGGACAGCAGCGTCTGGGTTCTGAAGTTCCCGCTCGTTGTGACGTAGACGTTCTCCCTGAGATATTCGCCGACGCTGCGCTTGCAGGGCAGTCCTCGCGGCGCCTTCTGGAGAATGTGGTCGACACGCCAGACGTTGAACGGAATCCCCTCGCCGAGATGACCAAGTATCATTTGAAGCTTGGGATTGCGGTCGAACAGACCCGACGTTATCAACCTCAGTGCGTGAGTACTCGTTTCAACCGCGAACGCCCAGGTCGCAGCGGTCAGCCACGGAAAACCGTCGTAGATCGGTTCACGGGACGGCAACGGATCGCGGGGATGCATATAAAAAGGCTTGCCAAGCGCCGCCGCGTTCGTCCAGAAATCGGTGTACTGCGGGGCGTCGTAGTACACGACATTTTCCGCATTGCCTACCTGGGAAAAGCCATTCACCATGAAGCCGTGAAATCCCAGATCCTTCACAGTTCGTTCGAGCTCACGTGCCGCAGCTTCGGGGTCCTGCATCGGCAACGCGGCGAACCCGCCCAGGCGAGTTGGATGCCGGGAAACATGTTCGGCGAGGACGTCATTGGCTCGCTTCGCGACATCAATCGCCTGTTTGGCGTCCGGGATGCCCTGAATGCCCGGCGAGTTGAGTGACAGGATCGAATACTCGGTCCCGCCCTGCTCCATCCGCTCGAGTCTCTGCTGCTCAATGTCCATCAGATTGGACTTCAGCATTTCCCAAACGGGCGCAGGCGCATAAATTTTCGACTGCTCGATAGTGAGGTCTATCGCAAAGTGCTCTTCAAGCGCAATCTTGTTTCTCATCAATCTGCTCCAGTTCAACGCGTCGCAACCTCATCTGCAAAAGGAAGATGAAGGGCATCACATGGGTTTGTTTAGCTCGGCTCGATATTTGATTTTTCAAGTATATGCACCTGACTGTACTTGATTTTTCAAGTACATGTACTCCATGTAAACCCTCGACCTGTTGACGACCGCCGACCGCACTTCGATCCGCGATCACTATCGAATGGCGTATAATTGAATTTTCAAGTATATAAATGTAGTCCAACCCTCAGTTTTGGCGACGATCTTGAACACTTCCAAGCGACCAGAAGAACTGGAAAAAGCGGTTCCCTTCCTGATGGCGCGTGCCACCAGCCGAATGGGAAACGCGTTCTCGAAGGCACTTAAACCGTTTGGCCTGAATCTCAGCGAGTGGCGAGTCTGTGCCTCGCTTCTGTATGTTCCGGGTCAGACTTTGTCTGAACTTTCTCTCCATGCATCGTCCGATATTTCGGCTCTCTCAAGGATCATTGATCGTCTCGAGGGGCAGGAGTTGGTGCGACGGGAGAGGAGCGCGACCGATGGACGGTCGATCAGAGTTGTCCTGACGGACAGAGGAGAAGAGCTTGCTCTGCGCATCGTCCCTGTCGCAAAGCGCCACGAGTCGGTGGTTCTCTCTGGCTTCACCGCCGGCGACGTCAAAGTGTTGCGCTCCATGCTGCTCAGGTTGTTCGAAAACGCAGGCGCACTTGACGATCTGCCTTAACCTCGCCCGAACGGTCATTTTTTCGCGTGGAATCAAGCCGATATCAGTCCAACGAAACCCGCGACGGGTTGGTTCGTGAATCGATAGTATGGTCGCAACATTCACTCGTTCATCTCCTGAGTGACAAAGCATCATTGCACTTGATAGAACGTTAGGACCTCCTTCAAGCCGGCCCGGCGGATGTGACTTTGCATCAATCTGACCGGAAGCGCGTGGGCGGTTGAATTCCTCACTAAACTTTGCAGATGTAAAAAATAACGTATAAGATGGATCTAAGCCGAGGAGGGAAAGCCCCTCCCGATGCTAAAGAATTGTTCATAGGAGACGACGGCCATGCCGAAGCGAAAAATTGACACGCACCAACATTTTCTGCCAAAGCTCTACATAGACGCGGTTGGACTGGACTTGCTGACTGCGGCGATGCCGGGCGGTGTGGCCCCAACCTGGTCCGTCGAGGCAGCCATCGCGATGATGGATGAAAACGGCATCGACGAGGGAATCCTGTCCATCTCCTCCGGTCCCACACTTCCGGACGCGGCGACACTGCTGAGAAAATGCAACGACCACGCAGCGGATCTCAGATCCCGGCATATCGGACGGTTCGGCTCCTTCGCGAGCTTGCCGCTGCCAGACGTCGATGCAGCACTGAAGGAAGTCAGCTATTGTCTTGACGAGTTGAAGGTTGATGGTTTCATTGCTTTTACGAACTACAACGGACTGTATCTGGGGGACGAGCATTTCACGCCGCTGTGGGAAGAATTGAACAGGCGCGGGACCGTGGTTTTCGTTCACCCCAACCAGCCGCCTCACGATGTGCCGCCGGTCGCTCCGGCGTCCGTGCTCGAGTATCCATTCGAGACGACACGTACAGCCACCAGCCTGATCATTTCAGGTGCGATGAATCGCTTCAGAAACATCCGGTTCATCCTTTCGCATGCAGGGGGGACGCTGCCGTTTCTCGTACCCCGCCTCGCCCTCTCGATTTCCATGATGCCCGCGGTGGCCGAGCGCGTGGGTGACACGTTGGCGGCGGTGAGATCCTTCTACTTCGACACCGCACTTTCCGCCGGCAATTCGCCCCTCAGTGCGCTGACGCAAGTAGCAGACCCCGATCACATTCTCTTCGGGACGGACTTCCCGTTTGCACCGACAAATGCAATCCGACAATTCGGGAAAGTGCTCGATGGCATCCAGATTCCCGGCATTGAGTTGGACAAGGTGTACGGGGAAAATGCTGCCCGGTTGCTTGCGCGCTAACTGTACTGGCAATGCGGAGTTCAAGGAAAGACGATGCGCAATATCAACGAAGACACCATCACCCAAGCGGTGCTCGCGGCAATGACCGGCTGTAACAACGACAGGCTGCGCAGTGTGATGACCAGTCTTGTCCAGCATTTGCATTCGTTCGCAAGAGACGTGAAGTTGACCGAAAGTGAGTGGCGGTATGCAATCAACTTCCTCACCGAGGTTGGCCATATCACCGACGAAAAACGCCAGGAGTTCGTACTCCTGTCGGACACGCTCGGTTTGTCGATGCTGGTTACGACACAGAACAACCGCAAGCCAGCCGAATGCACGGAAGCAACTGTTCTTGGGCCCTTCTTTGTTGCAGGCGCCCCCGGGTACAGGAACGGCGAAGATATCTCCAACGGTGCAGCGGGTCTCCCCTGCTTTGTTGCCGGCCGCGTTCGAGGTCTTTCGGGAGAACCTGTAGCCGGGGCGGCGATCGAGGTCTGGCAATCCGATGAAGACGGCTACTACGACGTGCAGTACGGAGACCCTCTGGATACAAAGGTAGAGTTTCAAGCCCGTGGTCGTTTGCAGACGCTGCCTGACGGACTCTTTCATTTCCGCTCGATTCTCGCTGAGGCCTATCCCATTCCGCACGATGGACCGGTTGGTCGAATGCTTGATGCGCTCGGACGCCATCCGTGGCGCCCAGCCCACCTGCACTTCTGGATCACGGCGCCAGGGTACGAGCCGTTGATTACACACGTGTTCCGGAACGGGGACAAGTATCTCGACTCGGACGCCGTATTCGGCGTACGCTCAACTTTGATTGTCGACTGGATCGAGCACTCGCCAGGTGTCGCACCAGACGGCACTGCGATGGACACCCCGTTTTACACGCTCGATTACGACTTCGTGCTCAACCCTTCGGCGCACGGGTCATGAACAGGCACATTCTCGTCGGAACCCGCCATGTCGACATCTGAATTCGTCTATAACGGGCGCGGCACGCGTGTCGTCTTCGGGTCCGGCTCACGCACCCACATCGAACGTGAATTGCACACGCTTCAGGTACGCCGCGCGCTGGTTCTGTGCAGTCAGGAGCAACGCACATTGGGTGTATCGGTTGCCGATCAATTGGGTGTGCTCGCAGCAGGTGTCTTTGATCGAGCTGCCATGCACGTGCCCGTTGAGCTGATCACGGAAGTACGCACGGTTGCCGCGTCGCTGAATGCCGACTGCCTCATCGCCGTGGGCGGCGGCTCGGCAATCGGCCTCGCGAAGGGTCTTGCTCTTGAGACGAGCCTGCCCATTCTCGCCGTGCCGACCACCTACGCTGGCAGTGAGATGACGCCCATATTCGGGTTGACCGAATCGGGCCTGAAACGGACAGGCACCGATTTGCGCGTATTACCCAAAACGGTAGTCTACGATTCAGACCTTACCCTGACTTTGCCAGTAAGCATGTCCGTGACAAGTGGCATCAACGCAATCGCACACGCGGCAGAAGGTTTATATTCACGCGATGCCAATCCTCTTACCAGCCTGATGGCCGAAGAGGGCATCACGGCGCTCGCGCGCAGCTTACCCCAAATCGTCGCACAGCCGAACGACCCTTCCGCACGCGCCGATGCGCTCTATGGCGCCTGGCTTTGCGGCACGGTACTCGGAAGCGTCGGTATGGCGTTGCATCATAAGCTATGTCATACGCTCGGCGGCAGTTTCAATCTACCGCACGCACCCACCCATACCGTTGTGCTGCCCCACGCCCTGGCGTACAACACCTGCGCTGTGCCCGGTGCGATGAGACGGATTGCGCGGGCGCTCGGGCACGAAAGCGCAGCGCAAGGTCTTTACGAACTCGCGCGCGCAAACGGTGCGCCCATCGCTCTTAAGGAGATCGGCATGCTCGAGGAACACCTTGACCAGGCCGCCGACATTGCCTGCAAAAACGCTTACTGGAACCCCCGTCCGCTTGAACGCGGAGCAATTCGTGCGTTGCTGCAGCGGGCATTTGACGGTAGCGCACCAAATGATGGGTTGTAGAACGCGTTTCGTCCGGACCAAATGAGCTAGACACCCAATATTCACTTCAACGTGTCACAACGTATTCGCAGATGGCATCACGAACACTACCTGATGCAAGAAATGTCCGGACGCGTCGCCCGACGGAACTAAAGCGTGCTGAACAGCAGCGCGCGCAGGAAACTCGTTCGGCCATTTTAAACGCAGCTCTTACGGAGTTTTCATCGAAGGGTTTCGAAGTCGCGAGTATTCGTAGCATTGCAGACCGAATTGGGATGCAGCATCCACTCGTCACCTACCACTTTCGTTCCAAAGAAGTTCTGTGGCAAGCGGTGGCCGAATATGTATTCGAACGTGTCCGGCAAGAACGCGATGCAAGTCTGTTCAGCTTCGGTCCGGCTAGCGCGGTCGATCGGCTCAAGCTGGCTTATAGAGCGCTATTTCGCTTTACTGTAGAGTTTCCCGAGTTTCACCGCTTCATACTTCAGGAATCGCTAGGTTCCAGCTCGCGGCTGCAATGGCTCGCGGATACTTTCCTGAAACCGCTAATCAGCTGGTTGCTGCCACAAATCCGCGCCGCCCAGAAGGAACACGCGCTACCCAACGTAGAGCCTATTGTTTTCCACTATATGTTGATTAGTCTGACGTCGACCCTCTCGGGCTTCGGTCCGGAGTTCCTGGCGACCTGTGATCTGTCACCGTCCGATCCGGCGCTGGCCGAAGAATATTGGCGCACCGTAGAGCAACTCATGTTTGGAGCATTGGCATCACGCTAGGGAGGCCGAGGAAACGATGCTGCAAGTTCAGCCCGCCCATCCAGCCAGTATGGCGCTTGATCACGCTTTAAAAACACGCGGCAGGCGCCGCGACCCGCAACGCGGTATTGCGCCGACGCCCGCTCGAAACGGCCGATCTCCGTTGGCACAACAACATCAGTTGCGTGCCCTGCGCGCTATCAGTGCCTTACCCGCGCGCGCGCCGTTCTCGCGGCCCATTTTCTGACTCACCCAATCACCAATCGAAACGACGGCGTCCAGGTCAATTCCAGTTTCAATCCCGAGGCCGTCCAGAAGGTAGAGCAGATCTTCAGTAGCGACATTGCCGGTGGCGCCTTTGGCATAGGGGCAACCGCCCAGTCCACCAACGGACGCGTGGAACATTGTCATTCCGACCTGAAGAGCGCCGACGATATTTGCCAATGCCTGCCCATAGGTGTCGTGAAAGTGGCCAGCGAGAGACGCCAACGGAAACTCCCTGGAAGCCGCTTGAACAACTCGCTGAACCTGGTGCACCGTGCCTACCCCAATCGTGTCGGCAATGTCGATTTCATCACACCCCAGATCGCGAAAGCGCCTGACCATATCGACGACGGCATCAACGCTCACCGGCCCCTGGTACGGGCATCCGAAGGAGCATGAAATGCTGGCGCGCAATCGCAATCCCGCTGCTTTCGCCACACGCGCGACCGGGGAAAAGCGTTCGAGCGATTCCGCGACAGAACAATTGATGTTGCGAAGGGAAAATGCTTCGCTCGCGGCACCGAAAATGACGACCTCGTCGACCTTGTTCTCAATCGCGGCTTCAAGCCCTCTCATGTTGGGTGTCAGTGCGGCATACGAGACCTCCGCCTCGCGATCTATCCCAGCCATGACTGCCGCACCGTCGGCCATTTGCGGAATCCATTTTGGCGACACAAAGGACGCCGCTTCGATTCGTCGTACGCCGGCGCCAACGAGTCGATTGACCAGTTCGATCTTAACGTCGGTCGGTATGAACTTGCTTTCCGCCTGCAGACCGTCTCTAGGCCCGACCTCGACAATGTGTACGCGCTTTGGAAGACCGCTATTCATGCCCTCCCTCCAGCGTTCCCGCTGATTCATTTTGAACTCCATTTCGTGGCAAGGGTCGACGCCTCGCAGCGTGGGGCACGATTGCGAGACCGCAGAAACAGTTCCATCAAGAATGATGGCCACATGTCAGCTAACCTTCCGCATTTACCTTGAGAGCACCTGCCTCAATACCCGGCGAAGCTCGGATGCCGGATCATTCGGCAACGTGAGGCTACGCCACGCCACATGATGGTCGGGGCGGGTCAATACGCAACCACTGTCGCCGATTTCACGCACGCGAGCCCAGTCGCCTGTGTGGTCCGCATAGGGCTGCCGCGGACCAATAACGTGTACGCCGACCTTCAACCCCATCTCCTCACCGACTCTTGAGGCAGCCTCGACCCATGCTTCGCCCCCAAGACCGGTGAACAATACGAATCGTCCGTGTCCTGCGAGGTCAAGCGTGGAGTGTTGCCGTCCACGGGAGTCAAAAATCCAGGCATGCGGTAGACGCGCGCCGGGCCATGTCGTCGCCTGGTAATACAGCTCGCGGTCACGCGTGAACACCGGTTCGGTTTGCCCATCGGTCACCGCAGCGCTCGAGTGATAGCGTTGATTCATCTCCACGCCCTGGGCGTCCAGTTCATATCGCTTGAACGCCAACGCTTCCCGAATTTCATCCCGCTGTTTTTCCGCGGCCTCGGTGGACCCGCTTCGAGCATGCATATTCGCTTGCAAGACTTCCGCGTCGTTCGATTTGTCAATGCCAAGCGCGCTATAGAGCGGGGCAAATTCGGCAATCGACTGGTTCGCGCGGGTGACGACCTGCTTGGCGATCGGCGCACGCTCAGCCGAATAGGTATCGAGAAGCGCTTCACCCGCCTGCCCCTTGATGACTTCCGCGAGCTTCCATGCGAGGTTAAACGCATCCTGAATCGACGTGTTGGAACCCAACCCGCCGGACGGTGGGTGCCGGTGGGTCGCATCGCCCATGCAGAACACTCTCCCCTCCTGCATGCGAGTCGCGTACATGTTGTTCACGGTCCAGGTATTCGCGCCCAACAGTTCGATCTCGAGATCCGGCTTGCCCACCAATTGGCGTGCGATCGTGGTGGCCTTTGCCTCGTCCACTACCGGCGCAGGCCCGTTGATGTCATAGCCCCAAACAATCAACCACTCGTGCCAAGGCCGAACCATTCGGATGAGGCCCATCCCGATACCGCCCACTTCGGCGCCCGGTTGCATGATTGGGTACAACACTGCCGGGCGGTGCGCAACGAATTCAGACAGGTCCGCGCGGAACCAGATGTTCATCGACCCTCGCACACCCATCTGCCCTTCGAAAGGCAGGCCCGCGTCCTTTGCGACCTTGGAGTTCCCTCCGTCTGCGCCGATAAGGTACTTTGATCGGACCGTGAACTCCTCCCCCGACAATCGGTCACGGCAGCGCGTGAGAACACCCTCGTCAGTTTGCGTATGACTCAGATATTCCGTGCTCATCCGCGCCTCAGTTCCTCGTGCACAAGCCGTTTTGAAAAGCAGCGGCTCCATGAACGTCTGCGGCAAATCGTTCATCTTTGTCGGACTCGACAATTGACGTTCCGCTCTTGAGAGCGGATGCAGTCCCCAACTGGGCACCCTGCCGATCTCCTCACCGGTCAGACTTTCGCAGAAAACCGTCCCGCCCATCAGATCCTGATCGGTCGCGTACAGGTAAGCCTCCTGCTCCACTTGCTGACCGAGGTCGCGCAGGACCTCCATGGTGCGAAGGTTCGTGATGTGCGCTCGAGGCGTGTTGGCCAGCCAACGATACTGGTTGACGACCATGTTGTTGATACCGTACGTCGAAAGCAGCGCGGCACAGGCGGAGCCGGCTGGTCCCGTCCCGACGATGAGTACGTCCGTGGTTATTTCATACATTCGACACCTCCAATTGTCATGCCTTCGCACCTCGCCACGTCCGAATATTTCGGATACCTAATTCCATGCGAGCTTGCGAGTCCCTGTTTTTTGCGATCCTTCCCGGCTTTCACTAACCTGTCAGGCGGTCTTGTGTTCGGTCAGATTTAGATAGCGGATCATCTCCTCACGCATTGCAAACTTCTGTACTTTTCCCGTAACAGTCATTGGCAATTCGTTAACGAAGCGAATATATTTTGGCACCTTATAGTGTGCGATCTGCCCTCGGCAAAAGTCTCTGATGTCCTCCTCAGTCGAACCCTCACCTTTTCGAAGCACGATCCAGGCGCACAACTCCTCGCCGTTCTTCTCATCCGGCACGCCAAACACCTGCACATTCTGTATTTTTGGGTGCCTGAAGAGGTACTCCTCAACTTCGCGAGGATAGATGTTCTCTCCCCCTCGGATCACCATGTCCTTCAACCTTCCGACGATGTTGCAATATCCGTCGGCGTCGATCGTTGCGAGATCGCCCGTATGCATCCATCCGTCAACGATGCTTTCCCGCGTCTTTGTCTCGTCCTCCCAGTACCCCAGCATTACCGAGTACCCTCTTGTACAGAGTTCTCCCGTCTCACCGATCGATACGGTATTACCGTCGAAATCAACGATCTTTACCTCGAGATGAGGTTGAATCCGCCCGACCGTTGTCGTGCGCTTATCTAGCGGATCCGTGGTTGCGCTCTGAAACGACACGGGACTGGTCTCTGTCATTCCATACGCAATGGTGACCTCCCGCATATGCATGTTCGTCACGACCTGATACATTGTCTCGACAGGACAGGGCGACCCTGCCATGATGCCGGTCCGGAGACTGCTCAGGTCAAACGATGAGAACTCCGGATGCCCCAGTTCGGCGATAAACATGGTCGGCACCCCGTGAAGCGCGGTACAACGCTCTTCCGAGACGGCCGCGAGGGTCGCACCGGCGTCGAATCCTTCGCCCGGGAAGACCATCTGCGCGCCAACCGACACGCACGCAAGTACCCCGAGCACCATGCCGAAACAGTGGTACAGCGGGACCGGAATACAGAGTGAGTCCGCTTCGGACAGCTTCATCGCCATGGCAACAAAACGCCCATTGTTGACAATGTTCCGATGTGTCAGCGTTGCACCCTTCGGACTACCGGTGGTGCCGCTCGTGAACTGGATATTGATCGGATCATGGGAAGAAAGTGTTTGCTCGACGGTATCGATTACCTCACGCCCTTTGTCTCGAAGAATCCCCTCTCCGCGCTGCATGACCGCGTGAAATGACATGACGCCCGATACGCGCCAATCACCCACGGAGATCACCGCACGAAGGTCCGGCAGACGTGCGGCCCTCAACTCGTCCGACTGCTGCGATGCGAGTTCAGGCGCAACGTCGAGCAACATCGAAATGTAGTTCGACGTTTTGAAACTCTCGGCAGTGACGAGCGCTTTGCATTTCACTTTCTGTAGCGCGTACTCGAGTTCCGTCACGCGATAGGCCGGGTTGATGTTGACCAACACCGCACCGATGCGCGCTGTCGCGAACTGCGTGAGCAACCATTCGAACCGGTTGGGAGACCAGATGCCGACACGGTCCCCCTTCTCTATTCCCAATGACAGGAAACCTGCGGCGAGCTGATCGACATGGTCGTCGAATTCCTTCCATGTCCACCGTACAAGTTGTTCCCGGAATGCCACAGCTTGCTGATCGGGAAACCGACGTGCTGTTTCCCTTAGAAACTGGCCGACTGTGGACTCGCTCAACGGAACGTCCGTCGAACCCCGTACGTAGGCAACGCCATCGGCAGGTGCATCGAGCGTAAGGGAACTGGGTAAAGTGTGCATGAAGCCATCCTCCATCGTTGCTGCGCGTTTCTGCCAGAAAGTCTGTCGAATCGAGGTTATGTAACGGTTGCAACGACACCGGACCTTATCGAAGGCCCCGCACCGAAGACGCTTGTGTCTGCCCCAGCCTGCGGCAGGCTATTTCCCATGAAAAACCATCTCGCCCGGCTCCTGGTCGAGGTCGAACGCCTCGGCCGTGTTGATGAAACCTCGCGTGGCGTCCTCTGTGTTGTATAGATCCATGCAAACATCCAGCATGACGGCATCCGCACCGGAGACGCCGCCGCTCGACCACACCTTGAGCAATGTGCGCGTAGCCGCGTACGAAAGCGTCGGACCGTCGGAGAGACGCGTAACCAGCTCGGCAGCAACACGTTCGAGCGCATCGGGTTCAGCCACGTGCGTTGCAATCCCGAGGTCTCGGGCCACGCTGCCGGGAATCGATTCACCCAGCATCGCGAAACGGGACGCGTTGCTACGCCCCACTCGCTCAGCCAGCCGCTGCAGCGCTCCCGCAATGGGAAGCATCGCCGTCGTTACCTCGACGCATCGGAACACCGCGTCGGTCGCCGCCACGATGAAGTCGCAGTTCAACGCGAGTTCAAAGCCTCCGCCAAAAGCCAGACCCTGCACCACCGCCACCGTCGGAACCCGGAGCGCTTCGATCGCACGATACGAAGTGTTGATTTCCGCGACGAATGTACGAAACCAGTTCACGTCCTTTCCTGGCCATTCGCGAACCTCTCCACCGAGACTGAAGTTGGGCCCCTCGGCCCGAATGACCAGTACCCGGATGTCGCTTTCGCTAGCTTCGTGAACCGCCTCCCGCAGACACTCCGCAAACCGCGTATCGAGCCGGTTGTAGGGCGGATTCGCCAGAACGATATGCCCAACCTTCCCGTCGCGCTCGAAACGTATGCTTTTCATCGCCTAACCTCACTATTCAGTCAAATTCACCAGGCGTCCGTGACGCTCAGGAATGTTTCATAAAATTCAGGAATTCTGTTTATTCAGTGGAATGATTGGAAGAAGCAGATGTGAGGGACGATCCGCGTCCCGGTAAACCTTGTGAGTGACCGTATTGCTGCTGGTTACGTGATACGGAATGTACTCGACGTCGGTCATCGCGCCCGTTCCCGTTGGCGCGTCCATGCTGCAGATCTCGATACAGATCCGATGGCCGGCCTTGAACTGGTTTGCCGTTGCGAGCACCTGGATTTCATACTTGACGATCTCGCCGGGTGTGACCGGCGCGATCGACTCTTTCGTCAATTTGTGGAACGGTTCCGCAGGCTTGGTTCGGTCAGGATCAGTTGCGCGGTATGACGCTTTCAGCCAGCCGCGGGTAAGTTCACGCTCTGGCAGCGTCTCTGGAACCGCTCGTTCGCCGACGCGGGCAGTAACGACCGATACGTCCGGACCCACGTCCTTGAGTACAACGATCCAGTTCGTGTCTGTCTGGTCAATCTCAGCGTAGAGCGTCAGCGCAATGGGACCCGCCACCAATACGTCCTGTGCAAGCGGCTCGGTCATGTAGCGCAGGCGCTCGACCCTGGATGTCTTTTTCAGCGGCATTTGCGTGAAAACATCAGGCTCCCGATGCGCGTTACCAACCTCCGCCGAAGGTCGAGGGGCGTCTGTGGAAAGCTGCTCCCAACCTGCAAGGTAGTATTTCGCCCATTGCGTCTCAGGCAAAGGCCAATCCGTGCCCGTGCGCCATTCGTTGGCGCCCATGACCCAGTAACGAACCGGGGGTTCATCCATGATGCCCGTATCGATACCTTTCAGCCAGTAGTCATACCAGCGAATAACTTCGTCGTGGTATTGATGGAACGGCCGCTCCAGATGCGCAGGGCCCGTAAAGATCAGCTTGCGCGGCTGTTTGACATTGCCGAAGTAATGCTGGGCGCCAAGCCAGTGCAATTTGTACGTGTAAGCGTAGGCACCAGAACCCGTATAGAACGGCACCTTGATCGACTTGAAAATTTCCTCGGCGCGCTCGACAGTCCCTTCTGGCTCCCAAGGGTTCGTCATGATGTGGTACATCACCCCCGTGCGCTGCCCCTTCTGCGTCAGGATGTTGTACAGGTTGATGTACATCTTGTAGTCGGGATTGCGCATGGCTGCGCGCCAGAGTTCCTCTTGCGCATCAGGTAACGTGCCCGGCACACCGCGCGGTTCATGCACAGTACTGAAAACGTCAAGCAGGTACGGGAACGTGTGAATGACGCCACCGGGATTGAAGTCCCGAAACCCGAACATACCGCCGTATGCACTACACGCGTCGTACGGAAAGATTGCCTTGAGCGCGGGGTGTCCCTGTGCCGCCGCCCGCCATTGTTCACCGGCAAAACCCGAGATCCCCACCATTCCGACCTTGCCGTCGGACCACGGCTGCTGTGTGATCCATTCGATCATGTCGTAGTGGTCAGTATTCTCCGAGCCGTAGTGGCCTTCCGACTTGGCGGAGCCGCGCGGTTGCGCAATAACGTGCACGTAACCATTGGCGATGAAGCGGCGAGTGTCCCCGGCTTCTATGGGCCCGAACCAGAGCGGCGCATGCGCAGGTTGCGGGGGCAAGACATCCGCAATATCCGGACCCTGAAGATCCTTGTTGTGCAGCGCTGAAGCGTACAGCACGGGATATTTGCCGTCCGCATCCGGTCGATAGACGTCTACCGCGAGACGGGTTCCGTCCCGCATCGTTACGACGATGTCGCGTTCTTCAATCATGTCTCCTCCTTCGTTGACCTGTTCGGCGTCAACACACAGCCCTCTTAAGGCCGAAAATGTGCTTTTACCCGCCGACATGCGCTTCGCGTTCGCTCTTCGAGAGCCGCACGATCAGGCAGGTTTCGTAACTCACTATACTTCACGATCGTAAAGTCTGCAAGACGAACGACGTGCCGAAGATAAAAATTTGAATCCCAAATGAGTTGCGACTCCGGAACTGCTACACGCCCAGGATCTCGGGTGCTAGTGCCATACCGTCACTGCGTGGTGCTGTTTGGCAACGGTGGATCACCTGCCGATCCCGTACTGATGTCCGTCGCGTGTTCGTTCGATATTCGCCGTTGAGCAGAGAGCACTCGGGCCATGACGGTCATGCATACGCAAGCCACCAGGAGCGGTATCGACAACAACGCGCAGGTGAGCAGATAAGGAAAACCCGATATGACTATCAGGCCAATCAACGACGAACCGACAATTGACCCCAGCCGTCCGATCGCAACGTTCCAGCCACCGCCGGACGCGCGAAGCGCAGTGGGATAGAAAATACCCGGAATAGTGTTGACACAGATCAGCGGGCCTCCAACAGCTATGCCGGACAAGAAGACCACGCTCGCGCGCCACTGGGTGGCTTCGGACATGCCCAAGGCTATGACAAGCAGCGAGCCTGCGCCGAACGCCACGGAAACGACCGACGCCACGTTATAGCGACGGACAAGGATAGCGAAAAGAACCGCGCCGCCGAGCGCACCGAACTGGAACATTGACGACACTTGCGAGGCGTCGTGCATCGATAGCCCCATCTGCTTCAGGTGTGTCGGCATCCAGCTTCCAATAAGAAAGAACACCAGATAGCCCGCGAACTCCGCAAGCCACGTCAACACGGTGCCGAGCCGGTATTTCCCGCTCAATAGTGCCCTGCTTCCGCGTATCGATTCGCGTGTTTCGGCGATGAATAAATACATTCCAGAGCAGTCTAAAGACGGAAACACTTTGCCGAGAATTCGTTGCGCCTCGTCATTGGACCTTCCACTGGCCACGATGTAGAGCGGCGACTCCGGTACTTGCCATGCGAATAAGGCAACGACCCCCAGCGGCAAAAGACCACTGAGTACCAGCATGCCTCGCCACCCCAGTGTCCCGATAGCCAAGGACGTCACCAAACCAGCGGCTGCCGCACCGAAAAGAAATCCACAGTAAGTCGATGCGAGCATCGCTGACCGTGAACGGTCGCGGCTATATTCCGCGACGATTGCTGACGTAGCGGGCATCGCTGCTCCGATACCGAGGCCGGTTATGAAACGCAAGGCAACCAGCTGAAATATCGACTGTGCTTCGCTCGATATCACACCCGCGATTCCAAACCAGGCGATTGCCACAATGCTCACTGTTCGGCGACCGACACGGTCAGCCAGTGTTCCGCCAACGATCGATCCAATCAGTAATCCCGTTAGTCCGAAGGCCACCAGAGGTGAGAGCGCGGCGCTCGATAGCTGCCAATGCTGGCTTATCGCAGGCGCGATAAAACTGATCACGATGGTGTCGAAACCTTCGATCGCTGTTGCCGCGAAGCAGATGAGGAACACCGTCCACTGCATACGCCCCATAGGCATATCGTTAAAAATCTCGCGCACATCCCGCTTGGCATCGCCTATGCTGTTCATCGCATTGTCCTTGATGATCGGCCACCTGGTTCCGGTGTCGATCTGATTTCATTTGTCTCTCGACGTCACCGACATCACCTGTTCGTTAAAACCGGTGACGGATTCCAACCCGCAACAAGCCCTGGGTTTGTCCACGCGACGGTGAAGGAATCAACGTGATTTGCGCCTGAGTCGCCGAACCCGCCGCTTTCAGCAGTTCGGCCGCAAAGTAAACGTCCGTCCGCTTCGAGAGGAAATAGTTGGTGTAGAGATCGATCGCCCGATAGATTGGCGTCGCCGAGGTCGCATCCACTTTGCCGTGCGTGTAGATGTACGCCGCACCTGCGAACAGAAAGGGCGTAATGAAGTAGCCGACGTTTGCCTCGTAGTTGTCAAACCGCACGTCACTGCCAAGAAAGCCTTTCTTGAATTGCGTCGACGTGTACACGAAGGCAATTGAAGCGCCGCCGATCTTGTACGATGCACCTACCCCTGCGATGGATTCGCTTTCCGCGTTCTGCACGTACGGGGCATATATGATGTTTCGCGGCGTGATGCTATCGAATGCGGCAGCATACGGATTCTTGATGATCGTATAGGCAGCCGCAACATGCAGTGGGAAGCTTATCCCGCTGTAACTCAGTCCCACCGACGTCACGCTATTCGTGGAGAATTGTCCGGGCTGCCCACCAAAGCTATAGAGCGCACCAAATGTGAACCCTCCAATTTTGGGGCTAGCGTATTTGACCGAGTTGTTGATGCGTATGCTCCCTCCGACGTTGTCGACGTCACCGGCGTGAGCGAAGTAGACCGCCCAGTTCAAACCGGCAGCAACGGGGGAGAGCATTTCGGCTACTTCCTCGTATTGACGCCCAAGCGTGAACGTCCCATACGGGCTTGAGATTCCAACGTACGCCTGTCGGCCGAACAGACGGCCATTGTTCGACAGGTTTCCGCTAGACACGTCAAAGCCGTTTTCCAACGTAAAGACCGCTTTGTAACCTCCACCCAGGTCTTCGGCGCCACGCAGCCCCCATCTGGACAGCGATCCACCTCCACTTTGAAGCAACCAGGCTGAATGTCCGTTTTGATTGCTTGCGTAGGTCAAGCCCTCATCCAACAGACCGTACAGTGTGACGGAACTTTGGGCGTACGCCACCGCAGGCGTGACACAAAAAAGCGCGGCGGCCCACAACAATTTCTTCATCTCCAGTCTCCTCTGTCATTTTGAATGCACTACCAACTGGCACATCAGAGGTGCTGAAAGAAGGATATGTCTAAATTTTCCGTTCGTATAGTTTAATTTGGATAGGAGTATCCCCAGGTATGCTTCGCCTGACGAATGAAGGGAACGGGTGCCTGACACCACACAGGGACCTGGAAGGGAATTTGAATCTGGCAGCCCATCAGATCGGAAATCGATGCTGACGTCGCGCAGTAGCGACTTTACGAAGACGCCAACTGGCAAAGGAGATATGGATGTGTTGACCAGCGTCAGATAACAGCAGCTCAATTCAGGACTTTTGCAGACTTTCCTTGAGACAGGACTTTCATCATCAGGTCGATGCGCTTCTGGGTGAATCAGAGTCCGCGACGAATTGCGCGACTCGCTGGGAAAACGCTTTCGTCGACGCGCATCGCAGGAACGCACGTTTTTCCTGTTCAAGATGGCGCTCGAGGTTATCTTCGGCCACCATCCCAACAAGCGATTTCATTTCTCTGACCGCTGCCGCGGGTATATCGATGACTTTCCGCGCGAGCGCCAGACTGGCGTCCTGCAAGGAAGCGGGTTCGGCAATGCTCTGGACGAGCCCTAGCTGTCTAGCCTCGTCCGCATTCAACGAGTCGCGCGTCAACAGGATCTCGAATGCCCTCGCCGCCCCCAATCGACGCGCCAGATGAAAAGACAGACCGCCGTCGCTAGATGTTCCCAGCTTGGCGTAGCCGACGACAAAGCGGGCAGCGCTCGACGCGACCACCAGGTCGCACGCCATTGCCAGCGAAAAGCCCGCACCTGCTGCCGCCCCTTGAACGCTAGCGATCACAGGTATCGGCAAGCGCCGCATCGCCACAATCGTGGCGTTCAGTGCGCCAATTAGCGATTCGAGGTAGGAATCGGAACGCTGCAGTCCGTCAAAAATCTGGCGAAGATCTCCGCCGGCTGAAAATATTCTGCCTCTGGCTTGAAGTATCACTGCGCGATACTTCGACGACCCCTCAACCTCGCGGAGGGCGCCCAACAGTTCATCGCAGAAGACCTTGTCGATCGAGTTCGCGCGAGCCTCGTCCACCATCGTGACGAAGGCGATGTCGTCACTTGATGTCAGCGTGATTTTGCTTTCCATCTGTCCTTGATCCGTTAATCAAATCTGTAGGCGGATTCAGTTCTGTCGTCGGCCGGGCGGAACACCTGGACCAGTCAAGCTATCTTCATTATACTTTACGTTACGTAAATTTAAAGGAAAATCGGACAGCATAGGACGACGGATCGACTGAACACGCGGCATGTGCGATACAATTTTTGTCTGACGATTGGACTTCTTTAGCCTCGTGATTTTGCCGAACCAGGATTGCATCACGGCGATCACCCATGAGCATATTGACAACGGCATTCGGTTCTCAGGCAACGATCGTCTGCGAGCGACCTCGGGCGACGTCAAAGCTATACGGACGGCATGCCTCGTCTCGCTCGAAGTTGTCGCCGCGTGAGGCCGGCGGTAGTCAAATAGTGTGTTACTGTGCCGGCCAAATCGCCTGTGCTCAACGGGTTCAGCGACGGTCAGGATTCGGCGGCGAGTGTGTGATACCGTTGTGAAGCCCGCCTTCGTTAACGGTCGCGGCTTGCAACGCCTACGCAGTGTTGGCCTGTCAGAAGGCGGAAGGCACTGGAGCACAGAAGCAACGAAATAACGAAATTTCCAATCGAGAAACCAAATGGCGGACAGCACAGGTTCCAAGAACGTTGGCAACAAAAGCAGACCAACCGAACTCAGACGTGCAGAGCAGCAGCGGGCGCAGGAAACCCGCTCCGCGATCCTGAACGCGGCACTTGCCGAATTCGCCACGAAGGGCTTTGAGGCCGCGAGTATTCGTAGCATCGCGGATCGCATCGGATTGCAACATCCGCTTATCACATACCACTACCGATCCAAGGACGACCTCTGGCAGGCGGTGGCGGAGTTTGTGTTCGAACGCATTCGCCATGAATGGGACGCCTACCTGACCGATACTCCCCCTGCCATGGCGGCGGACCGGGTAAAACTTGTGTATCGAGCCCTGTTTCGATTCACGGTTGATTTTCCGCAGTTTCATCGCTTCATGCTTCAAGAGTTCCTCGTGTACAGCCCTCGTTTGCAGTGGCTCGCCGACACCGTGCTCAAGCCATTGATCAACTGGTTAATTCCACAGATTCGCGCGGCTCAGGACGAACACGCCTTGCCACGAGTCGAACCGATCCTCTTGCACTATCTCATGATCAGCCTGACCTCAACGCTTTCTGGATTCGGCCCGGAAATGCTGGCGACCAGCAATGTTTCTGCGTCCGATCCCGCCGTTGTTGATGCGTATTGGCAGATGGTCGAGGCACTCGTCTTCAGGAAACAACCGGAGACGCAACGTTCGGACAAGGCCGAATCACGTTCGGGCAAATCCGGTAATCGGCCCCGCGCATCCGCACGCGTGAAGAGCAGTTGAGGTATTCCGCGCTACTGCCCGTTATCCATTTCTCAGTCGGCATTGATTAGTGTCGGGTTGCGGCTCGTCCAGTTGAAAAGCTGACCGTGATGGCCGCGGGAATGAACGTGCGCAGCTTATCCAGCGCCACTCCGTCAGGCATGCATCTACTAAAACGAAATCAGCCGGTCGAGTAGTTGACGGCTCGACAACTCATTCATCACCGGGCACTCCGTAGCTTGGCGCTGCAGTCGGATTCAACGCCCGCGTCAGGTAGTCCTGCATTTGCGGTCGATAGGCTTGCCACAGCGCATCCAGTTGTCCGATCGGGCCTGCATCGGCCCAGTCGACCCGCAGATCGACGATCGGCCAGATCACGTCGCCCACCACCTTGAGCGCCGCCGAGTGCACGGGTCCCGCTTCACCACCGGCCGCGATTGCGGCGCGCATCGACGACAGCAGGCGGTCGGCAAGCATGCCGGGCGTTTTCTCGAATGCCTGAACCATGGCTTCGATCACCTCCGCGCCCGCCAGCATGTTGCCGGCGGCCACGCACTGCTCACCCGCCACGGCGTGATGAACGCCCAGCGCTTCCTCACCGGTGAAAAACGCCGTATGGCCCTGACCATCGATTACCGTCACCTGTCGATACTGGCTCCATCCGTCGGCGTCGAGCGCCCGGCCCAAGGCCGCAGCAGGCGCAAGCTGCCTGTCGTCGAGGAAGTCGAGGATCTGCGGCCCGAGGGCGGGCAGCGTGACATTTTGTGTCGCCACTGCCCCTACACCCGCGCGCACCCACGGGCATCGAGCACCCACCGAGATGCTGGATGAACTGATAGCGATCCCAAGCTGGCCAGTTTCCGGGCAGCGTCCGACGATGGAGAATGTCATGTCCTCATCCTTAAGCCTGATTCGGCTTCCAGTTATCCGGAATCACCGCGATCACGTCGATCTCCATCAGCCACTGAGGCTGACCCAGGGCGCTAACCACGAGGCCGGTCGAAATCGGGAAGACCCCCTTCAGCCATTTGCCGACTTCCTGATACACCGGCTCGCGATAACGAGGGTCGGTCAGGTAGGTGGTGGTTTTGACAATATGGGACAAGTCGCTACCCGCTTCCCCGAGCAATTGCTTGACGTTTTTCATGGCCTGCTCGGCCTGAGCCCGCGGATCGCCGAGCCCGATCAGGTTGCCCTCGAAATCCGTGCCCACCTGTCCGCGCACGTAGACGGTGTTGCCGGCCCGCACGGCCTGACAGAGGTCGTTATCCAGCGATTGGTTCGGGTACGTCTCCCTGGTGTTGAACATGCGGATGCGGGTGTGTGTAGGTTGGTTCATCATGCGCCTTGATCGTAGTGAGAGAATTCCGTCCAGCCCGATGAAGAGGAAGCCCGACAGGCCGCCGCGGCGCCGACGGACTTCCCTACCGTGTCAGTCGAGAAGGTCCGCGAGAGGTTGCGAATCAGGTTGTGCGCCATCAGGTCCAGGCTTTTGACAGTCCTCTGCCTGACGCTGCGACGCATCACGATACGAGAGATATCTGCGCTGCGTGGCGATGTGGTCCGCAATGTGCATGGCATCGTGCCAAACGCCCCAGATGAAACTGGAGCCACGACGCGACAACCACGGCAGGCCCAGAAAATAGACGCCGGGTTCGGTCGACACGCCTCGTTGGTGTTGCGGCTTACCGTTTGCGGCGAAGGCATTGACGTTCAGCCAGCCGTAGTCGACCGAATAGCCGGTCGCCCACACGATCGAGGTAACGCCAGCCTCGGCGAGGTTGAGTTCGAGGAGGGGATGAGTCACGCACTCCGGATCGGGAAGGGTCCTGCGGGCCTCGGGTTCTTCCGGAAGATCCAGTCCATTCCGGGCAATATACGCGTCAGCTGCATCGAGCAGTGCCATGTAGTTCTCGTCACCGCGAGCCAGGTTGCCTGCAAGGTCCGGTTCGAAAGCGACGACGCCGCAATCGAACGACTTCGTCAAACCGACAAGCGTTATTCCCTGATTCGCAAGCGCCCGGAAGTCAACCGTATGACCGCCACGCGCACCGCTTACAGCAATGGTGACGTGCTCCCTGCCCGGCGTCGCGACCTCCCTGTCCCATTCGCCAAGAACGCCCAGCCACCAGCAGTAATCGCGGTTGCGATAGGAGCGTGGAGGCCGATCGTGCGGCCCGACCGACAGATACACCTTCTTGCCTGACCGCTGCAGTTCATCCGCGATCTGCACGCCTGACGACCCGGCGCCAACCACCAGCACGGCACCCGCGGGCAGTTGGCCTGGATTGCGATAATCGGCAGAGTGGATCTGCGTGAGTTTCTCGTCTTTAGGCGCGATCGGCGGAATCAAGGGACGTTGGAACGCTCCGGTAGCGACCACTACACGGTTGGCCTCGACGATGCCCTCCGATGTCTCAACGGTGAAGCCGGGCCGGCCCGCGCTACGTACCACTTTCTTCACCTCCACGCCGGTGCGGATGGGAGCGTCGAATTTCCTGGCATAGGCTTCGAAATAGTCCGCGACCCGCTCTTTCGAGGGAAACGCGTCGGGATCGAGATCGTCGAACTCCAGCCCCGGAAACCGGTCATGCCAGGCCGGGCCGTTGGCAACCAGCGAATCCCAACGTCCCGTGCGCCAGCGTTCAGCGATACGGCTGCGTTCCAGGACGAGGTGCGGCACCCCTTGTCTGCTCAGGTGTTCACTCATGGCCACGCCGGCCTGGCCGGCGCCCACAACAAGCGTATCGATTGACGTTTTTTCAGCTGTCATGGCTGTTTCCCTTTGAAAGGCGGCTTGATTCGGGGCGGTCATGGCTTCGCCGTCGGTGTAAAGGCCGCCATCGCGGAAAGCTATCCGCACTGATGAGTGCAATCTACGCTCGCACTGCGCATCCGAAAAACATATTTCAAAAATGCAACTCATCGCTTTTACCTATGCAAACGAATTTCTGTCGGCGCACAATCGCGACAGATGGAACGTCGAAGGACATGCGATGGAAGCGGGCCAATTGCACTATTCGCTGCGGCAGTTGCGGTACTTCGTGGTCACCGCGGAAGTGCTGTCGTTCACCGCGGCGGCGAGGAAACTGCACATCTCGCAGCCATCGGTCTCGACGGCGCTCGCCGAACTGGAGACGTCGTTCGGCGTGCAGTTGTTCATCCGTCATCACGCGAGCGGCCTGTCGCTCACCCAGGCCGGTCGTGACATGCTCGGACAGGCGCGCAATCTGCTGAAGAATGCGGAAGAACTGCAGTCAGCCGCGCGCGAGATGGATGGCGGCATGTCGGGCGCGATCGCGCTCGGCTGCATGGTCTCGCTCGCGCCGCCCGTGATGCCAGTGCTCATCAGCCGTTTCATTGCGAGCCATTCGGGCGTCAATTTTCGGACCCAGGAAGCGCATCAGGACGACCTGCTGCGAGGCTTGCGCGACGGCACGCTCGATCTCGCGCTCACCTACAGCCTCGATCTCACCGACGAAATCGCGTTCACGCCACTGGTCTCGCTGCCGCCCTACGTGATCCTGCCGAAGCTGCATCGGCTCGCCCGCGCACGTGCCGTTTCGCTAACCGAACTGCTCGACGAGCCTTACGTGATGCTCGACCTGCCGCACAGCCGCGAATACTTCGCGGCGCTGTTCGACGCGGCGGGCAGGCGGCCGGTACCCGCCTTCCGTTCGACGCAGCCGGAAGTGGTGCGCGGCATGGTTGCGAACGGGCTCGGCTACAGCATCCTGAACTTCCCGCTGAAATCGTTCAGAACCGTGGACGGAGCGGACTTCGTGATCAAGCAGTTCAAGGAAGACGTAACGGCTACGACGCTTGGCGTTGCGCAATCGCGCGAACTGAAACCACGTCAGGTAGTGAAGCGCTTCGCGGAGTTTTGCGAGACGCAGATCCGCGAATTGCATCGCAATGGCTGAATCGGATGGCCGGCGTGCTGCATAGGAAAAAACTGGCTTTTACATCCGAAAACAATATTTTGGCTAGCAATTTGACTTGATAGATTGATGTCCATCGCAACGCAATGCTGAGCCGGAGGCCTTATGGCTATCCTTGCAACGTCGCCGGATGCTGGACCCGAGATCGCCCGCGAACTGCAGGCGAACTGCGAGCGGCCATTCGACGACGCGCGCGCAATGCCGCCGAGGGTCTATACGTCCGATGCGTTTCTCGCGCTCGAGCAGCGCGAGATCTTTCGCAAAGAATGGCTGTGCGTTGGGCGCGCCAGCGTGCTCAGCAGCCCAGGCGACTATCTGACCGCGCAGATCGACGGGCAGCCCGTCGTCGTTCTGCGCGACGAAAACGGCGGCCTGCGCGGACTGTCGAACGTGTGCCTGCATCGCATGTCGGTGCTGCTCGAAGGACGCGGCAACGTCAGACGCATCGTGTGCCCCTATCACGCATGGAACTACACGCTTGATGGCACGCTCGCCGGCGCGCCGATGATGGACCGGCAGGCAGGCTTCTGCAAGGAAAGCTATCGCCTGCCGTCGATCCGCTGCGAAACCTGGCTGGGCTGGATCTACGTCACGCTCGATGCCGACCTGCCGCCTGTCGCGACGCAGCTCGAGGAGCTCACGCGGCTGATCGAGCCGTACGGCATGTCGGGCTACGTTGAGACCTTCCACGAAGAACACGTGTGGGACACCAACTGGAAGATCCTCGCGGAAAATTTCATGGAGAGCTACCACTTGCCGATGCTGCATCGCGCGACGGTAGGCCCGCATTCGCGGCTCGAAGAAATGGAGTGTCCACCCGGGCGACCGACATTCAACTATCACTGGATCACGAAGGAAGCGTCGCTGCCGATCGGCAACGCGCACCCCGACAACACGCGTCTGCAGGGACACTGGCGGCGCACGACCGCGCTACTTGCGATCTACCCGACGCATCTCGTGACGCTCACGCCGGGCTACTTCTGGTACCTCGTGCTGCAGCCGTGCGGCGTGGGCCGGGTACAGATCCAATTCGGCGGCGGACTTTCCCCCGAGTTCGTCGACGATCCGAAAGCGGCCGAATACATGGCCACGCTGAAAACGCTGCTCGACGAGGTCAATGCGGAAGACCGGCGCGGTGTCGAAGCCGTGTTTCGCGGTGTGCATGCACCGCTCGCGAAGCCAGGCAACCTGAGCCATCTCGAGCGACCGAACTACGAATTCGCGCGCTACCTCGCACGGCGAACCGCTACGTCATGACGCGCGACATAGCGCACCGGACCGGATGACCACACGACCATGTCCAGCCAATCGTTCATTTCATTCGCAGGCGTCAGCAAGTCTTACGACGGCGTGCACAGCGTCGTCGAGGGTCTCGATCTCGACGTTGCGCGCGGCGAATTTGTGTCGCTGCTCGGCCCGTCCGGTTCGGGCAAGACGACGACGCTGATGATGCTTGCGGGATTTGAGTCGCCGACGCGCGGTGAGATCCGCCTGAACGGCAAGCGGCTCGACGACAAGCCGCCGCATCAGCGCGATATCGGCATGGTGTTCCAGAACTACGCGCTCTTCCCGCATATGACGATCGCGGAGAATGTCGCGTTTCCGCTGTCGGTACGCAAGATCGGTCGCAGCGAACAGAAGGCGCGCGTGGCGCGGGCGCTCGAGATGGTCGAGCTGCCGCACCTCGCGGCGCGGCGGCCGGCGCAGCTCTCGGGTGGCCAGCAGCAGCGCGTCGCGCTGGCGCGCGCCCTTGTGTTCGAGCCGAGCGTGGTGCTGATGGACGAGCCGCTCGGCGCGCTCGACAAGCGCCTGCGCGAAAGCATGCAATATGAAATCATGCGCCTGCATCGCGAACTGTCGCTGACGATCGTCTACGTGACCCACGACCAGAACGAGGCGCTGACAATGTCGGACCGCGTCGCCGTGTTTTCCGACGGCCGCATCCAGCAGGCCGCGACACCGACCGAACTCTACGAGAACGCCGCGAATGCGTTCGTTGCGAACTTCGTCGGCGAAAACAACGGATTGACGGGCCGCGTCGTCGCGAGCGACGCCGAGTGGGCCACGCTGCAGCTTGCCGACGGCACCACCATCAGCGGCCGTGCGGGCACCGGCCTAAGTACCGGCGGCGAAGCGATGCTGGCATTGCGGCCCGAGCGCGCGCACATCGCGGCGGCTGCAGCCGCGACTGCCGATGCCGCGCGCGGCGAAGGCGAATCGAATGTCGTCCATGCACTCGTGCAGGAGCTCGTCTATTGCGGCGACCACCATCGCGTGCATCTGAAACTGGCGCACGGCGAGGGCGTCGTCGTGAAGGTGCCTAACACGCAGCATCGCGATCTGCCCGCACTCGGCCATACCACGGCCGTGACGTGGCGCCGCGACGACTGCAAGGTACTTCCCGCCGTTTCGTCGCGCGTCGCGGTCAACGCCGACGACCGCACCGTGTTTTCGCCTTCATCGTCCGCGTCGCCACTCATCGCAGGAGTCAACTAAACATGCACGCTACCCGCTCCCGTATCCAGCACGGCGCTGTTCTCACCGCCGTCACGGTCCTCTCCGTCCTGTCGTCGACGGTGCACGCCGCCGACACGCTGTCAGTCGTCACATTCGGCGGCGCTTACGAGAACGCCGCCAAAAAGGCCTGGTTCGAGCCGTTCACCGCGAAGACCGGCATTGGTTTCTCGACGGAATCGTACGACGGCGGCCTCGCAAAGCTGTCGGCGATGGAACAGGCGAAGAACCCCACGTGGGATCTGATCGACCTCGAAACCAACGACGCCATCACGGCGTGCGACGAAGGCTTGCTGCAGAAGTTCGACCGCAAGCAGCTCGGCAATACCAGCGACTTTCTGCCCGGCTCGATCAGCGATTGCGCCGTGTCGGCGATGGTGTGGTCGACGGTGTATGCGTACGACACGACGAAGCTGAAGACACCGCCTACCACCATCAACGATTTCTTCGATCTGAAGAAATACCCCGGCAAGCGCGGCATGCGCAAATCGCCGAAGGTGGCGATGGAATGGGCGCTGATCGCCGACGGTGTCGTGCCGAAGGACGTCTACAAGGTGCTCGGCACGCCCGCAGGCGTCGACCGTGCATTCAAGAAGCTCGACACCATCAAGTCGAGCATCGTCTGGTGGGACGCCGGCGCGCAGGCGCCGCAGCTGCTCGCCGACGGCGCGGTCGTTATGACGCAGGCGTATAACGGCCGCATCGACGATGCTGCGCACAAGGACGGCAAACCCTTCAAGATCGTGTGGGATGCGCAGGTGTACGACTACGAGTGGTGGGGCATCCCGGCAGGCGCGAAGCACGCGGCCGACGCGGCGAAGTTCATCGTTTCGGCATCGACCCCGCAGGCCTACGCGGACCTGTCGAAGTACATCGCTTATGCACCGCCACGCAAGGACGCGATTCCGCTAATCGAAAAGAGCCGTCTCGGCGATCTGCCAACCGCGCCGGCCAATTTCAAGCGGCCGTTGCAGATCGACGCGACGTTCTGGGCCGACAACGCTGATGCGGTCAACAAGCGCTTCCAGGTATGGCTCACGCAATGACGCGAATGGGCGCGACGATGAACACGTCACTGCAACCCACGGCGTCGATCGGCGCCAGCAACCGCGGCGGCGATCGTCACGCCTGGCGGCGGGCGCGTCGCAAGGCGGCCGTGCAGGCGCTACTGCTGGCGTTGCCGCTGCTCGTGTTCCTGCTCGCCACATTCATCGCGCCAATCGCCAGCCTGCTTGCGCGCAGCGTGCAGAATCCCGAAGTGCGCGGCAGCATGCCGCAACTGACGCTAACGCTGCGGGCGTGGGATGGCAGCAGCGTACCCGGCGAGCCGGCATTTGCCGCGCTCGCGCAAGGTTTGCGCCATTCGGCCGAAGCCGGCGAACTCGGCAACGTCGCACGCCGGATGAATTTCTATCAGCCGGAATTCCGCAGCCTGTTGATGAAAACGGCGCGCGAGTCGCGCTCGCAAACGCCTGACGCATGGAAGCCTGCACTGATCGCTATGGACCCGCGCTGGGGCAATACCGAAACATGGCGGTTGCTGAAGCGCGCCGCCACGTCGCCGACGCCCGACTACCTGCTCAACGCGATCGATGCGCAGGTTTCGGCGGACGGCTCCGTCACGTCGTTGCCCGCGGACAGCGCCGTCTATCGCGCCGCCTTCGTGCGCACCATCCAGATCAGCGCGACCGTCACGCTGTTGTGCCTGCTGCTCGGCTACCCGGTCGCGTATCTGCTCGCAACGCTGCCGCCGAAACAGGGCAACCGGCTCATGCTGTTCGTGATCGTGCCGTTCTGGACTTCGCTGCTGGTGCGCACGACCGCGTGGTACGTGCTGCTGCAGCCGGGCGGCGTTATCAACACCGCCTTGATGCGCTTCGGCATCGTTCATCATCCAGTGCCGCTGATCTTTAACCGCACCGGCGTGCTGATCGGCATGACGCACATCCTGCTGCCGTACATGATCCTCGCGATTTACTCGGTGATGAAGGGCGTGTCGCCGATGTACGTGCGCGCCGCGCAGTCGTTGGGCGCGCATCCGATAACGGCGTTCGTCCGGGTCTATGTTCCGCAGACGCTACCGGGTGTCGGCGCGGGCAGCTTTCTCGTCTTCGTGCTCGCGCTCGGCTACTACATCACACCTGCGCTACTCGGCGGCGCAGGGGACGAGATGATCAGCCAGCTAATCGCATCGCAGACGAACGAGCAACTCAACTGGGGACTCGCGGGCGCGCTGTCGTGCTATCTCGTGATCTTCACCGCCGTGTTCTATTTCGTCTTCAACCGGCTGGTCGGTATCGATCGGCTGCGATTCGGCTAGCGGGGAGACCAGCATGCAACCCCAACGTCACCGAATGCTGTCCGAGCGTATCGCAGGCGCGGGACTGCGGGTGCATTGCGCGTTGATCTTCCTGTTTCTCGTCGCACCGATCCTCGCAATCGTGCCGCTGTCGTTCAACTCGGGCTCGTTCTTTTCCTATCCGATGGACGGCGTTTCGCTGCGGTGGTACGCGCAGGCGTTCGGCTCGCACGATTGGCAGCGCGCATTCGCGAACAGCATCGGCATCGGCGCGGTCGCGACACTGATCGCGACCAGCCTTGGGACGCTCGCCGCGCTCGGGCTGAGCCGTTCGGTGTTCCCGTTTCGCGCGATCGTGATGCCGCTGCTGATTTCGCCGATGATCGTTCCCATCGTCGTGGTTGCGGCCGGCTTCTATCTCATCTTCTCGCCCCTCGGGCTCGTTAACTCGTATCCGGGCGTGGTGCTCGCGCATGCGGCGCTTGGCACGCCGTTCGTCGTGGTCACGGTGACCGCGTCGCTGCTGTCGTTCGACCAGAACCTGCTGCGCGCCGCCGCCGGTCTTGGCGCACGACCGTGGACGACCTTCCGCCGCGTCACGCTGCCGTTGATCGCGCCGGCTGTGGCGACGGGCAGCGTGTTCGCGTTCGCCACGTCGTTCGACGAGGTGATCGTCATCCTGTTCATCGGCGGCCCTGAGCAGCGCACGGTGCCGCGTCAGATGTGGAGCGGCATCCGCGACCAGATCGATCCATCGATCCTTGCAGTGGCGACGGTGCTGATCGTGTTCGCGACATTACTCTTCACCGCGATGAACTGGCTGCGCGGCAGAGCGACCGCTGCGTCCTCAATCTGACCGCCTTGCGGTGTGTTTTGACTCGTGTCAATATGCGCTGCCCGGTCGAGTGGCCGTCCTGCAAAGCGCACAGCTGACGCTGGCTGCACTACACGACTCGGAGAATCCAGTTCACGCAAGCCTCGTTGCAAGACGCGGCCATGCTCAGCGTACGAGCCGTCTATCCCTCCGTGTGGTTGCTCCTGCAATCGCTGGAGCAACGCCTTCAGCTCATGGACGTAAGCAGGCGCCCGAGGTTGAACGGATGCAATAGCCGGAACCAGGGCACCATACTCTCCGTACTGGTCGGAGATGATCGTTGCGACAACCTTTCTTGCGAACACGACCGGCTCGATGTCTGCATTGACGCTCAGGTTCACCATATCGCAGCAGAGTCACTTCACGATCATCGTACGTCATTGATTTCAACCACAATCCAGCCGACACCCTCACTCCCGTTCCGATGCGATTCGCGTAATTGAACATTGCACCGCGTTGAACATTGCACCGCGCGGCCGCGAACCTTCACTATAAAGACGCAGCCGCTCACCCACACACACACCGTTATCAAGCGAGCCAGTCAGGCGCATGAGGCAAAGTTGCATTCTGGGCAACGTCGTGATTGACGAACAACGTCGCACCTTCAGCCTCCAAAAGCTCCTGGACCCTGTTCATCGACGCAATTGACTGCAGTGCGTCGACATTGAAAGAAGGAACACATCTGCATTGGAAGTTGCGCCGATTGTGAGCAATATCGCCACTCAACACGACTCGCCCGGCCTCGGGAAGATTCAGCAACAGCGAGCAATGGCCAGGGGTATGGCCGGGCGTGAAAATGATACGGACGGCGCCATCTCCATAAACGTCGTAGTCACCCTCGATCAACCTGAGCCTGTTGTTACGCAGCGTGCCGTACAGTTCAGGCCTGAATCCGAACGCGTCAGGATCCGGTCCAAACATGGCCTCGTATTCAGCCTTCTGCACGATCCACTCGGCCTTCGCGAACAGCCGGCAATTGCCCACATGGTCGTAATGCGCATGCGAAAGCGCCAGCGTACCGATTTCATCAGGCTCAACCCCGATTTCCTGAAGTTGCGACGCGATCGTCTTACTGATCGTTCCGCGGATACCGTGGGCGATGATCCGGCCTTCCGGCTCGCCGATCAGATCGTCCTGGGTGCCGGTGTCCCATAGCATCCATTGTCCGCGATGGCGGATGAGATACGCGTTGCAGCTCAACGTCATCGGTTTGCCGACATTGAATCCGGGAGAGTAAATCGAGGCATCGTCGACCTGCGCTATGCCGGCGTCGAGAACGTAGAGTCGCTCGATTGTCGCGTCATGGCTCATGGCTGCCCCCGTTCTCAGCGAAGATGAATGGCGAGCTCACCGAGCCCTTCGATCGCGGACACCACTTTGTCGCCCGCTTTAAGCCATTGACGCTCGTCACGCGGCACCTTTTGCCCCCAGATCACACCCGGCGGCGTCCCAGTAAAAAGGATGTCGCCCGGCTCGATCGTCATAATGCCGGCCACGTAGCGGATGATCTCGCGGCAGTCGAAGATCATTTCGCTGGTATTGCAGTCCTGCCTGCTTTCGCCGTTCACCCAGGTTTGTAGCCTCAGGTTGTTCGGCTCAGGCACGCGATCGCGGGTAACGAGCCAGGGACCCAATGGCGCAAAACCATCCGACATCTTCCCCGCCGTGAATTGCGTCGTGATGTTCTGCAAACCTCTGGCGCTGAAGTCATTGCCGACCGCGTAGCCCGCAACAACGGATAGCGCATTCTCCTTCGACACGTTCTTGCATTTCCGCCCGAAAACGATCACGAGTTCCGTCTCGTAGTCGAATTCCTTGTCTACCATAGTAGGCAGTTCAATGTCGCCGTCATGGTGATTGAGTGCGTTCGCAAACTTGCTGAAGATTGGCGGCGCCTTGGGAATGGGCGTTCCCGTCTCCGCCGCATGCGCCTGGTAGTTGAACCCCACGCAGATGATCTTCCGCGGCCGCGTGACAAGAGGGGCGAAAGCAGCCTCACGTACCTCAACCGATTCGATTCCGCCGTCCTCCCGAAGGCGGCTGACGATAGCCGATACGTCGGCAGCACGACCGCTATGAAGCAAATCGTCCATATCCTCCGGCGCAGGTATTTCGAAGTTGGCGCCAGCCTGCGTGATATTCACGATCCGGCCGTCGAACTCCGCGCCGAGGGCGAGGGCACCATCCACGCGGAGATTAGCCAACTTCAGGCCGAGTTCCCCTACTTCAAGATTCGGGTTTGCGTTTTTCAATTTGTACTCCTTATGAAAATTCCTGAAGCGGAATGAAGAGATGGCGCGACCTGGGCGATCGCAGGAACGAGCCGCCGCGAGGCTGATTCCCGGCGCGTTCGCCGAAGTATATAAGTAGAATATATCTACGATAGAAGAATGTCAACGACCACCCTGTCTGGCGGCCACAGCTTGCCCGGCTTACTTATCGTCTCGCCGGGAAATGACCAGGTAGTAGGAGCAATGCTTTCTTGAGCGATTGCTGAAAGCATGCTCGACCCTGGCCTCGAAGAACAGGGTGTCGCCTTCCGACAAGCGGATTTCCTGGTCCGGCAGCGAAACGATCAACTCCCCTTCTGCCACGGTCACGTGCTTTTCTGTTCCGGTTCGGTAGGCCGGCATCATGCCGGTCGACACGCCAGCCGGCAGCCAGTGCTGGAGCAACTCAACCTGGCTGCCAACCATGGTCGGAGAAAGAATGTGGCGCTCGAAGCCGGTTTCGCTGTCCCGGAAAATATGCCGCTGTTCGCGGCGAACTACCACTACGGCTTGCCGGTCCTCGACGCCGCCGGTAAGAAAGCTCAGCGTCGTCTCGAGGGCATGCGCGATTCGTTTTGCGACTCCGATGGTCGGACTCTTTTCGCCTCGCTCGACCTTCGAAAGCATCGCCCGGCTTACGCCGGACCTCGTCGCCAGTTCTTCGAGCGTCAGTTCGCCGCGTTCCCGCAACGCGCGCATGCGGCGCCCAAATTCCTGATTCAACTCGTCGTGGTCGCCTGTCGCTTCAGGTGGAAGTTCCATAAGCCTGTTCATCTATGACTGTTCGTAAGGGGTCGGCGAGAGTCTAGCGCAATCGCCACACGCTTTTTTGAAAACGCTTGAAGGCTCG
Source organism: Paraburkholderia sp. SIMBA_030 (assembly GCF_046535245.1). Lineage (NCBI taxonomy): Bacteria > Pseudomonadati > Pseudomonadota > Betaproteobacteria > Burkholderiales > Burkholderiaceae > Paraburkholderia > Paraburkholderia sp. SIMBA_030. The sequence continues at coordinate 58,420 of NZ_JAWRXB010000001.1, forward strand.
CTTTCTGTCTGCTAGTGTATCTTCCATAGTAGATTGTGTCTACCATGTAAGACGATTAGATCGGTTTCTGAAGAAACGCACAGCGCAATGCAATAAAACCGTTGTTATCCGGGCCAGCGCCTCGCCGCCTTGGCCACGGCTCAAGCCCGAATCAGGAGACGACATGACTCAAGCAATCGACGCACTGTTCGAGCAGGACCGTGCGCATTTCATGCATCCGTCCACGCACGCTCACGATCACCAGAGCGGCGCGCTGCCAGGCAAGATCGTGCGCGGCGGCAGCGGCATCCGCATCGAAGATCATGAAGGCCGACAGTACATCGACGCCTTTGCGGGACTTTACTGCGTGAACATCGGCTATGGCCGTACCGAAGTCGCCGACGCCATGTATGAGCAGGCAAAGCAGCTTGCCTATTACCACACCTACGTCGGCCATTCGTCGGACGTCATCATCGAACTGTCTTCGCGCCTCATGGAGTGGGCGCCGCCTGGCATGAAGAAGGTGTACTACGGCATGTCCGGCTCGGATGCGAACGAGACGCAGGTGAAGATCGTCTGGTATTACAACAATGTGCTGGGGCGCCCGAACAAGAAGAAGATCATCTCGCGCGAACGCGGTTACCACGGCTCAGGAATCGTGACTGGTAGCCTGACCGGATTGCCCAGCTTTCACCAGCATTTTGACCTGCCACTCGAACGCGTGACGCACACGGTCTGCCCGCACTGGTATCGAAAGGCACCTGCCGGGATGAACGAGTCCGAATTCGTCGCATATTGTGTGGACGAACTTGAAAAGCTGATTGCCCTTGAGGGTGCCGACACAATCGCGGCCTTTATCGGTGAGCCTGTGATGGGCACCGGCGGGATCGTGCCGCCTCCAGCCGGCTACTGGCCTGCGATCCAGCAGGTGCTGAAAAAGCACGACATTCTGCTGATCTGCGACGAAGTCGTGTGCGGCTTCGGCCGGCTCGGCTCGAAGATGGGTGCGCAGCACTTTGGCATCCAGCCCGACCTCATTACCGTTGCGAAGGGACTCACGAGCGCTTATGCGCCGCTCTCCGGTGTGATCGTGGGCGAAAAGGTCTGGGACGTGATTGCGCGGGGCTCGCAGGAGCACGGACCGATGGGACATGGCTGGACCTATTCCGGGCACCCGGTATGCGCGGCCGCGGCGCTCGCCAATCTCGCGATCATCGAGCGCGAAAAGCTGGTGGAAAACGCCGCGCAAGTGGGCTCGTACTTCGGCGCACAGCTGCGTGAAGCGTTCGGCTCACACCCGCTGGTGGGCGAGGTTCGCAGCACGGGCATGCTGGCTGCCCTGGAATTCATGGCAGACAAGGAGGCGCGCAAGCCCTTCGACCCGGCCCTGAAGATCGGGCCGCGGGTCGCCGCCGCCGCGCTGCAGCTAGGTCTGATCGCGCGCGCCATGCCGCACGGCGACATCCTCGGCTTCGCACCGCCGCTCGTGATGAGCCACGACGAGGCAGACGAGATCGTTGGCATCGTGAAGCAGGCCGTGGACGAGGTTGCGGAGCGAGCGCTCGCAGACGCGGGCTGACCTTGCCGCTACGCTCCGCATCCTGTTGGTAATTGTCGCGTTGAACGGAGGCAGCTGTGCCGAAGACTCAAGAAGTGATTGTCAGCTTTCGAGGCGTTAGGAAAACTTACGATGGCGAGTCGCTCGTCGTCAAATCGCTCGATCTCGATATCTACCGCGGGGAATTTCTCACCTTGCTCGGACCCTCAGGCTCCGGCAAGACGACCTGTCTGATGATGCTTGCAGGCTTCGAATTTCCTACCGGTGGCGAGATCCACCTCGACAGCAAGCTGCTCAACAACGTCCCACCTCACAAGCGGGACATTGGCATGGTGTTTCAGAACTACGCGCTGTTTCCGCACCTGACGGTCGGACAGAACGTGGCGTATCCCCTCAGCGTGCGCAAGGTGCCTGCTACCGAACGTGCCGCGCGTGTGAACGAAGCCCTGAGGATGGTACGCATGGAGAGTTTCGAGAAGCGCTATCCGGCACAACTGTCGGGTGGCCAGCAGCAGCGCATCGCGCTCGCGCGCGCACTCGTGTCCAAACCTAAGCTCGTGCTCATGGACGAGCCGCTTGGCGCGCTCGACAAGCAACTGCGCGAACACATGCAGTACGAACTGAAGTCCCTGCACGCAGAACTCGGCCTGACGTTCGTCTACGTCACGCACGATCAGGACGAGGCGCTCACCATGTCGGACCGGGTCGCGGTGTTCGACAAGGGCGTCGTGCAACAGCTCGACACCGTCGACCGTATGTACGAGTCGCCATGCAACGAGTTCGTGGCGAACTTCATCGGCGACAGCAACCGCTTGCGCGGCACGATTGCGTCAGTGGACGGCGATTTCTGCGACTTCCAGCTCGACGACGGAACGCGGCTCGTCGGCCGCAATATCGGCAACGCGGCGGCGGGCGCGTCCGCCATCGCATGCATCCGCCCCGAGCGCATGAACGTGGTGTACGGCAGCGATCGAGCGAACGACGCAGCGGCAAACGCGCTGGCCGGAGAGGCGCGCAGCCTGATCTATTTCGGCGACCACGTGCGGATGCGCTGTGCGTTCAAGGGGCAAGACGAATGTTTCGTCAAGGTACCGATCGGTACCGGTGCGCTTGAACGATTTGCACCCGGCGCGCCTGTGACACTCGCATTCGCGCCTGAACATCTGCGCGTTTTTGCGTAGCTGTCTACACGATTTCTACGCTGGCCAGTCCGACACAACGATTCGTTTTCGTCATGAGGAGAAGGAACCATGATCACTCGAGCAAAACTTGCTGCGCCTTGCACGGTGCTCGCGCTCACGCTGGTGATGTCCGGAGCGCCCGCATCCGCTGCGGGACTGACGGTTGTCAACTTCGGGGGCAGCTGGGGGCAAGTGCAGAACATTGCATTCAATGAGCCGTTTGAAAAAGCGACCGGCAACAAGGTCACTGTCGTCGAGTACAACGGCGAGCAGGCCAGGGTGAAGGCCATGGTCGAGGCAAAGCACGTCAACTGGGACGTCGTCGAGGTCGAGTCGGGCGAGCTGAACCGCGGCTGCGATGAGGGCTTGTATGAACAGCTCGACTGGTCGAAGATCGCGAAGAAGTCGGATTTGGTCCCTGAAGCGCCGCAGACCTGCGGGGTCGGCTTCGTTGTGTGGTCGATGGCGCTTGCCTATAACGCCGATAAACTCAAGACGGCGCCGACGAGCTGGGCCGATTTCTGGGACGTCAAGAAATTCCCCGGCAAACGCGCGATGCGCAAAGGCGCGCGCTACAACCTCGAGTTCGCGCTGATGGCCGACGGCGTTGCGCCGAAGGACGTCTACAAGGTCCTTGCCACAAAGACCGGCCAGGATCGCGCGTTCAATAAGCTCGGCGAGCTGAAACCCTACATTCAGTGGTGGGAGGCGGGTGCACAGCCGCCGCAGTTCCTCGTCGCCGGTGATGTCGTGATGTCGACCGCGTTCAACGGCCGCATCGACGCCGCACAAAGAGAAGGCCAGAACCTGAAGGTCATGTGGAACGGCAGCATATACGACCTCGACTACTGGGTGATTCCGAAGGGCACGCCGAACAAGGCGCTCGCCGAGCAGTACATCGCGTACACGCTCACGCCAAAACCGCAGGTGGCGTTCACGCAGCATATCGCGTATGGCCCGGCAGATGTCGTGGCGCTCAAGTCGCTCGACGCCAAGACCCTCGCGAATCTGCCCAACTCGCCGACGAACGCCAAAGACGCGACGCTGCAGAACATTGGCTTCTGGACCGATCACGGCGACGAACTCGAGCAGCGCTTCGCCGCATGGGCCTCGAAGTGAGCGTGCGGATGTTTTTCTGACCCAACCGGCCGCGTGGCGCATATCGCGTCGCGCGGCATTCCGCCGGATCGCCGTCCGGCCGGAGAAAAACGTTGAATACGATGACGATCGCCCCCTCCTCGTCGACACTGTCGACGGCCGCGCTCAAACGAGAACTCCGCTCCGCCGAGGCTCGCAAACGGGCGATGGCGCGCCTCTTGATCGCGCCGCTCGCGATCTTCGTCCTGCTCATCTTCGTCGTGCCGATTGGCGCACTGCTCACACGTGCGGTGCAGAACCCCGAGATCGCGACGGCGCTGCCGAACACGGTCGCGATGTTGTCGGGCTGGGACCGTCACGCGCCACCGCCCGACGCTGCCTACGCGGCGCTCGCAGCCGACATGACGAAGCTCGCCGGCAGCGACGGAATGGGCACGCTCGCGTCGCGTCTGAACCTGGAAATTCCCGGCTTTCGTTCATTCGTGGCGAAAACGGTGCGCGCGATGCCGCTCAAGGGCAGCAGCGACCAGCCGCTGACGCCCGCGCAGACGCGCGAGAAGCTGATCGAGTTCGATGCGCGCTGGGGCGACGCCACCTACTGGCAGGCGATCGCGAAAAACGGCAGCCAGATCTCACCGTTCTATCTGCTCGCCGCGCTCGACCACAAGCAGGACGGCTTCAACCATATCGTCCACGCAGATCCCGAGCAGTCGATCTACCTCACGATCTTCGGCCGCACGTTCCTGATCGGCATGGCGGTCACCCTGTTCGCACTGCTGCTCGGCTATCCGCTCGCGTACTGGGTCTCGCGACTGTCCGAGCGCCGCGCGAATCTCGCGATGATCCTCGTGCTGATTCCCTTCTGGACCTCGGTGCTCGTGCGGGTCGCGGCGTGGATCGTGCTGCTGCAAAACGACGGGCTCGTCAACAAGGCGCTGATCGGCAGCGGGCTGATCGCGCAACCGCTGGCGCTGCTGTTCAACCGCGTCGGCGTGTACATCTCGATGACGCACATCCTGCTGCCATTCATGATCCTGCCACTCTACAGCGTGATGAAGTCGATTCCGCCGACCTACCAGCGCGCGGCCGTATCGCTCGGCAGTCATCCGTTCGCGGCGTTCTGGCGCGTGTACGTGCCGCAAACCTATCCGGGCGTCGCCGCCGGCGCGCTGCTCGTGTTCATTCTCTCGATCGGCTACTACATAACCCCCGCACTGCTCGGCGGCCCGGACGACCAGATGGTCAGCTATTACGTCGCGTACTACACCAACAATACGATCAACTGGGGCATGGCGTGCGCGCTCGGCGGGTTGCTGCTCGCGGCAACGCTGGTGCTATACGCGGTGTACAGCCGGTTCACGCGCTCAAAACTCAGCCTCAGTTGAGCCGACGATTACGCGAAACAAGGAGAATCCGACCATGAAACTTGCCAGGCCGCTGTTCGCGCCGCATATGTCGTTCGCCGAGCGGGCGTGGTACGTCGTGCTGCGCGTGCTCGTCGTGCTGACGCTGTTGTATCTGATCCTGCCGGTCCTCGCGATCGTGCCGCTGTCGTTCTCGTCGAGCACATTTCTCGTCTATCCGATTCCGGGCTTCTCGATGCGCTGGTATGAGCACCTGATCAGTTCGGACGAGTGGCGGATGGCCGCGAAGAACAGCTTTATCGTCGCGCCGTCGGCGACCGTCGTCGCGACCGTGCTCGGTACGCTCGCTGCGATCGGCCTCACTAAGGCCGACTTCCGCGGCAAAGGTCTGCTGATGGCTGCGCTGCTCTCGCCGATGATCGTGCCGGTCGTCGTGGTCGGCGTCGGCATGTACCTGTTCTTCGCCCCGCTCGGACTCGCGAACACCTATACCGGCCTGATCGCCGCGCATGCGGCGCTCGGCGCCCCGTTTGTCGTCACGACCGTCGCGGCGACACTGCAGGGCTTCAACCATAACCTCGTGCGTGCGAGCCTGTCGCTGGGTGCGAATCCGGTTGCGACGTTCTTCCGCGTCACGCTGCCGGTGATCGCACCTGGTGTGATGTCGGGTGCGCTTTTCGCCTTTGCGACATCGTTTGACGAAGTGGTGGTCACGCTGTTCCTCGCGGGCGCCGACCAGACGACGCTGCCGCGTCAGATGTTCACTGGCATCCGCGAGAACATCAGCCCAACCATCGCTGCGCTGGCGACGATCCTGATTCTGTTCTCGACGGGCCTGCTGCTCGCGCTCGAATGGTTGCGCGGACATCACGCGAAAGGTGCTGCTGCCTGACACGCGACGACACGGCGACGGCCTGATTGAGTAGCGGGCACCTCCATCGAGAAGTACCCGACACGCCGCTGACGCGCAGGGCGCGATGCCTAACGGGCTGCGACCGCCTGAATCTCCACGAGCAGGTTGGGTTCCGCCAGACCGGCGACGATGACCATGGTGGTAGCGGCGGCGTGACCGGCAACTCGCCGCTCGCGCTCCTTCCGGTAGTGAGGTACGAGGTCCGGCCGGGTGATAAAGCCGTCGACCTTGACCAGATCGGTCACGCCCATACCGGCATCGGCCAGCACCGCCAGTAGATTGTCCCAGGCCAGTTCGATCTGCTTCACGGGGTCATCTGGAACGATGCCATCGGTCGTAACACCAACCTGTCCCGAGACATACAGCCAGCGCGCGTCAGCCGGCACTGACGCGCCATGGCTGTAGCATGAGAACGGTGGTGCGATTCCAGCAGGGTTATGCAATTGAATAGTCATGGCTAACTCCTTCTGTTCTAAAGATTTCGGTGAGGACAGCTCTTGGCCCGCTTTGAGCCCTTGCGACTTGATTACGATCGAGAACACTGAAAATGCCGAACGCATTCATAAATAAGCAGTCCATAATGCACGTCGCCAAGCGTGAGGAACCAAAAAGCAATCTGACTCCCAGGCCATGCCCAAACGAAGCGATTGCCAGCCGAATGCCCTTGGCGCGTCGCCAGAGACGCAGGCGTTCGAGTTGGTAGAATATATCTACCATTGAAGAAATGTCAACGGTTGAGAAGAAGCTATTCGGGCGGTCACTTTCCCGCTCGATCAACCCTGAGCCGCCATAAGGGTTTCTCCAACCGCAACGACGACTCTTAAGGTACAACCGTCGCTCGCTGTACTGAGCCGTCCGGTGGATCGTCGGCATTATGCGAATGCTTTCCATAAGGCCGATGAAGGAGCGTTCGTCTTTGACAATCGGATGGCCGGTTACGGGGCAAAGCCGACGCGTGGTCGTCCGACTGGCGATGCATGTGAACGGCCGTGCGGCCGGTTTCTGCCCGCAGGTATATTACGCGGGCTCGCTCTGCTGCAGCATGGGACGCTCGACGAGCGAGCAAACCACCTTCAATGAATAGCAATCCTTATTACTTACGCTCGCGGAACCCAGAAAAGACCAGATGGAGTAAAAATCTCCAAATCTTTCAATAGGTTACTGACCGACCACCCTAGCCAATTTAGAATTGGGCGAGCGTTATTTGTCGGTCATCGTAACCCGTTGATTTAAAAAAGAATTACCCCTATTCCCACTCAATCGTCGCGGGCGGCTTCCCCGAGATGTCGTACACCACCCGGTTAATCCCCCGCACCTCATTGATGATCCGGTTCGACACATGCCCCAGCAATTCATGCGGCAGATGCGCCCAATGCGCGGTCATGAAGTCCAGCGTCTGCACGGCGCGCAGCGCAACGACGTACTCATAAGTGCGGCCGTCGCCCATCACGCCGACGCTCTTCACCGGCAGAAACACGGCGAACGCCTGGCTCGTCAAATCGTACCAGGACTTGCCGGTTTCCTTGTCGATGAAGGTGCGCAGCGTCTCGATGAAAATCGCATCCGCGCGACGCAGCAGGTCGGCGAAATCGCGGCGCACTTCGCCGAGAATCCGCACGCCCAGGCCCGGGCCCGGGAACGGATGGCGATACACCATCGCCGGCGGCAAACCGAGCTTCACGCCGAGTTCGCGCACTTCGTCCTTGAACAGTTCGCGCAGCGGCTCGAGCAGCTTGAGATTCAGCGTCTCGGGCAGGCCGCCGACGTTGTGGTGGCTCTTGATCGTCTGCGTCGCCTTCTTGCCCTTGCCGGCCGATTCGATCACGTCCGGATAGATCGTGCCTTGCGCCAGCCACCTGGCGTCGGTGAGCTTGCCGGCTTCGGTCTGGAACACTTCGACGAATTCCGCGCCGATGATCTTGCGCTTCGCTTCCGGGTCGGTCACGCCCTTCAGCTTCGACAGGAACGCTTCGCTCGCGTCGACGTGAATCACCTTCACGCCGAGGTGATCGGCGAAGGTCGCCATGACCTGCTCGGCTTCGTTCAGACGCAAGAGGCCGTGATCGACAAACACACAGGTGAGCTGATCGCCGATCGCGCGATGCAGCAGCGCCGCGGCCACCGACGAATCCACGCCGCCCGACAAGCCCAGAATGACGTGCTCATTGCCGACCTGCTCGCGAATCTTCGCGACCGCTTCGTCGATGTAATGGCCCATTTCCCAATCAGGCCTGGCGGCGCAAATCTGCAGTACGAAGCGCTCGAGCATCGCTCGGCCCTGCACGGTGTGCGTGACTTCCGGGTGCCATTGCAGGCCGTAGAAATGGCGCTTTTCATCGGCCATCGCCGCGATCGGGCACGATTCCGTCGACGCCATCAGCGCGAAGCCCGGCGGCATTTCCAGCACTTTGTCGCCGTGGCTCATCCACACTTTCAGCATGCCGTGACCTTCCGGCGTGGTGAAATCGCTGATGCCTTCGAGCAGGCTCGTGTGGTTGCGCGCGCGCACTTCGGCATAACCGAACTCGCGCAGGTGGCCGATATCGACCTTGCCGCCGAGCTGCTCGGCCATCGCCTGCATGCCGTAGCAGATGCCGAGCACCGGCACGCCGAGCTCGAACACAGCTTGCGGTACGCGCGGCGTATCCGTTTCGGTGACCGAACTCGGACCGCCGGACAGGATCACGCCCTTGGGCGCGAAGTCGCGAATGAACGACGCGTCGATGTCGTACGGATGAATTTCAGAATACACGTTGGCTTCGCGAACGCGACGTGCAATCAATTGGGTGACTTGCGAACCGAAGTCGAGGATCAGGATCTTGTCGTGCATGGCAGCGGACGGAGTCAAAAGTGAACGGATACGGGATGCCGCGCACGAAGCGCGGCGTTGAATTCAAAGCGGTCCACGTGGAGGACCATCGAGTGTGAAGCGCAACGTTGAAACACGCTGGGACGTCCGGTGCCGCGGGCATTCACTTGCGGCGCGCGCGAACGGATTCCGGCAGCTTCGGCAGACGGTGTGGCGCTCAGCGCGTCAGCCATGAAACGGCGGGCGGGGCGCGCCGGGTGTATCGGCGGCTGCGTTGCGGGCATCGTCGCGGGCTTCGTTACGCGCAACTCGTTCGGATGCCGTCAGACTGGGTTCGTCGGCTACCTGCTGAACCGGCGCCGCCGAAACTGGACTGACGGGGCGCGTCACCGGCAAGACCTTCGCGGCTTGCCGTTCAGCGCGCCCGGCAGCAGCGGCCTCAGTCAGGCGCCCCTTCTCGCGACGCCGCACCGCGCCTGACAAACGCACTCCGCCCAGGCCGATCACCAGCAGCACCACGCCGGTCAGCACCGCGACGATCTGCCCGAAGCCGGTCAGCGCAGGCGTATGCAAGCCAAGCAGCCAGACCAGCATCAGCACGCCGGTCAGCCAGTTCACATGCCCGACGGCCTTGGCGACCGCCGACGTCAGCGCACCGTCGATCGAAGCGTGCAACGCCAGCCACGCCAGCCCGATCAGCGCAATGCCAAACCCCTGGCCGGCCAGAGCCGGCTGGGTTTGCACCAGTTGCAGCGCGTTGTACAGCGAAGTCCACGGCGTCAGCAGAAACAGCAGGCCGAACGCGAGCAACAGCAAGGCATCGATGATGAGTACAGCGCGCAGCAATGGCTTCATTGGCGTTTAGTCCACGTGATAGTTGGGCGCTTCCTTGGTGATCTGCACGTCATGTACATGCGACTCGCGCAAGCCCGCACCCGTGATCTGCACGAACTCGGCCTTGTCGTTCATCTCCGCGATCGTGCGGCAACCGCAGTAGCCCATGCTGGCGCGCACGCCGCCGATCAGCTGGAACAGGATCGCGTTGACCGAGCCCTTGTAGGCGACACGGCCTTCGATGCCTTCCGGCACCAGCTTGTCGATGTTCGCGGAGTTGTCCTGGAAGTAGCGGTCCGCCGCGCCGTCCTTCATCGCGCCGACCGAACCCATGCCACGGTACGACTTGTACTGGCGGCCTTGATACAGGAACACGTCGCCCGGCGCTTCTTCGGTACCGGCGAACATGCTGCCCATCATTACGGCATTCGCGCCCGCTGCCAGCGCCTTGCTGACGTCGCCCGAGAAGCGCACGCCACCGTCGGCGATGACCGGCACGCCGGTGCCCTTCAGCGCTTCCGAGACGTTGGCGATCGCGGTAACCTGCGGCACGCCCACGCCGGCGACGATCCGCGTCGTGCAGATCGAGCCCGGGCCGATGCCGACCTTCACGCCGTCCGCGCCGTACTCGACCAGCGCCTTCGCCGCCGCGGCGGTGGCGATGTTGCCGCCGATCACTTCGACGTGCGGGAAGTTCTGCTTGACCCACTTGACGCGCTCGAGCACGCCCCTGCTGTGGCCGTGCGCGGTATCGACGACGATCACGTCGACGCCCGCCTGCACCAGCAGCGCCACGCGCTCTTCGTTGTCCTCGCCCACACCGACCGCCGCGCCCGCGCGCAGCTTGCCGTGTTCGTCTTTACAGGCGTCCGGGTGTTCGGTTTGCTTGGTGATGTCCTTGACGGTCATCAGGCCGCGCAGTTCGAAGGCGTCGTTGATCACCAGCACGCGCTCGAGGCGGTGGCTGTGCATCAGCGCCTTGGCCTCGGCGAGCGGCGTGCCTACCTTGACGGTGACGAGGCGCTCGCGCGGCGTCATGATGTTGCGTACCGGCTCGTCCAGACGCTCTTCAAAACGCAGGTCGCGGTTCGTGACGATGCCGACCAGTTGCGCGCCTTCGACGACCGGGAAGCCCGAAATGCCATGCTGTTGCGACAGCGCGATGACGTCGCGCACCTTCATTTGCGGCGGCACCGTAATCGGATCGCGCACGACGCCCGATTCGAAGCGCTTGACCTTGGCAACTTCACGCGCCTGTTCGGCCGGCGTGAGATTCTTGTGGATGATGCCCACGCCACCCATTTGCGCCATCGCGATCGCGAGACGGGCTTCGGTGACGGTGTCCATGGCGGCGGACACGAGCGGCATATTCAGGGAGATGTTGCGGGTCAGCCGGGTCTTGAGGCTGGTGTCGCGCGGCAGAACATCAGAGTAGGCCGGGACGAGGAGCACGTCATCGAACGTGAGTGCTGTTTGGATCAGACGCATGGCAAATCCTATAGGCGCAAAAGCGAATTATACGCGATACCTCCCCGGTTTTCACTGCACTAACAGCAGCTTAGCGAATTTCCGGGGCTTTTTTCGTGACTTCGGATATGCCGATTTCGCTTCCACGTTCGGCTCGGGTTCGATCGGGTTTCGATTGCGCGTTCGCAGGCAGCGGGCCGCCGGACGGGGCGAGCGCCGGGATTTGCCGGCACTCGCGCCACAGCGAGCCGGCGAAATGCGCCACCGAGTGCCACCAAACGCCAATGAACTCCACTGAATACGGCCGAATGCAGAATCAAACAAGACGCGCCGCCTGCCGACCGGCTATTCTCCGCACCATTCCAGTTTTTTGCAGGGGCAGTCGATGCGGCGCGGTGTGGCATATGGGGTGATGGCCGGAGCCTTATGGGGCATGGTGTTTCTGGTGCCGCGGGTGTTGCCCGATTTTTCTCCGCTGCTGCTGAGCGCGGGCCGCTACACGATGTACGGCATCGTGTCGCTGGCCGCCGCGCTGCCGATGGCGCGCTCGCTCGTCAAACGCCTGACCCGCGAGGATCTCGGCGCGCTCGTCAAGCTGGCGCTGGCCGGCAACCTGCTCTACTACCTGCTGCTGACGGCTGCCGTCCACATGATCGGTATCGCGCCGGCATCGCTGATCGTCGGCGTGTTGCCGGTCACGGTGACGCTGCTCGGCCGGCGGGACCATGGCGCCGTACCGCTCGCACGCCTCGCGTGGCCGCTCACGATGGTGATGGCGGGCATCGCCTGCATCAACGTCGATGTGTTTACCGTGGCGGACAGCACGCCTGTGAGCATCGTCACGAAGCTGGCCGGCCTCGCCTGCGCGGTCGGCGCGCTGGCTTGCTGGACGTGGTTCGCGGTCGAAAACGCACGCTACCTGCAGCGTCAAACGCACTTCAGCGGTAACGAGTGGTCGGTTCTATGGGGTGTGGTGACCGGCGCGCTCGGCGCGGCACTGTGGCTGGTGGTCGCCGTGCTGCCGTCCGGCAGCCTGCAAAGCACGCTTGCGGACAACCGCTGGCACACCTTCTGGGTGCTGAATCTGGCTCTCGCGATCGGCGCTTCGTGGCTCGGCAATGGCCTGTGGAATGCCGCGTCAAAGCGCTTGCCGCTGACGCTGTCCGGTCAGCTGATCGTGTTCGAAACGCTGTTTGCACTGCTCTACGCGTTCATCTACGACCAGCGGCTGCCACGTCCGCTGGAAATGGCGGCGATTCTGCTGCTGGTGGCAGGCGTGAGCTGGTCGGTGCGCCAGCATGCCGGCGACGGTTCGTCCGGCGAGCCATCGATCGAGGAAAAAGCGCAGGTTTCGGCGCACTGAGCCGTGGCACGGCTGGCACCGCGCAACGGCAACGATTCACGCAAGTGACCAGGTGCGTGCGCGAGTCGGTGCCTGAAAGCGGCGCCGCTTCAGGACACATTCAACGCGAATCCTTGTTCTGCCAGCGGCGGCCTTCGATCGAGCCCGCCTTGCGGGTCTTCTCGACCCGCCGTTGACGCGACACCTTCGGATCCACCAGAAGCGGCCGGTATATCTCAACCCGATCATGATCGGCGAGCACCGTATCCAGCGTCTTGAGCTTGCCGAACACGCCGACCTTTTGCGTCGTCAGATCGATCTGCGGGTGACGCTGCAGGATGCCGCTCGCGTCGAGCGCCTGCTGCACCGTGGCGCCTTCGGGCAAGTCCACGACAATCAGCGTTTGCGCGTCGGCAAGCGCGTAGCAGACTTCAATCGACAAGCGCGCGCTCATGCCTTACCGTAGCGCTGATCGGCGCGCTTCACGAACGATTCGACAAAGGTGTTGGCGATATGACTGAACACCGGCCCGATAATCTTCTCAAGAATGATGCTGGTAAATTCGTAGTGCAACGCGAATTCGATCTTGCAGGCGTCGGCCCGCAGCGGCGTGAAGCGCCAGAAGCCGGTGAACTTGCGAAACGGGCCGTCCGCGAATTCCATATCGATGCGCGTGGGCCGCTCCATACTGTTGTGCGTGGCGAAATGCTGCTTGATGCCCTTGAAGTTGATGTCGATCTTCGCCTCCATGCCGGTTTCGTCCTGGCGGCGGATTTCGACTCCCCCGCACCAGGGCAGAAAGTTAGGGTATTCGGCGACGTCGGTCACGAGGTCGAACATCTGTTCCGCCGAATGGCGGATCAACACGGTTTTCTGGACATCTGCCATAAATTGAACAACGCGTGGCAAGGGTGGACGAGCGCCGCGGGCTTTCCGTGCCCCGCTTTGCTAAAATCGTGATTTTAAACGAGTTGGGCACTTTCCATTCATGAGCATTATCGACAACAGAAAAGCCTTCTACGACTACTCGGTCGAAGAACGCTATGAAGCAGGGCTCGTGCTCGAGGGATGGGAGGTCAAGGCGCTGCGCGCCGGGCGCGGCCAGATCAAGGAAGGTTACGTGGTCATCCGCGATCACGAACTGTTCCTGATCGGCACGCACATCAGCCCGCTGCCCGAGGCCTCGACCCATATCCATCCGGACCCCGTGCGCACGCGCAAGCTGCTTCTGCACAGCGAGGAAATCAGCAAACTGATCGGCAAGGTCGAGCAGCGCGGCTATACGCTTGTGCCGCTGAACTTCCACTACAAGGGCGGCCGCGTCAAATGTGAAATCGGGCTGGCGAAGGGCAAGAAAATGCACGACAAACGTGAAACCGAGAAGAAGCGCGATTGGGAACGTGAAAAGGCGCGCTTGATGCGCTCGCCTACATGATCTTGAATGGCGCCGCGCGGTGCGCGGATTTGCCGCGCTTTGTCTGGCTATGTTAGCTGGCTGCCGGGTGTTTCAACGCAAAGATCCAACGAAAAATGGCCGGCTAACTCAGCGGGCCATTTTTTTCGGCAAGGGCACAGGCGCTCAGCGCACGTCCGATGCGCCCTTGCCTTTGTTCACGATTGTCAGCGCCGACGCGATCATCGAACTCATATCCGCCAGGTTGCCCGGCACGATCAGCGCGGTGCCCTGCCTGGCCAGGTTTGCGAACGCGTTCACATACTGCTCGGCCACCTTCAGGTTCACCGCCTCCATCCCGCCGTGCGACTGGATCGCCGCAGCGATCTTCTGAATCGCCTGTGAATTGGCTTCGGCCACCGCCAGAATCGCCGACGCCTGCCCTTGCGCCTGGTTGATCGCCGCCTGCCGCTCGCCCTCCGACTTCTGGATCGCCGCCTCACGCCCACCCGAGGCGATATTGATCTGCTCCTGCTTGCGCCCTTCCGACGCCGCGATCAACGCGCGCTTCTCACGCTCGGCGGTGATCTGCGCCTGCATCGCGTGGAGAATTTCCTTGGGTGGCGTCAAATCCTTGATCTCGTAGCGCAATACCTTCACACCCCAGTTCGACGCCGCCTCGTCGAGCGAGGACACGATGCTGTGGTTGATGAAGTCGCGCTCCTCGAAAGTCTTGTCGAGTTCGAGCTTGCCGATCACCGAACGCAGCGTGGTCTGCGACAACTGCGTGATCGCGAACACAAAGTTGCTCGACCCGTACGACGCCTTCATCGGATCGGTGACCTGAAAATACAGCACGCCGTCCACCTGCAACTGCGTATTGTCGCGCGTGATACAGACCTGGCTCGGCACTTCGAGCGGGATTTCCTTGAGGATGTGCTTGTAAGCGATCCGGTCGATGAACGGAAACGCGAAGCTCAAGCCCGGTGTCAACGTGCGGTGATAGCGGCCGAGCCGCTCCAGCACCCATGCATGCTGCTGTGGCACGATCTTGAGCGTCTGCGCCGCCAGCACGATCACGATGATCAAAAGCACCGCCCCGACGATGGTCGAATCCATTGCTGCCCTCCCGTCTGTAGTTCGAATAGTTGCGAGTGTATGGTGTGTGCGTGGTGTGTACCTTGTGAACGGTCAGGCCGCCGTCGCGCGTCTGCTTGCGACGACGACGAGGCAACTGCCGCGCAACTGGGTAATTTCGTAGACCTGTGCGTCTTCGGGCTCGCCGGCAGCCAGTTCGACGTCCCATTGCGCGCCGCGATAATTGGCGCGCGCCCGGCGCTCATGCCAGGCGGGCACAGTCAGCGTCTGACCGATATCCAGATTGACGTCCGGGTTGCGCGACGCCTCCTTGCGCGGCCTGCGGCCAAAGCGCGAGCGCCGCAGGAGCAATACGGCCGCCAGCGCCACCACGGCGGCGACCGCAAATTGAAGGTCGGCGGCGGCGCCCGCAATGTGCGCAATAGCCGCTGCCACAAAACCCAACGCGATCATCAGCAGATAGAACGTGCCGCTCATCAACTCCAGCGCGATAAGCACGCCCGCCCCGATCCACCAGAACAATCCACCTGGCGCCACGTCGACCTCCACAAAGCAAAACACCCCGGATCTACCGGGGTGTTTATAGCACGAAGCGGGCACGTTTTACCGGCCGATGCAGCAAGCTGTTGACATACCGCATCGCCCGTTATGCAAGCCGCTTATCGGCGGCTGTTCGACCGCTTACTTCGCCGACGACTTCGCCAACTGCTGCCACGTCTCGATGATCGTGTCCGGGTTCAGCGAGATCGACTTGATGCCTTCATCGGTCAGCCATTGCGCAAAGTCCGGATGATCCGACGGGCCCTGCCCGCAGATACCGACGTACTTGTTCAGTCGCAGACACGTGTCGATCGCGCGCTTCAACAGGAACTTGACGGCCGGATCCCGCTCGTCGAAATCGACCGCCAGCAATTCCATACCGGAGTCACGGTCCAGGCCGAGCGTGAGCTGCGTCAAGTCGTTCGAACCTATCGAGAAACCGTCGAAGAATTGCAGGAATTCCTCGGCAAGAATCGCGTTCGTCGGCACTTCGCACATCATGATCAGGCGCAGGCCGTTTTCGCCGCGCTTCAGGCCGTACTTCGCGAGCAGCCCGACCACGCGTTCCGCCTGCTTCAGCGTACGCACGAACGGCACCATGATCTCGACGTTGTCGAGGCCCATCTCTTCGCGCACCTTCTTCAGCGCGAGGCATTCCATCTGGAACGCTTCGGCGAAGTCGTCGGCGATGTAGCGCGACGCGCCGCGGAAGCCCAGCATCGGGTTTTCTTCGTCCGGCTCGTAACGCGAACCGCCGATCAGTTTCTTGTACTCGTTCGACTTGAAGTCCGACAGACGCACGATCACGGGCTTCGGATAGAAGGCCGCGGCGATCGTCGCGATACCTTCGGTCAGCTTGTCGACGTAGAACGCGCGCGGCGATGCGTGACCGCGTGCGACGCTTTCCACGGCCTTCTTCAGGTCCTGATCGACGTTCGGGTACTCGAGAATCGCCTTCGGATGCACGCCGATGTTGTTGTTGATGATGAACTCGAGCCGCGCCAGACCCACGCCTGCGTTCGGCAGTTGCGAGAAGTCGAACGCGAGTTGCGGGTTGCCGACGTTCATCATGATCTTCACCGGAATCGCCGGCAGATCGCCGCGCTGCACTTCGGTGATTTCGGTTTCGAGCAGACCGTCGTAGATCTTGCCTTCGTCGCCTTCCGCGCACGATACGGTGACGAGCGAGCCTTCCTTCAGCACGTCGGTCGCGTCGCCACAGCCGACCACGGCCGGCACGCCCAGTTCACGCGCGATGATCGCCGCGTGGCAGGTACGGCCGCCACGGTTCGTGACGATCGCCGAAGCGCGCTTCATCACCGGCTCCCAGTTCGGGTCGGTCATGTCGGCCACCAGCACGTCGCCCGGCTGCACGCGGTCCATTTCCGACGGATCGTGAATCACCCGCACCGGACCCGCGCCGATCTTCTGACCGATCGCGCGGCCGGTTGCCAGCACGTTCGATTGGCCCTTCAGCTTGAAGCGCTGCTCAGCCTTGCCCGCGGCCTGGCTCTTCACCGTTTCCGGACGCGCCTGCAGAATGAAGATCTTGCCGTCGCGGCCGTCCTTGCCCCACTCGATGTCCATCGGACGCTCGTAGTGCTTTTCGATGATAACCGCATACTTCGCGAGTTCGATCACGTCTTCGTCGGTGATCGAGAAGCGGTTGCGCTGCTCGTGCGCGACGTCGACGGTCTTCACGCGGCCTTCTTCGCCGGCCTTGGTGAATTCCATCTTGATCAGCTTCGAGCCGATCGAACGGCGGATGACCGGGTACTTGCCTTGAGCGAGCGTGGTCTTGAAGACGTAGAACTCGTCCGGATTCACCGCGCCCTGCACCACCGTTTCGCCCAGACCGTAGCTCGACGTGATGAACACGGCATCCTTGAAGCCCGATTCCGTATCCAGCGTGAACATCACGCCCGCTGCGCCGACGTCCGAGCGCACCATGCGCTGCACGCCCGCCGACAACGCGACTTCCGCGTGGGTGAAGCCCTTGTGGACACGATAGGAAATAGCGCGGTCGTTATACAGCGACGCGAACACGTGCTTCATGCGATCGAGCACGTCGTCGATGCCGACCACGTTGAGGTAGCTTTCCTGCTGACCCGCGAACGATGCGTCCGGCAAGTCTTCTGCCGTTGCCGAAGAACGCACGGCAAACGACAGCTCTTCAGGCGAGCTGTTTTGCAGGGTGTCGAAGCCTGCGCGGATATCCGCTTCGAGACGCGGCTGCAGCGGCGCATCGACGATCCATTGACGGATCTCCTTGCCCGCTTCGGCGAGCGCCTTCACGTCGTCGACGTCGAGCGTCTCGAGCCGTTTGGCGATGCGTTCAGTGAGATTGTTGTGATGCAGGAAGTCACGGAAAGCCAGCGCCGTCGTGGCGAAGCCGGTCGGCACGCGCACGCCAGCTTGAGCGAGCTGACTGATCATCTCGCCAAGCGACGCGTTCTTGCCGCCGACAATTTCCACATCGGTCATCCGCAACTGCTCGAACGGAACTACATACGCCTCATCCTTTGCGACGGTAACTGCGTTAGTCATACAAGCCCCTAAGTGTGAAAGAAATTCACGGCTGTGCAAGTGGGCTCGAACGCGAGCGCTCATAGGAAGCGGTACCTCGCGTCTTGCACAACCTGTTGGAGAAACAATCGCTGAAAATCGCCAGAAGCACGACGAAGCATGCGGTTGAACGAACTTACCGGTCAATGCACCGCATTCATAGCAGGTTACCGACCGAAGGCGACGCGTTGGCCGACCATTCAAGGCAAGTTAGACGCCAATCGCCCGCAATTGCTTATCCAACAGGTTGCCGCTATTCTACCGTGCCGACTCTCAAAATGTGACAGTCGGACGAGAATTGCGCCTCGAATCGCGCCCGGACCGGCCTACGGGCTTTTGCGAGGCCCGAGCCGCATCCGGGCGCTGTTGCGGTGCCCACGGCGCGCTCTGTCGACGCCGCTGCAGTCTCCGGTTAGCCACCGTGCAGCGACGCCAACGCAGCGATGTTTCATTCGAGCGCTTTTTGCCGCTCACGTTCCCCAGCCCCACTGATGCCGCCCACCGTATTCATCGTCTCCGACGGGACCGGGATCACTGCCGAAACCTTCGCGCATTCGATCCTCTCCCAGTTCGACCAGAAATTCCGCCTGGTTCGCGTGCCCTTCGTCGACTCGATCGACAAAGCCTACGCCACGCTCGAAAAGATCAACGAAGCGATCCAGCAGGACGGCCGCCGTCCGATCGTGTTCACGACGCTGGTGGACAGCGCGTCGAATCAGATCGTGAAGGGTTCGAACGCGCTCGTGCTCGACATGTTCCAGACTTTCGTCGAGCCGCTCGAACTGGAATTGGAGCTGAAGTCGAGCCATGCGATGGGCCGTGGTCACCAGAACGCCGACACCGAGGAGTACAAGAACCGCATCGAGGCGATCAATTTTTCGCTCGCGCACGACGACGGTCAATCGAACCGCAATCTCGCCGACGCCGATGTCATTCTGGTGGGCGTGTCACGCAGCGGCAAAACGCCGACGAGCCTGTATCTGGCGATGCAGTACGGTGTGAAAGCAGCAAACTATCCGCTGATTCCGGAGGATTTCGAGCGTGGCAAGCTGCCTACGCCACTATTGGCGCATCGGCAGAAGATGTTCGGTTTGTCGATCGACCCGCAGCGGCTGTCGGAGATTCGCAACGAGCGCCGCCCGGGCAGCAAGTACGCCGCGCCGGAAAATTGCCGTTACGAGATCAATGAAGCGGAAGCGATGATGCGGCGCGAAGGCATCAAGTGGTTGTCGTCGACACATAAATCGATCGAAGAGATCGCGACGACGATCTTGCAGGAGATCAGGCTGGATCGGCCGGTTTATTGAGCGAGTTGAGCACTTTGAGCGCGGCCTGAAGAAGAAACGCGGGTGGCTTTGTATGCCACGCACTCACGCGCGGCGCTGCTGGCGGCACTGCTCGAACACGCAGACAGCGGCCGCCGCTGCCACATTCAGCGATTCCATGCCGCCCGGCTGCGGAATCGTCACCCGCAACGTGACCACATCGCGCCACGTCTGCGACACGCCCGCCCCTTCGTTGCCGAACACCCATGCCAACGGTCTGCTCAGATCGCAGTCGTAGAGCGCCTCAGCGCCATGCGAATCCGTGATGACGACCGGCACCGCAAGGCGCTCGATCAAAGCCTGCGCTTCGACGTCCTCATGAATCTGCAGCAGGAAATGCGCACCCATGCCCGAGCGCAACACCTTCGATGACCATGCGTACGCCGTGCCTGGCGCGCAGAACACCTGTTGAATACCCGCGGCTGCCGCGCTGCGCAGAATCGAGCCGACGTTGCCGGCGTCCTGCACGCCATCGAGTACGAGGCAGGTTTGCGTCACCCGCTCCGGCAACGGCGTATCGAGCTTTTCGACCAGCAGCAGGATCCCCACACCGTGCACCACGTTCGACAACTGACCGAACAATGCATCCGGAAGCGTGACAATCCGATTCTCGTCGATGCGCGACACGATTGCCTGTGCTTCGTCGTGGCGCAAGGCGCCGTCCGTGACGACGCACATTTCCGGCTGCCCGGCGACGTCGAGATACGCGCTCGCGAGATGGAAGCCTTCGAGCAACGCATGACCACCGCGCCGCTGCTGATGCGTCGAGCCGGCCAATGCCTTGAGGCGCTTATAGAGCGGATTGTCCCGCGAGGTGATGGCTTTCACAGGCAGCGAAGACAGTGAGAATGAGGAAAGAGCTGACGACGCGCGAGGCAACGGCGCTCAGGCGCCGGTCCCCTCACCGAAAGCGTCGTCGTCGAGCATGCTGTCGTCGAGCATGCCCGGCGCGGCGAGGACGTCGCCCGGGCACTGCAGGGCACCTGTGCCGAATCGCAGATGCGCTTCCACCACCGGCGCAAAAGATCGCCGATGATGCTCGCACGGCCCGTGCTCGCGCAGCGCCGCGAGATGCTGCGGTGTGCCGTAGCCGAAGTGGGCATCAAAGCCGTAGACGGGATAGGTTTGATGCAGCTCGGTCAGCATCCGGTCGCGCGTGACTTTCGCGAGGATCGACGCCGCCGAAATGGATTTGACCAGCGCATCGCCACCGATGATCGCCTCGCTGCGAATGCTCAGCGTCGGACAACGATTGCCGTCGATTTTTACGAGCGTCGGCACCACCGACAAACCTTCAACCGCGCGCTTCATCGCCAGCATCGTGGCATGCAGGATATTCAGTCTATCGATTTCTTCGACGCTCGCGGACGCGATGCAGTACGCGAGCGCCCGGTCGACAATCTTGTCGTACAGTTCGTCGCGTTTTTTGGCGGTAAGCGCTTTCGAATCGTCGAGCCCGCGGATCATCGGCCTGGAAGGATCGAAAATCACCGCCGCCGCGACTACCGGGCCGGCCAATGGGCCGCGTCCTGCTTCGTCGACGCCGCAGACGATCTCATCCGGCGTATCGAAGTTCAGGCCGGCCTGCTCTGCCGCACCGGCGACGGTCGCAGATTTACGGCGTGGTACGCTCGCAGCGGTCATGGCCGCGCCTTGCGCGTTTCGATGACGCTTGCGACGACTTCCGCCGCACGCTGCGCGGTGTTCTGTTTCAGCACGTGATGCATCTCCGTGAAGATTTCCGTCAGCGTGCGCCGGTTGACCTCGTCGCGCAACTGTTTCAGCGTGGCCTCGGCGAGCGCCTGGGGCGTAGCGAAATGCTGGAGAATTTCCGGCACCACGAAGCGCCCGGCCAGAATGTTGGGCAAGCCGACGTACGGCAGGTAGCCCTGCCGGCGCATGATCTGGCCGGTCAGCCAGGGCACCTTGTACGAAATCACCATCGGCTTTTTCAGCAGCGCGGCTTCCAGCGTCACGGTGCCGCTCTTGACGAGGATCGCGTCCGCCGCGGTCATCGCGAGTTGCGACTGGCCGTCGGAAATCGTCAGGGCGAGACCGGGGTGCGCATCGACCAGCGGCCGGAGCATCTCGCGCAGTGCGGGCGTCGCCGCAGGCATCACGAAACGCAAACCGGGCTCCTGGTGCTGCATCATCTCCATCGCGGCGAAGAACGTCGGACCGATCAGATCGATTTCCGAGCGCCGGCTGCCCGGCAGCACCGCGATGATCGGACCGCTTTCCGGCAGACCGAGTGTACGGCGTGCGCCGCGCGTATCGGGTTCGAACGGAATTTCGTCCGCCAGCGGGTGACCCACGTATGATGCCGCGACGCCCGCCTTTTCCAGCAGCGCCGTCTCGAACGGGAACACGCATAGCATGTGATCGACTGCTCTGGCGATCTTCTTGATCCGGCCGCCGCGCCACGCCCAGATCGACGGACAGACGAAGTGAACAGTCGGAATGCCCGCATCGCGCAGCCGGTGTTCGAGGCCGAAGTTGAAATCGGGTGCATCCACGCCCACGAACACTGACGGCGGTTCAGCCAGCAGCTGACGCTTCAGTTCGTTGCGGATACCGAGAATTTCGGGGATGTGCCGCAGTGCTTCGACATAGCCGCGCACCGTCAGCTTTTCCATTGGCCAGTGCGCGTCGAAGCCCGTGGCGATCATGCGCGGACCGCCGATCCCATAGTACTGGGTGGCGGCAGGCAGACGGCTCGCGAGGCCGTCGAGGAGCGACGCCGCCAGCAGGTCGCCGGACGGCTCGCCGGCCACCATCGCGACGCGCAGCGGATTCGGTTGCAATGCCATCGGTTAGCGAATGATGCCGCGCTGCGACGCTTCGACGAACGCGAGCAGCGTTTGCACCGGCGCATCGCCATCGCCACCTGCGGATGCGAGTTCGCGCAACTGTAGCTTCGCTTCTTCCAGCGACAAGCCGTTCTTGTAGAGCAGCCGGTACGCCGAGCGTAGCGCCGAGATCGCGTCCGGCGAAAAACCGCGGCGGCGCAATCCTTCGACGTTGATGCCGTGCGGTTCGGCCTTGTTGCCGGCCGCGATCACGAACGGCGGAATGTCCTGCACCAGCGCCGATGCACCGCCGAGCATGGAGTGCGCACCGATGCGTACGAACTGATGCACACCCGACATGCCGCCGATAATCGCGTGGTCGCCGATCGTCACGTGGCCGGCCATCTGCGCATTGCTCGACAGAATGACGTTGCTGCCGACGTGGCAGTCGTGACCGATGTGCACGTACGCCATGATCCAGTTGTCGTCGCCCAGCGTGGTGACGCCCGCGTCCTGTACCGTGCCGGTGTGGATCGTGGTGAATTCACGGATCGTATTGCGGTTGCCGATCACGAGCCGGGTCGGCTCGTCCTTGTACTTCATGTCCTGCGGACGGCCGCCGACCGATGCGTAGTGGCCGATCCGGTTATCTTCGCCGAGCGTCGTGTAACCTTCGACCACGCTGTGCGAACCGACCGTGGTCCGTGCGCCGATCGTCACATGTGCGCCGATCACGGCATACGGTCCGATTTCGACGGATTCGTCGAGTTGCGCGCCCGGTTCGACGATCGCAGTGGGATGAATCCTGCTCATGCGTCCTCGCTTCTGATTCTGTTGCGTTGTCTGGATGGGCTTGGGCGGGCTTGCAACGTTCACGAAAAGCCGCTGACTGCCCGACGCTAAATTAAGCGCCGCTGTCCGTGTGCCGCACCGCGCACATCAGGTCGGCTTCCGCCGCCACGGCGCCATCCACCTCGGCGCGCGCCTTGAACTTCCAGATGCCGCGCATATGACGCTCGAACGTGCAGTTCAGGATCAGCTGATCGCCCGGTTCGACCACGCGCTTGAAGCGTGCATTGTCGATGCCCACGAACAGATACAACGTGTTCGACGGATCGCTCGGCTCTTCCGAAAACGTCAGCAGCGCTGCCGTTTGCGCGAGCGCTTCGAGGATCAGCACGCCGGGCATCACCGGACGGGTCGGAAAGTGACCCTGGAAATACGGCTCGTTGATCGACACGTTCTTCAGCGCTTTGATGCGCTTGTGCGGTTCAAGTTCGAGCACCCGATCAACCAGCAGGAACGGGTAACGATGCGGCAGCAGCGTGAGAATCTTATGAATGTCGAGATTGATTTTTTCGGTGCTCATGGTGTTTCTGCTCACGCATTGACTGCGCGGTGATGACTGCGGATGCTGGTGCAGGTGGGTTGGTAACGCGTGCTGCCGCCGCTTGCCGTGACCCGGCGGCTATGCCGCCGGGTCACGGCAACCGACTTCCTTCCTGATGCTTGCCCGCTATTTTACGCGGTGCCGGCAGGTTGTCCTGCAAGTTGTCCTGCGAGTTGCCCCGATATCTCAGGTTGTATCGCCCGCGGAATCGCTCGCTGCGTTGACCGATCCATCGGCCACAGCGGCTGCTTCGAGTGCCTTGATACGGTCACGCAGTTTGTCGATGTTACGCAGCAGAGCGGCGCTCCTGTTCCAGTCCGCATGGTTCACGGCCGGGAAAGCGCTGGTGTACATGCCGGGCTTCAACAGCGACTTCGAGACGCCCGACTTCGCCGTGACAATCACATAGTCGGCCAGCGTCACGTGCCCGGCGATGCCCACCGCGCCGCCGATCATGCAATGGCGGCCGATGGTCGTGCTGCCGGCGATGCCCGCGCAACCGGCGATCACGGTGTAGGCACCGACTTTGCAGTTGTGGCCGATCTGCACGAGGTTGTCGATTTTCACGCACTCTTCGATGATCGTGTCGGCCATGGCGCCGCGATCGATCGTTGTGTTCGCGCCGATTTCCACGTCCGCCGCGATCGACACGCCGCCGACCTGCGGAATCTTCACCCAGCTGCCGGTACGCGCATCACCTTCGCCGACGAAGTCCGGCGCGAAGCCGAAACCGTCCGAACCGATCACCGCGCCCGCGTGCACGATCACGCGCTCGCCGAGCTTGCAGCCGTGGTACACCGCAACATTCGGATACAGATGCGAGCCCGCGCCGATCTGTGTGCCACGGCCGATAAACACGTTGGCATCCAGCCGCACGTTCTCGCCGATCACCGCGCCCGCCTCGACCGTGACGTGCGGGCCGATCACCGCGCTCGCGGCAATCTGCGCCGACGGGTCGACCGTCGCGCTAGCATGCACGCCGGGCACGGCCTTCGGCGCGGCCAGGTCGATGAAGGTTTGCGCGACGCGCGCGAAGTAAGCGTACGGATTCGGCGTGACGATAAAGTTACGCGCGGCGGGCAAACGCCCGTCTCGGGAGGCGAGCCTCGCGAGGTCGTCGGCATTGATCAATACCGCGCCCGCACGGGTCGTCTCGACCTGCGACAGATACTTCGGATTGGCGAGGAACGCCAGCTGGTTCGGGCCTGCCTGGTCGAGCGGCGCCAGACTGCCGACGCGCTGCGAACCGTCTCCGACTACTTCACCGCCGAACCGCTGGACGATGTCCTCGAGCGTAAATGCCATGCGTATCCTGTCTCTTGCTGTTCAGTCCAACTTGTCAGTGCCGCGACCCGGTTCCACGGCCCGCTCCGTGCCTTCAGTTACCCGACGCCGCCAGCGCCTTGAGGACCTGATCGGTAATATCGATGCGCGGGCTCACGTACACCGCTTCCTGGACGATCAGGTCGTAGTGCTGTGCCTCGGCGATCTGCTTGATCACCTTGTTGGCACGGTCGAGCACCGCCGCCAGCTCTTCATTGCGGCGCTGGTTCAGGTCTTCGCGGAACTCGCGTTGCTTGCGCTGGAAGTCGGTATCCAGCTGCGACAGATCGCGCTGTTTCTGTGCGCGATCGGCGGCCGACATTGACGCGCCGTTCTTGTCGAGCGAATCGGACATCGACTTCAGCTTCTGCGCCATGTCGGCCAGATCCTTGTCGCGCTTGGCGAACTCGGCCTCGAGCTTGACCTGCGCGGCCTTCGCGGCAGCCGATTCGCGCAGGATACGGTCCGAATTCACCGCAGCGATCCTGGCTTCCTGCGCATGCGCTACGCCGACACCCAGGGTCATTGCCAGCGCCAGCGCGCACGCCACACGTTTCGAAAACATACCGGTTCGCAAAGTCATCCTCTCGATACTGTAGTTTGGCCGGGCCCGCCGCCGGGAGCCGCCCGTCGCCGGGGTCGCCCGCCGCCGGATCAGAATGCCGTCCCGATCTGGAACTGGAATTTCTGATACTGGTCGCCGGTGTGCTTCGTGAGCGGGAAGCCCAGGCTGAGCTTGAGCGGGCCGATCGGCGAGATCCACGCCAGACCGACACCGTAGCCGTAACGCAGGCCGTTCGCGCCGATGCTGTTACCTTCCGTACCCCACACGTTACCGCCGTCGAGGAACGTAAAGACGCGCAGTGTGCGGTCATAGCCCGTGCCCGGCAGCGGGAACGTCAATTCGATGTTACCCACCAGCAGCTTCGAGCCGCCGATCGGGTCGTTCGTCTTCGCGTCGCGCGGGCCCAGCGAACTCGGTTCGTAGCCCCGCACCGAACCGATACCGCCCGCGTAGTAGTTCTTGAAAATCGGGTATGGCTTGCCGCCGAGGCCGTTACCGTAACCGCCCTGGAAGTTGAAGCCAAGCACGAAGCCGCGCGAAAACGAATAATAATACTGCGCGTTGATGTCGGCCTTGTAGTACTGCGTGCCACCGATCGGCGTGCCGTATTCGGCGTTCGCCTGCGTGAAGTAACCGCGGCTCGGCACCAGCGCGCTGTCACGCGCGTCGCGCGACCAGCCCACTGTAATCGGCACGTTGTTCGACACGCGGCCGAACTGGTTCACGTAATCGATGTAGCTCTGCGGCGTGTTCGCGTCGATATCCAGCTGGTTCTGCTCGAGGCCCGCACCGAAGTACACGGTGTCGACTTCGGAGAACGGAATACCGAACTTCAGGTCGCCACCGATCGTGACGATCTTGAAGCTCGAATCCGTCGAGTAGTACAGCGGCTGGTACGTACGGTAGTAGACGTCGGTAATCCGCTTGATGCCGTCCACCGTGAAGTACGGGTCGACCTGCGTGACCGTCAGCGTACGGTAGGTCTTGGCGGTATTCACGTTCACGGAGAGACTCGTGCCCGAACCGAACACGTTGTCTTGCGACACGCCCGCGGACAGCACCACCTTGTCGGTCGACGAAAAGCCCGCACCCAGTGTGATCGCGCCAGTCGGCTTTTCGGCCACCTTGACGTCCACGTCGACCTGGTCGGGCGTGCCCTCGACAGGCGTCGTGGTCACGTCGACATCCGTGAAGTAGCCCAGACGATTGATCCGGTCTTTCGACAGCGCGAGGCGGTTCGAGTCGAACCACGAGCTTTCGAGCTGACGCATTTCGCGGCGCACCACTTCATCGCGCGTGCGCGTGTTGCCGACCACATTGATGCGGCGCACGTACACGCGGCGGCTCGGGTCCACTTGCAGCGTCAGGTCGACCTTATGATGTTCCTGATCGATCTGCGGCTGCGCGTTGACGGTGGCGAATGCATAGCCATACTCGCCGAGCTTGTCGACGATCGCCTTGGTGGTGGCTTGCAGCTTTTCAGCCGAGAAGCGGTCACCTGGTTTGATCTTGATGAGCTTGGTCAGCTCCGGCTCACGGTCGAGCAGATTGCCCGCCAGCTTGATGCTCGAAATCGTGTACGGCTCGCCCTCATGCAGCGTGACCGTCAGATACATGTCCTTCTTGTCCGGCGTAATCGACACCTGGGTCGACTCGATGTTGAACTCGAGGTAGCCGCGATTCAGGTAATACGAGCGGACATTTTCAAGGTCGCCGGTGAGCTTGTCTTTCGCGTACAGGTCATTCTTCGTGTACCACGAGAACCAGTTCGGCGTGGACAGCTGCATTTCGTCGCGCAGCGTACCGGTGCTGAACGCCTTGTTGCCGATGAAGTTGATCTGGCGGATCTTCGCGCTCGGGCCTTCTGCGACCGAGAACAGCACCGACACGCGGTTGCGGTCGATCGGCGTGATCGTGGTGGTGACTTCGGCGGCGTAGTAGCCACGCGTCAGATACTGGCGCTTCAATTCCTGCTCGGCCTTGTCGACCAGCGCCTTATCGTAGTAGCGGCCTTGCGACAAACCGACGGCGCGCAGCGCCTTGGTCAGGTTTTCCTTGTCGAATTCATGGATGCCGGCGAAGTCGATCGTGCCGATGGCCGGACGTTCCAGCACCTGCACGATGACCACGTTGCCTTCGGTCGCGATCTTGACGTCGTTGAAGAAGCCGGTGGCATATAGCGCGCGAATGGCTTCGGAAGCCTTGTCGTCGCTAAAGGTATCGCCTTGCTTGATGGGCAGGTACGCGAACACGGTACCAGGTTCGACGCGTTGCAATCCCTCGATCCGGATATCTTGCACCACGAAGGGCGTCGTTGCGTGAGCAACCAGCCCATGCGCGGCGAATGCCGCGGCTATAACCGTCTTTGGAACAAAGCGATGAGGTTTAAACAACGTGCTTCCCCAGTGTGTATAGCTGCATCAGGTCAGACGGTCGCCATCGTGAGCGCCGCCGGACACTTTAAAAATGGATTAAACGAGCCAGATCGTTGAACAGCGCGATCGCCGACAACGCGACGATGCAGGCGAGACCCGCCCTCTGAAAAACGAGTTGCCAGCGATCGGAGACAACTTTGCCGGTTACAGCTTCAACCAAATAATATAACAGATGCCCCCCGTCCAATACCGGAATTGGTAACAGGTTCAGTACACCGAGGCTAATACTGACAAGGGCCAGGAACGACAGAAATGCGGAAGGACCTAGACGTGCGCTCTTTCCTGCATAGTCGGCGATCGTCACCGGGCCGGAAAGATTCTTCAGCGATGCCTCTCCGATGATCATCCGGCCGAACATGCGCACCGAATAAACAGCGAGATCCCATGTGCGGCGCGCGCCCAATTGCAGACTTTCGATCGGCCCATAACGCACGTCGATCGACGGCACCTGGGTCGCCAGTTCCGCGCCAATGCGGCCGATCTGCTGGCCCGTCGCGTCGTCACGCTGCGTTTGCGGGACGATGCGAACGTCTTCGAGCCTACCCTCGGCTTGCGCGCCCGGCGCACCTTGCACGCCACGCTCCACTTGCAGCGTGAGTGGCTTGCCGGCGTGCGATTTTACGTACGCGATGAATGCCGTGGCGTTATCGGTGGGTATGCCATCGACTGCGCGCAAACGGTCGCCGGCTACAAGGCCCGCCTGTTGTGCCGCGCTGCCCGGCTGCACACCCGCAACCGTCAGCTTGCCGCCCCCCGGCTCGAAGCCGAGATGCGACATAAAGTCGTCGTCGACATCTTTTTCGGTGATGCCGCGCAGATCGAGCTGGAAATCCGAGGTGCCGTGCGCATCCTTCGCGCTCAGTACGACACGCGTGTGATCGAATGCCGCGCCCAACAGCTTCCAGCGCAAGTCCGACCATGAACGCACCGGTTCCGATTCGCTGGCGTTCTCCGCACGCACCGCGACGATGGTCTCGCCGCCGTCGAAGCCGGCCAATGCCGCGGGCGTATTCGGCGTAGGCGCCGCGACCACGGCCGCCGGTTCCGTCACGCCAGTGGCGAACACAAGGGCGAACAGCACGATCGCCAGCAGGAAGTTGGCGACGGGCCCGGCCACGACAATCGCGAAACGGCGCCACACCGACTGCCGGTTGAACGCATACGGCAACGCTTCAGCGGAAATCGGCGTACCGGTCTCGCGCTCGTCGAGCATCTTCACATAGCCGCCGAGCGGCAACGCGGCGATGGTCCATTCGGTGCCCGTCTTCGGACTCACCCATTGGAACAGCGGCTTGCCGAAACCGATCGAAAAGCGCAGCACCTGCACGCCGCACAGACGCGCAACGCTGTAGTGACCGTACTCGTGAACGACGACGAGTACGCCAATTGCGACCGCGAAGGCAAGCAGTTCGATCAGCAGATTCATAAGCGCCTCACTGGACGGCGCGTTCCGTGCGACGAGCGCCGTCCGGCAGACGCGCGATGAATTCGGCGGCGGCGCGACGCGCGGCGGCGTCAGCCTCGATCACGTCTTCGAGCGCGTGCGCGCTACGGTTCGGCAACCCGTTGAGCACCGCGTCGACCACCTGGGCAATCGCCATGAACCCGATCTGGCGCGACAGGAACGCTTCAACAGCGATTTCGTTCGCGGCATTCAGGGCCGCGCTCGCAACCCCGCCCTCGGCCAGCGCCTTCATGGCGAGCGCGAGACACGGGAAGCGCGTGTAGTCAGGCTTTTCGAACGACAGCGACGCGATCTCCGCCAGATCGAGTTGCGCGACGCCCGAATCGACGCGCTCCGGAAACGCCAGCGCATGCGCGATCGGCGTGCGCATGTCGGGGTTGCCGAGTTGCGCGAGCACCGAGCCGTCGGCGTAGGAGACCAGCGAGTGAATCACGCTCTGCGGATGGATCAGCACCTCGATGCGCTGGCCCGGCAAGCCGAACAGCCAGTGAGCTTCGATGACCTCGAGCCCCTTGTTCATCATCGTGGCTGAGTCGACCGAAATCTTGCGGCCCATGACCCAGTTCGGATGCTTGCAGGCTTCTTCCGGCGTCACGTCGGCGAGCGTGGCCGGTTCGCGGGTGCGGAACGGACCGCCCGAAGCCGTCAGGATGATCTTCGACACACCGCCATGCAGCGCGGCTTCGCGCGGCAGGCATTGGAAGATCGCGTTATGTTCGCTGTCCACCGGCAGCAGCACCGCGCCGTTGTCGCGCACCGCGTCCATGAAGATCGCGCCGGACATCACCAGCGCTTCCTTGTTGGCGAGCAGGATGCGCTTGCCGGCGCGCGCCGCGGCAAGGCTCGGCGCAAGACCCGCTGCGCCGACGATCGCCGCCACCACCGTATCGCAGCCGTCGCTCTTCGACACGTCGACGAGCGCTTGCGGCCCGTAGGTGACCTCGGTCTTGCAACCCGCGTCAAGCAGCTTCGCCGCGACGCGCGCAGCGGTATCGGCATCGCCGACCACCGCGACTTCGGGCTGAAAGCGCAGGCATTGTTCGACGAGCTTGTCGCCGTTGCGATGCGCGGAGAGCGCGTAAACCGAAAAGCGCTCGGGATGACGCGCGACGACGTCGAGCGTACTGTCTCCAATCGAGCCCGTGGAACCGAGCAATGTCAGACGTTTTTGCATATCTCTTTCTCTAGCCGAGCAGCAGCATGGCAAGCGGCAGCACCGGCAATAATGCGTCGATGCGATCCAGCACGCCACCGTGTCCCGGCAGCAGGCCGCTTGAATCCTTGACTCCGGCCTGGCGTTTCAACATCGATTCGAACAGGTCGCCCACCACGCTGAATGCCACCAGCACGGTCAGTGCGAGCAGCGTACGCACGGCGCCCAATTGCGCCAGCAGCGCAGAATACAGGGTCGGCTCGAACGCGTGCGAAAAGACCGCCGCCGCTGCGACGATCGTCACCGCCAGCCAGCCGCCGATCGCGCCCTCCCAAGTCTTACCCGGGCTGATGGCAGGCGCCAGCTTGTGTTTTCCGAAGGCTTTTCCTGAGAAGTATGCGCCGATATCGGCCAGCCATACCAATAGCAGCAACGACAGCACGAACGGCACGCCCTTCATGCGCGCGGCGACGAGAGCATGCCAGCACGCGACGAATACCACAATGCCGGCAAGAAATAGAAAGGTGCGCCACGCGCCTTGCGCCAGCGCTGGCTTGCGAAGCAGCACGAACGGCCCTGCGATCACCCAGAAGATGGCAGCCGCCTGAAACAGCGGCCGAGGCTCTTCGACACCGGTGCCGAGGCGCGTGCTCGCGACCAGCGCCACCGCGGCGATCAGCGCATAAACGACGGGCCCCGCGCCGCCGAGCTTCAGCAGACGGGCCCATTCCCACGCGGCAAACACGACGACGAAAGCGATCAGCGCGCCGAACGCGCCCACCGGCGCGAACAACGTGACCGGCAAGAACACCGCCAGCAGGATGATCGCCGTGATGACACGGGTTTTTAGCATGGAAGCGAATCGACGTTTTGCGATTGCGGCTCGAGTTGAGCGCTGGTGCGGCCGAAGCGGCGTTCACGCTCCGCGTACGAAGCGATCGCGTGGCCGAGGGCATCGGCGTCGAAATCCGGCCAGAAGGTGTCGGTGAAGTAGAACTCGGTGTATGCGAGCTGCCACAGCAGAAAGTTGCTGACGCGACGCTCGCCGCCGGTGCGGATGAAGAGGTCCGGCTCCGGCGCATAGGCCATCGACAGGTGTTCGGCGAACGATTCCTCGTTGACCTCGACTGCCTGGCCCGCCAGCGCCGATTGCTCGGCCAGCTTGCGGGTAGCCTGCATGATGTCCCAGCGGCCGCCATAATTGGCCGCGATGGTTAGCGTGAGACGGGTATTGCGCGCGGTTTTGGTTTCCGCGCGCTTGATCAGATCGCGGATGCGCGTGTCGAACTTCGACAGATCGCCGACTACCCGCAGACGGATGCCGTTCGCGTGCAGCTTGCCGATTTCGCGCTCGAGCGCCGTGACGAACAGGCGCATCAGGAACGACACTTCGTCGGTCGGACGGCGCCAGTTTTCCGAGCTGAAGGCGAATAGCGTCAGATATTCGACGCCTTGCCGTGCGCACGCCTCGACGGCCGCGCGCACCGCGTCGACGCCGCGTGTATGGCCGGCCACGCGCGGCAGGCGCCGCTGGGTTGCCCAACGGCCGTTGCCGTCCATGATGATCGCGATATGTCGCGGCACCGCGGCGACATCAGGCACGCGCACGGTTGAGCTGGTATAGGTCATGGCCGTTGGGACAGTGACTGCAAATAAAGAAGTAGAAACCCTGAAAGTACTGACGGCCCCCAAACTTGGCACTTCGCGCCAAGCCCCCCCGAGGGGGCAAGAAAACTTGGGGCGGCCCGGCGTTCTCCTGGGAGCCGAGCCGGCCTCAGACCGTCATGATCTCGGCTTCTTTGGTCACCACGAGTTTGTCGATTTCAGCGACGAACTTGTCCGTCAGCTTCTGAACATCGTCACCCGCACGACGCTCGTCGTCTTCTGAAATTTCTTTGTCTTTCACGAGCTTTTTCAGTTGCTCGTTTGCGTCACGGCGCAGATTGCGCACTGCCACCTTGGCCGTTTCCGCTTCGCTCTTGACCACTTTGGTCAGTTCGCGGCGGCGCTCTTCGGTCAGCGCGGGCATCGGCACACGGATCACGTCGCCCTGGGTGGCCGGATTCAGACCGAGGTCCGACTCACGGATCGCCTTTTCGACAACCTGGACCATCTTTTTTTCCCACGGCTGCACGCCGATCGTGCGTGCGTCGATCAGCGTCAGGTTCGCAACCTGCGAAATCGGCACCGGCGAACCGTAGTAATCGCACTGGATGTGATCGAGCAGACCGGTGTGCGCACGGCCCGTACGGATCTTCGACAAGTCGTTCTTGAACGCGTCGATCGAGCGCTGCATCTTTTGTTCAGCGCCCTTCCTGATATCAGCCACAGACATTTTTAAACCTCCGAACCTTCAAAACGGAGCGAACCGGCCAGCGCGCGCAAAAGGCGGCGGCCTGGGCTCGCGTCAAAGCCCACGTTATGTGAACGAGAGTTTACACGTGGACGAGGGTGCCCTCGTCCTCGCCTAGTACGATGCGCTTGAGCGCGCCCGGCTTGACGATCGAAAACACCCGGATCGGCAGCTTCTGGTCACGGCACAGCGCAAATGCCGTGGCGTCCATCACCTGCAGATTGCGGCCGATCGCTTCGTCGAAGCTGATCGTGGTGTAACGGGTCGCGCTCGGGTCCTTCTTGGGATCGGCCGAATAGACGCCGTCCACCTTGGTGGCTTTCAGCACGACTTCCGCGCCGACTTCCGCGCCGCGCAGCGCGGCAGCGGTGTCGGTGGTGAAGAACGGGTTGCCGGTGCCGGCCGCGAAAATCACGACTTTGCCTTCTTCGAGCTGGCGAATCGCGCGCGGGCGGATGTACGGCTCGACCACCTGGTCCATGCGCAGCGCGGATTGCACGCGCGCTTCGATGCCGGCGTGGCGCATTGCGTCCTGCAGCGCCAGCGCGTTCATCATCGTGGCCAGCATGCCCATGTAGTCGGCCGTCGCACGATCCATGCCTGCTGCGCCGCCCGCGACGCCGCGGAAAATATTGCCGCCGCCGATCACCACGGCCAACTGCGTGCCGAGCCGGACCACTTCGGCCATGTCCGCTACCATTCGTTCGATGGTCGCGCGATTGATGCCGAAGGCATCGTCGCCCATCAGAGCTTCGCCGGAGAGTTTTAGCAGGACGCGTTTATAGGCAGTGGGCATAGGGATATCCGATCGCGCAGAATAGGACAACAACGTGGAACTGTAGGGGTGAAATGCTGATTCGGGCAAGCGCCGCCAAATTGACGAACTTCGAGGTTCGCCAGCGGCGGCTGCGTGGCGAGGGTCAACCCGCGCGCAGCCTTGCGGCGCTGCCGACCGCGGCAAAGTCTTGCTACGCCGCGGGTCCAACGGTACTGCGGTGATGCTTATTGTTGCTTTGCAGCAGCGACTTGAGCGGCCACTTCGGCTGCGAAGTCGTCCTGCTTCTTCTCAATGCCTTCGCCGACCACGAACAGCGCGAACTTCTGCACGCTCGAGTTGCCGGCCTTCAGCATCTGTTCGATCGTCTGCTTGTCGTTCTTAACGAACGTCTGGTTCAGCAGCGACACTTCCTTCAGGTACTTCTGCACGCTGCCGTCGACCATTTTGGCGACGATTTCAGCCGGCTTGCCCGATTCAGCAGCCTTCTGTTCAGCGATGCTGCGTTCCTTGGAGATCAGATCCGCCGGGACGTCGTCCGACGACAGCGAGACCGGCTTCATTGCGGCAATATGCATGGCCACGTCCTTGCCGATCTGCTCGTCAGCGCCGGTGTACTCGACCAGCACGCCGATACGCGTGCCGTGCAGGTACGCTGCCAGCTTGTTCGAGGTTTCGAAACGCACGAAACGGCGGATCGACAGGTTTTCACCAATCTTGCCGACCAGCGCCAGACGCACTGCGTCGACCGTCGAGCCATCCAGCGCCAGCGCCGACAGAGCAGCGACGTCAGCAGGGTTTTGCGTAGCAACCAGCTCGGCGATCGTCTTCGAGAAAGCCAGGAAGTCGTCGTTCTTCGAAACGAAGTCGGTTTCGCAGTTCAGTTCGACCAGCGAACCAGCATTGCCGCCGATGAACGATGCGACCACGCCTTCGGCCGTCACACGCGACGCCGCCTTGCTCGCCTTGTTGCCCAACTTCACGCGCAGCAGTTCTTCAGCACGCGCCATGTCGCCTTCGGCTTCCGTCAGCGCCTTCTTGCATTCCATCATCGGCGCGTCGGTCTTCGCGCGCAGTTCTGCAACCATGCTTGCGGTAATTGCCGCCATCATTTGCTCCTTGAGTTCCGTCTGTCACACGCCGCCCGGACTTCGATACCGGCGGCAAGAATTCGTTTCAGCGTTGCGCATATTTTTTACGAACAACGCTGCGGGCACCGTTCGCGACGCCCAACTACAGTGTCGCGGCTTAAAAAAAGGGGGCCTGTAGAAAGCCCCCTTTTTTGCCGGACACGGGGCAACTTTACGCTTCCCCGTTGACCTCGACGAACTCGTCGCCGTCGCCGCCACGGGCAGCTTGCACCACTTCGTTGACCGCGTTCGCACGGCCTTCGAGGATCGCGTCAGCCACGCCAGCCGTGTACAGAGCGACAGCCTTGCTGGCGTCGTCGTTACCCGGGATCACGTAGTCGATGCCTTCCGGCGAGTGGTTCGTGTCGACCACGGCGATGACCGGCACGCCGAGCTTGTTAGCTTCGGTGACGGCAATCTTGTGGTAGCCGACGTCGACCACGAAGATCGCGTCCGGAATACCGCCCATGTCCTTCACGCCGCCGATCGATTTTTGCAGCTTGAGCATTTCGCGTTCGAACAGCAGCGCTTCTTTCTTGCTCATGCGTTCGGTTTCGCCTGCTTCCAGCGCCGCTTCCATGTCCTTCAGGCGCTTGATCGACACTTTCAGCGTCTTGAAGTTGGTCAGCATGCCGCCGAGCCAGCGTGCGTTGACGTACGGCATGCCAGCGCGCTGCGCCTCTTCAGCGATCGTGTCGCGCGATTGACGCTTCGTGCCGACAAACAGGATCGTGCCGCGATTCGCTGCCAGTTGACGCGCGTACTTCAGCGCGTCGTTGTACATCGGCAGCGTCTTTTCGAGGTTGATGATGTGAATCTTGTTGCGATGACCGAAAATGAAGGGAGCCATCTTCGGGTTCCAGAAGCGCGTTTGGTGACCGAAGTGGACACCGGCTTCCAGCATTTGACGCATGGTAACTGCCATGAAATTCTCCGCGAGGGTTGGGTCTTAAGCCGGCTGCCGTATCGGCCGCATCAGCCTTTCCAGCTGAATGCGACGGACACCCTGGGTGCGCCGGCTTGCGAGTCTGCTGCCTTGGATACTCCGATACTCCTTTCGCTCGTGGCGCAGGCAACTATCGCCATGAGCGGCCTTCCCTTCCCTCTCACCGCACAACTTACTTACTGCAAGCGAGAACAAAGATCGACTTAGCCAGAAATTATAGCACGTGACTATCGGCCGACTCAACCTGCGCGGTAGCTCCCGTTTGCCGCAGCCGGGTTGCACCTGCCCTCTCTTGCCGTCGGCACCGATACGATTGAAGACGCGCTTCGGTCCGCGTCAGTGCAAACCAGCCTCGCCGTCGCACCCGAGGCACCCAAAACAGTCCGGGAACACAGCCGCAAAGCGCGCCGACGCTATCGCAAAAGCCTGCGGCGGCGGGAATATGGTGCGATAATCCCACAATAAATCGCATTTCAGGCCCGGCTCATGGCTATTACCATCAAAAACGAACACGATATCGCGCAAATGCGCGTCGCCTGCAAGCTCGCAAGCGAAGTGCTCGACTACATCACGCCGTTCGTCACGGCCGGCATCACGACCGGGGAACTCGACCGGCTGTGTCACGAATACATGCTTAAGGAACAGGGCACGATTCCGGCGCCGCTGAATTACCAGCCGCCTGGCTACCCGCCTTATCCGAAAGCGACCTGCATCTCGGTCAACGACGTGATCTGCCACGGCATTCCGGGCGACAAGACGCTGAAGAACGGCGATGCGCTGAACATCGACGTCACCGTGATCAAGGAAGGCTATTTCGGCGACACCAGCCGGATGTTCATCGTCGGCGAAGGGTCGATCATGGCCAAACGCCTCGTGCAAACCACCTTCGAATGCATGTGGCTCGGTATCGACCAGGTGCGCCCGGGCGCCCATTTGGGCGACATCGGCTACGCAATCCAGAAGCATGCGGAAGCGCAGGGCTACAGCGTGGTGCGGGAATACTGCGGCCACGGCATCGGCACGGTGTTCCACGAAGATCCGCAGATTCTGCACTACGGCCGTCCAGGCACGGGGCTCGAACTGCAAACAGGCATGATCTTCACGATCGAGCCGATGATCAACGCCGGCCGTCGCGATATTCGCACCATGCCGGACCAGTGGACCGTCAAGACCAAGGACCGCAGCCTGTCGGCGCAGTGGGAACACACGATTCTCGTTACGGAAACCGGCTATGACGTGCTGACCGTCTCCGCCGGCACGCCCGCGCGTCCGCCGGTCGCGACCGCCACGGCCTGACTGCTTTGCGCCCCCACTCGCCCGCCTGCCAATGAGTAGTGTTCCAGCCGTCGCCCAATTCCACGCCACGTCGCTCAAGGCGGACTACAAAGTGGCCAAAGCCCAGTTGCTGGAACGTTTCAAGACGGCCACCAACGTCGATGCGCTGATGGCGGCCCTCGCGCGCGCCACCGACGAGTCGCTGCGCGCCGCCTGGAACACCTGCGAACTGCCGTCCGAGCTGGCACTGCTGGCCGTCGGCGGCTATGGGCGGGGCGAGCTCGCGCCGCATTCGGACATCGACATCCTTGTCCTGCTACCGGATGCGCCGATCGCGCATCTCGAAGCGCGCATCGAACGCTTCATCAGCCTCGCGTGGGATCTGGGGCTGGAACTCGGCAGCAGCGTGCGCAGCGTCTCGCAGTGTCTCGAAGAAGCCGCCAACGACGTCACCGTACGCACGTCGCTGCTCGAAGCGCGGCGCATCACCGGTAGCGCCCCGCTGTTCGACGACTTCGCGCGGCGTTACCGCGAAGCGCTCGACCCGCGCGCATTTTTCCAGGCGAAAGTACTGGAAATGCGCCAGCGGCACGCCAAGTTTCAGGACACGCCGTACGCGCTCGAGCCGAACATCAAGGAAAGCCCGGGCGGCCTGCGCGACCTGCAGCTGATTCTGTGGATCACCCAGGCGGCCGGTTTCGGCAGCAGTTGGCGCGAACTCGAAGCGCGCGGCCTGATTACCGAGCGCGAGGCGCGCGAACTGCGCCGCAACGAAGGTTTCCTGAAAGCGCTGCGCGCCCGGCTGCACGTGACCGCGGGGCGCCGCCAGGACATTCTGGTGTTCGATCTGCAAACGCCGGTGGCCGAAAGCTTCGGCTACAAGCCGACCGCCACCAAGCGCGCCAGCGAACAGCTGATGCGCCGCTACTACTGGTCGGCCAAGGCCGTCACGCAGCTCGCGACGATCCTGATCCAGAACATCGAAGCGCAACTCTTCCCCAGCACGAGCGGCATTACGCGCGTGCTGTCGGATCGCTTTGTCGAGAAGCAAGGCATGCTGGAGATCGCCAGCGACGACGTGTTCGAACGCGAACCGAATGCGATTCTCGAAGCCTTCCTGCTGTACGAACAGACGCCGGGCGTGAAAGGCTTGTCGGCGCGCACGCTGCGCGCGATCTACAACGCCCGCGAAGTGATGGATCAGCACTGGCGGCGCGACCCGGAAAACCGGCGGCTGTTCATGGATATCCTCAAGCAACCGGCCGGCATCACGCACGCGCTGCGGCTGATGAACCAGACCAGCGTGCTCGGGCGCTATCTGCTGAATTTCCGGCGCATCGTCGGACAGATGCAGCACGACCTGTATCACGTGTACACGGTCGACCAGCACATCCTGATGGTGCTGCGCAACCTGCGCCGTTTCGCGGTGGCCGAGCATGCGCATGAATATCCGTTCTGCAGCCAGTTGATCGCCAACCTGGACCGGCCGTGGGTGTTGTACGTGGCGGCGCTGTTTCACGATATCGCCAAGGGCCGCGGCGGCGATCACTCGGTGCTCGGCATGGCCGACGCTCGGCGCTTTTGCCGCAATCACGGCATCGAGGGCGACGACGGCGAACTGGTCGTCTGGCTGGTCCAGCAGCATCTGACCATGAGTCAGGTCGCGCAGAAGCAGGACACGAGCGACCCCGAGGTCATCAAGCGGTTTGCCGAACTGGTCGGCACCGAGCGGCGCCTGACGGCGCTTTACCTGTTGACCGTCGCCGACATTCGCGGCACCAGCCCGAAAGTCTGGAATACGTGGAAAGCCAAGCTGCTCGAGGATCTCTATCGAGCGACACTGGCGGTGCTCGGCGGCGCACGGCCCGACGCGCACTCGGAACTCAAGTCGCGTCAGGAAGAGGCGCTCGCGTTGCTGCGCCTCGAAACCGTGCCGGAAGGCGCACAAAAGGCGCTGTGGAACGAGCTGGACATCGGCTATTTTCTGCGCCACGACGCAGCGGATATCGCGTGGCAAACCCGTGTGCTGTGCCGCCATGTCGAAACCGCGGCGCCGATCGTGCGCGCCCGGCCGGCGCCGATCGGCGAGGCGCTCCAGGTGCTGGTTTATGTGAAAGACCAGCCCGACCTGTTCGCCGGCATTTGTGCTTATTTCGACCGCAACGGTCTATCGGTGCTCGATGCGCGGGTCAGTACGACCCGTCACGGGTACGCGCTCGATAATTTCCTCGTCGCGCATACCGAAGAAGACGTGCATTATCGCGATATTGCCAATCTGGTCGAACAGGAACTGACCGCACGCCTGACGGGCGACGGCACTCTGCTGCCGGGGCCGTCGAAAGGCCGTCTGTCGAGGCTGTCGCGGACCTTCCCTGTTACGCCGCGCGTCGATCTCCGGGCCGACGAGCGCGGCCAATATTACATCCTGTCCGTGTCTGCGAACGACCGGCCGGGCCTTCTTTATTCGATCGCGCGCGTGCTGGCCGAGCACCGGGTCGGCGTCTCTTCGGCGCGGATCAATACGCTCGGCGAACGCGTCGAAGACGTGTTCCTGCTGAATGGACACGGTCTGTCGGACAACCGCCTGCAAATTCAGGTCGAGACCGAACTGCTGCGCGCGATTGCAGTGTGAGATTTCATGCGAGTCAAATTAACAGCCAAGCACCCGCGGCCGGCTTCGTCCGAACGCGCCCCTGTCCGTACCGGAAGCACATCGGCGCGTAAGCAGACGCGCCCGGCCGGACCGAAGCCGTCGACGCCGAGTTTTAGCGGGGCGCGGGGTGAAGGCGCTGGAGCAACGGCGAGTGGCGGCAAGCGGCCGGCTGGCAAGCCAGCGGGCGCCGGCGCGCGACCGGCACGGGCAGAAGGGTCTTTTTCGCGTGAGCGGGATGCGGGTGGTCCTGGCGCAGCGCGCCGGCCGACGTCGGATCGGCCGCCGCGGCGTGAGGGTGCAGGTGGTGCGCCACGCCGGGGGGACGGTGAACGTGGTGAACGCGCGCCGCGTCGGTTCGAAGAGAGTGCCGACCGTAGCGAACGTGCACCTCGTCGGTTTGAAAGCAGCGCGGATCGCAGTGAACACGCTCCGCGACGCACAGCGGGTGAGCGCGGCGAACGTGCCCCGCGCCGCGCTGAAGGCGAACGCGGCCAAGGCGCGCCACGCCGCTTCGAAGGCAGCGGCGATCGTAGTGAACGGGCCCCACGGCGTTTCGAAGGTGGTGCGGACCGCAGTGATCGCGCCCCTCGTCGCACCGACAGCGAGCGTTCTGAGCGCGCGCCCCGCCGCTTCGAAGGCAGCGCGAACCGTAGCGAAGGTGCCCCGCGCAGTTTCGAAGGCAACCGCGCGCCGCGTCGTGACGAGGGCGAGCGCCGCTCGTTCGGCGGTGCCCGCCCGGGCGCAGGCCGTCCGTCGGAAGGCGGACCGCGCCGTGAGCGCGACGCATCCGATCGGCCGCGCTTTGGCAGCGACCGCGGTACCCCGCAAGAGCGCCGCACTGGCGAGCGCCCGCCGCGCAGCGACAGCGCACCGCGCCGTTTCGACGGCGAGCGTGGCGCTTCGAACCGTGGCGAGCGCACCTTCTCCAAACCCGTCAAAAGCGGCTATGGCGACCGCACGGACCGTTCAGCCCGTGAACCACGCGACGACCGTGGCGACCGGGCACCCGCAAAACGCGAATTCGGCGACCGCCCGGCGCGTGGCGAACGCGGCGAACGCACGGAACGTAGCGACCGCCCGGCACGCAGCTTCGACAAAACGCTGCCGGCGGCCGCGCGCCGTTTCGGCGACAACGATCGCCCGGCACGCGCCGACAAGCCGCGCGGCCCGTCACACTCAATTAAAGCCGAACGCGACGCGGTAGCCGCGCCGCGCACGCCGCGTCGCGATTACGAAGACGCGCCGGGCACCCTGCGCCTGTCGAAGCTAATGTCCGAACTCGGCCTGTGCTCGCGCCGGGAAGCCGACGAATGGATCGAAAAAGGCTGGGTGCTGGTCGACGGCGAGCGGATCGACACGCTCGGCACCAAGGTGCGTCCGGATCAGCGTATCGAGATCGACCCTGCCGCCGAGGCCGCGCAAGCGAGCCAGGTGACCGTCCTGATCCATAAGACCATTGGCTTCGTGTCAGGCCAGGCGGAAGACGGTTATCAGCCGGCCATCACGCTGGTTACGCCGGAAAACCGCTGGGAAGGCGACCGCTCGGACATTCGTTTCTCCGTTGCGCATCTGCGCCAACTCGCGCCGGCCGGACGCCTTGACATCGATTCGACGGGCTTGCTGGTCCTGACGCAGGACGGCCGCATTGCCAAGCAGCTGATCGGTGGCCATTCGGAGATCGACAAGGAGTATCTGGTGCGCGTGTCGTACGGCGAGCACACCACCGATGTCGAAACTCACTTCCCGCCCGAAAGCCTCGCGCTGCTGCGCCACGGCCTGTCGCTCGACGACGTGCCGCTGAAGCCGGCCATGGTCAGCTGGCAGAACGGCGAGCAGTTGCGTTTCGTGCTGCGCGAAGGCAAGAAGCGCCAGATCCGCCGGATGTGCGATCTGGTCGGCCTCGAAGTGGTCGGTCTGAAGCGCGTGCGGATGGGTCGTGTGCTGCTGGGCGCGTTGCCGCCTGGGCAATGGCGCTACTTGTCGCCGGACGAGTCGTTTTGACGCCAGGCGCTTGAGGCTCGCCAAATATAAAAACCCACGCAAAAGCGTGGGTTTTTTATTCTCCAGCAGCGTCGATGAACGAACTGCCACCGGACAAAAAAGGCCGCATCAATCGTCGGTACCCAGGTCCATATCCGGAAACAGAACTTCCGTGAAGCCGAACTGCGAGAAATCGGTAATCCGCATCGGATACAGCTTGCCGATCAGGTGATCGCACTCGTGTTGCACGACGCGCGCGTGGAAACCTTC
The DNA here is from genome assembly GCF_046535245.1 of Paraburkholderia sp. SIMBA_030. NCBI lineage: Bacteria > Pseudomonadati > Pseudomonadota > Betaproteobacteria > Burkholderiales > Burkholderiaceae > Paraburkholderia > Paraburkholderia sp. SIMBA_030. Next base: position 100,388 of record NZ_JAWRXB010000001.1, read on the forward strand.
AGCGACGCGATCGATCGGCTTACCGTACTGATCGAAGCCGTGATACCGGATCATCGAAAACCGGCTGACCGCGCCCCGCAGTCCCGGCACAGACAGGCAGCCTTCCCAGCCCTCTTCCATATCCAGCGACACGGGCGTGACGGTCGGATTGATCAGCACCGTCTCCGGCACCGGCGGCGCGTCCGGATAGCGCTCGTTGTGCCCGAAGCCGAAGATCACCACCTGCAGATCGACGCCGATCTGCGGCGCGGCCAGGCCTGCGCCGTTGGCGTCGTGCATCGTCTCGAACATATCCTTCACGAGTTCATGCAGTTCGAGGGTGTCGAAGTGATCGACCGGATTGGCAATGCGCAAAAGGCGCGGATCGCCCATCTTGAGAATTTCGCGGATCATAACTGCCCCTCCAGGAGCTTACGCATACCATCTTCGTCGAGTACGGGGATGCCGAGTTCCTCCGCCTTCGCCAACTTGCTGCCGGCTTCGGTGCCGGCCACCACGTAATCGGTCTTCTTCGACACCGAACTGGCCACCTTCGCACCCGCCGCTTCGAGCATTTCCTTCGCCTCTTCGCGGGCGAGCGTCGGCAAGGTGCCGGTCAGCACGACCGTCTTACCTGCCAGTATGCCTTGCGGCGCCTTCGGCGCGGGCGGCCCTTCTGTCCATGTGACCTTGCCGGGCGCACGCAGTTGCTCGATCACCGTGCGGTTGTGCTCTTCGGCGAAGAACTGATGAATCGACTCGGCGACCACGGGTCCGACATCGTTCACCTCCAGCAATGCTTCGACCGACGCATTCATGATCGGATCCAGCGAACCGAAATGCCTGGCCAGATCTTTCGCCGTCGATTCGCCGACGTGGCGGATGCCGAGCGCGTAGATAAAGCGCGCCAGCGTGGTGTGTTTGGCTTTTTCGAGCGAATCGAGCAGATTCTGCGCGGACTTCTCGGCGAAACGGTCGAGTTCGGCGAGCGTCGCAAAGCCGAGGTTGAACAGATCAGCCGGCGTGCGCACCAGGCTCTCATCGACCAGTTGGTCGATGATTTTCTCGCCGAGCCCGTCGATATCCAGCGCGCGACGCTGCGCGAAGTGCCAGAGCGCCTGCTTGCGCTGCGCGGGACAGAACAGGCCGCCCGTGCAGCGTGCAATCGCCTCGTCCGGCAGCCGCTCGATGCTCGAGCCGCACACCGGACATTGCGTCGGCATGACGAACTCGCGGGCATCGTCCGGGCGGCGGTCGAGTAGCGCGCTCACCACCTCCGGAATCACGTCGCCGGCACGCCGTACGATCACCGTATCGCCGATACGAATGTCTTTGCGACGCACTTCGTCTTCGTTGTGCAAAGTCGCGTTCGTCACCGTCGCGCCGCCGACGAAAACCGGTTCGAGCCGCGCGACCGGCGTAATCGCGCCGGTGCGGCCGACCTGCACGTCGATCGCGACGAGTTTGGTGAGCGCTTCCTGCGCGGGGAATTTGTGCGCCAATGCGAAACGCGGCGCGCGCGACACGAAACCGAGCGCGTCCTGCTCATCGCGCCGGTTGACCTTGTAGACCACGCCGTCGATGTCGTACGGCAAGCTATCGCGCTTCTCGCCCACCGCATGGAAAAAACCCAGCAGGCCATCCGCGCCTTGCACCACCGCCCGCTCGCCGTTGACCGGCAAGCCGAGTTCCTTGTACCAGTCGAGCAGTTCGCTGTGCGTGGCCGGCATTTCGATGCCTTCGAGCACGCCGATTCCATACGCGAAAAACGACAGCGGCCGCTGTGCGGTGATCTTCGAATCGAGTTGCCGCAGACTGCCTGCCGCGGCATTGCGCGGGTTGGCAAATTCCTTTTGCCCGGCGGCCCGCTGACGTTCGTTCAGACGCTCGAAATCGCGCTTGAACATCAGCACTTCGCCGCGCACGTCGAGCACCTGCGGCACGCGTTTGCCTTTGAGCTTCAACGGAATGGAGCGGATCGTGCGGACGTTTTCGGTGACGTTCTCGCCGGTGGCGCCGTCGCCACGCGTGGCCGCCTGCACGAAAGCGCCGTCGACATAACGCAGCGAAATGGCGAGGCCATCGAACTTCAACTCTGTCGCGTAGTCGACTGGCACCGGCGGCTCGCTCGCATTCTTGCCGAGCGCATCGCCCACGCGTTTGTCGAACGCAACGATGTCTTCATCCGCAAATCCGTTGTTCAGCGACAGCATCGGCTGGTCGTGCACGACCGGCTCGAATCCGCTCGCCGCCTCGCCGCCCACACGCTGGGTGGGCGAATCCGGCACGATCAGGTCCGGATGCTCCGACTCGATCTGTTGCAGCTCCTTGAAGAGCTTGTCGTATTCCGCATCCGGCAAGTCCGGCTGGTCGAGCACGTAGTACGCGTAGTTGGCGCGTTCGAGTTCCGCGCGCAGCCACGCGGCCCGCTCTGCCGGAGCGCTGGTTGCTGGATTTGGGACGGAGGGTCGGGCCATGCTGTCGGAAGATTCTTCGATGAAATTCAGACATTGGATTATCGCAGGAAAGCGTGCCCCTTTACATCGGCCGAATGGCCAGTTTCGCGCGTTCGCCAATCCTGCAAAGCGTCACGTGAAAGCGCCGCCCCAAAACGCCGACGGCCGCACATCGTGCGGCCGCCGGGTACAACATGAAACTCAGAAACGTTACTGGCTGAAGAGGCGCCGCGTGGCGGGCGAACCGGCCGGGATGCCGGCCTGCTCAAGCTTCGCGTACAGCGTCATCAACTGCTTTTCGATTGCCAGCAGCGCGGCTTCCGGCAACGGACGCCGGCCGTCGTCGACCACCCGCCCGCCGATGCGCTCGGCCAACGATTTCGCGTAATCGCACATCAGACGGAACGGCAGGATGTCCTCATCTGCCACCGGCACGTCGAGCACCAGCGTGATCATCTGACCGCCCTTGTACGTGAGGTCGTCGCGCAGGAAGTTGGTATCGCCGAATTGCAGCATGAACACCGGGCTCTGCTTCGCGTCGAGCTTGACGAAGCGCGTGCCGTCGCGCGACAGCAGCAAGCCGTCCTGCGAAGCCACCGCCTGCACGTAGTTGGCCGACCACGGCGCGCCGTCGGAGAGCACGTTGATCGACAGTTGCGCGTCGCACTGGGCGGCAAAGCCGTCGAGTTCGCGCGCCATCGCGACCGTTTCGAGCATGTCGGGGAATTCCGGCGACGCGTCGAGCGCATCGGCAAACTGCTGGACGCCGGTCACGAACTCCGAAAACTCCAGTTCATTGAGCGCGCCGCTGCGATTGGCCAACTGCGCGGCCGCGCGCAGCTCTTCGTAGCGCGCACCGTTTTGCAGCAGTTCCCACGCGCCGCCTTCGAGCTTGCCTTCGATATGCACCGGCTTGCTGCCGGCGCGGCGCAGACGCTGCGCGAGCGGAATCACCTTGTCGCCGGCCACCGGGCCATTCAGGCGAATCGGCACGATGCAGTCGATGCGCCGATCGACGATAGCCGGCGGCGCCGACGAAATCGTCGTGGCGGCGGGCAGGACCGGTTCGTTGCGCTTGTCCGCTTTGGCGGCCTTGCCAGCTTCAACTGCTTCGCCACCTTCGGCAGCAGCCATACCTTCGGCTTCGGGATAGCCGTTCGGCGTAATCGTCTCGGCCTGGATATCGGCCGGTGTGTCGAGCGGCGCAGCCGTTGCACCGAAAGTCGGCTCGACGCGCGCCGCCGCTGTTTCCGCGGCCGCATCGGGACCCACCACCGGCTCGCGGCGGGTGGTCGGCCGGGCCGGCTCGATGAACGGGCTCTGTTCCTGCTGATCGTCCCGCGCGCTGCTTTCAGCCGCGTCGGCCGGCATCGGCCGCGGCATCTTGCGGCGCACTTTCGCACCCTGCCACGCGTTGTACGCGACCACGCCACCGACCACCACGGCGCCCGCGCCGATCAAACCGAGTGTCAACTCGTCCATGCATGCTCCATCAGCAATTCTTCTGTCTGCGCGGCTCTGCGCCCGCTCCACGTATCGCGCGGCCGACGGCCGCCGCGGTGAACGCGGACGCCCACGATGCTCAACTTCAACGATAACTTAAACGATATTCTGGGCGAAACCGGCGGCCGTTTCCATGTCGACGGCAACGATCCGCGACACGCCCTGCTCCTGCATGGTCACGCCGATCAGCTGCTGCGCCATTTCCATCGCGATCTTGTTGTGCGAAATGAACAGGAACTGGGTCTTGTCCGACATCGCGCGCACGAGGTTCGCGAAGCGTTCCGTGTTGGCGTCGTCGAGCGGTGCGTCCACTTCGTCGAGCAGACAGAACGGCGCGGGATTCAGCTGGAACATCGCAAACACCAGCGCGGTGGCGGTCAGCGCCTTCTCGCCGCCCGACAGCAGGTGAATCGTCGAATTCTTCTTGCCCGGCGGCTGCGCCATCACCTGCACGCCGGCGTCGAGAATTTCGTCGCCGGTCATGATCAGCCTGGCCTGGCCACCGCCGAAGAGACGCGGGAACAGTTCGCCGAAATGACGGTTCACTTCGTCGAAGGTGCCTTGCAGCAGCGTACGCGTTTCGCCGTCGATCTTGCGGATGGCGTCTTCCAGCGTTTCGATCGCGTTGGTCAGGTCGGCCGATTGCGAGTCGAGGAACGTCTTGCGCTCGCTTGCCGCCTTCAGTTCGTCCAGCGCGGCCATGTTGACCGGACCGAGCGCGGCGATCGCGTTGTTGATCCGCGTGACTTCGCCTTGCAGGTACGACGGCTTCATGTCCGGCGTGAGCTTGGCCTGCAATTCGGCTTCATCCACGCCGGCCGCGGCCAGCTGCTCGATGAACTGCTCGCCGTTCAGGCGTGCGGCCTGCTCCTTCAGCTGCAATTCGTTGATGCGCTCGCGCAGCGGCTGCAACGCACGCTCGGCGCTCAGACGGGTTTCGTCAGCGGCGCGCAGTTTGGCGGTCAGATCGTCGAGTTCGAGGCGTGCGGCATGCAGCGCTTCTTCCTTGACCGCGCGGATATCGAGCGCATCCTGCAAACCGGTGTGCGCGGTCTGTTCGTTGATCGTTTCCAGCTCGGCACGCGCATCTTCCAGCGACGCGGCCACGCGTTCGCTCTGCTCATGCGCGACCTGGATGCTGCGCTTCAATTCGTCGATGCGGTTCGCCATGTTGCGCGCGGCAAAGCGGGCGTCGGTGGCGGCACGGTCGAGATCGCGCGATTGTGCGCGTGCGGCGGTGAGTTCTTCGTCGAGCGCTTCGAAGGCCATCTGGTGATCTTCAAAACGCGCCTGCAATTCGGCGAGTTCCGCGTCGTGGCGCTCGAAGTTCGCTTCCGACTCGGTACGCATCGCACGCTGCTCTTCGATCTGCGCGGTGATTTCTTCGAGTTCTTCGCGGATCTGCGTGCTGCGCTGCATGTAGCGCTCGTGCGCCTGCGTGAGCTTGAGCACGTCCATCTGCAATGCGTGGACACGTTGCGTTGCGCGCTCCGACTGCTGGCGCACGTCGGTCAGCGCTTGCGCAGCTTGCGTGTGCGCAGCTTCGGCGCGGATCGCGGCGGCCTTCGCTTCGTCGGCAAGCAATGCCTGCGCGCGCACCTGACGTGTCAGGTTTTCGATTTCCTGCTGACGGGCCAGCATCCCGGCCTGTTCGGAATCGGCCGCATACAGTTGCACGCCGACGCGCGTCACCACGTGGCCAGCCTTGACGACGAACGAACCGCCTTCCGGCAACTGCGAGCGCATCGCAAGCGCCTGCGCCAGATCGTCGGCGACGAACGCGAGGCCGAGCCAGTCGTTCAGCACCGCGCGCAGGCCGGCGTCGTCAATGCGAACCAGTGACAGCAGCGGGCGCAACGCGGGCGGCGTAGCGGCCGGCTGGCCGGCTACCGGCGGCGAATAGAACGCGAGCTTGGCGGGCGGCGCATCGGTGGCGAACGCCTTGACCCAGTCGAGGTTAGACACTTCCAGAGCGGCGAGCCGCTCGCGCAGCACCGCTTCGAGCGCGGTTTCCCAACCGGCTTCGACATGCAGCTTCTTCCACAGACGCGGCAGGCCGCTCAACTCGTGCTTTTCAAGCCACGGCTGGATCTTGCCTTCGGTCTGGACGTTTTCCTGCAACTGCTTGAGCGCGGCAAGCCGTGCGTCGAGCTGATGAATCTGCGCGCTTTCCGACTGCACGCGCTCCTGCGCGCTGCGCCGTTCGCCGTCGAGGCGCGGCAGCGTTTCCTGCGCGTCCGCCAAACGGACCTGGGCGTCGTGGAGAATTTCTTCGTGCTCGGCGAGCTGCATGCGCAGGTCTTCGAGCTGTGCTTCGTCGGGGGCATCCAGCCCGCCTGCTTCCGACTTCAAGCGCTCGTGACGCTGCTGCAACTGCTGCAATTGCTGATCGGCATTGCGCTGATGCGCGGCTTCGAGCTTCAGCGCCTGTTCGGTCTGTGCAATGCCGCCGCGCTCGGCGTTCAATTCCGTTTGTGCATCGCGCCAGCGCGCTTCGAGCGCCGGCATCGCGTCGTGCTTCGCGGCGGCTTCGTCTTCGGCCAGCGCGGCTTTTTCTTCGGCAACGGCGAGTTGTTCTTCGGCGTCTTCGAGATCGCCTTGCGCCTTTTCGGCCTGCGATTGCCACTGTTCGCGTTGCGCGCTCAGCGCAGCGATCTGCGCCTGCACGCGATTGCGCGACTCGACGATGAACTTGATCTCGGCTTCAAGGCGGCTGACTTCGGCGTTCGCCTCGTACAGCGCACCTTGCGCGCCCTGCATCGCGTCGCTCGCGGAGTAATGCGCGACGCGCAGCGTCTCGAGTTGCGCCTCGACTTCGCGGAGCTTCGCAGTCTGCGCCTCGAGGTCGATCTGCGCCTGTTCGATCGCGCGCTGCTGGCGTTCCTGCTCGCTGCCGGCTTCGTTCTTGCGCAACAGCCACAAGAGGCGCTGCTTCTCCTCGCCGTCGCTCTGCAAATCCTTGTACCGGGTCGCGACGATCGCCTGCGCCTCGAGCTTCTCGAGATTCGAACCGAGTTCGCGCACGATGTCTTCGACCCGAGTCAGATTCTCGCGTGTGTCGTGCAGACGGTTCTCGGTTTCGCGGCGGCGTTCCTTGTACTTCGACACGCCGGCGGCTTCTTCGAGGAACACGCGCAGCTCTTCCGGCTTCGCCTCGATCAGGCGCGCGATCATGCCCTGCCCGATGATGGCGTAGGCGCGCGGCCCGAGGCCGGTGCCGAGGAAGATGTCCTGAATGTCGCGGCGGCGCGCCGGCAAGTTGTTGATGTAGTAGCTCGAAGTGCCGTCGCGCGTCAGCACGCGCTTGACGGCGATTTCGGCATACTGGCCCCACTGGCCGGCGGCACGGCCGTCGGCGTTGTCGAACACGAGTTCGACGCTGGCGCGGCTACCCGGCTTGCGCGCGGTCGAGCCATTGAAGATCACGTCCTGCATCGACTCGCCGCGCAGCTCGGAAGCGCGCGATTCGCCGAGCACCCAGCGCACGGCATCGATGATGTTGGACTTGCCGCACCCATTGGGACCGACCACGCCGACTAATTGGCCCGGAACCTGGAAATGCGTGGGATCGACGAATGACTTGAAGCCAGCGAGTTTGATCGAGGTCAGACGCACGGCGATATCGCTGATTGAAAAGGGAACATAAAGGTGGCTCGCGAAGGCTGCGCAAGCTGTTTGCCGATGCAGCAAAACGGCCCGTGAAGCCTCGCGAAACGTGCGCTCATCGCGCGCGGTTAAGCGCGCGTTAGCCAATGAGGGGCAATCATACCATCGCGCGCGGACGGTTCTGACGGTCCTTACGGTCTGCGTCGTGGCCGGTTCCTGGATCCATGCCGGGGCCTGCATCCTCTTTCGTCTGATCAACCGGGCCGGCCTTGGTCCGATGCACCCAACTGGACAATGCGGAGGCCAGCACGATGCACGCACCGCCCGCCCATTCGCGCGGGCCAGGCGTCTCGCCGGCAAAGAGCCACGCGGACAGGGCCGTGATCACGATCTCGAACAGCATGATGATCGACGCCCGATTGGCCGGCACGCGCGCGAGGCCGTACTGCACCAGCATATTGTTCGACGCCAGCAGAAAACCGAGGCCGAGCACGAGTAGCGCGGCCGTGCCGAGATGCCCGCCGGTGGGCGGCGCGGGCATCGCTTCGAACAGCGAGGCGCAGGCGCTGAACAGCGCCGCGCCGCCGAAGATCGTCGCGGTGCGCATTTCGGGCTTCATGTCAGGCAGCACGCGGCTCGTCTTGAGGATCAGCACGTTGCTCATCGCGAAACCCATGCCGCCGGCAAGGCCCGCACATTCGGCAAGATTGCCCGGCACCGGGATGCCCAGTTGCGGCGACCATAGCATCGTCATTGCGCCCGCCAGCGACAGCGCGGCCAACCCGGCCCCGGCCCACGTCAGCCGTTCACGCAGGATGAAGTGCGCGAACAGCGCGGTCCATGCGGGAGTGAGATAGAACAGCAGCAGCACGCGCATCACCTGGCCGTGGATCGAACCCCACACGAAACCGAGATTGGTGATGCCGGCTGCCAAAGCCAAGGCGGGCAGCAGCCAATGCCAGCGCACGGTTTTGAGTGCCCGATAGCGCACCAGCAGGACGAACAGGCAACCGGCGCCGCTCGTCAGCGCGCTTGCCGCCGTGCCGGTGACCCCGAGCGCGGCCAGCATGCGCAGCGGATACCAGATCATCCCCCACACCGATGCGCCCAGCATGATCGCGAGCGTCGGCCAACCGTTGCGAAGCCAGTTGGTCATGGCACGCTCCTTGCACCGACGCTGGCGGTGTTGCCGCCACGGACGACGGCGTCGTTGCGCCCGCTTCGTCCGGCTTGTGTCTCGATGATTGTTGTGACGTGCATCACTGCTCCTGCTTCCTTTCACGCGAACCGTCCGCGGTTCGCGTCGTTCCCGCTGCGGCGCACTGACTGCGCTGCCTGGCGGGTTGCACCGTATCCGGCGCGGCGCGGGCCGGCATGTCAGGCCAGCTGCGTGCACGGGGCATGGTCCCCGGGCTCGGCGCGTCCGGCTATGCGGTCCACGCCGGCCACGCCACGTCGGGCGCCCCACGCTCGGCGCGCCCCGCTATAATCAGCCACTCGCCGCCGCTGCCGCCCGTTTCGCATATTTCATGCGTTTGCCGCCAGCGCGCGTGCCCAGCTTCCCTCTGCGCCCATCTTCGATCAGGCTCGATCCGCCCAGTGAACCCGCTACTCGACTCCCTCCAGCCCTATCCGTTCGAAAAGCTGCGCGCGCTTTTCAAGGACGTCACGCCGCCGGCCGGCCTCGCGCACATCAGCTTCGGCATCGGCGAGCCGAAACATCCGACGCCGGCGCTGATTCGCGACGCCGTGGTCGCGTCGCTCGGCGGTTTGTCAGCCTATCCGGCAACCATCGGCTCGCTGCCGCTGCGCGAATCGATCGCGAAGTGGGTCACGCAGCGCTATAACCTGCCGCCAGTCGACCCGACCACGCAGGTGCTGCCGGTGTCGGGCTCGCGCGAGGCGCTGTTCGCGCTCGCGCAGACGGTCATCGACCCGAAACGGAATGCGTCGGGCGAGCGTGCGATCGTACTCTGTCCGAACCCGTTCTACCAAATCTATGAAGGTGCGGCGATCCTGGCGGGCGCCCAGCCGTACTTCGTCAATAGCGATCCGGCGCGCAATTTCGCCTGCGACTATTCAGCGGTGCCGGCGGATATCTGGGCTCGCACGCAGCTGCTGTACGTGTGCTCGCCGGGCAATCCGACCGGCGCCGTGCTCACGCTCGACGACTGGCGCGAGCTGTTCGCGCTGTCGGACCGCTACGGCTTCGTGATCGCGTCGGACGAGTGCTACTCGGAAATTTACTTCGACGAAGCCAACCCGCCGCTCGGCGGCCTGGAAGCCGCGCACAAGCTCGGCCGCGGCTTCGAGCGCCTCGTGATGCTGTCGAGCCTGTCCAAGCGCTCGAACGTGCCGGGCATGCGCTCGGGGTTCGTCGCGGGCGACGCCGACGTCCTCAAAGCCTTCCTGCTATACCGGACATACCACGGCGCAGCCTTGTCGACGGTGTTCCAGAGTGCCAGCATCGCGGCCTGGAACGACGAAACGCACGTGCGCGAGAACCGCGCGAAGTACGTGCAGAAGTTTTCCACCGTGACACCGATGCTCGCCGGGGTGCTCGACGTGCGGTTGCCGGACGCCGCGTTCTACCTGTGGGCCGACGTGTCGCGCACGGGCCTCCCGGACACCGGGTTCGCCCGGCGCCTCTACGCCGACTATAATGTGACGGTTCTGCCGGGCTCGTTCCTCGCGCGCACTGCGCACGGCGTGAATCCCGGCCGCAATTTCGTACGCATGGCGCTCGTCGCCGATGTCGACGAATGCACGCAAGGCGCACAACGAATCGTCGATTTTTGCCGCGCGTTGGCGGGTTGAGGCTTTATCGCCGATCACGCTCGCGCATCGCATCCTCTTCTTCAGACTTCAACTCTTCGATAAAGCACGCATATGTCGCAACAACTTCAGCAGATCATTGACACCGCCTGGGAAAGCCGCGCCGACCTGTCGCCGAAGGCCGCGCCGGCCGAGGTGCGCGACGCCGTCGCACATGCAATCGAGCAACTGGACAAGGGCGCGCTGCGCGTCGCAGAAAAGAAAGACGGCGACTGGGTTGTCAATCAATGGCTGAAGAAAGCCGTGCTGCTGTCGTTCCGCCTCGAAGACAACGTGGTGCAGGCGGCTGGCACCTACACGCAGTTCTACGACAAGGTGCCCTCGAAATTCGCCAGCTACACCGCTGAAGACTTCGCCGCCGGTGGCTTCCGCGTGGTGCCGCCCGCGATCGCGCGCCGCGGCTCGTTCATCGCGAAGAACGTCGTGCTGATGCCGTCGTACACCAACATCGGCGCCTACGTCGACGAAGGCACGATGGTCGACACGTGGGCGACCGTCGGTTCGTGCGCGCAGATCGGCAAGAACGTCCACCTGTCCGGCGGCGTGGGCATCGGCGGCGTACTGGAGCCGCTGCAGGCCAATCCGGTCATCATCGAAGACAACTGCTTCATCGGCGCGCGTTCGGAAGTGGTGGAAGGCGTGATCGTGGAAGAAAACTCGGTGATCTCGATGGGCGTGTACCTCGGCCAGAGCACCAAAATTTACGACCGCGAAACCGGCGAAGTCACGTACGGCCGCATTCCGGCGGGCTCGGTGGTGGTGGCAGGCAACCTGCCGTCGAAAGACGGCTCGCACAGCCTGTACTGCGCCGTGATCGTCAAAAAGGTCGACGCCAAAACGCGCGCGAAGGTCGGCTTGAACGAGCTGCTGCGAGGCGATTGATGGCACGCGGCACCAAAACCGTCGTCTACGGCATCCCGAACTGCGACACCGTGAAAAAGGCCCGCGTGTGGCTGGAAGAGCACGGCGTCGAGTTCGAATTCCACGACTTCAAGAAACATGGCGTGACCGGGCCGCTCGTGCAGGACTGGCTGAAAGACGTCAAGCTCGACGCGTTGCTGAACCGTCGCGGCACCACGTGGCGTGGCCTGTCGGACGACATGAAGTCGGCGGCGGACACGCAATCGGGCGCGATCGCGTTGATGATCCACAAGCCGTCGGTGATCAAGCGGCCGGTGCTCGTCGTCAACGGGCGTGTGAAGTCGCTCGGTTTTGCGGCGGACGAATACGAAGCGCTGTTTGCGTGATCTGACGCACAAGATCGAACGCAACAAGAAGGCAAGCGCGGCCTCGCCGCGTTGCTCAAAAGCTGTTGCCGGCTGCGGTGCCGCACCGTCAGCCGGCATTTTTTCATTTCAAAGTGGCTTGTACTGAATCCATGTCCGGCACCCTCGCCCTTACCGAACAACTGATCGCGCGCGCCTCCGTGACGCCCGACGACCAGCATTGCCAGCGCCTGCTGATCGAGCGCCTGTCCGCGCTCGGCTTCGAACACGAGACGATCGAATCGAACGGCGTGACCAACCTGTGGGCCGTCAAACGCGGCGTCGACGGCACGCGCGGCAAGCTGCTCGCGTTTGCCGGCCACACGGATGTCGTGCCGACCGGCCCGCTCGAACAATGGAATTCGGCGCCGTTCGAGCCGACCCATCGCGACGGCAAGCTATACGGACGCGGCGCAGCCGACATGAAGACGTCGATCGCCGGCTTCGTGGTGGCAAGCGAAGAGTTCGTCGCCGCGCACCCCGCGCATCGCGGCTCGATCGCGTTCCTGATCACGAGCGATGAAGAAGGCCCCGCCACCGACGGCACCGTCAAAGTCGTCGAAGCGCTGCAGGCGCGCGGCGAGCGCATGGACTACTGCATTGTCGGCGAGCCGACCTCGAGCGCGCAGTTCGGCGACATGGTAAAGAACGGTCGGCGCGGCTCGATGTCGGGCAAGCTGATCGTCAAGGGCGTGCAAGGCCACATCGCGTATCCGCATCTGGCGAAGAATCCGGTGCATCTGCTGGCGCCCGCGCTGGCCGAACTGGTTGCCGAACGCTGGGACGACGGCAACGAATACTTCCCGCCCACCACCTGGCAAGTGTCGAACATTCACGGCGGCACCGGCGCGAGCAACGTGATCCCGGGCCACGCCGACGTGATGTTCAACTTCCGCTTCTCTACGGCGAGCACGGTCGAAGGTTTGCAGGCGCGCGTGCACGCGATCCTCGACAGGCACAACCTTGAATACGATCTGCAGTGGACCGTGAGCGGCCTGCCGTTCCTCACACCGCGCGGCGATCTGTCGAACGCGCTGGCGAAAGCGATCAAGGACGAAACCGGCGTCACGGCCGAACTGTCCACCACCGGCGGCACCTCGGACGGCCGCTTCATCGCGCGCATCTGCGAACAGGTGGTTGAATTCGGCCCGCTGAACGCCAGCATCCACAAGATCGACGAGCATATCGAACTCGCTCACATCGACCCGCTGAAGAACGTGTATCGTCGCGTGCTCGAACAACTGATCGCCTGACCAGGGAATATTTGCGATGACGCTCCCGTTTTCCACCGTCCGCGACCTGCTGCGTTTCGCAGTGTCGCGTTTCAATCAGGCCGAGTTGTCGTTCGGCCACGGCTCGGCCAACGCTTACGACGAAGCCGCCTATCTGATACTGCACACGCTGCATCTGCCGCTCGATCTGCTGGAGCCGTTTCTCGACGCGCGGCTGAGCGCGGCCGAAATCGACGCCGTGCTGAACGTGATCGAACGCCGTGCCGGCGAGCGCGTACCGGCTGCGTACATCACGCAGGAAGCATGGATGCACGGCTTCCGCTTTTACGTGGACGAGCGCGTGATCGTGCCGCGCTCGTTCATCGGCGAACTGCTGCAGGACGGCCTGCAACCGTACGTGGAAGATCCGGAGCAGGTCGGCGCGGTGCTCGAACTGTGCACCGGCTCCGGCTGCCTCGCGATTCTCGCGGCGCACGCGTTTCCGAATGCGGATGTCGATGCGGTCGATCTGTCGGCGCCCGCGCTCGAAGTCGCGACGCGCAACGTTACGGACTACCACCTCGACGACCGCATTGCGCTCTTCGAAGGCGATCTGTACGCGCCGCTCGCCGAGCGCCGCTACGACGTGATCATCTGCAATCCGCCGTATGTGAACGCGGCGTCGATGCAGACGCTGCCCGCCGAGTACAAGCACGAGCCTGACATGGCGCTGGCAGGCGGCGCGGACGGCATGGATATCGTGCGCCGGATCATCGGCGAAGCGCGCAACTGGCTGACCGACGACGGCGTGCTGGCGGTCGAAATCGGCAACGAGCGCGCGAACGTCGAGGCAGCGTTCGGCGGCCTCGACCTCGTATGGCTGTCGACCAGCGCCGGCGACGACAACGTGTTCCTGATTCAGGCCGCGGATCTGCCGGTCTGACGCTTTATCGCTCCTTATCGCTTCATCCGACGATGCGCGCGGCGGCCTGGCGCTGTCCGCCGTGCGCAACGCGTGTCCCTTCCTTGCCGCTTCACCTCCAAGCCGTCAATCGCCGTAGCGCCCCCCAACGTGCGCGCGTTCGGTAAGATGGGCGCGGTCGACTGCCCTCCGCGACTTCAAGCCGCCTGGCAGCGCCCCCGCAAACCCTTCAGCCGCCTATGCAATTCGACTTGCTTCACATCGGCCCGCTGGTCGCCCTCGCCCATATTCTCGGCGTGATCGCCGCATGCCATGCGATTCTGAACACCCGCACATCGCAAGGCGCGATCGCCTGGGCTGTGTCGCTGGTCGCGATGCCGTATCTGACGCTGGTGCCGTACCTGTTCCTCGGCCGCAGCAAGTTTGCCGGCTACGCGGACGCCCGCCGCGTCGAGAACGAATTGCTGCGCACGCGTGCGCATCCGCTGGAATGGGACACGCAGGACTCGTCGGCAGGCCTGCCCACGGAAGAACTCGGCGCGAGCCTTGTGCATTCGTTGACGCGCCTGGGGGGCATGCCGTTCCTGCCGGGCAACTCGGTGCGCACGCTAGTGAACGGCGAAGCGACCTTCGAAGCGATTTTCGAAGCGATCGAAGGCGCGCGCCACTATGTGATCGTGCAGTTCTTCATCGTGCACGACGATGCGCTCGGCGAGATGCTCAAAGACATGCTGATCACAAAAGCGCAGCAAGGCGTACGCGTCTACTTTCTGTACGACAGCATCGGCAGTTTCGATCTGCCCCACCGCTATGTGGCGGCGTTGCGCGCGGCCGGCGTCGAAACGTACCCGTTCGCCACCAATCGCCGTTTCGTCAACCGTTTGCAACTGAACTTCCGCAATCACCGCAAGATCGTCTCGGTCGACGGCGAACGCGCGTTTGTCGGCGGTCACAACGTCGGCGTCGAGTATCTGGGCGGCAAGCCGCCGCTCTCCCCATGGCGCGACACACATATCGAAGTGCGCGGCCCGGCGGTTGCCAGCATCCAGTTCGTGTTCACCGAAGACTGGCATTCGGCGACCCAACAGTTGCCGCAATTCGACATCCCGCCATCCGGGCCGGCCGGTCAAGGCATGCACTGCCTCGTGATGCCGAGCGGCCCGGCCGACAAGCAGGAAACCTGTTCGCTCTTCTTCGTCCAGGCGATCACCGCGGCACGCGAGCGGATCTGGATCACCACGCCTTACCTCGTGCCCGACGAGGCGGTGTTCGCGGCGCTGCGGCTTGCGGTACTGCGCGGCGTGGATGTGCGCATCCTGATTCCGAGCCGGCGCGACCATCTCGTCGTGTTCGAAGCCTCGAAACTCTATGCGTACGACTCGCTGCGCGCGGGCATCCGGATTTTTCGCTACCAGCCGGGCTTCCTGCATCAGAAGGTCGTGCTGATCGACAGCGTGGCCGCCGCGATCGGCAGTGCCAATCTCGACAATCGCTCGTTCCGCCTGAACTTCGAGATCATGGTACTGACCGTGGACCGCGGTTTTGCCAAAGAAGTCGAAGCGATGCTGCTGAAGGATTTCGCCGAGTCGCTCGAAATCGACCGCAACGATTACCGGCAAGCGAGCGCGTTGCGGCGCGTGCTGATGCACGTCGCAAGGTTGTTCTCGCCGATACTGTAGCTACCGCTCTGCTCCACCGCCTGACGGGTTACAGCAGCTTCTCGACGTCTTCGGTAATCGCCTCCGGCTTGGTCAGCGGCGCATAGCGTTTGACCACATTGCCGTCGCGGCCGATCAGGAACTTGGTGAAATTCCACTTGATCGCCTCGAGCCCCAGCAGACCCGGCGCCTCGCCCGTCAAGTAACGAAATAGCGGATGCGCGTTCGCGCCGTTCACGTCGATCTTGTCGAACATCGGGAAGGTCACGCCGTAGTTCTTCTCGCAGAAACTGCCGATCTGCGCAGCGTCGCCCGGCTCCTGCTTGCCGAACTGGTTGCACGGAAAGCCGAGCACCGCGAGGCCGCGCGCCGCGTAGGTGTCGTAGAGCTTTTGCAGGCCCGCATACTGCGGTGTGAACCCGCATTCGCTCGCGGTGTTGACGATCAACAGCACCTTGCCCTGATAGCGCTCCAGACTGACTTCCTCGCCGCCGAGCGTGCGTGCCGAATACGAATAGATCGATGTCATGTTTTCTCCCCGTGAAAGCCTTCAGTCTAAGCTAAATGCCTCGCCGGTACAGTCGGCCGAATGGCCGATCCCAGCTAAGCGCCCGGTGTCAGCCCCGGCAGTCTAAAATAGCGGTTTTCTTCAGCCGGCCTCTTCGTGATCCGCTTTAACCAGTTCAGCCTCGCGCGCGGCACCAAGCCGCTCTTCGAAAACACCACGTTCACCCTCAACCCCGGCGAAAAGGCCGGCCTGGTGGGGGCGAACGGCGCGGGCAAGTCGACGCTGTTTGCCGTGCTGCTCGGCGAACTGCATGCGGACGGCGGCGATTTCTCGATTCCGCCGACCTGGCAGATCGCCCACGTCGCGCAGGAAACGCCCGCCGCCGACAAGACCGCCCTCGCCTATACGCTCGACGGCGACGCCGCGTTGCGCGAGATCGAAGCGCGTATCGCCGCCGCGTCGGCCGCGCATGACGGCGCCGCCGAGGGCGAAGCGCACGCGGCGTTCGCCGACGCCGACGGCTACACCGCGCCCGCCCGTGCCGAAGCGCTGCTGCTCGGTCTAGGCTTCACGCTCGATCAGACGCGCGAGCCGGTCAGCAGCTTCTCGGGCGGCTGGCGCATGCGGCTGAATCTCGCGCAGGCGCTGATGTGCCGCTCCGATTTGCTGCTGCTCGACGAACCGACCAACCACCTGGACCTCGACGCGATCGTCTGGCTCGAAGACTGGCTGAACCGTTATCCGGGCACGCTGATCGTGATCTCGCACGACCGCGAGTTTCTCGATACGGTCTGCAACGTGACGCTGCATCTGGAGTATCAACAGATCAAGCGTTACGGCGGCAACTACTCGCAGTTCGAAATCCTGCGCGCGCAGCAGATCGCGTTGCAGCAAAGCGCGTATGAGAAACAGCAGCGCACCGTCGAGCATTTGCAGAGCTACATCAACCGCTTCAAGGCACAGGCCACCAAGGCGCGCCAGGCGCAAAGCCGCGTGAAGGCGCTCGAAAAGATGGAACTGATCGCGCCGGCGCATGCGTCGTCGCCGTTCACGTTCGAGTTCCGCACGCCCGATTCCGCACCGAATCCGATGATGGTGATGGAAGGCGTGTGCTGCGGCTATCGCAATGACGGCGTCGAGATTCCGATCGTCGAGCATGTGATGCTGTCGATCCAGAACGGCCAGCGCATCGGCCTGCTCGGCGCGAACGGCCAAGGCAAATCGACGCTGATCAAGACGCTGGCCGGCACGCTCGAAGCACTCGGCGGTCATGTGCGCGAAGGCAAGGGTCTGCGCATCGGCTACTTCGCGCAGCACCAACTGGAAACGCTGCGCCCGGACGACACGCCGTTGCAGCATCTGGCGCGGCTCGCGCCGGATACGCGTGAGCAGGAACTGCGCGACTTCCTCGGCAGCTTCAACTTCTCCGGCGAGATGGCGACCTCGAAAATCGCGCCTTTCTCGGGCGGAGAAAAGGCCCGCCTCGCGTTGGCGCTGATCATCTGGCAAAAGCCGAATCTGCTGCTGCTCGACGAGCCGACCAACCACCTGGATCTCGAAACGCGTCACGCGCTGACCATGGCGCTCGCGCAGTTCGAGGGCACGCTGATTCTGGTGTCGCACGACCGGCATCTGCTACGCGCCACGACCGATCAATTCATGCTGGTCGCCAGGCATCGTCTGCAGGAATTCGACGGCGATCTGGACGACTACCGCGACTGGCTGCTGCAACACGCGGCTGAACAACGCGCGGCGTTGAAAGCCGGCGCGGCATCGAACGACGCGGATAGCGCGGACAACGGCGTCAATCGCAAGGAACAGCGCCGTCTCGAAGCCGAAACGCGGCAAAAGCTCGCGCACCTGAAAAAGCCGCTGCAAAGCCGCATCACGAAGATCGAAAAGGAAATGGACTCGCTCAACGCGGAAAAAGCGACGCTCGATGCGTTCGTCGTCGATCCGGCGAGTTACGATCCCGAGCAGAAAAGCAAACTGACGGAGGCGATCCGCCGTCAGGCAGATGTGAACGCGCGCCTCGAAGCGCTCGAAGCCGAATGGCTCGATGCTCACGAGGAACTCGAACAAATCGGTTAGCGGGCACGCAGTTCTCAAGTCCGCGCCGGCATCGATCAGGGGTTGACCTTGTCATCCGTGACTTCATCTGCGTCATCAACTGCGTCGTTATCAACGCCGCCCGCGCTGAAAGGCCTGCGCGTGCTCGATCTGACGCGTCTGTTGCCGGGCCCGGTCGCCGCGTTGCGGCTCGCCGAACTCGGCGCAGACGTGCTGAAGATCGAAGCACCCGGCGCGGGAGACCCCACCCGCACGATGATGCAGTCGTCGAGCGACCGCGTTGCGGGACGGCCCGGCGCGTTTTACCGGCTCGTCAATCGCGGCAAGCGCGAAACGCGTCTCGATCTGAAATCGGATGCGGGACGCAACGTGTTGCGCGCCCTCGCGGCCGAAGCCGATGTGTTGATAGAGAGTTTCCGGCCCGGCGTGATGGAGCGCCTCGGCATCGGCTACGAAACGCTGCGCGCGGCCAATCCCAAACTGGTGTATTGCGCGATCACCGGCTACGGCGCGAGCGGTCCGTTTGCCGGCCATGCCGGCCACGATCTGAACTACATCGGCTACGCGGGCGTGCTCGATCAACTGGCCAACCGCGACGGTGCGCCGATCCTGCCGAACTTCCAGATTGCCGACCTGCTCGGCGGTGCATTGAGCGCGGTGACGCAGATCCTCGCCGCGTTATGGCATGTCTCGCGCGGTGGCGATGGCCGCTTCGTCGACGTATCGATGACCCACGTCACGCACGCGCACAACGTCGTCGCGCAGGTCTCACTTGCCAATGACGGCGTCGCACCGGCCGCAGGCGCCGGTCTGCTGAATGGCGGCGTGCCCTGCTACAACCTGTACAGCACGCTCGACCATCGCTGGCTCGCGGTCGGCGCGCTCGAACTGAAGTTTTGGGAAACCTTGTGCATGGCACTGGACCGGCCCGAATGGGCGACACGCCACTGGAGTCTCGGCCAGGCGATCGGCGGCCCCGACGCGGCCGCGCTGACGCAGGAACTGGCCGACCTGATCGGCAAGCGTCCGCTGGAAGAATGGGTGTTGCTGCTGGAGCCGCTCGACTGTTGCGTGTCGCCGGTGCTGACCCCGGCGGAAGCTGCGCGGCATCCGCTGTTCAATCCGCAGACCTGCGTGGCTACAAGCGAGAGCGAAATAGAAGCCGAACCCGAGGATGACGAGGACCGCTACGCCGGTTAAGGCAAGTGGCCAGCGCCGGGGGCATCAGCGTTTGGCCGCCGTTTGCCGCGGCAAGGTCTGGCGCGGCGTTTTCTCGTCGTCGAACAGCACATGCTTGCGGCCTTCAACGTGACGGTTGATGGTGGCCCGCACTTCCGCGGCGGTTACATGCTCGGCCACCACCCGCCGGGAAATCTGCCCCGTCGTGTCGATCCACTCGACAATCCGGCAAGCACCGCCCCAAGGCTGGCGAATGGGTGCGGAGACGCGACAACCGCGCACCTGCATCGGCCGCTCGGCCACGGTTTCATATGACTGTTTCAAGGCGCAATCCTTTTTTCGGCATCAGAAGGGGGATGCAATACCCCCCAGCTTAGGAAAAAGGAATGTCGGCTGGGTTACAGCCAATATGGAGATATTTACACATCATTACGCCGCCCACGGCGCTGCAGCCGCCCCAGCCCCCGTCTAATCGAGCGTGCGGACCCGGTCGATGGCCTGCTCGATCCTTTCAACCGCAACGACCTGTAAGCCTTCAATCGGCTGCTTCGGTGCATTGGCCTTCGGAATCACCGCGACCGAAAAGCCCAGTTTCGCGGCTTCCTTCAGACGTTCCTGACCGCGCGGCGACGGCCGGATCTCGCCGGCCAGCCCGACTTCGCCGAATACGACCAGCCCCTTCGGCAACGGCTTGTTACGCATCGACGAATGAATTGCGAGCAGCACGGCCAGGTCGGCCGCGGGTTCGGTGATCTTCACGCCGCCCACCGCGTTCAGGAACACGTCCTGATCGAAGCAGGCGATGCCGGCGTGCCGATGCAGCACCGCCAGCAGCATCGCCAGCCGGTTCTGTTCCAGGCCGACCGCGAGCCGGCGCGGATTCGGCGCGTTCGCCGCGTCCACCAGCGCTTGCACTTCGACCAGCAGCGGCCGCGTGCCCTCCTGCGTGACCAGCACGCACGAACCCGGCACGGATTGCTCATGCTGCGACAGAAACAGCGCGGAAGGATTGGCGACGCCGCGCAAACCGCGCTCGGTCATCGCGAACACGCCCAGTTCGTTGACCGCGCCGAAGCGGTTCTTGATCGCGCGCACCAGCCGGAACGACGAATGCGTGTCGCCTTCGAAGTACAACACCGTATCGACGATGTGTTCCAGCACGCGCGGCCCCGCGAGCGCGCCTTCCTTGGTCACGTGGCCGACCATGATGATGGTGGTGCCCGACTGCTTGGCGATTCGCGTCAACTGCGCCGCGCACTCGCGCACCTGCGCGACCGAACCGGGCGCGGAGGTCAACGCGTCGGAATACACCGTCTGGATCGAGTCGATCACCGCGACGTCGGGTCGCTGCTCGGCGATGGTCGCCTGGATCTTTTCGAGCTGGATTTCCGCGAGCAACTGCAACTCGCTGGCCTTCGAGCCGGGCTCGAGCAGCGACAGCCGCTGCGCGCGCAGCGCGATCTGCGCAGCCGATTCTTCGCCGCTGATATAGAGCGCGCGTTTGTCCGCGGCGATTTCCGCGAGCGATTGCAGCAACAGCGTCGATTTGCCGATACCCGGATCGCCGCCGATCAGGACCACGCCGCCCGGCACCAGACCGCCGCCCAGCACACGGTCGAACTCGCTGACGCCGGTCGAAAAGCGCGGCACGTCGGACGCGTCGATATCGGCGAGACGCCGTACCGGCGCGCTTTTCGCGAGCGACTGGAAGCGATGCGTGGACGGCGCTTCCGCCACCGATTCGACCAGCGTGTTCCATGCGTTGCACGAAGGGCACTGCCCGGCCCACTTCGGCGATTGCCCGCCGCATTCACTGCAGATGTACAACGTCTTCTGTTTAGCCACGCGCCCTTGCCTGTTGCTGTTCTATTGATTGATGCGGTGACTCGGTCCGTCAGTGCCGCGCTTATTCGGCGCGCACCGGCACGCGCGGCGCGATGGCGCACATCAGCTCGTAGCCGATCGTGCCGCATGCTTGCGCGACGTCGTCGATCGGCAGCGAAGTACCCCACAATTCGACGCGCGAGCCGACGTTGGCGGTTGGAATCGGCGTCAGGTCGACGGTCAGCATGTCCATCGAGACGCGTCCGACGATCCGCGTCAGCACCCCGTCGACGATCACCGGCGTGCCTTCCGGCGCGATCCGCGGATAACCGTCCGCATAGCCGCAGGCCACCACACCGATGCGCATCGGCCCGCGCGCCTTGAACGACGAGCCATAGCCGACGGTCTGGCCCTCGGCGATGGTTTGCACCGCGATCAGCTCGGAAGCAAACGTCATTGCCGGTTGCAGGCCGGTGCCTGCGATCGCGGCGTTCACGCCGGACGGCGACGCGCCGTACAGAATGATGCCCGGACGCACCCAGTCGAAGTGCGCGGCGGGATGCCACAGCGTCGCCGCCGAATTTGCGAGGCTGCGCGCGCCCGCGATGCCCTGCGCGCCGCGCTCGAACGCTTCCATCTGATCGGCGATACCGCGTTCGCTGTCGGCATCAGAGAAATGGGTCATCAACGTAATCTGGCCGACGCCCTGACAGGCGCGTGCGCGCTCCCATGCGGCACGGAATTTTTCCGGCGTGTAGCCGAGGCGGTTCATGCCGCTGTTCATCTTCAACTGAATGTTGACGGGCTTCGACAGGCGCGCCATTTCCAGCATGCGCAACTGTTCGTCCGAGTGCAGCGCCGTGGTCAGGCTGTAGCGGTCGATCACGTCGATATCGGTCGGACGGAAAAAGCCTTCGAGCAACAAAATCGGTCCAGCCCAGCCCAATTCACGCAACTTCACGGCTTCTTCGAGGTCCAGCAAACCGAAGCCGTCGGTTGCGCGCAGGCCGGGAAAAGCGCGTGCGAGGCCGTGTCCATAGGCGTTTGCCTTGACGACGGCCCAAATCTTGGATTTTGGTGCGTAGCGCCGGGCGACGGCGAGATTATTGGCGAGTGCTGCGGTGTGGATCGTGGCTGAAAGGGGGCGCGGCATGGGATATTTTCGTAAAGACGCTTGCGAATCAGCAGCTTACAGGGCGTTTTCAGCGCTCGGCAGCCCGCTGGGCGGTGCGGTCAAGGATTTTGCTAGTCCGAATCCCGCTATTTTCGTGATATAAAGCCGTGCGCACAACCCATTTCGAACGGCATAAGCCCGGACGCCCTGCACGCGGCCGGGGCGGACAGACCGCAGCGAGGACAGCATCGCATCAGATGAAAAAAGGTTTTTACACCATCATGGCCGCGCAGTTTTTTTCGTCGCTGGCCGACAATGCGCTTCTGATTGCTGCTATCGCACTGCTGAAAGATCTTCACGCTCCAAACTGGATGACGCCGCTGCTCAAGTTGTTCTTTGTGCTGTCATACGTCGTTCTGGCCGCTTTCGTGGGCGCCTTCGCGGACTCCCGCCCGAAAGGGCACGTGATGTTCATCACCAACACCATCAAAGTGATCGGTTGCATCACGATGCTGGTGGGCGCGCATCCATTGCTCGCCTATGGCATCGTCGGCTTTGGCGCGGCGGCCTACTCGCCGGCCAAATACGGGATTCTCACTGAACTGCTGCCGCCTGAGCGGCTGGTGGCCGCGAACGGCTGGATCGAAGGCACCACGGTTGGCTCGATCATTCTCGGCACCGTGCTCGGCGGCGCCTTGATCAGTCCGCACATCGCCGCGCCGATTCTGCGGCACCACATTCCCACCGTCAACACACCCGCCGAAGCGGCGATGCTGGTGATCATGGCGATCTACGTGATCGCCGCGCTGTTCAATCTGCGCATTCCCGACACCGGCGCGCGTTATCCGAAACAGGAACGCGGCCCGATCAAGCTCGTCACCGATTTCGCCGATTGTTTCGTCGTGCTGTGGCGCGACAAGCTCGGCCAGATTTCACTCGCCGTCACCACGCTGTTCTGGGGCGCCGGCGCCACGCTGCAATTCATCGTGCTGAAATGGGCCGAGGTATCGCTCAATATGTCGCTGTCGGAAGCTGCGATCCTGCAGGCCGTGGTGGCCGTGGGCGTGGCGGCCGGCGCGATCTTCGCGGCGTCGCGCATACCGCTGAAGAAATCGCTGTCGGTGCTGCCGGTCGGCATCATGATGGGCATCGCCGTGATGCTGATGGCGTTCTACACGCGCGACCTGTTCCCGGCGCATTGGGGGCTGTATTTCGGCCGCATGCATGTGCCGGGCTATCTGATCGTCGCATATATCTTCCTGATGATCGTCGGCGGCCTGTCGGGTTTTTTCGTCGTGCCGATGAATGCGCTACTCCAGCATCGCGGCCACGTGCTGCTGTCGGCGGGCCATTCGATTGCCGTGCAGAACTTCAACGAGAATCTCTCCGTGCTCGTGATGCTGTGCCTGTACGCCGTGCTGGTCTGGCTCGACGTGCCGGTCACGGTGGTGATCGTGCTGTTCGGCACTTTCGTCTGTCTGATGATGTGGCTCGTGATGCGGCGCCACCAGTCGAATCAGCGCGCCTTCGATTCGGTCGCGCTGATCGGCGAAGTCAAGCACTGACCCGCGGCGAGTTCGCAGTTGTCAAACGGCCCGCGCCTTCTCTCATTCCCGCTTTGCCATGACTCAACCGATTCCCAATGTGCTGACGATCGCCGGTTCCGATTCCGGCGGCGGCGCCGGTATTCAGGCCGACCTGAAAGCCTTCTCGGCGCTCGGCGCTTACGGCGCGAGCGTGATTACCGCGCTGACCGCGCAAAACACGCGCGGCGTCACGGCGATCCACACGCCGGAGCCGGCCTTCATCGCTGCGCAACTCGACGCGGTGTTCGACGATATTCGTATCGATGCGGTGAAGATCGGCATGCTCGCGAACGCGCCGATCGCGCGCGCGGTGGCCGATGCGTTGCGCCGGCACAAGCCGAAGCACATCGTGCTCGACACGGTGATGATTTCGAAGAGCAATCACGCGTTGCTGCTGCCGGATGCAGTCGCGGCAGTGCGCGACGAATTGCTGCCGCTTGCCGATCTGCTGACGCCGAATCTGCCGGAAGCCGCGGCTTTGCTAGGCGTGGAAGCCGCAACGGATGAAGCCGGCATGGTTGCGCAAGGCGAAGCGTTACGTGCGCTCGGCGCGCGTGCGGTGCTGATGAAGGGCGGTCATCTGAGCGCGGCGGATAGCCCCGACTGGCTCGTGCAGGACAGCGGCACGCTGCGCCTGGGCGGTCCGCGCGTGCCGGTGAAGAACACGCATGGGACGGGCTGCACGCTGTCGTCGGCGATTGCTGCGCTGATTCCGCAACGCGACGATCTGGCGAGCGCGGTCGCCGATGCGAAGCTGTATCTGACCGGCGCGTTGCAAGCGAGCGATCGACTCGACGTCGGCCACGGCGTCGGACCAGTGCATCATTTTTATCGGTGGTGGTGAGGGGCTGAGCCGGCGCTGCCGCTGCATTGCGCAGCCACGCTGCCGATGCCATCACCCTCTGGCTACAACTATTGCCGCGCGTAGGCTTGCGCCAGTTGCGGCCAGTCGTCGGGCACGATGAAACCACGCGAGCGTTCAAGCCAGCCACCCGCGCTGCCATTGGCGAACGCCGCGACCATCGTCGGTCCATGTTGATGCGAGATTTGCGCAGCGAGCGTTTGCGCATCGACGAAAGCCACCCCCGCCTCTTCCGCCGCATCGGGCTCATGCCGCCGCGGCGCCAGCCATTCCAGTCGCGGCAGCGTGCGCCACGTCTGCGCATGCGCCGCCGCGAAAGCCGGCCAATCGCCACGCGTCACCCACCAGCCGCGCCCATGTGAAGGATTGAGCACGGCCAGATCATCCGGCGACTCGCCATGCCGGTAAAACAGCCAGCCTTTGACGAACATTTGCGGAGTCCACGGCCCACCATAGCCGAGCGCCGCGAATTCTTCGCGCGCACTCAACGGCAACTGATGATTCAGCAGATGCGCGAGCTTCAGATCGAAGCGGTCCTTCAGATTCGGGCCGACGTAATCCGCCAGTTGCCCCCGGCCGGCGCCGGCATGCAGGTAGCACTTCACAGCCAATTCCCAATGCAACCGCGCGCCCCGCTGCGTCTGAACCAGAAAATCGCATTCGCCGAGCGTGACGCCCGAGCGCCGCAGCGGGACGCCGGCCGCGACCAGCCGCGCCGCGGGCCCGTGCTTCAGAAACCAGGCGAGCAGACGTTCGGCGTATCGACCAAGGCGCGTGACGCGCGTCGCCGCGAGCTCGCGCTGCAATTCGGCCGGATCGGCGTCGAGCGCGCGCAACCAGTCGATGGTCGCGTTTGCTTCATGCGGCGTGTCGAACGGGATAGCCAGCGCGCCCACGGGTGGCTGCGCTCGCAGCAAATCGGCGCTCAGCAGCAGCCACGCCAGATCGCGCACCGCCGGGACGCGCAATGTGTCGAGAAGCGTATCGAGGAACGCGGCGGATGCGCCCGGCGAAGCGGTGAGGTCCACCGTCGGCCCCGTGGCGGCCATCACTTCGCTTCGTTCGAAGCCGCGCCGCCCGCCTTGCGCCACGTGTCGCGCGCGAGGCACAGATCGGCCCAGGCCTTCGCCTTGTCGGGCAGACTGCGCAGCAGATACGCCGGGTGATACGTGACGATGACCGGTACCCCTTCGTATTCGTGAACACGGCCGCGCAGCGACGAAATGCTCGCATCGGTTTTCAGCAGACTCTGCGCGGCGAAGCGGCCGAGCGCGACGATCAGCTTCGGCTTGACCAATTCGACCTGGCGTTGCAGATAAGGCTCGCAACGCGCGACTTCGTCGGGCTCGGGATTGCGGTTGCCAGGCGGCCGGCACTTGATCACGTTGGCGATATAGACGTTGGTGTCGCGCGCGAGTGTCAGCGAACCCAGCATGTTGTCGAGCAGTTTGCCGGCCTGGCCGACGAACGGCTCGCCCTGGCGGTCTTCGTTCTCGCCAGGCGCTTCGCCGATCAGCATCCAGTCGGCGTTGCGATCGCCGACGCCGAACACCGTATTCGTACGTTTCTCGCACAGACGACAGCGTTCGCAGCCGGCGACGCGCTCGCTCAACGCGTCCCAATCGAGCCGCTGGATCGGCGGCAATGCGTCCGGCGTCTCGCGGCGCGCTTCGGCACTCGCGTGGGCCGGATCATGGGCTGGCTCAGGGGCCGGCAGATCGTCGAACCAGGCGAAATCGTCGTCGGGCGGGGTTTCGCTGAACGAGGACGGCGAAGTTTGCCGGCCCGGCTCGCTATGTTGCGCAGGCGAACGGCGCTCGTTCGGCTCGCGCGCGGCGGGCGACGCTTGAGGAGCCGCGACCCGCGAGTCCGCTGCAGGCGGTTCTTCATGGCGCGCGCTTGTGGGCGCCGCGTCCTCGAGAGCTGGCTGCGCGTTGCCGACCTGCACGTCGGAGGCAAGCTCCACAGCCTCGACCGACGCGACCGCCGCCATCCCGCGACGCACCCACAGTGGCGCGAGTCCGAACTCTTCCAGTACCGATTCATGCAGCGCCATCTGCGCCCTCCCTGACAAACGAATAACGCATCACGATGGCGTCCTCCCGGCTGCGATGCCGCGCCGGATAATAGTTTTTGCGGCGGCCAATCGACGCAAAACCGAAACGTTCGTACAGCCGGATCGCCCGATGATTCGACGGCCGTACTTCGAGCAGCAGACCGTCGAGTTTTTCGGTGCGCGTGATACGCACCGCTTCGCGCAACAACGCGAGCCCTGCGCCGGCGCCCTGCGCGGCGGGCGTCACGCACAAATTGAGCAGATGCATTTCATCGACGACCGGCATCAGCACGCAATAGCCGATCAACGTACCTGTCACGTGACGCAGACAGATGCCGAAATAGCCGTTGCGCAGCGAATCGCCAAAATTGCCGCGACTCCAGGGGAATTCGTAGGCGATCTTTTCGATTGCGGCGACTTCGTCCAGATCGCCTTCGGTCATCGGCGACATGTAGCGGTCCGCGAGCAACACACCACTCATTGCCGGCCCTCGCCCTGATGCAGGTCGTGCGCCACCTTTGCCGCGAGTTCGGCCTTGGCGGCTTTTTCGGCGACGCGTTCCGCCGTGGTCTGGGCAACTTTATCGCGCACGTATTCCGGCGCGGCCTGGTCGGCGGGCACGGTGCGGCCGGCGCGAAACGCGCGTAGCGCAGCGTACGCGATGGGTAGCGCATGCGGCAGCGCTTCGCCGTCGACCGTTCGCGCAGCCGCGACGGCGGGCAATCGCGCGCCGAAGGCCGCGGCAGCGTTGCCGGCCAGCGTGAACGGCGCAGCGGGCAAGACGAGGCGCTCGGGGACATCGAGCGAAGCCGGCTGGAGCGTGCGCCACTCGCCTTGAGCGTCGTCCCATGCGTAGTCGGCCCAATAGATTTCGTCCATGCGGGCATCGAGCGCGGCGAGCACGCGGGCCGCCGATGGATCGCGCAGCCGGGCGCTTTCCGCGCAAGCGAGCAAAGTGCTGATCGGCACGACCGGCAGGTTCAGGCCGAATGCCAGACCTTGGGCGACACCGGTTGCCGTGCGAAGACCCGTGAACGAGCCCGGACCCGAGCCGAAGGCGATGGCGTTGCAGTCGGCCAGCTTCAGACCCGCTTCGTCGAAGAGTTCGCGGATCGCGGGCAGGAGGCGCGTGCTGGAGACTGCGCCGGTTTGCTCGTGGCGCACCCAGATACGGGGTTCAGGGCCGGCGTGAGCCGATGATTCGCCGGCGGCGGATAGAAGCGCCACCGAGCAGAATTCGGTCGATGTATCGAGGGCAAGAAGCACAGTTTGACTCATGACGCGTATTGTAATCGGCACCGCTCGTGCGAATGTGGTTTTGGGTTGTCCTCCGGTTTTTGCTTTTCATGGAAACCCCAAAACCGTTTGGAATAACCCCTCAGTCCCGCGGCAGCATCCAATTGCTATGATCACCAGCCAGGCCCCAAACAAAACCAGACCCTGCCCGGAGGGCAAAAACCAAACCATGACAGACATCAACACCCAATTCACGCAAGCCCAGGAAGACGCAAAGCAATTGCCGGAGCGCCCGGGCAATCTCACCCTCCTGCGTCTCTACGCGCTCTTCAAACAGGCCACCGACGGCGACGTCCACGGCGACAAACCCGGCTTCACCGACATCGTCGGAAAATACAAATACGATGCATGGGCCGCTCTAAAAGGCACGCCCCAGGACGCCGCGAAGCAACAATATGTCGATCTGGTCGAATCCCTCAAAAGCGGCGCGTCAGCCTAAGCTAGCCCCACAGCGGGCATCAGCAGACAAAACGAAACTTTTCCGCCAGGAAATATCCTAATGGTGGCGCAGTGCAACAAAACCCTATACAATGCTGCCTGCGCTTCACTGCTTTGCCCGGCTATCCTCTAGCGGCTTTTGCGGCGCAGCGCCTCGTAGCGTTTAGCTCCAATCCAGTTTAGAACCTGTCCCCTCCTGCCTAGCCCCCTACGGGCGATCATGTACCAGGCTGGCGGCACGCCGTGTTGGCATGTCGCAACCGATACAGCTTCTAACGAAAAGCTCGCCTTGATTATCGCGAGCTGCCCCCGTTTTTCGATTTGCTCGCTGCTTCTTTGCTCGCTGAATCCGACGACTTGGGTATGCCGATTGGCGCCGACGTATTAATTCCCTGTGTACCAAGGATTCTCATGACTTCGAGCAATACCCCCAGCAGCCCGTTGAACGCCATCGCCGACCAAGCCCTCGGTCTCGCCGACGCGCCCGCGCAAGCTGCAGCAGTCGCTGCCGCTCCGCAAGCCGTTGCCGCTGAAGCCGCAGCGCCGGCCGGCCCGACGTTCGCGTCGCTCGGTCTTTCCGCGGATGTCGTCTCCGCGCTGACCGTCGCTGGTTACCAAAACCCGACTCCGGTTCAGCAACGCGCGATCCCCGCCGCCATCGCCGGGCGCGATCTGATGGTCTCGAGCCCGACCGGTTCGGGCAAGACCGCCGCGTTCATGCTGCCCGCCATCGAGCGTTTCTCGCAACTGCAAAAGGCACAAGCCAGCCAGCCGCGTGAACCGCGTCCGGCGGACGGCGGCCGCACGCGCCGTCCGCAACCGGTTGCCCGTCCGACCATGCTGGTTCTGACGCCGACCCGCGAACTCGCGATGCAGGTCACGACCGCCGCTGCTACGTATGGCAAGCACCTGAAGCGCCTGCGCACCGTCAGCATTCTGGGCGGCGTCGCTTACGGTCAACAATTGATGCTGCTGGCAAAGAACCCGGAAATCCTGGTTGCCACGCCGGGCCGTCTGATCGACCACCTGGAACGCGGCCGCATCGATCTGTCGCAACTGCAGATCCTCGTGCTCGACGAAGCCGACCGCATGCTCGACATGGGCTTTATCGAAGACATCGAAACGATCGTTGCCGCTACGCCGGCTTCGCGTCAAACGATGCTGTTCTCGGCCACGCTCGACGGCAAGATCGGTTCACTGACCGGCCGTCTGCTGAAGGATCCGGAACGGATCGAGATCGTCCAGCGTCTGGAACAGCGCACGAACATCGCGCAAACCGTCCATTATGTTGACGACCGCGATCACAAGGATCGTCTGCTCGACCATCTGCTGCGCGACGCCGGCCTCGACCAGGCTATCGTCTTCACGGCAACCAAGATGGACGCCGACCAACTGGCCGGCCGTCTGGCCGACGCGGGTTTCGAATCGGCCGCTCTGCACGGCGACCTGCCGCAAGGCGCACGTAACCGCACGATCCGCGCACTGCGCGAGCGCCGTGTGCGCGTGCTGGTCGCCACGGACGTCGCCGCTCGCGGCATCGACATCCCGGGCATCACGCACGTGTTCAACTACGATCTGCCGAAGTTCGCTGAAGACTACGTGCACCGTATCGGCCGTACCGGCCGTGCTGGCCGCTCGGGCATCGCAGTGAGCCTCGTGCATCACGCCGAGCAAGGCGCGTTGAAGCGCATCGAGCGTTTCGTGCGCACGCCGCTGCCGGTCAACGTTGTCGAAGGCTTCGAGCCGCGCAAGTCGGCTCCGTCGGGCAACGGCCGTCCTGGCTTTGGCGGCCGTGGCCGTCCGGGCGGCGGCAACGGCGGTGGCCGTCGTTTCGGCAGCGGTGCTGGCAAACCGGCCGGTAACGGCGGCGGCGCTCGCAGCGGTAGCGGCAATGGCGGCGGCTGGGCCGGCAAGTCGGCTGGCGGCGGTTCGCGTGAAGGCTACGGCGGTTCGCGTGACGGCGGCTACGGCGCACGCCGCAGCGACGGCCCGCGTGCGGCGCGCCGCGGCAGCTAAGTTGCAGCTAAGTTGCAGCTAAGTCACGACTGTGCAACAGCTATTCGCGTAGCTCGATCTGTACAGAAGTCAGCTTGAAAAGACCCGGACGGCCCCGCCGTTCGTCAGTCGGAAGAAACCGGTGCTCATGCGCCGGTTTTTTTTCGCCAGGCATCGAAATTTCACGATGTGGAAAATTTTTTTGCGTCGTAAAAAATCGTGCTGCACGGCACAACACGAACCATTGCGAGATGGAAAAACACGTTTCTTAATGCGGAACGTACGACATAAGCAACTGATTTAAAACAAATATAAATATTCAAAAAACGCTCCCAAGTGGCTATTGCCCGATCAGTGATTTGCCTAGACTCTTATATAAGACTTCGCGAAACGAAACGCCTAACCGGCCAGCCGCTTCGACGAAGACAGAGTTCACCAATCCATCTTCAGGCAACCAAGGAGCACACCATGTCCCGCGAACAGCAAGCCAAGCAACTCCAACAGCAATGGGAAACCGATCCGCGCTGGAAAGGCGTGAAGCGCACGTACACCGCCGACGACGTGGTGCGCCTGCGCGGTTCGGTGCCGGTCGAGCACACACTGGCCAGGCGCGGCGCGGAAAAACTGTGGGAATCGATCCATAACGAGCCGTTCGTCAATGCCCTCGGCGCGCTGACCGGCAACCAGGCCATGCAGCAAGTGAAGGCCGGCCTCAAGGCGATCTATCTGTCGGGCTGGCAAGTGGCGGGCGATGCGAACGTGGCCGGCGAAATGTACCCGGACCAATCGCTGTATCCGGCGAACTCGGTGCCGCTCGTCGTGAAGCGCATCAACAACACGTTGACGCGCGCCGACCAGATCCAGTGGTCGGAAGGCAAGAATCCGGGCGACGAAGGCTATACCGACTACTTCGCACCGATCGTGGCCGACGCTGAAGCCGGTTTCGGCGGCGTGCTGAACGCGTTCGAACTGATGAAGGCGATGATCGAGGCCGGCGCTGCGGGCGTCCACTTCGAAGATCAGCTCGCTTCGGTGAAGAAGTGCGGCCACATGGGCGGCAAGGTGCTCGTGCCGACCCGCGAAAATATCGCCAAACTGACCGCCGCACGTCTTGCCGCCGACGTCTCCGGCACGCCGACCGTGCTGCTGGCTCGCACCGACGCTGAAGCCGCCGACCTGATCACGTCGGATGTCGACGACAACGACAAGCCGTTCCTGACGGGTGAGCGCACGGTGGAAGGGTTTTATCGTACGAAGCCGGGTCTGGAGCAAGCGATCTCGCGCGGTCTCGCCTATGCGCCGTATGCCGACATGATCTGGTGCGAAACCGGCAAGCCGGACCTCGAGTTCGCGAAGAAATTCGCCGACGCGATCCACAAGGAATTCCCGGACCAGCTGCTGTCGTACAACTGCTCGCCGTCGTTCAACTGGAAGAAGAACCTCGACGACGCAACGATCGCCAAGTTCCAGCGCGAACTCGGTGCGATGGGCTACAAATTCCAGTTCATCACGCTGGCCGGCTTCCACGCGCTGAACTACTCGATGTTCAACCTGGCGCACGGCTATGCCCGCAACCAGATGACCGCGTTCGTCGAAATGCAGCAGGCCGAATTCGCGGCTGCCGAAAAGGGCTTCACCGCTGTGAAGCACCAGCGCGAAGTCGGCACCGGCTACTTCGACGCCGTGACGCAAACGGTCGAACGCGAAGCATCGACGACCGCGCTGCACGGCTCGACGGAAGACGAACAGTTCTTCGACAAGAAGGTCGCGTAAGTCATAGCGCGGTCCGATCGCAGGAACGGCAAGGCAGACAGACGAAAAACGGCCCCGCCAGAGGGCCGCCGTCAGGGAGGAGAACAACAGTCCGCAGAGCTAGAGCCCTCAGGGCCGGAATCCGGGAGACAGTGTCCACACAACTGATCGTGCGGCAACGCATACCTCGCGCCGGCCTTATCGCCGGCGTTTTTTTGCTATGCGCACACGCAGAACAGGACCGTAATCAGGACAGTCAGGCTCAGCGATACACGATCACAGGGATTTTCGTATGCGTGAGCACCCGCTGCGTTTCGCTGCCGATCAGCAGGCTGCCAAGACCGCGCCGTCCGTGCGATGCCATGAAAATCACGTCGCAGCCGCCCCGCTCGGCCGCTTCGATGATGCCGAGATACGGCGCCGGGTGCACGCTGGTGCGGCTGTCGAACGCAACGCCCACACGGCGCGCGGCCAGTTCCACTTCCCGCAGATGCACGCGCGCTTCGTGCTCGCTGCGCTGCTGGAACTCGGCCGGCGGTTCGATCACGACTTCGGAGAACGGCGAGTACGGATATTGCGGCAGACACGCGTAAGCGGTCACGCGTGCGCCGACGGCCTGCGCAAGATCGATGGCGCCGTCGATCGCTTTACGTGACAGGTCTGAACCATCGGTCGGAACCAGGATATGCCTGAACATGATGCCCTCCGTCGCCGTGCGGCTCGCCGCGCGGCGTCAGCGTCCAACGAGCCCGGCAGAAAGCCGCTGAAATCGATTGTAGTGCGCCGAAATGATGCGCAAGGCGCGCCTGCGGGTCTGTCCGCATATCGGAAACCCCTTGCGCGGCATCGTCTGACCTTAGCGGGCTTCAGCTCCAGTAACCGGGATCGCCATACGTATGCTTGAGAAAGTCGAGAAAGAGCCGCACCCGCAACGGCAAATGACGGCGCTGCGGAAATACTGCATGGATGCCGATCGGCGGCGCGGCGAATTCGTCGAGCACGCTCACCAGCCGCCCGGCTGCGATATCGGTGCCGACTTCCCACCACGAGCGCCATGCGAGGCCATAACCTTCAAGGCACCACTCATGCAGCACCGCACCGTCCGAGCATTCCATCGTGCCGGACACCTTGATCGAGACCACCTTGTCGCCCTGCTGGAACATCCAGCCGCGCTGCTGGTTGGCGCTCGCACCGAGCGCGAGGCAGTTGTGGCGGGCGAGATCGGCCAGGGTATGCGGCGCACCGCGCCGGCTCAGATACGACGGCGAGGCGACGCACACGCGGCGGTTTTCGCCGAGCTTGAGCGACACCAGCGACGAATCCGGCAGCTCGCCGAGCCGCACCGCGCAATCGAAACCTTCGTTGACCAGATCGACCAGCCGGTCGGACAGATCGAGCGTGATCGACACATCCGGATGTGCGACGGTAAAGGCCGGCACGAGCGGCGCGACGTGCCGGCGCCCGAAACCTGCCGGCGCGGACAGCCGCAAATGGCCGCTCGCCTTCACACCGCCCGCCGACACGCTGGCCTCGGCGTTCTGCATATCGTGAATGATGCGCTGGCAGTCTTCGAGAAACGCCGATCCTTCGAAGGTCAGCGTGATCTT
Source organism: Paraburkholderia sp. SIMBA_030 (assembly GCF_046535245.1). Lineage (NCBI taxonomy): Bacteria > Pseudomonadati > Pseudomonadota > Betaproteobacteria > Burkholderiales > Burkholderiaceae > Paraburkholderia > Paraburkholderia sp. SIMBA_030. The sequence goes on from NZ_JAWRXB010000001.1 coordinate 134,110, forward strand.
GCGAGTGGTGCGCACCAGCAGCTTGACGCCGAGCCGCTCTTCGAGCGCGTCGATGCGGCGGCCGATAATCGCGGGCGCGACGCCCTCGGCCAGCGCTGCGGCGGACAGGCTGCCCTTGGCCGCGACGGCTACGAAAGTCTCGATCTGCTTGAAACGGTCCATAAGTGGGCGGAGCCGCAACGGTGCGGGAAAGTGGGCGGTGCGCGTCAGATTAGGTGCATGAAAGTAAAAGATCAAGTGATCTCCAGCCTCTTTTTTAGCATAGACCATCACTAATACAATCTGTCTCGACCTCTGATAGGAGCGCACGGCAATGTCGGCCACAACGACACTTTCCCCCCAAGCAGTGATTTTCGATGCATACGGCACGCTTTTCGACGTGCATTCGGTGATCGCTGCCGCTGAGCAGATGTTTCCCGGCCACGGCGACGCGCTCTCGCAACTGTGGCGCCTCAAGCAGATCGAATACACGCAATTGCGCACGCTTGCCGACCCGGCCGGCGCACATTACCAGCCGTTCTGGGACATCACGATCGACGCGTTGCGCTTCGCCGCGAAGAAGCTTCAGCTCACGCTCAATCGCGCCGCCGAGAAGCGTCTGATGGATGAATACGCGTGCCTGTCCGCGTTCCCCGATGCCGTGCCCGCGCTGCGCCAGTTGCGCGAAGCGCCCTCCGCGCTTGCGGGCAACAAACATGGCGTGCGGCCCGGTCTCGCGATCCTCTCGAACGGCAATCCGCAAATGCTCGATATCGCCGTGAAGAGCGCCGGCATGACGGGCCTGTTCGACCATGTTCTTTCCGTCGACGCAGTGCACGCCTATAAACCCTCGCCCGCCGCTTACGCGCTCGGCACGCAAGCCTTCGACGTAGCGCCGCGCGAGATCGTCTTCGTGTCGTCGAACGGTTGGGACGTGGCTGGCGCGACCTGGTTCGGCTTCACCACTTTCTGGCTTAACCGGCAAAACGCACCGGCCGAAGAACTGGGCGTCATGTCGCACGGCACGGGCGGGAGCATGAGCGACCTGCTCGCTTTTCTGAAGACCCTCGCGTCGCCCGAACGGAGTAGCAGCCGCACGCGCCACAGCCCTGGCGCCTGACGGCAAATTCGCAACCGATTCGTACGACGCATTTCGAACCGCATTTTCTACATTTGCATCATTACCATCTGACCGACCAAGGAGAAACCATGGCGAACACGCTTTCATCGTCGCAGCTGCCGCAGGGCATGGACATCACGGCTGAGATCAAGCCGGGCTTTGAAACCATCCTCACGCGCGAAGCGCTCGAACTCGTCGCTGCGCTGCATCGCACCTTCGAACCGCGCCGTCAGCAGTTACTGCAAGCACGTGTCGAGCGCACCAAACGGCTCGATGCCGGCGAGCGTCCCGACTTCCTCGCCGAAACGAAGAGCGTGCGCGAAGGCAACTGGAAGATCGCGCCGTTGCCGCAGGACCTGCAATGCCGCCGCGTGGAAATCACCGGTCCGGTGGAGCGCAAGATGATCATCAATGCGCTGAATTCGGGCGCGGATTCGTACATGACCGACTTCGAAGATTCGAATGCGCCGAGCTGGGATAACCAGATCACCGGCCATATCAATCTGAAGGAAGCAGTGCGCCGCACGATTTCGCTCGAACAGAACGGCAAGTCGTACAAACTGAACGACCGGATCGCCACGCTGATCGTGCGCCCGCGCGGCTGGCACCTCGACGAAAAGCACGTGACGGTGGATGGCCAGCGCGTGTCGGGCGGCATTTTCGACTTTGCGCTGTTCATGGTTCACAACGCGAAGGAACAGGTCGCGCGCGGCACGGCGCCTTACTTCTATCTGCCGAAGATGGAAAGCCATCTCGAGGCGCGTCTTTGGAACGACATTTTCGTCGCCGCGCAGGAAGCGGTCGGCATTGCGCGCGGCACGATTCGCGCGACGGTGCTGATCGAAACGATTCTCGCCGCATTCGAAATGGACGAGATTCTGTACGAACTGCGCGAACACAGCTCGGGCCTGAACGCCGGCCGCTGGGACTACATCTTCTCGGCGATCAAGAAGTTCAGGAGCGACAAGGATTTCTGTCTCGCCGACCGCGCGCAGATCACCATGACCTCGCCGTTCATGCGCGCCTATGCGCTGCTGTTGCTGAAGACCTGTCACCGCCGCAACGCACCGGCGATCGGCGGCATGAGCGCGCTGATTCCGATCAAGAACGATCCGGCGGCCAACGACCGCGCAATGGGCGGCGTGCGTTCGGACAAGGCGCGCGATGCGGGCGACGGTTACGACGGCGGCTGGGTCGCGCATCCGGGCCTCGTGCCGATCGCGATGGAGGAGTTCGTCAAGGTGCTCGGCAACAAGCCGAACCAGATCGGCAAGCAGCGCGGCGACGTGCTCGTTACGGCCGCCGATCTGCTCGACTTCCGTCCCGAAGCGCCGATCACCGAAGCGGGTCTGCGCAACAACATCAACGTCGGGATTCACTACCTGGGTTCGTGGCTCGCGGGCAATGGTTGCGTGCCGATCCACAATCTGATGGAAGATGCGGCAACCGCTGAGATCTCGCGCTCGCAGGTGTGGCAATGGATCCGCTCGCCGAAGGGCAAACTCAACGACGGCCGCAAGGTCACGGCGGAACTCGTGCGCGAGCTGTCGGCACAGGAACTCGCCAACGTGAAGCAGGCGGTCGGCGGCAATACGAAGCCATACGAGCGTGCCGCACAGATCTTCGAAGAGATGTCGACCTCGGAACAGTTCACCGAGTTCCTGACACTGCCGCTGTACGAGGAAATCTGAGGCTTTTGAAAGGCCTCATGCATCAGCAACCGACGACGTCGTATCAGGCCCGCTTTCGCCAGCCACGCAAGGAGTGAAAGCGACCTGAGTCGCAAGGCTGACCGACCGGGCGGCCCGACAGGCTTATGCTTGCCGGGCCGTTTTTTTGCGTTCGGCTAGCGCGTGCTGCGATGCTCGACCCAATCGCCCGAGCGGATTTCCTGCTGGCCTTTCACGGCTTTAGGGGTCACCGGGTAGAAACGGCAATTCACCGCGTTGCCGTCCACTTTCACCATGACTTCGCGCGCGAGAAAGAGACTCTCCACACCGGGATACACCCGTTCGATTTCATCGAGTACCGCGACCAGTTCATCGTCGATCTCGTACACATCACCTTTAACGTCGATGCCCGCTTCGTCGACGACGAGGCCGGGATACGAGCCGAAATCGAACAGATGCCCGCGGACGGTAGCCGTGCCGAGCAGGTTCGGCGCGGCAATGTCGTGCCGCGCCGCAGCCTTGCTGATGTCGTTCACTTCACCGGCCCGCAATGTGCCGTATACAAAAACGGTCTGCATCGTCGTTTGCTCTCCTTGATTGAGTGTTTCGCCTGCCTGCAATTCAGTTCGTTCAGTTCAGCGCGGTGCGCGCTACCAGCACGCCGTCGATATCCGCATAGATCCATTCGCCTGGGTGTACCGTCGCGCCCGGCAATTGCACCGGCACGTCGCGCTCGCCGGTACCGCGCTTCTGGCCGCGTCGCGGACACGTTGCCAGCGCGGCCACGCCGACATTGGCTTCATTGAGCTCCAGCGTATCGCGCACACAGCCGTTCAGCACAATGCCCGCCCAGCCATTTTGCTCCGCGAGCTGCGCGAGATTGCCGCCGACCAGCGCGCAGCGCAGACTCCCGCCGCCGTCGATTACCAGTACGCGGCCTGCACCCTTCTCTTCGAGCGTGGCACGCACGAGCGCATTGTCTTCGAACACCTTCAACGTGACCGCCTCCCCGCTGAAGCACTCGGTGCGACTGAACAGATGAAAGACCGGCTCGAGCACGCGCAACGTACCGAGCGACAGTTGGTCCTCGTGCGCATCGCACAAGTCCGCGGTTGCAAAGCTCATGGGGTTCTCCTTGGGATCAGCGCAATCGGGACATTATGCAGCGTCGAATCTCCCGCAACCTACAATGAGAAACCCGCGCCGTTTTTGCGTTCCGCGCTTTTGAGTTCCGCCTAACTGGATCGATCTTCACCATGAATGTGTCCGCCGACTCCGACCAGTCGAGCTTCGTCCACTTTGCCGACATTCCGCCGGCATTCCAGCCGACGCCGACGCACCCGATCCGCGTGCGCTCGCGGCCGATGCCTTCCGGCTGGCGTATTGCTCGTCACACGCACGCGTGGGCGCAGGTCGCGTATGCGTCGCGCGGCGTGCTGCGGGTCGCGACGACCGGCACGACGTGGATGGTGCCGCCGTCGCGGGCGATCTGGGTGCCGCCGCATGTGACCCATGAAGTCGTCGCCGTCGAAGACGCGTTCCTGCGCACGCTATACATCACTGAAAGCACCGTGCCGCCTGGGCTCGATACGCCACGCGTGGTGGAAGTATCGGATCTGCTGCGCGAGGTGATCGCCGCGCTCGACACGCCCGGCATCCCGGCGACGCGCGAACAACTGCTCGGCGCGCTCGCGCTCGACGAGCTGACGCGTTCGGAGCCGCTGCCGTTATCGGTGCCGATGCCCAACGAGAAGCGCCTGCGCGCGCTGTGCGAGGCGGTGATCGCGGACCCGACTCACGGCGAATCGCTCGAGCAATGGGCGTCGAGCGTGGGCGCGAGTACGCGCACGATCGCTCGGCTGTTTCGTCAGGAGTTAGGCGTGAGCTTTTCGCAATGGCGTCAGCAGGCAATTCTGGCACGCGCGATCCCGCTCCTGAGCCAGGGGCGGCCGCTATCGCATGTCGCGCTGGAGTTGGGCTACCAAAGCCAGAGCGCGTTCTCGGCGATGTTCCGGCGAGCCTTTGGCGAAAGTCCACGGGCGTTCATCGAACGGGGCTCGGAACATCGTGCGGAAAATGGTGAACGCAGCGATGAAGAGACGGACGACGAGGCGGCGCAAAACCGAACGGATGCGTGAGCGATGCCGGCATCGTTAAGCTTCAAACGCGTCGCGCCAGATGCCGGATCGCGCCGAGTTGCGCGAGACGTGGCCCGGTCAGCTTATAGCCCTTGCGCTGATAAAGCCGCGCGGCGGGATTGTCGACGAAGACGCGCAATTGCAGCTCGCGCAGCCCGCGCTCACGCGCCCATTGATGCGACATATCCAGCAGAAACGTACCGGCGCCCAGCCGCCGATGTCCCTCGGCAATCTGCACGTCACGGATATGCAGCGAATCGCCTTCTTGCGTGATCCGCAGCACGCCGATCGGCTCACCATCCATTTCGAGGATGAAGTTCTCCGACTCGCGCCAGCTGCCAAGAAACAGATCGCTGCGCCAGACCAGATGATGCCGGCGATAGTAGCCGCCCATATTGTTGCGAGTCAGCGCCTCGGCGAACTCGAAATCGTCCATGCTGGCCGTGCGCAGATAAAACGATGACGGAGCTTCGGTTGGATCGAACATGACGGAACGACGAAGAAGAGTCGGCTCAACGGTAAAACAGGCCGCGCGTGCTGGCAATGGCTGTTTGTCCCGAGCATACCCGGACGATACCCAGACAGCCCCGAATGCGGAAATAATAAAAAAAGCCCACTTCTTGCGAAGTGGGCTTTCTAGAATCTGGCGGAGCGGACGGGACTCGAACCCGCGACCCCCGGCGTGACAGGCCGGTATTCTAACCAACTGAACTACCGCTCCAGATTTTTGCACCGTGGCTTGTGAGCTTTGCTCATTTACCAATTGCACCGCTCATACTGCTGACCGAACGACGCTGATGTCCTGGCGTCCCCTAGGGGATTCGAACCCCTGTACTCACCGTGAAAGGGTGATGTCCTAGGCCTCTAGACGAAGGGGACAACGTACGCTTACATCTTTAATGAAAAAGCCCGTTCAAGTTTTTATGAACGGGCTTTGTCTGGCGGAGTGGACGGGACTCGAACCCGCGACCCCCGGCGTGACAGGCCGGTATTCTAACCGACTGAACTACCACTCCAGTCTTTACACCCTGGCTTGCGAGCGTCGGTTATTTCTCTGCAAGCTGCACCGCTTTTACTGCTTCCAAGCGACGCTGATGTTTGGCGTCCCCTAGGGGATTCGAACCCCTGTACTCACCGTGAAAGGGTGATGTCCTAGGCCTCTAGACGAAGGGGACATAATCTTTTCAGATCTGTCTTTAACTCGCAGTCAACTCACGCTAACTTGTCAGTTACTTCGTTTCGTCAACTGCGAAGACCGCTATTCTAACTACGTTACAACTGTTTGTGAAGACTTTTTTGCTACAGCTTCTGAATCACTTCAGACACTTTTTTGCAACATCCCCCTACAGAAACCACTTGCGGGGCACGTTGCTGAATCGTCAGCAGCGAAAAACGCAATTATACGCACCCATTTTGCCGTTCAGCAAGTATTTTCTGCGGGCTCTCACTCATCTGCGCCCTCAGCGTTTCGACTTGCTTCTCGAACCAAGCCGCGTTCGCCTAACAAACAGACCTGACGGGCGGCACAACAGCAAAAGCTGTCGACGCACGTTGCGGATGGCCCGCCCAATATTTCGCATGATTTCGGAAATCGTCCTGAAGCTCGGTTGAAACGGGCGGAGAGCGTCTTGGGCGACGACGGACGCACGCCCCCGGTCGAAACTATTGCGCCGAAGTCAGCCTCAGTCCGGGGCGCAACATCTGGGTGTTCTCCTGTTGCCCTTTGCGTTGATCGGATACCTCCTCAATGCCCTTTCTTGTTACCTCCTCGAGAAAGGTCAAACGGGCCCGATAATAATCCGCACGGAGTTGGGCATCCAGCACCTGTTGCTCAGCCCGAAACAGCTCCATACGCAACTCGTTTAGCGCGCTCAGCCTGTTTCTCCGGAGTTGGGGCGTACTGTGAAGCCCAATTTGCAATCCATCGCAGCATGATAAGGCCCTCCCCTCTTCAGGTGCTTTTCGATAGTCGCCAAAACATACTTTCGCGCTCTCACCGCATGCTACGAGCGCCACCGGTCACTCCACTCATGTCGTGAGTCGGGAATTCTTCGAATTGTTCAGGCCGTTTTCTACCTTTCGTACAGGCACGGCCGGCTGATCATGACGCGGTAATACGTTAGTGCTTGCGGCCGAAGCACGCCTGAGCAGCTTCGGCCGGCGACAGGCCAGCGTTGAAATAGTCCCGAAGACACTTTAGGGTCGCAGTGTCGGGATGATAGGGCGGGTGGATAAATTTCGCCTGGACGGCTTCGTCGTACCAGGCATGCGTCCACTGGTCCAGCCCCGGCTCGTGCGTTAGCGATATATATTTCGATTCGTCGAACATAACGATTCTCGATAGCGCAGTAGACGCGTTCGCCGTGAATGATCGCGCGGATACTGCAGCCGATCCGGCGGCCCAACGTTGCCTGATACCGCGCAACTCTGTCTGCAAATTTCCGACTCTTCACACTAGCCGAACATAGCCTATCAAAATGCGTCGCGTACGATTGTTAACTAGTGTCAGTACGTGTCAGCACTCGGCCTTGCCGAAAAAATAACGCATAACATTCATCCATGGCACGGGGCTCCCGGCGTTCCCACAGGACTTCCGCGAGCAGATAGCCGAGCCAGAAAGCATGCGCACACGGCGAACTCGATATCTGGTCGGCTGCGCTGTCCCTTCGTGCAAGCGACCGTCTGGAATCTGTGGCGACGGCGCCCGCAACGACCGACGCAAACGGCAGGCGCCGCGGCGCTCGCGGTTCGTCTGTGCCTCACCCGTGCGTCGCGCGAAAGACGTCGTTCAGCGCTAACGCCCGACACCCCTGCGGCCGGCACCGGCAACCGTTCGACACGGCCAGTTCTGAAGTCGGCCGATGCAGCCCACGCCGAAGGGAAGATACGATAATGCTGCGACGCAGCATCCGGTCTATTTTTGGTCTATATTGGTTACTTGAAACGAGATCGGAATCGCAGCGCCTCCCTGCGATGAGATCGGTTCGCGATACAGATCGCAAGTGGAGATCCGGATGCTCGACGCTGAAATTGCCGTAACGCTGCTCAACAGGTGGTGGCGCGAGGTACCAGGACGCGCAGCACTCACGAGTCTCGAACTTCTTCGTGAGGGCGGGCTTATTTTTGTACACCAGCGCGGCCACATGCTGACGGAAGGGCCAGACGGTGACGCATGTGACGTCGAGTCGCTTCTCTTCCCTGACGGGTCGCGTGCAATGCGGATCGGCACTCGAAATCCCCCTCCAAACTGGACAAAGTGGGCTGCGTTCGATCCGGTGCGTGAACTCTCTTCTACGCTTTCAAATTCCAGTTAGTGCGTTGGCAACATCCGTCCGCGTGGAGGCAGTCAGCTCGCCAGTACGTATTTGAAAAAAACGCCATACCGCTGTATGGGTGGAGCTTGAAAAAATGATGCTGCCAGCGTCCGCTCACATGCAGCACTCATGAGATCGAACAGCGCGAATAGCGTGACAATGCCTCGCGAACTAGCCTCTTTGCGGCGTCCAGTTCAGCGTCGCGGCGATCGCCTCGCCCGGCTGCAACACGCAGCCGCCCACCTGCTCCCGCATGCCGATCGCGTTGAAGCAATCGGTGGTGTTGGTCACCGGTTCCACGCAAAGTTGCGTATCGCTGGCGGGCGCGAATATCACCATATGATCGAAGGGCGCATCGGCGGTCATCGTCAATTGACGGTGCTCGTCGGGCCACGCAATCGTCGCCTCGCGCGACCAGTTGGCGAAGTTGTTGTCGAGCGCGAATGCGTCCGGCGACATGCCGTGACGGAGCGCCTCGACCGCGGGATGCGGGCCGAGATGCGTAGGCAGCAGGTCCGCGTCCGCGTGCCACATGCCCTGCACATCGGCATAGACGCGGGTCTGCGCGGTGCGTGGATAGTACGGATGATGGCCCATGCCGAAGGGCATCGGCCGGTCACCCAGATTCTGCGCGGACAACGCGATGCGCAGCGCGCCGCCGATCAGTTCGATGCGCTGCCGCGCGCGATAGCGGAACGGCCAGTCACCGGGCTGCTGCGTATCCGGATCGTGTTCGAATTGCAATTCCACTGAGCGCTCCGTGCGCCCCCCCACCTGCCAGGGATGCCGCCACGCATTGCCGTGCAGCGCGTGCGCAAAACGCAAGTCATTGCCGCTCAGATCGACTATGCCGCCGTCGAACGGGAAGCGCGCGTCGCGAATCCGGTTGCAGTAGGGAAAAAGCGGGAAGCTCGCCATACGCAGCGGATCGCGCTCATCGAACGCCGCCTGCGTGGCCGGCCGCAGCCAGTGCAGCGGGCCTTCAGGCGTCGACTCATAGTAAGCCGCCAGCGCGCCGCCGACTTCAGGCGCTACCACCACGCGCATGGCGCCTGCCGTCAGCGTAACAAGCGCCGGCGCGATCGCGGGGTCGTCGAGCCACGCGAGATCGGTTACGAACGGCCGGGTCGGATTCAAGGAAACGTCGCGCATGATCAGAAAAGGCGGGGCCTCGTGCGGATGGCGGCATGAATGCCCATCGATGTCTCCTATGATGTGCCGCGCACAGCGCGCGGCCGGCGAACCGTCAGGGCTCGCGCGACCGAGAATCGCACGCCAAAGCACATCGGTCAATATTATTAGTAATATATTTACCAGAACGCAGCGAATCATGTCTTACCAAAAACGCCCAAATGGCGGGTTAGCGCGCGTTGCTGCGTGCATATTATTAGTGGTACCGTCAGCACCACCAATGCCACCGGCATGCTCCTGTTTTCGCGCCGCTGCAGCGCGGCCCGCACAATGAAAAAATCGACTCAACGCCATCCGACCATGACCGACATCGCCAAGCTCACGGGCGTGTCGCAATCCACTGTCTCGCTGGTCCTGAACAACGCGACCGGCGCGAAATTCTCCGAGACCACCCGCAACAAGGTGCTGAAGGCCGCGCACGACCTCGGCTACCGGCTTTCGCTGCGCGAGCCGGTATCGGCTTCGAACGATGAACGCAACCTGATTGTCTATCTGGCCGACGAGATTTCCACCAGTCCGCACCCGGTCGTCAACATCGACGGCGCGCGCGATGCGGCCTATGCAAGCGGCAAGATGCTCGCTGTCTACTCGACGCACGGCAATGCCGACATCGAAAAGCAGGTGCTCGACGCCACGCTGTCGAACCCGCACGTATTCGGCGTAATCTACGCAACCGTCTACACCCGCAAGGTCACCCTGCCGGCGGCGCTCTCGCAGGTGCCCACCGTGCTGCTGAACTGCTACACGAGCGAGGGCGGGTTTTCATCGGTGGTGCCCGCCGAGGTCGCGGGCGGGCATCTGGCGACCGACTATCTGCTGCAGTCGGGGCATCGGCGGATCGGCTACATCAACGGCGAGCCGTGGCAGGACGCCTCGAAAGACCGCCTCAAGGGTTATCGCACCGCGCTCGCCACCGCCGACTTGCCGTACGCGCCGGAACTGGTGCGTGACGGCGACTGGAGCTCGGGCGTCGGCTTCGAAATGACGCTCTCCATGATGCGCGAGACCCATCCGCCGACCGCCATTTTCTGCGCCAACGACCTGACCGCGCTGGGCGCGATCGAGGCGCTGAAGCAACTCGGCCTGCGCGTGCCCGAAGACGTTTCCGTACTCGGCTACGACGACCAGGAAATTGCCCGCCACACGCATCCGCCTCTGTCGACAGTAGTGCTGCCGAACTACGAGCTGGGACGCTGGGCCGTCGAAACCTTGCTGCAGGAAGAACACAACCGCGCAGCCGGCGCACCGGTGCGGCATCGGCTCGTGAAACTCGACGGACCGCTCGTCGAACGCGGCTCGGTCAGGGTAATTACCGAGACGGAAAAGCCGGCAATTAATATTATTAGCGATTGACCGATAATAATTCTCGATGAAATAATCAACACGTCCGGTCAGGGTGAAACAGCTTGGCCGACAGGAGAAACACTAAAAAGCAAAGACACCTCACCAGGTACCGGAGGAAGACAATGGCGTCGCTCAACACGCAGTCGCGCAAGCACGCGCGCAAGCAGCAGATTCGTCCGCTGGCAGGTTCGCTGCTGGCTCTGGCCATCGGTTTTGGCGTCGCCACGGCGCACGCCGACGACGCGCTGCCGAAGTTGCCCAACAAGACTCCGCTGAAGGTCGGCTTCGCGCAGACTGAAAGCAACAATCCGTGGCGTCTCGCGGAAACCAGGAGCTTCAAGGACGTCGCCGCGAAGTGCGGCTGGCAGCTGGTCATGACCGACGCCAACAGTTCGAACTCGAAACAGGTATCGGATATTCAGAACATGATCGCGCAGCACGTCGATCTGCTGGTGTTCCCGCCGCGCGAAGAAAAACCGCTTGCGCCGGTTGTGCTGCAAGCTAAAAAGGCCGGCATTCCGGTGATCCTGGTCGACCGCGACGTCGATCAGTCGGTGGCCAAGGCGGGCCGCGACTACATCACCTTCATCGGCTCCGACTTTATCGATCAGGGTCATCGCGCCGCTAACTGGCTGGTCAAGGCGACCGGCGGCAAGGCGAAGATCATTGAACTCGAAGGCACCACCGGCGCGTCCGCGGCGAACGATCGCAAGAAGGGCTTCGACGAAATCATCGCGAAGAATCCGGGCATGACGATCATCGCCTCGCAAAGCGGCGACTTCGCGCGCGACAAGGGCCGCCAGGTGATGGAAACGCTGTTGCAGGCGCATCCGGACGTGACTGCCGTCTACGCGCATAACGACGAGATGGCACTCGGCGCGATCGCCGCGATCAAGGCGGCCGGCAAGCAACCGGGTAAGGATATCCAGATCGTCACGATCGACGGCACCAAGGGCGGCATGGATGCGATCGCCGCCGGCGAACTCGGCGCAAGCGTGCAATCGAGCCCGTTCTTCGGCCCGCTCGCCTGCGACGTCGCCCAGCGTTACGCGAAGGGCGAAAAGATCCCGACGTGGGTCAAGGTGTCGGACCGCTTCTACGACAAGAGCAACGTGCAGCAGAACATGCAGTACGGCTATTGATTTCGAAGCGATTTCGAACCGTCGCTGTGCGCGCAGTGTCGAGGCTTGAGGGGAGTGCCGCAGCGTAACATCCACGCGTTTCGCAAGCTTCCCGCAGGACGTCCCCGCCCCGAATCAGTCTCCTCGGGGGCGGGTGACGGGAAGGGTTCGGAGCGACGCGTTCGTGGTAGCACGGGCCGTCGCTTCGCTTTTATGCGGCGTAACAGGGTTCGGCGGCGCCGCCTGCATAGCGCCCGAACGAATGGCCACCGCGGCTCGCACGTGCAACGCATGCAGTGCATGAGGCAGCATGTGAAGCAGCACGTGAAGCAGCACACGCATCAGGAGAACACCCGTGACGGAATCCGGCACGCAGACGCCACACTCTCCCCTTACCGATTCGCCGCTGCTGGAGATGCAGGACATCGGCATCAGCTTCGGCGGCGTACCCGCGTTGCGCAGCGCCAATCTGAGCGTGGCAGCCGGCGAAGTGCACGCGCTGATCGGCCAGAACGGCGCCGGCAAATCGACCATGATCAAGATCCTGACCGGCGCGTATCGGCGCGGCGCGGGCAGCGTTCGCTTCGAAGGCCGCGAAGTTGATTTTCGCACGCCCAAACAGGCGCGCGAAGCCGGCATCAGCACGATCTACCAGGAGATCAACCTGGTGCCGTTCCGCTCGGTGGCGGAGAATATTTTCCTCGGCCGCGAACCACGCCGCTTCGGCCTGATCGATTGGCGCGCGGTGCAGACGCGCGCCGCCGCCCTGCTCGAATCGTTCGGCTTGCAAATCGATGTGAAGAAACCGGTCAACCGCTATTCGACCGCGATCCAGCAGATGGTGGCGCTGGCGCGCGCAGTGTCGTCGGATGCGAAGATGGTCATCATGGACGAGTCCACCTCGTCGCTCGATGAACGCGAGGTGGAACTGCTCTTCACTGTCGTGCGCAAACTGCGCGACGACGGTCGCGCGGTGATCTTCGTCTCGCACCGGCTCGACGAACTGTATGCGCTATGCGACCGCGTCACCGTGATGCGCGACGGCCAGACGGTCGCGCAAAACACGATGGCGGAGATGGACAAACTGCAACTCGTCACGACGATGCTCGGCCGCACGCTTGCCGCCGTCGTGCAGGAAGACGCCGCCGCGCGCGAAGCGAATCTTGCGCGGCGTGGCAAGCAGGCGATCGCCGCGACGCATCTGAGCACGCATCCGAAAGTGAGCGACGTATCGCTCGAAGTCCATGCGGGCGAAGCGGTGGGTCTCGCGGGCCTGCTCGGCTCGGGCCGGACCGAAACCATGCGTCTGATGTTCGGCGCCGATCCGCTCGAACAAGGCTCTTTGTCGATTGGCGGAGAGACGGTAGCGTTGAAGTCGCCGCAGGATGCGATCGCGCGCGGCCTCGCTTACCTCACCGAAGACCGCAAAGCCGAAGGCATCGTCCCCGAACTCTCGGTGCGCGACAACCTCACACTCGTCTGCTTGCGCACACTGGCGAAGAACGGCGTGGTGGACGTGAAAAAGCAGCAGGCGATCGTCGACCGTTTCATTGCGTCGCTCGGCATCAAGCTGCGCTCGGCCGATCAGCCGATTCGCGAGTTGTCCGGCGGCAATCAGCAGAAGGTCCTGCTCGCCCGCTGGCTCGCCGCTGAGCCTTCGTTATTGCTGCTCGACGAACCCACGCGCGGCATCGACGTCGGCGCCAAAGCCGACGTCGCGAAAATCGTGCGCGAACTGCGCGATGCGGGGCTCGCCGTGCTGCTGTCCGCCTCCGAACTCGAAGAACTGACCGCGGTGGCCGACCGCGCGGTGGTCATCCGCGACGGCCGCACCGTCGCCGAACTGAACGGCGCCGACATGAGCGACACCGCGATCATGGACGCCATCGCCTACGGCAGCGAAGGCCAATCGCAACTGGCCGAAGCCGCCCAGTCCGCCCATATCGAAGACGCGTTAGGGGGCGACCGTCATGGCGCTTAAGCTGCACACCGAGCCGCTGCACCCCAAGACCGCGGCGCACAAGCCGGACGCAGCCGCGCCGCGCACCACCGCCGCATCGACAGTGAAGAAATGGCGGCACCTGGCCATGCAACGCGAAGTGATCGTGCTGCTCGCAATGGTGCTCTTCAACCTGATCTTCACCCCGCACTTCTGGTCGCTGCAAACCTTCAACGTCAACATGACGCAGGTGGTGACGATCGTGATCGTCGGCATTGGCATGACGCTGGTGGTGGCGACGGGCGGCATCGATCTGTCGGTGGGCGCGTCGATGGCGATCTCCGGCGCGCTTGCGCCGATGCTGTTCCTGAACATTCCGGGGCCGGGCGGCATTGCGCTCGCGTTCGTGCTGCCGGTGCTGGCGGCGGCAGCGTGCGGCGTCTTCAACGGCTTGCTGGTGACGAGGCTATCCGTCCAGCCGATTGTCGCGACGCTGGTGCTGTTCATCGCTGGGCGCGGCATCGCTCAGGTCGTCACCGACGGCAGCCTGCAGGCGTTCAACACGCCCGCATTCCAGTGGATCGCATTGGGCAAGGTCTTCGGCGTGCCGTTTCAGGTGCTGCTGATGCTCGCGCTAGTCGTGCTGTTCGCGTGGGTCGTGCGCAAGACGCTGTTTGGCCAGTATCTGCTGATCACCGGCGGCAATGAAAAGGCCGCCTATCTGTGCGGTGTGCCGACGGCCACCGTGAAGCTGATCGCCTACACGGTATGCGCCGCGCTCGCGGGGCTGGCGGGACTGATCTCGATCTCGGTGAATTCGTCGTCGGATGCGAATGTGGTGGGGCTCGGCGTCGAACTCGATGCGATCGCCGCAGTGGCAGTCGGCGGCACGGCGCTGACGGGAGGCAAGGCGTATATCGGCGGCACGCTGATCGGCGCGCTGATCATCCAGTTGCTGCGCTATACGCTGCTCGCGCACGGCATTCCCGACGCGGCGGCACTGGTGGTGAAGGCCGGCATCATCGTCGCGGCGGTTTATGTGCAGCGGCGCTCACGGTAACCCTAACGCTTAAGGGACACGTCCGGATTCAATGCGATGAAAAAGAACCTGCCTATCCTGCTTGCTCTCGCCGCACTCATCGTGCTGGGCCTCGTGCGCTACGACCATTTCGGCTCGGCCTACAACATCACCTCGTTCTGGCGCTACAACTCGATGTTCGCGCTGATTTCGATCGGCATGGCCTTCGTGATCATCACGGGCGGGATCGACCTGTCGGTCGGCACGGTGGCCGCCCTGGCGAGCGTCGTCGCGGCGTTGACCAGCGTGTACGGCGGCTGGGTTGCCGTCGTCGCCGGTTGCGCGGCGGGCATGGCCGTCGGCGTGCTCAACGGCCTGATCATCACGCGGCTGAAAATCCTGCCCTTCATCGTGACGCTCGCGACCAGCCTCGGCGCGCACGGCGTCGCGCTGTTGCTCGGCAAGAACGACGCTGTGTCGATTGCCGCCGACTCGAACTTCGGCAACTTCGGTCAAGGCGATCTGTTCGGCCTGCCGATCCCGGGGGTCGTGGCGGCGCTCGCCGCCGTGGCCGGCTGGCTCGCCCTGCGCGGCACGCGCTTCGGGCGGCATTCGCTGGCCATCGGCGGCAGCGACGAAGCGGCGCGGCTGATGGGCCTGAACGTCGACCGCACGCTGGTGATGACTTACGCGGTAAGCGGGCTGCTCGCCGGCATGGCAGGAGTGATCCTGGCCGCGCAGTTCGGCGCAGGTCAGCCGAACGAAGGCGTCGGCTGGGAGCTGTTCGCGATCTCGGCGGTGGTGCTTGGCGGCACCTTGCTCACCGGCGGCGAAGGCTCGATCGCGATGACGATCGCCGGCGTGCTGCTGCTCGGGCTGGTGTTCAACATCCTGAATTTCGAAAACGGCCTGGGATTCATCAGTCTCTCGGCGTACTGGCAATCGGTGATTCGCGGGGTGTTCCTGCTGCTGGTGATCGTGTTGCAAGCGAGAATGCTGAAGCAGCGCGGCAAGAAGCGAGTTGTGGCACCGGTTTAACCGGCGACGAGCAGCGCGTGACGCTTTTGCTTTTGCCAGCCGTATCAGGGCAATGCGATCCAGCAGGTAATGCGATAGCGTTGCTGCGAGAGACTCGCCGCGAACGATCAAGGTGACACTCTGCGCAGTTCGCGCGAAATTCATCGCGGCCTGGCCTGCGGAGTTTCCGCCGCCTACGATCAAAATCTTTTTGCCGCTTGTCCACCCACCGCAGCCCGTTCAATAACGACAGCCCGCAGTCCCTCCGACGCCGAGGCGAAGCGGCCCATGACCACCTCGGATCGGCTTAAGCCGCGGTGGCGCTGGGTTTCAAGGCATCCTCAAGTGTTACCCGAAACAGAGCGACAGACTGTGCACCGCTGATAATTTCGTCGCCAATCTTCACCGACGGTACCGAGTTGACGCCATGCTCCATTGCCCGAGTTTCAAGCGCACGCACTTCGTCGACTCCACCGCCCGACGCAAAAAACGCTTCGACCTTGTCTTTCTTGAAGCCCGTCGCTACCGCGATCTCCGTCAACACGGCGATGTCTCCAATATCGCGTCCAGCGGAAAAATACGCATGGAAGATCGCCTCCACCAGCGCTGTTACATCATGTCTTTGTTGCAACACCCATACGAGCCGATGTGCGGCAAGCGTGTTCGGCGTACGCTTCGCCAACGCGTAGTTGAATTCCAGACCGACCTGACGTCCGGCCTCGGTGACTTGAGCATCCATTGCTTGCGAGCGCGCCCAGCTCCCAAACTTCGCCGACCGGTATTCTTTACGGTCGAGACCTTCGACCGGCATACCCGGATTCAATTCATAAGGAACAAACACAAGCTTCGTTTGCTCGCCGGCGTTCGTTTCGCGAATCGCCTGCTTCAGTTTTTCCTCGCCGATCCAGCACCAGGGACAAATGAAATCGTACGTGAGCTCGATATTCAGCTTGTTCATCGAACATCTCCAAAAAGGATTGTTTGCAGACGCACGATAGCGCGATTGCCAACCGATAAGAATTGCAACATGAGGCAACGCACCTTTGCGTGCAAGGCAACGAGACGGGCCAAACAGCGTAGTCTGCTCACTCATCTCATGTACGGCACCGCCTTTCGCCACCCAGCGTCGCGGCATTTCTGACAGCCTTTTTGCATATTGTGCAAAGGTGGATTGCGTTGCGCCTGGATTTCCGCTGGTTCCGTAACGGCTAATCTCCAACGATCAAGCAATAGAAGGAGAACGCTGTGAACGCCACAGCTCTGTCGAACAATCAGACGCAGAATAATCAGGAGCGTCCCATGAGCAATGTCAATCGACCCCGTGCAACCATTATCGGCGGTTCGCTCAGCGGTCTTTTCACGGCGACTGCGCTGCGTGCAGTCGGATGGGACGTGAAGCTCTTCGAGCAGTCGCCCAATGAACTCGACAGCCGGGGCGGTGGCATCGTGCTCCAGCCTGACGTTCTGGAAGCCTTCCGTTTCGGCGGCGTGAAATTGCCGGCTTATCCTGGCGTGGACTCCGGCGATCGCATCTACCTCGACCAGAACGACCGCATCATCGACCAGTTCTACATGCCTCAGACGCAAACCTCCTGGAGCCTTCTTTACAGCGCCATGAGACGTGCGTTGCCAGTTGATGTCATTCACCCAGACGAACGTTTCATTCATCTTGAGCAAACAGCCGAATCGGTCAAGGCTCATTTTGAAGGCGGCCGGGTCGAGCAAGCAGATCTTCTAATCGGAGCCGATGGTGCGCGCTCTACGGTTCGGGCTCAGTTGCTGCCTGAATCACAACCCGGCTATGCGGGCTATATCGCATGGCGAGGCCTCGTCGAAGAAAATGATCTGCCAGTCGACGCGGCGAATGTTCTACGTGACCGCTTTACTTTCCAGCAAGGTGAAGCACATCTGATCCTGGTCTATCTCGTACCAGGGGAAGACGGTACGACCGAAGTCGGCAAGCGGCGCTGGAACTGGGTCTGGTACCGCCCGATGTCCGGCGACATCCTCAGGGCTTTGATGCTGGACAGGAACGGGACCCAACGCAGCACGTCGCTGCCTCCCGGAACAACAAAAGACGACGATATCGCCGAACTGCGTTCCGCGGCGAGCAGGTTGCTCGCGCCTACCCTGCAGGTCCTCGTTCAGGCTACGACGGAGCCCTTCGTCCAGGCAATCCAGGACCTTCGAGTGGAAAGAATGGTCTTCGGCCGGACTATTCTGCTTGGCGATGCTGCGTACGTACCACGTCCGCATACCGCAGGCAGCACCGCAAAAGCTGCTGCGAACGCTGTGGCGCTAGCTCACGCGCTCTCGCGGGGCAGCGAGCACCTGCAGTCTGCACTGTCCGGCTGGGAGTTACAGCAAAGGCGGCTCGGTATCAGCATGTCGGAACTCGGAATTTCTTTGGGTGACCGCATTATGAAGCTCCGCCGCTAGTGGCTGACCGGAAACTGGCGACTGGTATTCGGCAAATACCAGCAAACGCCAGCAACACCCACAGCGCCTTCTTCGACCTTTGCACACCACGCAACGATGTGTAGCGCGCCGTTGGGATTCCGCCCAGGCGCCGCCTCCCCTACGCTTACACACATCAGCCAACCGCACAGACATGCAGCGCCACCGCATGTCGGTCAACAGCGAACACGACATCTCACAGTCGCATTGCGGAAGGATCAGATAAGTCTTGCTGCACCAGATCATGCCTTGAAATGCAATTGGCGGAGCTGTACGGCCCGCCTCACATCCTTGATGGAGATACGCCATGACGAAGCACCTTTTTAACCCTATCAAACTGGGTCGCCTCTCTCTCGACCACCGCGTTGCGATGGCGCCCCTCACACGCTCGCGAGCCGGCCAGCCGGGAAACGTGCCGACAGACCTGAACGTCGAATACTATCGCCAACGCGCCAGCGCGGCACTGATCGTGAGTGAGGCAACACAAATCTCACAGCAGGGCCAAGGTTATGCATGGACGCCGGGCATCCATACGGAACAGCAGATTGAAGGCTGGCGCGCCGTCAGCAAGGCTGTTCATGAAGCAGGCGGCCACATGTTCCTCCAGCTGTGGCATGTCGGCCGTGTCTCACACCCCGTGTTCCAACCGAATAGCAGCCTGCCTGTTGCCCCCACCGCCATGCCGGTGCCCGGAAAGACATTCATTGTTGACGACGCTGGCAATGGCGTATGGGGCGACGTACCGGTACCGCAGGAACTCACCGTTGAGGGCATTCGAGAGATCATCGCCGACTACCGACGTGCCGCGAGCAACGCGATCGCGGCCGGCATGGACGGAGTTGAAATTCACGCCGGGAACGGCTATCTGCTTGACCAGTTCATCAACAGCAACAGTAATCATCGCCTCGATAGCTACGGCGGCAGCATCGAAAATCGTGCTCGCCTGCTGCTTGAAGTCGTCGCCGCCGTCAGCGACGAAGTGGGACCACAAAACGTCGCGGTTCGCCTCACTCCCATGGGACGTTTCATGGGTATGGGTGATGACACGCCCGAGGCAACGTTCGGCCACATCGTGAGAAAGCTCAATGACTATGGTCTCGCCTATTTGCATCTTGTCGAACCGGCGATGGTAGGCACGGTAAAGGACGAGATCTTCGACCCGCGCTGGGACGCCATCATCAAACTGCTGCGAGACGAATACAAAGGTGTGCTGATGATTGCTGGCGGCTATGACCGTGATACCGCCGAAAAGGCGATCGCCAGCGGCCGGGCCGACATCATTGCGTTCGGAAGGCCCTTCATTGCGAATCCTGACCTGCCGGCCCGTCTGCGCGGCGGACACCCGCTGAATGCCGCCGACAGCACCCATTTCTTCGGCGGGGATGTAACCGGCTATACCGACTACCCGACTATGAGCTAAGCGTCGGTTTGCCCGATAATCGGCTTCGAGACGTTGTACGGCGGGCGGACGATCCGCCCTGCTGACTTCGCGCGGCGTTACGCTGGGTCATGGTGGTCCGGATATGAATCAGCGTTGCAAATCCCGGGATATCTACATGGACCCGGACACACCTGAACCATCGCTTGACCAGCCGTCGATGCGGGGCTGTGCAGCGGATCCGTAAGCGCGGCCAAGCACCGCGGTAACGCGATTTGCACCAAATCGGACCAGTCGCGCTGCCATTATTTCCTCAAAGACGACAGCTCACGTTCAGGGTAGCGATGAGTCCCGGTTGATTGTCTGCAAAGTCGAGCGAGCCGCGATGGAGAGTCGCCACCGCCTTCACGAGTGCGAGCCCAAGGCCTACGCCCGGCGTTCCGCGACTCGCGTCGCCACGATAGAACCGCTCAGTCACTTTGGATTTTTCTTCATCCGGAATGCCCGGGCCGTCGTCCGCAACCGAGATCGAAATCATGTCATCGCCGCGCGTCGCGACCACGTTGATTTCCCCCTCGTCCCGGGCGAATTTCAATGCGTTGTCGATCAGATTACCAATCGCTTGCGCGAGCAAAAGCGGATCGGAAATCACCATAAGATCACCCGAAGTCCGAAGCGACAGCGTCACGCGGCGCAACTCCGCCACGGGCTGATAAAACTCGACGGCATCCGAAACGATCGTTTCCAGATCGCCAGGCATGAACCCTGAGCGGCGAACGCCTGCGTCAATTTCGGCGAGACGCAACAACGCATTGAAGATGCTGATTACGCGATCGACGTCCGTCAATGCGACCTCCAACTCCGGCAGAAATTCATCATTGCCTTGCCGTTTCAGCGTGAGCGTCAGCACCTCAAGCCGGGAACGCAGTTCCGTGAGCGGAGTGCGCAAATCGTGAGCAATCGCATTCGACACATTGCGCACACCATTGATTACCTCGATCAGCGTCTCCTCAGCCTGTTTGCGCGTCTTCACCTCCTTTTGCAACTGGATGTTTTGCTGTTCCTGCAGTTTTTGCAGCGCGCGTAGTTTCAGGTGCGTATTGACGCGAGCCGCGACCTCTTCCATCTGCAGTGGCTTGGTAATGTAATCCACCGCACCGGCGCGAAAGCCCGTGATCTTATCCTCAGTTCGCGCCAACGAAGTCATGAAGATCACCGGAATATCCCGGGTCTTCTCCATCGTTTTCAATTTCCGGCTGGTTTCAAAACCGTCGAGTCCAGGCATCATGACATCGAGCAGGATAAGGTCGGGTTGCACAAGCTCTGCGCGACGCAACGCCTCTGCCCCGTCACGCGCAACGGCTACTCGCAGATTATTGCCTTCGAGGCATTCGACCACGAGTCCTAGATTGGCCGGCGTATCGTCGACAACCAGAACAATGGGCGAACCCTTGTCGAACGGTTCCATTGTTCTCACGCGTCTCGATCCAGATGTTGTTCGATCAAGGATAGCAAGGCCTGCGACTCAAAAGCCGCCGCAAGACGGCGCAATTGCATTGCGAAGGCCTCGTAGCGAACGTCGAGGCCGATAAGGTAATCGGCGTGATGAACGATGTCACGCATCGAGCCAAGCAGCGCAAACCGATGCAGTGTCTCCATTTCATTACGCGGTGGGACGACAGGCTCGTCAATCACAAGCACGTGACGCTCTTCGCCTTCATCAGCCGGGATCTGAAGGGGTGGACTAAAGTCCGCCACGTCCGCATAGGACACGGGTGCATCGAGTTCGAACCAGAATGTGCTCCCGCTGCCGACGGTGCTCGCCACATGGATTTCGCCCCCCATCATGCGCACTAACTGGCGGCTGATCGCAAGCCCGAGGCCGACGCCGCCTGTGCGTCGTGTGAAATCTCCGGCTTGTTCGAACGGCTGAAAGATGGTTTCGAGCCTGTCAGGACTCACGCCGACGCCGGTGTCCCTCACTTCGAAACGCAGCCTTCCATTTGAAATCATTCGAACGACAAGCGTGACTTCACCCTGGTCCGTGAACTTGACTGCATTGACAAGAAGATTCAGCAGCACCTGCCGAAGGCGTTTTTCGTCAACACGAATGACCTTCGACAAATTCGCCGGCGCCTCGCGGTTCACGACAAGATTCTTCTGATCGGCACGCACGCTCACCATCTCGGCGATGACACGTAAGAACGGACCAAGCGGTACGTCTGTCACGTTCAGTTCGAACTTGCCCGCTTCGATTCGAGCAAAGTCGAGAATGTCGTTGATCAGCATGAGCAGATGCTCGCCGCTCTGTTCGATCACCCTCAGACTCGACAGTTGCCGCTCGGTCATTGCCGCATCGCGCCGCAAAATCTGGGCATAACCCAGAATGCCGTTCAGCGGTGTGCGCAGCTCGTGGCTGATGTTGGCGAGAAACTGGTCTTTGGCGCGATTTGCCGATTCAGCCTCTTCGGCTCGACGCCTTTGCGTGACATCGCGAAACACCAGCACCACGCCGAGGATTTCACCGCGGTCGTCGACGATCGGCGACCCGCTGTCGTCGATCGCGATCTCACGCCCGTCGCGAGAGAGCAGTATTGTATGGTTCGCCAGCCCGACGATGGTCCCGGCGCTCAGCACGGCAGTCACAGGATCTTTCGCCGGTGCACGCGTCGTTTCGTTGATCACGCGAAACACCTCCGCCAGCGGGCGACCCATCGCCTCGTCGCGAGCCCAGCCTGTCAGCATTTCCGCGACCGGGTTGATAAAGCTGATGCGCGAGTCCCGGCCGGTCGCAATCACGGCGTCGCCGATACTCGACAGGGTGACCGCATACCTTTGTTCGCTTTCGCGCAGACGGCGTTCCACGCCGTGCTTATACAGCGCCATTTCGACGACAGTGCGCAGTTGCGTATCGTCAAACGGCTTGAGAACATATCCGAACGGTTCGGTGACGGTTGCGCGCCGGACAGTTTCCTCGTCGGCATAAGCGGTCAGGAAAACGACCGGCAGATTGAAATTCTCACGCATCAGCCGCGCGGTATCGACGCCGTCGAGTTCGCCTTCCAGCCGCACGTCCATCAGGACCAGATCCGGCGCGGTGTCGGCCGCCAACGGAAGCGCGTCTTCGCCGCGCGCGGTGATACCGATAACCGTGTGGCCCGCGCGGTTCATCTGTTGCGCGATGTCTCTGGCAACCACCCGATCGTCTTCGACTATAAGAATGCGTGCGGCGGCCATAACCTGTTCTTATCCACGTCCGTTTGCATTGAAAATAATGCTGCATGTCGTGCCGCCCATGCGGCTCAATTCCAGGGCTCCGTGTAGTTGGTGCGTGAGGTCGTGGACCAGTTGCAACCCGAGCGAGTCGGCTTCGTCGAGCGAAAATTCCGGCGCGATGCCAACGCCATCGTCAGCAACAGTCAGCCTGCACCGCTCTTCGTCGACCAGTCCAAGTTCCACACGCACGCAGCCGCCACGTCCATCCGGAAACGCGTGCTTTAATGCGTTGGAAACCAGTTCGTTGATAATCAAGCCGCAGGATACCGCACGGTTCATGTCCAGTTGCACATCGTCAACCTCGATCTGTAGCTCCACCGCCATCTGACGCATATCGTAGGCGCGCGCGAGATGACCGCACAGGTTCTTCACGTGTGTCGCCATCACGATTCGTGCGAAGTTGCCCGCGCGATAGAGGTTTTCGTGCACCAGCGCCATCGACCGCACGCGGTTGCGGCTATCGGCGAATAGTTCGGCGACGGACCTGTCGGTTACGCGCGACGCCTGCAGATTGAGCAGACTGCTGATCAGTTGCAAATTGTTCTTCACCCGATGATGAACTTCATGCAGCAGCGCCTCCTTCTCTTCGAGCAGCGCTTCTTTCTCTTCTAGCGACGCGTTTTCGAGTGAAATTGCCGCCTGCGAAGCCAGAAGGTCAAGCACGGCGATGCGTGGCGGCGTGAACACGCCAGGTGCGAGGTCGTTTTCCAGATACAGCACGCCGATCAGTTTTGCCTGCTTCATGAGCGGAAGACACAAAACGGCACGAGAACGGCTTGAGCGAAAATATTCGTCCACTGAAAACGGATGGGGCAGCGCTGCGTCGTCGAGCAGCACGCGTTCCTGCGTGCGAATACTGTGATGCAGAATCGATGCCGGCAAATGGCGTGGTGTCACAACTTCGCTTTGAAGACGCACCTCCACGCCTTCGCGACCGGCTAGCGCTTCGGCTTCGATCCACAATTTCTCCGCACGCGGCAAGACGAGCAGCGCGCGTCCCGCGCCAGCGTGCTCCAGCACGATGGTCATCAGCGTATGAATCAGTCTTTCGAAGGCAATCTCGCCCGATATGGCTTGCGATGCCTTGACGACCGTCTCGACGTCGAGTTGTTCCGCGACAAAACGCCTTGCCGGTGCGTCGTTCGCCAGTTCATGGACCAGATTCGGATAGCGCCGGTCAAGCGCCTGAACCTTGGCCAGCGCTCCCCACCGGAGGTAGGCTAGCCGTGCATAGCCAAGGTAGACAAAAGCGATCGTCGTAAATCCACGCGCCATATAGAACGTCGCGGCAACCTCCTGCGCCAGCGCCTCGATCAAAGGGAACTCATGTTCACGCGCGGAGCGGATTGCGCTTTCGTACTCACGCATCGCCTCGAATTCGTTTCCCTTGATGCGCGCAATCTCGCCGGCGACCAACGCTGAGCGGCTGGCGAAATTGCTTGGGCAATGCTCGGCCCAAATCTCGAGTCTGGCGTGATGCTCGACGAGCTCGCGGCATTGCTCCGCCTGTTCATCGGGCGTCGCATCGTCGTACCGGCGTGCCCGTGTGAGTGCTGCATAGAAGTGGTACTCGGCAAGCTCGAAGTGACCGGACGATGTCCACAACAACGGCGCCGCCTTCGCGGCGGCCGCCAGTGCATCCGCTATATCCCCCGCGAAATAGCGCCCCTGCAGTTTGCGAATCCAATACCAGCATGTGGCAATTGCCAGGCATGGATCGGCTTCGAGATGCTGCTCAAATGTCGCTTCGTCGAAAGCTTCGTCATTGAAGGACCCCAACGAGGCTGTCAAGCCGCGCAAGGTTCGAATGAGTTGCAACTGCGCACCAATGATATCGACAATCAATCCAAATTTCGCGGCTTGCACCACACCCAGCCGCACCTGAGCTTCGCGTTCGACGTCGGGGAGCGGATCGCCCGCAGCCAGCAGACTGGTCACCAGGCAACAACTGCTGAAGCCGGTGTACGTGAGGTCCCCGCTCTCACTGGCGGCATCGAACGCCCGCCGCAATAGCGGAAGTCCTGTGCGAATGTGCTTGGTCCACGGCATCACGTGATAGGCAAAGCACATATAGACGCGGGGCTTGAAGCGTTGCAAACCCCGTTCGTCGACGAGACCCAAGCCAAGCTGGCCAAAGCGGAATCCCGCTTCGTAGTCACCGAACACCGGACCGGCAACCATGCCAAGGTAGGCATAGCCGATCGACGACGCGTCGCTGTTGCCATGCTCGATACTCAGATTCGCCATACGGGACAACACGAGACAGACCAGGTTTTCGTCGCTGAAGAACGCCGGCGGCAAGACCGCTGTGAGCACATCCATCGTTGCGCGCCGATCGGTATCGGTGAGCAGCGGCAGATCGATCAGCGATTCGATCGGAGACTCGCCGATTTGCAGCATGAGCCGGTCATACTCGCTGCGCGCCTGGTCGCGGGTGGGGTGCGGGTCCCAGTCGATGCCGATATCGCGCAAATAATCCAGGCAGATTTCTACCGCCAGATCGCTCTGATCGAGCGCGGTGAACAGGGTCACTCGCAACCACGTCACGGCTGCGCGGTCGGCCAGCGTGGCGGCATGCCTCGAAAGGCTCGATAACCGCTCCTTGGCCGAACCGGTGTCGCCGGTCAGAAACTCGCACTCCGCAAGGCCGTATTCCAGGGCGAACTTGAGTGGATATCGGGTAACCCAAGCCTCGTCGCCGAGCAGTGCGCTTCCCGCCAAAAGGTAAGTCGATGCCGACGCGTAGGCAGACGACGTCTTCGCACGCCGCCCGGCAATCAGATTGAGTTTCACGACGTGTTCGCGCTCCGCCGGATCGTCGATGAGCTCGGCCGCGCGGTTGTACTGGTTGACGATCTCGAAGATATCCTGTTCGAGATCCTCCGTCGTCGCGTCGGCCGCGAACATGCGGCCGATTCGCAGATGCGCGGCCGCACGCTCACCCGCAGGAATCAGCGCATAGGCCGCTTCCTGTACGCGGTCATGAAGAAACGCGTAGCCGTGCTCACGCCGAAACACGAGGCCGGCTTCCACTGCGCCGGCGAACGCGCGATGCACCGCTGTGTCGGACGTACCCGCGACACGCATGAGCATCGCGGTCGTCGCGCTGTTGCCGAAACACGCAAATTGTTTAAGTGCTGCCTGCGTCATATCCGGAACACGCCCGATCTTGCCGACCATCAGGTCGACGACGCTATCCGAGAAGTGCGCCTCGCGAAGACGCGCCACGTCCCATCCCCATGTGCGGCGCACTGGATCGAAAACCAGGTGACGCTCCTCGGCAAGCGTCTTGAGAAGTTGCACCGTGAAAAAGGGGTTGCCGCCGGTCTTCTCGAACATGAATTGCGCGAGGCCATACACCTCGGCGGTCCCGGCGTGCAGTGCTTCGCCGATCAGGCGCGCCACGTCGCCGACCTGCAGCGGCGCCAGCACGATATCGTGAACCGGCATCCCCAACTTGCGGATCGCAACAAGTGCGTGGCTGAGCGGGTGCCCGGGGCCCACCTCGTTGTCGCGATAGGCGCCGACCAGCAAAAGATTCTGCAGCTTCGGCGTGGCAAGAATATTCTCAAGCAGACAGATCGTCCCGGCGTCGAGCCACTGGAGATCGTCCAGAAAGAGCACGAGCGGATGATCGGCGTACGTGAAGGCGCCGATAAAACGTCCGAATACCCCATGAAATCGAATCTGTGCGTCCTGCGCCGGAAGTTCCGGTACCGCGGGTTGCGGACCGATGATTTTTTCCACTTCCGGAATCAGGTTGACGATCAATTGTCCGTTCGGACCGACTGCTTCGCTTAGCCGCTCACGCCAATGCGCGACCTCTGTCTCACCCCGATCGAGTATCTGCCGCGCCAGACTCTGAAACGCCTGCCCAAGCGTCGTATAGGGAATGTCGCGCTTGTACTGTTCGAATTTACCGGCAGCGAAGTGTCCATGAGACGGCCCGAGCTTTTTTTTCAGTTCATTCACAAGCGACGATTTGCCGATACCGGAATAGCCCGATACGAGCACGAACTCTGCCTTGCCTTGCTGTACAACGCGATCGAACGCGGCATTCAATGCGGACGTCTGTGCCTCGCGTCCATACAATCGCTCGGGGATGCACAAGTGCTCGGGAGCATCATGTGCGCCGAGCGGAAATGGGTCGATACGGCCGTTTTGCTCCCACGCATCGAGACAGCGGCGCAGATCGCTTTCAAGACCTTGTGCCGTTTGATAACGGTCCTCCGCGGTTTTAGCGAGCAGGCGCATGACAATCGCGGCGAGCTGGGGCGGCACGTCGCTCGCGAATTCGTTCAATGGAATCGGCGGTCTGGCAATGTGGCAGTGAATCCATTCGATGGGCGAGTTCGCGCGATAGGGAAACCCGCCAGTCAGCATTTCGTAGAACGTGATGCCCAACGAATAGAGATCGGCGCGCGAATCGACCGAACGATTCATACGGCCGGTCCGCTCGGGGGCGAGGTAGGCAAGCGCCCTCGCAGTGACATCAGGCGGCGCACTGGCCGGCGGCTCGCCGGTCGCGCCTGAGGCGATACCGAAGCCGGTCAGCGCCACGCCCCCGGTCTCCGTATTGACAAGAACGTTAGCCGGCCTGATGTCCTTGTGGACAAGACCGCGCCCATGCAACGCGCCGAGCGCCGCCGCGAGATTTCCGGCTATCACGAGGAAGCGACCGAGCGCCAGCGAACCCATTGGGATCGCGCGGAGCGAGATACCCCCTGGGTCTTCGAGTACCAGCGCCGCACTCCCACGGTACTCGATCAGGGCATGAGGTCGGGTAACGAAACGGCCATCGAGCAGGCTGCGCAACTCATAAGCATGTTCAAGACGCGCCTGACTGTTGGCCGCGGGTTGCAGGGCAGGCAATGTGACGGTCAACCACGTCTCGGCACCATCGCGCCTTCTGACACGAGATAGCACGAACTCACCATCGTCATTGAGCGTCTCGAACCCGAACCCTGACAACTCAATCATGCCGCCCCCCACCCGCAACTGTCGGACTAATCGTTCACCGTTAATACGTAGCCCGCATTGCGAACCGTCCTCAGCAAGGAACGCTCGAAGCCCGCATCGATCTTTTGACGTAGCTTGCTCACATGCACATCGATCACGTTCGTTTGTGGATCAAAGTGGTAGTCCCAGATATTTTCGAGCAGCATGGTACGCGTGACGACCTGATCTGCGTGCCGCATCAGGTATTCCAGCAACTTGAATTCGCGCGGCTTCAGTGCGATCAACTTGCCGGCACGCGCCACTTTGCGCGAGAGCAGATCGATCGAGAGATCGCCCACCTTCAGCGTGGTTTCCGCGTAGCTTTCGTGAGTGCGGCGCGCCAACGCGTCGAGTCTGGCCATCACCTCGCCGAACGCAAACGGCTTGACGACGTAGTCGTCACCGCCCGCCTTCAACCCGCGAATCCGCTCATCAACCTCGTCTAGGGCGCTCACGATCAGGATGGGCACGCGATTTCCCGTTGCGCGCAAGGCCGCGATAATTCCCAGACCGTCGATACCACCGGGAAGCATGCGATCCATGATAATGGCGTCGTAGGTTTCGCTTGCGGCCAGGAACATGCCGTCACGGCCGTTATCCGCGCAGTCGACCACGTGCCCCGCCTCCATCAGGCCTTTCTTCAGAAACCCCGCGACCTGTTCGTTATCTTCGACGAGCAAGATTTTCATTTAAATCTCGCGCACTCCGGTTTCAGGCGCCGCCGGCTTTCTACTATTAACGCGACAGTCGTACATGCTTCGCTCCGCCCTTTAGTGTCTCTCGAGTCTGTGCCTCGCCGCGCCCTCGGTGCGACGGGGTTGACACCGTCCACCGTCCACCGTCACGTCGCGCGCAGTCGGCTCAATTGCGCCTTTACCCGTGCAACCTCCGATTATCCGCGAAAGAGCAACGCACAAATTACCGATTCTATTAAATTTTTTTAATTTTTCCGGGCGACTCGCTGAATATTTTTCAAATGCTTAAAAATCCGCCCAAATCGCCCTCGCGTTCAAACTCACGTCCGGCGCTCTGCGCGTTAACTATCTTTAATGAATCCCTCATCGTAGGGGTAGCTTCCAAATCATAAGATCATCGTCACTCTACCGGGCATGCGGTCGATCACAACTGTGCTCAACTCAACCCTTCGCGGAACTGTCATGATCAAGATCGGTCACGTCGACGTGTCGCTGGAGCGACGGCAGCTTTATCTGAAAGGCGAGCCGTTGCACGTCGGTACGCGCGCGTTCGATATTCTCGAAGTGCTGATCAAGGCAGGCGGCAATCTTGTGAGCAAAGAGGAGATTCTCCGGCGCGTGTGGCCGGAAACGATCGTCGAAGAGAGCAATCTGCAAGTGCACATTTCTTTACTTCGAAAATTGCTCGGAGACGACAGGGGCTTCATCAAGACCATACCGGGGCGCGGTTATCTTCTGGCATGTCCGGATGAAATTGAAGGCCGTACAGGGACGCGAAGAAGCAAATCGGCAAACGAAGAATCTCTTCCGCTGAGCAATGTTCCGCCTGGTCACATGCCGCTCATCGGCCGCGAGAAAGCGCTCGGCGACGTGAAAAGCGCGCTTGATGCAGCGCCTCTTGTCACGCTGGTCGGCGCAGGCGGCATCGGCAAAACGCAGCTTGGCCTTGAAGCGGCGCGTAGCCTGATATCTCTCTATACCGAAGTCCGATACGTCAATCTGTCGACCGTCGAACGCCCCGAGTCCACCTTGAATGCCATCGCCGAAGGGCTTGCAGGCGGACGTTCGAAAGGCGTGGTCACTGTAGCGTGCCTCATCCAGGCGATCGGGTGCCGCAAGACGCTCATCATGCTGGACAATTGCGAGCACGTGATTCAGGAAGTGGCCTCGATCTGCGAACAGCTTGTCGAGAGCAATCCCAACCTCACCATTCTGGCGACGAGCCGTGAACCCCTGCGTGCCCGCTTTGAACGGATCTACCGGGTTCCGCCCCTGGAAGTGCCTTCCGAGGATGCAGAGCGCGACGACATTCTCAGGTGCAGTGCCGTCGACATGTTCGTTTCCCGCGCCCATGTATATGCCCCTTACTTTCGGGCAGACGGCGAAAGCACTGCACTGATCGGCACGATCTGTCGTCGCCTGGACGGTTTGCCCCTCGCGCTGGAATTGGCGGCGGCCCGAGTGGCCGCACTGGGTATCAGCGAACTGGTCGCGCAACTCGACCAGCGCTTTTGCGTACTCACCGGTGGACCTCGTACCGCGCCGGCGCGGCAGCGAACGCTGAAGGCGGCACTCGACTGGAGTTACCAGTTTCTTTGCCAGCAGGAGCGCACCGTCTTGCGACGCATCAGCGTATTCCGCGGTGCCTTTCACCTCAACGCAGCATGCGAAGTCGCCGCGCTCGAGGACCTCTGCGCGACCGACATTACTGAGGCTATCGCCGGTCTCGTCTCGAAGTCACTTCTGATGTTCGCGCCGAGCGGATCGTTGATGACTTACCACCTGTTTGAGACGACCCGGGCGTATGCGCTACAAATGCTTGTCGAGTCCGGCGAAAGTGAAATCGTGGTTCGCAGGTACGAATACTTTCAAAGCACGCGTGGCGCCGTGACGGATGAATCCAATACAACAGCCACCCTTTATGACCAGACGAGTCTCGCGCTACAGGACGGTTAAACGAGCCCTACCGACTCAGGTTCAGTGCGCGCCGCTGTCGCGCTCAATAGCAAGCTCGATGGAATCAAGCAGTACTTCTTCCGCAAAGGGTTTGCGCAAGAAACTGACCGCGCCGTGGTGCAGCGCTCGCCGAACCGACTCGTCATCGCCATGCGCGGACATGAAGACTATTGGAATACGCCGATGTTCTGCGTTTAGTTGCCGTTGCACTTCGAGGCCCTGCATGCCTTGCATTTTAAGGTCGAGCAAAACACACAGCGCATCGTCGATCATCGGGGAAGCGAGGAATTCCTCTCCCGATGAAAAAGTCACAGTCGCATAACCCACCGCCTTAAGCAGGTTTCCGACGCCATTTCGTACCGAGGCGTCATCGTCGACGATGCAAACAAAGCTCATAGCTGCCAATACTCCAATTGCGCCGACGTAGTAACAGAGACAAATATCCGGCGCGATATTTACTGCTTCAGGTCGATCATCGCGTCCGACGTATCAATTCCCACATTTTTGCCAGATCGATAAGCGTCTTTGCCCGCATCTTGCTCATCACGCGCCGTTTATGAACCTTTACCGTCACTTCCTGCGTGCCCAGTTCATGCGCGATCTGCTTGATCATCCTACCGCCCACCGCAAGTTCGAAGACCTCCATTTCACGCGGCGTTAGCGACGCGGCACGCTGCAACACCTCCGCGTTGAATGCGCGCTCCGCGAGGTTGGCCTCGTCCTGCGCGAGCGCCCGCCTCACTGCGTCGAGCAGTTCTTCGTCGTCGATCGGTTTGGTGAGGAATTCATGCGCACCCGCCTTGATCGCACGCACCGACATCGGGATGGATCCGTACCCGGTCAGAAAAATAATCGGCACCTGCACGCCCTTCTGCGCGAGCTGGCTTTGAACATCGAAGCCGTTCGTGGTCTCCAGGTTCATATCCAGCAGGATACACATCGGTACGCTGGGCAAATCTTTCGAAAGTATCTCTGCGGGCGACGCAAAACCCTGCGCGTTGAAGCCCGCTGAGCGCAGCAGGCGCCATAGCGCGTCGCGCACCATTTCTTCGTCGTCGATCACATACACCATCGGCTCGCGATCCGAGGGACCAGGCATTTCAGATTCCAGAAAGATTGGGATTTGAGAGCCGTCATGGTACATGAGACCAAACTCCAAAAGATCCTTTCCTGGGTGCATTGGCACCCACCTCTCATCGCGACGCGACGGATTGCGCCCCAAGGTTGTTGCCGAGCGTGGCTGTCCTGAAACCGCGCCCGTGAGGCTGCTCGTAAAACCACGCCAGATAGGCCGCGCTTCTCGCCAGCACTTCATCCGCCTCATCTGATTCATACAGTTTGCGCAGGGCATATTCACGGGTCGTTTCGAGCAGGAAATATTCCTTGGTCTTGCTGTCGAGGGTCGTCATGACGACGCACTTGGAGGCAAGGCCGACGACCGCCTCCGTCACTTCGTTGTGCGACAATCGTTCACAGGCCGCGACGGCACATGCCGCTTCCAGGGAAAACCTGGCCGGAAAAATACCGAGCCTGTGCAGCACGATCCGCTCCGTCGCACTGAGAAGCTGATAGCTCCAGTCGAGCGTAGCCTCCAGCGTCTGCTGCCGCGGCGACGCGGTACGGCGGCCCCCTGTCAGAAAGTGGAACCGGTCGTCGAGCCCGGAAACCGTCTTACGAATACCGAACACTGCCGCACGGGCCGCTGCCAGTTCGAGAGCCAACGGCACACCGTCGAGCCGGCGGCAAATCGCAGCCACCATGTCGAGGCTGCCGGGTTCGGTGTCGACGTCCGCGTTGAATGCACGCATCTGCGCCAGAAACATTCTTACTGAACTACAGGCCAGGATCGCCTGCGAGTTCGCCCCCGCATCCGGGATATCAAGCGGCGCCACCCAATAGAATTTCTCGTCCCGAGTTCGCAACGGCTCACGGCTCGTTGCCAGAATGCGCAGGTCCGCGCTTGTCTGGACGAGCAGTTCACACACGGTTGCCGCCGCGTCGATCACGTGCTCGCAGTTGTCCAGCATGACCAGCAACTTGCGTCCCCGGAGCGTGGCGACGAGCGACTGTAGTGCAACGTCGTCATCGGCACGGCCGACGCCCAGCGCTCCCGCGATCGTGCTGACGACGCCCTGGGTATTCTCCACCCCGGCCAACGTGACGAAGCACACTTCCATGTCGGAAGCAGCCGCGATCGACCTCGCCACCGCGATGCCGAGTTGTGTCTTGCCGATGCCCCCCGGCCCGAGCAAGGTGACAATCGGAGTCCCATTCAGGGCACGAGTGATTTCAGCAAGTGCACCGTCGCGTCCAATCAACGGCGCATGGCAAACCGGCAGGCCGCTCAGGCGCGCCACACCCGCTTGCCCGCCATGAATGGCTTCGGGCAATCCAACTCGCGCACTTCCTTCAGCGGGAACGGTGAGGCGGTAGCCCTGCCCCGAGATCGTGCAAATCGCGTGCCTGTCAGCGCCCAGGATCTTCCTGAGCGCCGAAAGCTGGACATGAATATTATTTTCTTCCACCACCGAATTCGGCCACACGCGTCGGAGAATCTCGTCTTTCGTGACAGTCTTGCCCCTCGCCAGGATCAGCAGTTCGAGGATATCGAATGCCCTTGAGCCGACCTGGAGCAGCCGATCATCCAGGTACACCTCACGCATTTCCAACGACACTGTTACTCGACCGATCTTTATCATGCGGCACTCACGCCTGGTTGATTAACAGGAGGGGCACGTTCGACGACTGCACCCTTCGCACCCCGCGACCGGTGCAAGGCTTGCGTCGTTAGAACCATACTAATTGGGAAATTCATCCAAAACTATTATCCATAGGGATACGGTGCCCACGGTTGAGCCATCGCTCATACAGAGACGCGGCACGGCACCCGCGGCGTCATACCTCCTCGGGATAGTGGGCGTTTGAACAGGCGCCGTGCTCGACGGCGAGCCATGATTTCCAGTCATGTTTGCCGGCGAACGTCAAGTTACGCTTCGAACCGCGGGAGTTCACCATGCATCCCATCGACGCCCTCGATCTGTCACGCGCCCAGTTCGCGATGACAGCCATTTTTCACATCATGTGGCCGATACGAGCGAGGATCAGGCAGATGTTCAGGCGGGCGGTCCAACACGGTTCAGGCAGGGTTCAGGCGTGAGTCAAACGGGTGTCAAGCGGGGATTGCAGCAGGCGCCTGGAGCAACTAGCAAAGCGCTGCGATTGTCCAGGCGCGCCAGTTGCATGTCGGTCAAAGCGCCACAGCATTGTCGAGCACGACGCGCAGAATCATCGCACCGGTGTTGAGCGGCGCGGGACGGCAGGGACGCGGCTTGTAGATCGCATCGCCCGGCCGGATCGCGCGTCCGCTCATGGCGCAAACGCCGGCCACGCGCGCGCGGCTTACGTGCCAGACCTGATCGCCATAGGAACAGCGGGTCGGATCGCGCCAGACGACCGTCGCGGTCGACTGCGACGGTCGGTCGATCACATGCACCTGGACTTCAAAGCGCTTTCCCATGACCGGGAGGTCGCAATTCTTGCGGCCGTTCTGGGAAACCGCCGCTGCCAGTTCGTTGACGCCGGATTCGGTATCGCCGGACAGCATGGACAGCAAACCGAGGGTCTGCATCCAGGGATCGATGAAATTTGCATTCGCCAGCATGGTTGCACTCCTGTTTCGGATAATCCAGTTGATCGTCAAAGTGGCTCTGGAGACGCTGCCAGTGCAGCCACCTCGGCAGCGCGTCCGATTGTGCTTCTCAAGCGCAGACTTCCAGAAGTGGTGAGCCGGTGCCCGATTGATCGGGTACCGTGACGACTCCAAGGTATCGCACTGGAAATACTCCAACTAGCCCTACATACGGATGCTCGCAATGACCAATGGTTGGGGTCGACTCATCTCCAGGTTTAGTCGTGCAGCAATGGATGCGGACAGCACGCCACCCCGCCTCGCTCGCGGCGAGCATCGAAGCATGTCGGATCAAGACGGGATAGAAGCGGTTGGTTGCCGGAAACGGTGAGGAACCTATACGCAGGTATGAGATCGATGCCTGTTATGACCACGTGAGCCGCGCGCCAACAACCGACCGTCCCGCACGATGCTCAGGTCCGCGAGTTGCGCGCCGGCGCCGCCATGCCTTGCGGCGGCTTGATGCCAAGCGCCTCCGCCTTCAGCACGAAGTCGGCGAGCGAACGCGCGCCCATCTTGCGCATCGCCTGCCCGCGATGAATCTTGACGGTGATTTCGCTCAGATTCAATTCGCCCGCAATCTGCTTGTTCATCAGCCCGGCCGCGACAAAGGCCATGACTTCGCGCTCGCGCGCGGTCAACGATTCGTAGCAACGCCGCAGATCCGTGACGGAGCGGCTGGCCTCGCGCCGCTCCTCGTCGCTCGCGAGCGCCTGCGCGACAGCGTCGAGCATGTCCTGGTCACGAAACGGCTTGGCAAGAAAATCCTTCGCGCCGGCCTTCATGGCTTTGACCGTCATCGCGATATCGCCGTGCGCGGTCATGAAGACGATCGGCAAACCGAGTTGACTTGCCGCGATCTGCTCCTGCACCGCGAGTCCGCTTTGACCTTTGAGGCGAACGTCGAGGATCAGACAGCTCGGCACGTCCGGCATGTCGTAGGCGAGGAATTCCTGCGCGAAGCCGAAGGTTTCGATACCGAGCCCGACCGAACGCAGCAAGGTGCTGACGGCCTCGCGCATCGACTCGTCGTCATCCACGACATAGATCATGGTGTGGCCCGCGTTGCCGCCGGCATTGTCACGCACATCACCGCTCATGAGATCTCCCTTCATCAACGGGCAGGATGAACTGCAGCACCGCGCCGCCGGCGGCCGGCGATTCGGCCCAGATACGGCCACCGTGTGCCTCAACGATCGAGCGGCAGATCGATAACCCCATACCCATGCCCTCGGCTTTGGTCGTAAAAAACGTATTGAACAAACGGCCGCTGTTTTCCTCACTGATTCCCGCGCCCGAGTCCTGCACGATCACCTGCGCATGCCCGTCGTCGAACCGGCGCGTGGCGATCCGGAGCCTGCGCGGCCCGCTCAGGTCGGCCATGGCCTGAATGCTGTTCATGATCAGGTTGATGAGGACCTGGTGCAGTTGCACACGATCGCAGCACGCCGTGGGCGGGGGCATCGCGAAGTCGATTTTCAGCTCGATGCGGTGGCGCTCGAGTTCGAACCGCACCAGTTCGATCGATTCGTCGACGATCCCATTCAGATCCACCCCAACCGGCCGACGGTCGCGCTTTTTGGCCATCGAACGGATCCGCTGGATGACCTCGTCGGCGCGCTTCGCGTCGCGGATCATCTGCGCGACGGATTGCGCCGCTTCGTTGATCTCCGGTACAGGACGGTTCAGCCAGCGCAGCGCGGCGCCGCCGCACGTCACGATGGCCGCGATCGGCTGCGTCACCTCGTGCGCAACCGAAGCAGCCAGCTCGCCGAGCATCGTGATGCGCGTGACGTGAGCGAGTTCCGCGGTGGAACGCGCGAGCGCTTCCTGAGCGAGCTTGAGCAGTTCGACCTGCTCGTGCAACAGCGTCGTCGCGGTCAGGTTTCTCAATGCCAGTATCGAAGTGGTGGCGATCGCCAGCAGGCTCACCGCGCACCGCGCAATCGCGCCGCTAGAAAAATCGCCATTGTCCGCGATCGCGAAGCCGAGCAACGTCAGCGCCACACAGCCCCACGCGGCGATGATCGTGGCCGGTCGGTTGCCGGCCGAGGCGACCAGCAGCACCACCACCCCATAGAACACTGCTGCCGCGATATCAAGGGAAGTCAGCGCGGCGATCCCGAACACGGCGAGCGCGATCACGGCGGCGAGCGTCGACACGACGCGGACGTCGGGACGCACCGTGGGGGAAGCGCGTCGGCAATTTTTCATGGCGGGCGGATCAACAGGCCGCTAGCCGGCAATTGGCCGGAACGGAACAGACACACGTGGACATAGGCGTTCGAAACGGCGTTCGTTGACGAATACCGGAAGCCTGTTCATCTGGATGACAGACGGGATGGCTGCCAGGGCGTATGACACTCAGACCTACCGGTGACCGATAGCTTTTAAGCTGAACGCGATCATGCGCGAGCCCGCGTCAAACGCGGTACTTATTTTTCCTTAATCGTTCCGAAATCGCCGCTGCGCGGCTGCCGCCCTCCGGCCGCCGCGCAAGCGCGTCTTCAGCTCGTCCAGCCATCGCTGCAAGGCTGGGCTGTCCGTCAGCAAAGTCATAAGCTACTCGTCGGTTCCGTGTGCGGCCAGCGCAAGTGAGGGCGAGTCACTTCGACGCTCTCGTCGCCTCTTCCGTTGAAGATCGCCCGCATGCATCCGCTTAAGCTATTCGAGTGCCGAAAAAAGTCCTGAAATGGATCTGAAAACACCTGAAGGACGCGCATGGACGGGCACGCGCAGAGCCGTGCCGCGGGGGATTATTCGAGCACGGGTGAACGCCGCCTAACCGCGTTCCCCTATTTCCGCACTCGGCGGCAGGTCGGATGAACTCGCCACGGCAGGCGTGCCGGCAGGACTGTCGGCGCAAGCTGCGGCCTGCTCACCGGCCGCTGCCGTGATCTGCAGCAAACCGGCAGCAGCTTTGAAATCGTGCCAGTCGACGCCCTCGGTCAGTCTCGAACAGACCGACTTCAGGAGCTGGGTAGCCTCCACGCTTCGGCCTTGCGCGTGCCAAAGCCGGCCGAGGCTGGTAGCGGCCCGCAATTGCAGCGAGCGGCAGCCTTGCGTCAGCGACTCCTCCAAGGCCGCGACCAGGCACACCTCCGCATCCCTAGCCACCTGCTGGGACACGGACCCGCCCGTCTGCTCCATCAGCAGCAGTTCGCCATGGATGCGCCTGAGCTCACTGGCATACCAATGATCACCCGTTTCTTCGCAGTAACGCAGCACGCACACGACCGCGGCAATACCCTCTTCCCGCTGACCGGAGCGGCCGAGCGCCAGGCTGTACTGTCCGGCGAGCATGGCGCGCGGCGCACCGAACTCAAGCGACTCCAGATCGTCAAGCGCCGTGCGGAAGGCCTGTAAACGCTCGTGTGACACGTCGCCCAACGAGCGCAGATACTCATCGAAACAGCGGCAGCACGCTTGCGACACGATCAATCCGGCGCGCGCCGACACCTCCTTGAGCAATGCGATCGCATGGGCGGCCCGGTCCCGCTTGTCCGACAACAGCGCGAGCGGCACGAGCGCCTCGACCAGCACATAACTGGTGACCATCGCGTGCTGCTGATCGCAAGCGGCGATCACGCTATCCTCTGCGAGCTGGAGCGCCTGATCGCGGAAACCCTGCAGCCACAGCACGCGCGCAAGCGTCGCGCAGCCGACGATCCGATGATCGACGGATTGGCCCAGCGGCAGACGCTGATGCAAGCCGTCACTATGCTGCAGCAAATGTTCGAACGACGCGCGTGCCTGCCGTTGGTCGCCTGCGTAATGCGACGCGATGCCGAGCAGCCGGTCGGCGAGCGCCGCGCAGCCCGTGTCGCCCACCTCGGAGGCGAGCAACGCGAAGCGCCTGGCGAACGCCAGCGCATTGCGCGCTGCACCGGACGATTGACTGGCGTTCCACATGCCCCACAATGCGCGAGCCTCAAACGCGTGGTCCCCTAGTGCAATCGCCGAGGCGAGCGTCTCGGACCAGATGCCGAAGGTTTCCTGGTTCGGTCCGTTGATGTAGACAAGGGCTGCCCCAAGCGCCGCTTTCAGCTGCATGCGCACACGGAGGTGGCGCGTCGAGCGCGAGCCATGGTGCGTCGCAGCGACGGTATCGAGGGCTCGCCGCGCCCATGCGCAACACTCGTCGACCAGCGACAGTTCATAGAGAAGGAACACAACTTTCACGGCCAGCGCTTCGCCCAGCGCTTCGTCGCCCTTCGCCGATAAGGCCCATCCAAGCGCCATGCGCAAGTCGTCGAGCAGCGCGCGCATCTGACAATGCCAGCCGTCGGAGAAGCCACTCGCGGGGTCCGCGCGGGTCAGCGCTTCGCGCTCAAGCAGAGCCACGAAGTAATGCGCATGACGGAGCGTTACGACGCGCTGCTCGCCATTATCCTCGAGCTTCTGCATCGCGTACGCACGCGTGGTTTCCAGCAGGTGATAGCGCGCCTTGCCGCGCTTCACGCACCTCACCACTAACGATTTTTCCACCAGCCCCGACACTGCCGCGATCACATCGAGTTCCCGCAAGGCGCCATCGCTCACGACGGCGACCGCCGCGTCTATTGTGAAGCTGCTCACGAAGATGCCTAGCCGGCGCAAGCTCGTGCGCTCAGCATCGTCGAGCATCGCGTGGCTCCAGTCGAGCGTCGCCTTCAAGGTCTGGTGACGCGGCAACGCCGTGCGATTGCCGCCGGTCAGCATGTTGAAACGGTCGTCGAGATGGCTGGCCAGTGTCGCGATACCGAGTATCGCCGCACGCGCCGCTGCCAGTTCAATGGCCAACGGTATGCCGTCGAGCCGGCGGCATACCATGCCGGTCAGCTGGATGCTTCTTTCGTCGGTTGAGAAGCGCGCGTCGATCGCCCGGGCACGTGACAGGAATAACTCGACCGCGCTGTATCGCAGGACATTCTGGCTTTCCTCGTCCTCGGCGGGCACCTGCAGCGAAGCGACCCAATACAGATGTTCGTTCTGGATGCGCAGCGGCTCCCGGCTGGTTGCGAGCACATGCACGGTCGGACCGGCGCTAAGGAGTGTCTCGGCAAGCTCAGCGGCGTGGCCGAGTACATGCTCGCAGTTGTCGAGCACGAACAGCACACGACGTTCGCGGAACTCCTTGCTGAAGCACGCGAGCGTGAGCGGTCCGCTCGCCGGATTCACGCCGATGCTGGTCGCGAACGCCGCGAGGACGCTGCTCGCATCGGAGGCCGAGGCGAGCGCTACCAGATAGACGCCGTCCGGGAAGCGCGCAAGCGTTCCGCGCGCGACTTCCACGGCCAGCCGGGTCTTGCCGATGCCGCCCGAGCCGACGAGCGTCACGTGGCGGGCCGACGCGAGCGCCAGAGAAACGTCGTGCAGCGCCTGGTCTCGTCCGATCAGCGCCGACAAATTGACAGGCAGGTTGTGAGGGACGCTCACGCCTTGCCCGACGCGTTCAAGCTTGTCGTCATCATCAGCGTTGCCGGAGGCAGCCGTCGACGAAACCCTCGGAACCAGCCGGTAGCCTCGCCCGGACACTGTCTGTATCAGTCCGCGACTTTCGCCCAGCATCTTGCGGAGCGTGGACATATGAACCTGAAGATTGTTCTCTTCAACGATCGCGTTCGGCCAGACCTGTTTTAGCATCTCGTTCTTGGACACCAGCCCGCCGTTCGCTGCGATCAGCACGGCCAGCACGTCGAACGCGCGGCTGCCGAGGCGCACAGGCTGCCCGTCGAGAAACACTTCCCGACGCTCGACGTCTACCTGAAGCGGACCAATGTGAATCATTACCTGAGCATCCCAAACACAGCGGATAAAGGAACAACCGGGGGGAAGACGGAGGGGAGAACTGAGGAAAGAACACTCAGCGTCGGTTCCCCGGAGTCTAGAGCAGCGACGACTTCGCATGCGCGGAAAAAACTGAACGTACTGTTCAAAAATTTTGTACTAAGCGCATCCGGCCTGATGGCGCTGAACATCGCAATCGAACGTTGCGCGCGCTTCCTATCCGCCTCCGGCACGCTCAGCAAGCGCGGCCGCAAGGCGCCTTCGCCTAGCCAGACCGGGGTAATCTTTGTATGATGCGTCCGAACATCCTGGGTACCGGACACACCATGCCGAGAAAAGTACGGACGCTCGACGCAGCGTCGAAGAGCGAGGTGCATGACATCGAGAAGGGCATCACGCGCCGTCTTGCCCCCGAAGTGCGCGAACGCCAGATCGTGCTGAAGGCCATCGACCACTTCGCCACGCACGGATTCTCCGGCAGCACCCGCGAACTCGCGCGCCAACTCGGCGTGACACAGCCGCTTCTCTACCGCTATTTTCCCAGCAAGGAAGCATTGATCGACCGCGTGTACGACGAGGTCTATCAATGGGATTCGAGTTGGGAATGCCTGATCAAAGACCGCTCCGTGCCGATCCAGGAACGAATGGTCAGGTTCTACTCGTCGTACGCCGGCGTGATCCTGCGGCGCGAATGGATCCGGATTTTCATCTTCGCCGGATTGACGCGCGAAG
The DNA here is from genome assembly GCF_046535245.1 of Paraburkholderia sp. SIMBA_030. Lineage (NCBI taxonomy): Bacteria > Pseudomonadati > Pseudomonadota > Betaproteobacteria > Burkholderiales > Burkholderiaceae > Paraburkholderia > Paraburkholderia sp. SIMBA_030. Next base: position 174,910 of record NZ_JAWRXB010000001.1, read on the forward strand.
GCATCAACTCCAAGTATCTGTCTCGGCTGCGCGAACGCGTGTTCCTGCCCGTCATGGCGGAAATCCGCTCGGCATACGACCTTCCGGCCTCGTCCAGCACCAGACAGCGCGACATCGACCTGGAGCTGATCTGGAGCCTGCACGCCAGCATCTTCTATCTCGGCGTACGGAAATGGATCTACGGGCTGCCGGTTAGCGACAACGTCGAGGACCACATCGCGCGCCAGGTCGACGCCTTCCTCAATGGCGTGCCTGAAACGCTCAAGCACGCATCGAAAGCTTCCAGCAAGACCAAAGTCTGACGCTGGCCGGCACCACGGCTGGCCACTTGCTTCATCGCCCATTGCGCAGCCTCCTATGCGTTTTCCAGGGTAAACACCGCCGTTTCGCAGCTTTGCCCTGCCGATTTATTCGCCTACAATTTATCTATCGATCACTAATCGATCGATAAATAGCATAGTGGGAGTTCCTTATGCCGGTGTCAAAACTTGCGCACTACTCGATCCGCACGATGGATCTCGAGCAATCCTGTCGCTTCTACGAGCGGATTCTCGGTTTCAAGCGAGGCTACCGCCCGCCCTTCGATTTTCCGGGCGCCTGGCTTTACAAGGGCGGCGATGAGGCCGACTTCGGCACCGTCCACATCATCGGCGTCGATCCGGACAATCCTGCCGGGCTCACCGCCTATCTCGGCGACAAGGCACTGCCAGCCACCGGGACCGGCACGGTCGACCACATCGCGTTTCTCGCGACGGGTGTCGAAGACATGTGGAAAACCTTGCAAGCGGAAGGCGTCGCCTGGCGCGATCGCACGGTGCCGAGCCTCGGCCTGCATCAGGTGTTTATCGAGGACCCGTCCGGCGTGACCATCGAGCTGAATTTCCCCGCCGAAGAAGTCACCGGTCTGGCCGAAGCCCATCCGGCCATCGATCGGGCATCCATCAACGCAGGAGAGTAACCATGACCCATCCTTCCGCACGTTTAAAGGCAATCATCGTCGGTGGCTCGCTGGGCGGCCTGTTTGCAGCCAATCTGCTGATCCGCAATGGCTGGGATGTCGACATATTCGAGCGCGTTCCTGAAGAACTGGCCGGCCGCGGCGCCGGCATCGTCACCCATCCAGAGTTATTCGACGCCATGACTGCGGCCGGGATCGCAATCGATGACTCGATCGGCGTCAAAGTGCAGTCGCGCGTGACATTCGCGCAGAGCGGCGCAGTGTTGTCCGAGCGCGAACTGCCGCAGACCCTGACCGCGTGGGGCAAGATGTATCACGTACTGCGCGCAGCACTTCCCGACGTCCACTACCATGCCGGCGGCACGGTCGTATCCGTGGAAGACGGTGCCGATCACGCAACCGTGTCGCTCAGCGACGGCATCGTATTGCGCGCGGACCTCGTGATTGCAGCGGACGGTTTCAAGTCGGCGATTCGCGAGCAGTTCCTGCCAGACGTGAAGCTTCAGTACGCCGGCTATGTCGCATGGCGCGGCCTGGTCGACGAAGTGTCGCTGTCGCGCGCAACGCGCGAGGCGCTGTTCGACAAGTTCGCCTTCTGCCTGCCGCCGCGCGAGCAGATTCTCGGCTATCCGGTGGCCGGCCAGGGCAACAGTACGACGCCGGGCGAACGCCGCTACAACTTCGTCTGGTATCGCGCGACGAGCGAAGACATCCAGTTGCCGAACCTGCTGACCGATGAATCCGGCAAGCGCTGGGTGGGCGGCATTCCGCCAACGCTGATTCGCCGCGAGGTGCTCGCCGACATGGAAGACGCGGCGCTCACGCTGCTCGCGCCGCAATTCGGCGAAGTCGTGACCAGATCGACGCAACCGCTCTTTCAACCCATCTTCGACCTCGAAGTGCCGCAGATGGCGTTCGGCCGGGTTGCCTTGCTGGGCGACGCGGCGTTCGTCGCGCGGCCGCACTGCGGCATGGGCGTCACCAAGGCGGCGAGCGATGCGATGGCGCTCGTCAGCGCGTTGAAGAGTCATGCGGACGTTCAGGACGCACTCGCGGAGTACAGCCGCGTGCGCACGCAAGTCGGCGCGGCAATAGTCCAGCACGCGCGCCATCTCGGCGCCTACATGCAGGCGCAATTGAAAAACGAGGTCGACCGTGAAATGGCCGAGCGCTATCGCACGCCTGACGCAGTGATGCGCGAGACCGCGGTACCTGCACACTTTTAAATGTTCGTTGTGCTTGCGACGGATTCGATCAACTGTTGCAGCATCGATAAGAAGCCGTTTCGAAAGGAGACAAAGTGGAACATGGCGCCCCAACCTATCCGATGAGCGCGCAACACGTCGCAAGCGACCCGCCGCCCCCGGCAAATCCGCTGCTCGACGATCCGCGCTTTCGCGCACTCGTGCGAGCGCGACGCACGTTCTCGTGGATTCTCACGATCCTGATGCTGGCTGTGTACTTTGCCTTCATTCTCACGCTTGCGTTCGAACCGGCGCTGCTCGGCCGGCCGATCGTCGACGGCTATCCGGCAACGTGGGGGATTCCGGCCGGCTTCGGCATGTTCGTCTTTACCTTTGCGCTGGTCGCGGTGTATGTCGCGCGAGCCAATACCACCCAGGACCGCGCCGTGAGTGAAATCCGGCAAGGAGCACGGCAATGAAACGGAATCCTCTCTTGCATGGCCTGTTGTCGAGCGCCCTGCTTCTCAATGCCCTCACCGCTGCGGCCGCCGAAACCGCGGCGCCGTCGCGATCGCACAATCCCATCGCGATCGGCATGTTCCTGTTGTTCGTCGCATCGACGCTGTTCATCACCCGCTGGGCAGCAAAGAAGAACCACAGCGTTTCCGACCACTATGCGGCCGGCGGCAAGATCACTGCCTTCCAGAACGGTTGGGCGATCGCCGGCGACTATATGTCCGCCGCTTCGCTGCTGGGTATTTCCGCGCTGGTTTTCACGAGCGGCTACGACGGTCTGATCTATTCAATCGGCTTTCTCGCCAGCTGGCCCATCATTCTCTTTCTGATTGCCGAGCCGCTGCGCAATCTCGGGCGCTATACGTTGGCCGACGTCGTGTCCTATCGACTGCAACAGCGGCCGATCCGCGCATTCGCTGCCTCAAGCTCGATCGTCATCGTGCTGCTCTATCTCGTCTCCCAGATGGTCGGCGCCGGCAAGCTTGTGGAATTGCTATTCGGTTTCAACTATACGGTCGCGGTCGTGATGGTCGGTGTGCTGATGGTGGTGTACGTGTTCTTCGGCGGCATGCTCGCCACGACATGGATTCAGATCATCAAGGCAGCCCTGCTGCTCGCGGGCGCCGCCTTCATGGCGTTCATGGTGCTCAACCGCTTCGGCTTCAGTCTGAATGCTCTCTTCTCGCAGGCGATCCTCGCTCATCCGAAGCATGCCGCAATCATGAGACCGGGCGGCCTCGTGTCGGACCCGGTTTCCGCCGTCTCGCTCGGATTGGCGTTGATCTTCGGCACGGCCGGATTGCCGCACATCCTGATGCGGTTTTTCACGGTGGGCGACGCGAAGGCAGCCAGAAAAAGCATTCTGTACGCGACGGGCATCGTCGGCATCGGCTACGCGCTGATCATCATCATCGGCTTCGGCACGATTGCGCTGGTCGCGACCGATCCGCAATATCACACGGCCTCCGGCGCCGCGATCGGCGGCGTCAACATGGTGGCCATTCATCTGGCGCACGCCGTGGGCGGCAACGTGTTTCTCGGCTTCATCTGCGCGGTCGCCTTCTCGACGATTCTCGCGGTCGTCGCGGGTCTGACGCTCGCCGGATCGTCGGCTCTCTCGCATGATCTGTACGCGAATGTGATCCGCCGCGGCCTGGCCACGGACCGGGAAGAAATGCATGTGTCGCGAATCACCACACTTGTGCTTGGCGTGCTCGCCATTCTGTTGGGCATTGCCTTCGAGAAGCAGAACATCGCGTTCATCGTCAGCCTGACTTTCTCGATCGCGGCCAGTTCGAACTTTCCAGTTCTGCTTCTTTCGATTTACTGGCGCGGCATGACCACGCGAGGCGCGGTGCTCGGCGGCTCGCTCGGGCTGATCACGGCGGTGACCTTGACGATCCTCAGCCCGACAGTCTGGGTGCAGGTGCTTGGACACGCGCATGCGATCTATCCGTACGAATACCCGGCGCTCTTCTCGATGATCGTTGCCTTCGCCGGCGTGTTCTTTTTCTCGATCACCGACACCTCGCCACGTGGCGCGCGCGAACGTGCATTGTATGGCAATCAGCTCGTCGACTGTGAGCTCGGCATGGTGAAGCACGGATAACGCTAACAGCAGACAAAGGAGACCGATTCATGGATTGTATTTGTTGTGTTTCGCCGAAACGCCGCCGGCTGCTGAAGACCTGACGCGAACCGCCTTCCACGGCCATGGAGGGCGCTCGCCCGATCCGGTGCTTCAGCAAAAATCCTCCCGCCCCCTGCTCCACCCTATACGCGCGGATTAGCGGCAATCCTGATCGATGCCGCCCATCGAAAGCTGGACGAAAGAAATGAGTCGCCGGATCACCGAACCTGAACGAAAATTAATAATTGACTCCGGCATTTTCGAGATAATCGTGCGGCGATGCTGATTATCTTCCTCTCCAGCTGTTGGCAAAGCGAACGGGCATGCGGCTGTAGCGCGACGAACGGAGGTGATGGATCATGTTTAACGGTACAGAAACGTCCATCGCGACGGCAGCGCGCCAGAAGGACTCGCTGGGATGCCTTTCTAATCAATTACACAAGGACCTGGAACTCCACACGGGTGAATTCGCGTTTTATCGCAAATGCAGACACCACGAGAAGACCAGTGAAGTTGCAACCCCGGCTTCGGATCGCGGCTTCCTGATCGGCGTTTCGCTGGCAGCGGGCCATCGCAGGCGGATTTTTTCAGGGAACCAGTCGGCGTCGCACGACTTCGAAAAAGATTCGGTCTACATACGTAATTTCGACGAAGACTACCGGGCCGACTTGCATGGCGCTTTCGATTTCGTGCTGGTTGAACTGTCGCGTGCTTTTATCGCCAACGCCTGCTACGAGCGCAACGGCAGGGTCATCCATGGCTTCTCGTCACCGCCCGCCCGCAAAGACCCGATTTTCGGCCACCTCGCGCAAGTATTGGCGCTGACACTGGATAGTCAGAACGAGGCAAGCCCACTCTTTATCGAGCAACTCGGCGTTACGATCGGGACCCGTCTGATCGACCGGTACGGGCATGCGCCGGCCCAATCCGACAGCAAAAACCCGCGGCTCTCGAGTCTGCACGAAACGCGCGCCAAAGACATGCTGCTCGCGAAAGCGCAGGGCAACGTTTCGCTGGGTGAGATCGCGGACGCCTGCAACCTGTCGCGCAGCTACTTCATCCGGGCGTTTCGTGAAACCACGCGTCGCACACCGCATCAATGGTTGCTGGAGCAGCGCATCGATCGCGCGCGCGAGTTGCTCAGGCATTCCGACTCGTCCCTGTCGGACATCGCCATCGCATGCGGTTTCTCCGATCAAAGCCACTTCACACGAACCTTCTCCCAACTGGTCGGCACCCCGCCGGGTACGTGGCGCCGGCAGGCCCGCACCTGAACGAACCATCGGCCGCTCGCGGTTTGATCAGACGGCAGCCTGACCGCACGAGCGGCACCTCGCTGCGCCAATAGACTTTTCTACAAAGCACCGCACTAACGTGCAAGACGCATAAGGCTAGCCGCGGTACCTTCGTACTGTACCAGGCTCCGGCATCTGCGGCTGTCCCCTCGCGCCGGCATGCGACATACACACCGTGACTCGCTCACTGTTTCTGAACCTGAAGAAGTCGTGATCGAATTAGGCCGCTTTCAGCTTGATCTGAAGATGCGCACACTGCAGCGGAACAGCGAAACAGTTCAACTCGGGTCGCGTGCCTTCGACATCCTTGCCGCCGTGGCTTCCGCCAATGGCCGTCTCGTCACGAAAGACGAGTTGATGAAAACCGTCTGGCCCGACACCATCGTCGAAGAAAACAATATCCAGGTCCATCTATCAGCGCTGCGCAAAGTACTCGGTCCCGACCGGGACCTGATTCTCACCGTGCCCGGGCGTGGGTATCAGCTTCGCCAGCGTCCGGCATACGCCCTGCTCGACGAAGCCGGAGTACGGGCGTCCGGCATACGGGCATCCGGCATACGGGCATCCGGTGCTCGCCGTCTCCCCCCGCCTAAATCCGGACTGCTGGGGCGCGACCTGGCGGTCAGGCAAATCCGCGCGACGCTGGAACAGGCGCATGTGTTGACGCTGGTGGGCGCCGGCGGCATCGGCAAAACGAGTGTCGCCATCGAAGCAGCACACCATAGCTCGGCGGACTTCGTGGAGCCCGTCTGCTTTGTCGACCTGGTCGCGTTGGCCACCGAAGAGGCCATGCTCCGCGCCATCGTCGAGAGCTGCGAGCTGCCCGTGCCCGACCCGCAAGTCAACGTCGAGCAGGTGGCGGCAACCCTGGCTCGGCAGCGCAGACTGCTTGTATTCGATAACGCGGAGCATGTGATCTGCACGGTGGCGCGCATCGTCGAGGCACTGGTTGCCGGCAACGACGCGCTCCGGGTGCTCGTCACCAGCAGGGAACCGCTACGTATCATGCCTGAGACGGTGTTTCGGGTTGAACCGCTGGATGTGCCGCCGCCTCGCTCCACCGATGCGGACATCCTGCGGTGTTCGGCGGTGAATCTGTTTTTGCAGCACGCTAATTCATTGCAAGGGAAAGTGGGTAGCGACGGCTCGGAGATCCAGCTCGTCGGCGAAATTTGCCGCCGGCTCGACGGCATTCCGCTAGCGATCGAGCTCGCGGCGGCTCGCGTCGTCGCGCTTGGCGTGGAAGGCGTGTATCGCCGGCTGGACGATCGCATGGCGATTCTGTCGGGCGGTTATCGGACCGCGCTGCCGCGCCATCAGACCTTGCGCGCGACATTCGACTGGAGCTTCGCGTTACTCGATCAGAACGCGCGGTCGCTCTTCCGGCGTCTCGCGGTATTCGGCGACGCCTTTACGTTTGAGGCGATGTGCGCGGTCGCGTGCGACGAGGCTTACACGGTGGCGAACGCGATCGGCAGCATTGGCGAGCTGGTTGCGATATCGCTTATCAGCGTCGAGTTCGAGGGTCCGGTGGCAAAGTATCGCCTGTCCGAATCGACCCGTGTGTACGCGATGGCGAAGCTCCAGGCGGAAGGCGAGCAGGAGGACATCACCGCGCGGCATGCGCACTATCTTCCGGCTACGCGGCGCTCGGCAGCGTGAACACGAAGATCGTCCCGCGGGGGTAGCCGGGACCTGCGGTCAACGTCCCGCCGTGCGCTTCAATAATGGATTTGCAGATGGCAAGTCCCATGCCCATGCCGGTTTTCTTTGTCGTAAAGAAAGCGTCGAAAATGCGAGACCCGATTTCTTCGCTGATCCCGCTGCCGTTGTCCTGCACGGACACGACCACCGAGCCCCGGTCGTTGACGCAGGAAGTGACGCTCAGCAAGCGCTGCTTCGCGTCAAGATCACTCATAGCATCCGCGGCGTTCATGACGAGGTTGAACAGAACCTGCTGCAATTGCACCCGGTCGGCCATCACGGAGCGGTCGGCCGCCAGATCCAGCCGCACGGCCAAACTCCGCTGCTCGACTTCAGCGGCAGCGAGTTGGAACACTTCACGAACCACACCGTCGACAAAGGTGGGAACGAAACTCGGCTTGGCTTCCTTCGCCAGAGACTGCAACGCCCTGATGATGTCACCGGCTCGTTTGCCGTCTTTCACGATATCGCGCAAGCCCCCTAGTGCTTCCGGAATGTCCGGTACTGGTCGGTTAAGCCAGCGTACTCCCGCGCTCGCATTCGACACGATCGACGCCAGCGGCTGATTGATCTCGTGCGCGATGGAAGCGGCAAGCTCGCCCATCGTGGTCGCCCGCGACGCTTTCGCCAGTTCGATCTTGGCGTTCTGCAACGCCAGCCCGGTTGTGTGCCGATCCGTGAAATCCGTGACGACGCCAACAAAGTTGCTGACGCCCGATGGCTCGCCAAGCACCTCGAGATATTTGACTACCCCGTCCGGCGTTACGATCCGGAACTTCTGCCGGAATGGCGTGCGATTGTGTGCGGCCAGTGTGACAGCCTCCTGGTAGAAGCCGACGTCCTCCGGGTGAATCCGTTCGAGGACCGCCTGGATGCTCGGGCTCCCCGCCCCGATCGGCAGGCCGAACACGTTATAAAGCTCTTTCGACCAGTAGCGCTCGCCCGTCAACGAGTTCCAGATGTAACTTCCCGAACGACCGACCTTTTGTCCCAAAGCAAGCGCCTCCTCACTCATGCGCAACGCCATTTCCGTTTCCTGGCGCCGCTGGTTTTCTTCCACGAGTTCGGCATACAGGCGGGCTGTTTCAAGTGAAATAGCAGCTTGCGAAGCGAGCATTTCCAGCATCGACGTGCGGCTCGCCGTGAATACGCCTGCGGTCAGATTATTCTCCAGATAGAGCACGCCAACGGCGTTACCCTGTTTGACCAGCGGCAAACAGCACACGGAACGAACGGAACGGTTCGAAAAGGAAGCGTCGAACGAGAACTGCGGATCACATTGCGCGTCCTCCACTACGACCGGCTTGCGTGTGCGCAGTGCCGTGTACAACACCGAAGCCGGCACATCTTCACGCGTCACCTTGTCTTCACCCAGCGTCACCTGAACACCACCCGGCTCGTCCCGCCCGATCGCCTCGATGACCGGCACATTGCCCTTTAACAGAATCAGCATGCCGCTTTGCGCACCGGCGTGAACGATGGCGAGCGTGACGAGTGTCCGGATGAGTTTGTCGAGCACGATCTCCTCGGACAGCGCCTGTGACGACTTCAATGCGGACACGAGGTCGAACTGCTGCTGCGCATCGGGAATTTCGACCGAAGGCCGCGAAGTCACAAGCCGTTCGAGCGAAAGCCGGACAGGACGCTGGGCGCGTTCGAGCCGCCCGACTTTGGCCAACGCGCCCCAACGCGTGTAACCGTCGATCGCGCGACGGCTGTGATGCCGCGCCGCACTGAACAGACCGTTCGCCTCGGAGCAAACGGACGCGAGTTCGTGAGCGAGCGCGTTGCCGTGGTTGAAGCCGTTTTCAGATGCCGCCTCGGCAGCCTGCTCGTACAACGACAGTGCCACGAGCGGCGAGCCGCTGAGCCGCGCCACTTCGCCCTCGACCAACAGGAGCTTGTCCCTGAACGTGGCCGGATTGAGCTGCGCCCAATTCCGCAGTTTCACCAGATGCGGCTCGATCGTAGCCACCACGGCAGCCGCATTGTCCGCGCCGCCGGACAGCTTCGCCAGAGTCAGCGCCGTGTAAAGGTGATAGTCCAGCAGATGAATGTGCGCCGGTGTCCCCCACTTCAGCTCACCGGCAACGGCCAGGCAATATTGTGCGTTCTGATAGTCGCCGTGAAAATAACAGGAAACGCCTTTCAGAAGCCAGATCCAGAAGCGCAGCGTCGTCATCTGCGTATCGAGCACGTCGGCGTCGAAGGTCATTCTGCCGTCGACCACGACGCCGAAATTGCCCGGTAGCCCAGGGCCGCCCGTCAAACTGCGGACGAAGCGCTTCTGCAGTTCGAGGATACCTTCGACGTCCTTGAAACGCACACGTCTTGCGAATGACAGCCCCACGTCGATTTCCTTGTCGACCTGCTCCAGCGGCACCCCAAGAATCAGCAGGTCCGACACGATGTGATTGCACGCGTAGCAGCTCATCGTCAGATCGCCGCTCGGGCCAGCCGACTCGAATGCGGCGCGTGCGCATTCCAGCACGTACGAAAGAGGTTGGGTCCAGACAGCGACCTGATCGAGCGCAACCAGCGTACTGGTGGCCACCGCATGATAGCCGCGCTCCTCACCCAGCTTTCGCGCCAGACGGGAGAACTCGAACCCCTCCGAGTATTGGCCGAAAAATTCCGCGACGTACACGCCGAACCACGCCAGGCAATGTGCCGAGGCCGCCGTGATACCGTGGTCAATCGTCAGCTGCACCATATGGCACAGGTTTAGAAAGCCAAGCCTTTCGTTCACGAACGATGCGGGCGCATAGACACTCACCAGCAGATTCATCTCCGATTCGATCGCCGCATTGCGCATGGGCGGCAAATCGGCGATCGAGGCAAGCGTTCGCGTTCCAAGCGATTGATTGACCCGGCTGTAAGCGGCCTCGACATCCGCTGCTTCCGGATAACGCGGCAGGACCGTACCGAACAGCTTGATCCCTTCGAGGGCGGTATCGACGGCGGCTTCATAGTCCGACAGATGTTGCTGCATGTCGGCTTTCAGCTTATACACCGATGCACGCGCAATGATCGACAGATCCTGGTTCAGCAGCTTTTCGATCCGGGCGCCGGCAGCATCGAAATTCGCATCCAGAATGTGGCATTGCACCCGCAGAATGCCGATCTCGTAGCCGAGCGATTGAGAATAGTCTTCTCCACTGGCGTCGAGAAGCTTCTGCCCGACGTCCAGGTAGTTCAGCGCGGACTGGATGGCAATCGCTTCCTTGGCGTGACGGGCAGCCTGCAGACAGATTCTGCTGAAGACAGTCGTCTCGTGCGCGTCGAGTTCGCGCAGCGCCCCGGCAGTCTGGGCGCGTTCGATATGGTGAGCAATGTCGAACGCCGGACTCTGCACGTCGCGCACGTCGAAATCTTCCAGCAGGATGCGCGCGATACGGGCATGTTCGGCACCGCGCTCCTCCGCGGCGATCAGCGCATACGCCGCTTCCTGAACCCGGTCGTGCGCAAAGGCGAATCCCGTCCGGTCCGACACGATCAGCCCCGCCTCCACCGCTGGATGCAGTCGGCGCTCCAGTTCCACGCCGCCGGCAAGATCGAGCCGCACCAGCATCGCCCTGTCGAGCCGCCTTCCCATCGACGCAAGCAGCTTGAGGACGGCCTGGGCCTGGGCGGGCAGTCTCGTCAAACGCGCAACCATCAGGTCAACGACGTTATCGGAAGCCTCGTATTTGCCAATACGATCGATATCCCATGTCCAGCGGCCGGCCATACCGTCGTAGCAGATCAACTGGTTGTCGGCCAGCGCCAGCAGCAGTTGTTTGATGAAAAAAGGATTGCCGCCCGTCTTCTCGTGAACGACCGCAGCCAACGGATAGACGTGCGCGGAATCGCAATGCAGCGCGTCAGCCAGCAAGGCCGCGACATTCGCGGTATCGAGCGGCGCCACGTCAATCGTGGAGATGCGAGCGCTTGCGCGCGGCAACGAATTCAGGAAAGCCCTGAACCTGGGTGACTGGTCGACTTCATTGACGCGATACGCGCAGATCAGCAGCACATGCCGGTCCTCGACCGTCGTCAGGAAACTGGCGATGAAATTCAACGTTGCATCGTCGAACCAGTGAACATCGTCGAAAAAGAGAATCAGCGGGTGTGCCTCGGTCGCGAAGACGGACAGCAGACGCGTGATCAGCGCCTGGAAGCGAAGCTGCGCTTCCACCGGCGGCAGATCCGGCACGTCCGGCTGCACGCCGAGCACCAGTTCCAGTTCGGGAATAAAACTGACGAGCAGTTTGCCTTGCAGCCCGAAGGCTTCGCGCAGCACGTCTCGCCAGCCGTCCAGCGCGCTATCGTTCTCACCCAGAATGCGCTGGAACAGCGAGCGTATAGCCTGCATCAGAGGCGCGTACGGCGCATTCTGGCCGTACTGTTCGAGCTTTCCCGAGGCGAACAGCGCAGGAGTCTGCGCAGTCGCGCGGTGCACGTTGCGCACGAGTTCCGATTTGCCCGCACCCGAGTATCCGGACACGAAGATCAGTTCCGCCATGCCCTGCCGCGCATTGCGCTCGAACGCGTCGAGCAGCACATTGTATTCATGCGTGCGGCCGAACAGACGATGCGCGACAGCGGGATTTCTGACGTTGTCCTCCGCGGCCGGCTCGAATGGAACGATATGCTGCATCTCGTTCCAGTCCGCCAGACAACGACGCAAATCGGTCTCGAGACTCGAGGCGCTTTGATAACGTTCCGCGGGGTTTTTGGCCAGCAGTTTCAGGACAATCGAGCCCAGCACAGCGGGAAACGATCGACGATGTTGCCGCGGGTCGGCGGGCTGGCGCGCCACGTGGTTATAGACCCACTCGAGCGCATCCGCCGCCTCGAAAGGCAATTGCCCCGTGAGCAGTTCATATAACGTCACGCCGAGCGAATACAGATCGCTTCGCTCATCGGCATGCCCTTCCGCCCGCCGGGCCTGCTCCGGCGACATATAAGCCAGCGTGCCGTACAAGGTGTCCGGTGATTCGGTCAGCGGATCGCCGACCACGTTAAACGCGTCACGAAAGCCCAGCAACCGGATCGTACCGTCGCTGCATTCCAGCAGATTAGATGGCTTGAGGTCGCGATGCAGGACGCCGCGCGCGTGCGCGAGACACAGAGCATGCGCGGCGCCGACCGCGATGCGCAGGAAACGGCTGACCGCGATCATCCCGTCGGCAGGCGGCAGAACCAGCGTGCCACCGTTGTCTTCGTACACGAGCACCGGACCCCGCAACAGCCGCACGAGCGCGACCGGCCGCACGGCCCATGTCGAATCGAGCTTGTCGGCCAGCGCGAATTCCTGCTGCAAGCGCCGCAATACCGCTTCCGAGGGCAGATCGGTCGGCACCGCGATCAGCCACGACTGCGCGGCGTCCTGCGACCTCGCGCGATAACGCACGATGTTTCCGTCGACCAGCAGGGCCTCGAGCGCAAGCCGGTCGAACCAGTCCTGGTCAAAACGCACAGTGACACCCGAGTCCGGCGACGATCCGCGAACTCCCTCGATAAATGCCCCCGTACTCAACTCATTTCTCCCATGCGTCAAATGGAACGCCGTGTCGCATGCCGACCCCACCTCTGCCTTTCGTCAACAGAACGGCCCTACGCGGTCGCGGCCGTCAACTGGCTCAGGTACGCATGGATCTGACTGACCACGGCCGCGCCGTCGCCCACAGCCGCCGCCACCCGTTTCGCGGACTCCGAACGCACGTCGCCGACCGCAAACATGCCCGGTATGCTGGTTTCGAGCGGATAGCGCGTGCCTGCTTCAGACAGCCCATGCTCACTGCGGGCGAAACCCGTGACGACAAACCCCCTGTTGTCGAGCTCCACGCCGCTCGAGTCGAGCCAATCGGTCTTCGGGTCCGCACCGACGAAGAGAAACAGATGACGGGTCGCGATGACTTCGTTCACGTCCTCGTCTTCACGCCGGATATGAAGGTGAGTGAGTCCGGCTTCGTCGCCATCGAGCGAACGCAGCGTGCAGCGCGTGCACAGCGTGACGTTAGGCAACGAGCCGATCCGGTCGATCAGGTATTTCGACATGCTGGCCTCGAGGTCCTTGCCGCGAATCAGCACACGAACGCTGCGCGCGAAATTGGCGAGAAACACGACCGCCTGCCCCGCGGAGTTGCCCCCGCCGATCAACACGATGTCCTGCCCCTTCACCAGCTTCGCTTCGATCGTCGACGCCCAGTAGTACGTGCCGCGTCCGTCGAAACGATCGAAGCCGTCCACGGTCGGCTTCCGATAGGCGGCGCCGCTTGCGACCACGACCGTGCGAGCGCCGATGCGCTGCCCGTCGAGCAAAGTCAGCATGAAGATGCCTTCATGACGGCTCACATCCGTGACCTTGCCGGGAATCGCCAGATGCGCGCCGAACTTCAGCGCCTGCTGGAACGCCCGCGCGGCGAGTGCCTGGCCCGAAATACCGGTGGGAAAGCCCAGATAGTTTTCGATCCGCGAGCTGGCGCCAGCTTGCCCGCCCGGCGCACGCTGATCGAATACGGCAACCGACAAGCCTTCCGTGGCGGCATACACGGACGCCGCCAGCCCGGCAGGTCCGGCACCGACGATCGCCACGTCATAGACGTGCGATTGCTCGAAGGTCGGCACGAGCCCCAGGCACGACGCGAGCTGGACCTCGTCCGGCGCGCGCAGCACGTTGCCGTTCGGGCAGAACACGAGCGGAAAGTCGTCGGGGCCAGTGGTCATGCCGCCCAGCAGCGTAAGCGCCTCGGGATCGCTACGCGCGTCGATCACCGTCGCAGGGTAGGCATTGCGGCGCAGAAAACTTTGCAGCCCCATCAGCCGCGAGCAGTCGCCATCACCCACGATGATCGGCCCGAGCCCCTGCTCGATCAGTCCAAGCCGTCGCAGGATCAGGGCGCGCATGATGTGTTCGCCAAGTTGCGCATCGGCCACGATCAATGCGCGCAGCCTTTCCGGTTCGATCACTAGCGTCTCGACGTCCGTCAGTGCGACACCGTCGATCAATGCCGGTTTGCCGGAGAGTTGCGCCATCTCGGCCATGAAGTGTCCGTCTTCATGTTCAGTAACGAGCGTCGAGCGGCCGAAACTGTCGCGCGAATAGATTCTCACGCGCCCACGCAGCAATACGAACAGGCCGAGTGCAACGTGCCCCGTTTCGAAGATCAGTTCGCCGGCGTTGAACGACATCGGCCGGGCGAAACGCCGCAAACTTTGAATCTCCGCCGCCGAAAGACGGGGAAACATCTGGTGCTGACGGTACTCCAGCGAGGAGTTCGGTATATCGAGTTCCGACGGTGCCGTCGCTTCGTTGGATAAATCGGGAGTGCTCATAACATGACCTCGTCTGGCATGGTTTGCAGATAGCGCTTCTACCAGCCGAATTTGAGTTCCGCGCCTACGTAGTCGGCATTGCGGGCGCCCAGTTCGCGCAGCGACGGTCCGACCTGAAAATGCACGGCCTCGAGCGCCGCGGCGAGATTCGCGGCGACGGCCCAGTCGGCGCGAAGTTGCGTATAGAAACCCGTCCAGCGGCTGCCGTGTCCCGCCGTACCCGGCACGACCGCCGAGCCTTGCTGGTAGACCGCGTCAGCGGTGGTCTCGCGCCACTGCAGCCCCACGCCGGCCAGCAGCGTCAGCTTGCTGCTCGGTTTAAGGACGAGCGACGGCTTGAGGTGAACCAGGTTCGAGTAGCCGGTATAGCCGGCCAGCGCGAAGTAGTAACCGTTCGGAAACAGCGGATTGAACGTACCGACGCGGCCGTCTCCCGGATGGTTGTCGCCCGATGCGGCGTCGATCTGGATACCGAGCCGGGGTGTCCATGGCACGGTGGTCAGCGTATAGCCGGCGAGCGAGCCCACCGCCCACGCCCCGATCGTCTTGCTGCCGACATGGCCCGACTGAACCATCCCCTCGACGTCCCAGTCGATATGGTTCACGTTGCCGGAATAGCGCGCATCGAATACGTCGCGATGTTCGCCGCCGACCGCGTCGAGAAAGTGCGCGTTGCTGCGGTTGTAGCGCGAGTAATACGCGGACAGATCGCCGGGCCCGACGCCCTTGCGCTCCACGCGCACACCGCTGAATGTCAGATCGCGATTGGAGACGTCGTCGAAATCCGAGTTGTCGCGATACTGAACCGGCTGCGTCGCATAGGCGATCCAGCGCCATGGACCGGTTTCATAGTCGACCCATAGCGCGTCGAATGCCTGACGCACGTTCGGCCCGTCACGGACCGAGACAAAGCGCTGCAAGTCGAACGCCATTTCCTGCCGGCCCACGCGGAACTTGAAGGTGCCGGGCCCAAGCGGCTCGGTGATCGCGACGAACGCCTGGCGCAGATCCAGCGGATTCTTGTCGACCGGCGTGACGTTGTCCTTGCCGTACGGACGCGCGTCTTCGAACTGCGTGAAGATCTGCACGTGGGGGCCAAGGTGGACATCCGCATGAACGTCGAGACGTTGCAGCAGATACGTGTCGTCATGCCCCGACCCGAGACCGAACAGCGGCGCGTCGTTCATCTCCAGGCGCTCGCGGAGCACCACGCCGAGCGAGATATACGCATCGGGATTGCCGAACAGCGGAATGTACTTCAGCGAATCGAGCGGCCGTTTCGGCACGCAGGGATTGGCCAGCACGCCCCAGTTTTCCTGCCAGCGGTTGAACATGATTGCAGGCCGCGCGCACGACGCACTCGCAGGGGCCGAAGTCACGGCGGTGTCGGCCGCGGAAGTATCGTCAGCCCCGCCGAGCGCAGTGTCCGCCGCTGAGGCCGGCAGCGCGGCCGCGAGACCCGCGCTGAACAGCAACGCACGCGCGGCGCGCCGTGCGCAAAAGCGCAGCGCGCGCCCGCGGGACTTAAGTGACCGCAACGGCTTCATGACGTTTGCGTCACTTGCCATCGTGCACTTCAGCAATGTACCGGCCCGGGAATTCGAGCATGGCGGTCGTACCTGTCGCGCTGTGGTACGGCGGGAAAAGCACCTTCGCGCCGGCCGCCTGTGCGCGCTCGATCGTCTGGGCGACATCGTCCACGCTATAACCGGTCGTTTCGGTTCCGAACGGGACCGGCAGCTTGCCGTCCGTGACGAACACAACCATTTGACCGAAGCCGGAGTTGATGCGGATCACGCGGATCGTCTCGCCCGGCCGGCCGATCGCGCCGGCGTCCGCACGCGGGTTGTCCGACACCACCTTGCCGTGCGAGAAGCGCAGCCACCGGCGAACGAAGTTGTCCGCTTCGTAGCGCGACACGTACACACGGTTGTCCGGCACGCTCTGCAACGGCGCATAGTTCGGCGCCTTGGTGTGCCAATAGAGCTGCATCGTCACGCCGCCCGGCCATTGAATAATCGCGTCCTTGCCGATCGGATCGTCGAACGTATCGACGACGATGTCGGCACCGGCCGCACGCGCGGCTTTCACTGCCTTGTCGATATCGGTAACCAGATAGCCGGTTCGCTCATTGCCGAACGGATACGGAATCGCCGTTTCGAAGCCGAACACCGAGAGCATGCCGACCGGCGTTTGCACATACTGCGACGCGGTTTTGCTCGGCGTGGGCGTTACCGTGAAAACCGCACGTTGGGATGCCTTGCCGCCGAAGGTCGCGAGAAAGCTGTTGACGAACGCGTCGAGATCGGCCGAAGCCACATAGACGTGAGTCGTGCCGTACTGCGCACCGACCGATACGTCGGGATATTTCGCGG
The DNA here is from genome assembly GCF_046535245.1 of Paraburkholderia sp. SIMBA_030. Classification (NCBI taxonomy): domain Bacteria; kingdom Pseudomonadati; phylum Pseudomonadota; class Betaproteobacteria; order Burkholderiales; family Burkholderiaceae; genus Paraburkholderia; species Paraburkholderia sp. SIMBA_030. Next base: position 191,892 of record NZ_JAWRXB010000001.1, read on the forward strand.
CGACTGCGGCTTTTCCGCTCGACACCTCCGGCGGCCCGGCATCGGCGAATGCGGATACGGATGCGACCGAAGTCAAACCAATCAGTATCGCCGCGCAGAGAGACGCGATTGAACGGAGCTGATTAAGCGACTTGAACATGTAAGTTACCCAAAGTATTAGCAATGTTTGAATGGTCTGCCTCTGACCGAGGCGGGGTGCGTTGTCTGTCGAGCGTTTGCGCAGCCCGCGATCAGCGCAAGAACGGAGTCGTGTCGAATCACGAACGACTCTCAACCGGGCGAAAGGCCTGGGCTTGTCAGGTCAGCCGCCCTGCTTCATCGCGTCCGGCGCAGCCGTCTTTTGCGCTTCAGCGCCCTTTACCGGCCCAGCGACCTGAACTGTCGTTGTCTGCGCAAAAAACTGCGCCTTGACAACCGGGATCGCGTGCTCGCCCAACACCATGCCGAGCAATCCGGCCAGCGCAATCAGCGGCGGCGCCGGCGACTGCACCTTGAGTAGCCAATAGAGGAGCCCAATGCCGAAGCCGACTCCCAGAGAAATGATGTAGCCCATGCTATTCGTCCTTTCCAGAAACCCCTGTTAATTCGGCCAGTCCGATCCCAGCACCAGTCCGCAGAAATTCAAGCGGCGATAGTTCGGGTCACACCGGTCCAGTACGTCGGCATTCACCGTGCCGAACGTCGTCTCCGGCCGATGCTCCATGCCGCGCGCATAGGCATCGATGATCTTCTTCTTGAAGCCTGATTCGCGCGGACAAGCCTGCACGATTTCATCGCACTGCTGTGCGGTGAATTCGTCGTGGCGGGCGCCTCGAACATCCATCTGCACGCCGGCGCTGACTAGCGCGACCAACGGCGACATATGCTCCGGAATGCCCGGTGTCGTGTGCAACGCGATCGCTACCCATACTTCGTCGATCAAACGGTCGACGACGACATGCTGCCGCAGAAAATCGCGCGCGGCGTTCGCGCCGTCCACCTCGAAGCGGTACGGCGAGTGCTGATACTTCACGTTCAGCCCGACGTTGTGAAACATTGCAGCGACATAAAGCAGCTCGGCGTTGAACGTCAGGTGCTCGCGATTTCCGGTCAGCGCGCCGAACAGAAATGCTCTGAGCGAATGATGAAACATCAACTCTGACTCCGTGCCGCGGATCCAATCGGTCGCCGCCTGAGCCATTACACCGTCGGGAATCTCAATGCCGGCAATGGTTTTCTTCATCTCAACTCCTCCGTGTCGCCCCCTGCCCCTGGTACGCCGCTACACGCATGCCGGACCGGTACCACAGCCAGGCGACGTTTAGGACCGTTCGACGTCCAAGGAACTCCTGTACGTTGCAGCGTATCGAATTAAATCCATAAAGACATTGGCGGATCCTTAAAAACACTTAATCGACGCGGTACGTCTTCGAATCCATTCACAGCGACAGTTCATGGATGCGCCGCACGCCGTCGCGAATCCATTGCAGAAAGCCGCCGGCGCTCTGCTCCACATTGCTCGGCGCTGCGAGCACCATTTCCTCGGTTGCATGGTGTTCCGACAGCAACCGGCACATTTCCTTCACCACCTCCGGGCGCTGCACGAGAACCGGTGTCAATGCGCTCTTGTCCAGCCGGAACACGGTGGCGCGGGTCAGTGCACGCGCCACGACAGCGGTCCGGACGCCGGCGAGAACGCCCGACTGGCCGATCGAATCACCCGGCGCGAGCCTTCGCAGTTCGATCTCGCCACCGTCCTTCGACACGATCACTTTCGCGACGCCCTGCGCCAGAATATGAAGCTCGTGGCCGTCCTCATCCGCCGCGGCATAAATGATGTCGTCGGCATCGAACTCATGCTTCGTCAGTTGCGCTGCCAGGTGCGATATTTCATCAGCTTCCAGCGTCTGGAAGATCAGCACGTTGCGCAGCAAGCGATGTTTCTCGTCCGTTGCGTCGAGAATCGGCTCGGGCACCGATAGCGGCCGCAATACGACGCCGCGTGAGAGCAGGTGGCGGTGCGCGAGATCGAACAGTTCATTGCGCACGCCGATCTTTTTGCTCAGGGCGTCGACATAGCAGACGATCTCGTACTCGATCGCGTCGTTCGTAGCGCGGCGCACGCTGACAAGCGGCTTGGGATCGATCAGCACGTCGCCGGAACTGGCGGCGGCGTTGGCGAGCGTCTCGAGCACGAGCGCAGGCCGGATCGACGGCTTGACCGGCAGCATGATGCTGATCCCATGCGTATGCGACGGCTCATTGGCGTTGACGATATTGGCGCGCGCCGCCACGCTATTCGGAATCACGACGATATTGCCCTGACCGTTCAGCAGGCTCGTCGCACGCCAGTTGCTTTCAACCACTTTGCCCTCCACGTCGCCGATCGTCACCCAATCGCCAATCCGAAACGGCTCCGTTGCGTTCAGGACGACGCCGGAAAACACATCGTTGAGCGTGCTCTGGATCGCGAGGCCGAGCACGACCGCGAGCGCGCCGGACGTGGCGAGCAGCCCTTTCACCGGCAATTGCAGCACGAACGCGATCGCCCCCACCGCGGCTGCCATGAACACCAGCGCGCCGAGCACGTCCTGAAACAGGCGTTCCCGGTGCCACGCCTCGGGCAGCACCACGCGATCGAGCACGATGATCACGAGGCGCGCGCCCTGCAGCCACCACACCACCTCCAGCATCTGCGCAAGCAGATGGCGCAGCGGCTCATCCGGCCAGGGCGCCTCGCGCAGCGGATTCATCCCCGATCGGAACAGCACGTAGGTCGACAGACCGAACATGAGCGCACGCAAGGCGAGGCGCACCCGGTCGCTCTTGCGGTCCATGAAGCGCCAGGCGAGGAAATCGAGGACCAGAATGCCCAGGCCAAACAGCACACCGTCGGTCAGGGTCGGCATCAAGGTCCTCGCGCGCGTAGTGGCACCAACCCGTGGCTATCAGAATGCGAAACAGCTACATCCCAATGCGCCCCAGAAACCGTTCGAGTCGCTGACCGGTACGTTTTTACGCCATGCCCAACCGTGGGCATGAGCATGCACGCCGCACAGATTCACGCAGCCATCCACGCACGCCACCGCAGTCGGCTTGTAACGGCTGTAGCCGCCGAATTCCGCCACCGGCGACCACGACGGGCTGACCGGCAGATCGGGGGGGCCAAGCGGCGCGAATTCGTCGTCGGCGTACACGATCTTGCCGCCCACCACCGTCATCGCGGAGGTCAGGAACTTGATGCGGTTTTCGTCGACAGTAAAGTAGTCCTCGCTGAGTACCGCGAAGTCCGCGAACTGACCGGGCACCAGCGCGCCCTTGCGGTCATCCTCGTTCGAGAACCATGCGCTGCCTACCGTGTAGCGGCGCAAAGCTTCCATCCGGTCCAGACGGTTCTCGCTGGAATAAATCGACGTGCCGCCGACCGTTTTTCCCGACACCATCCAGTACAGCGAGACGAACGGGTTGAAGCTGGCGACGCGCGTGGCGTCCGTCCCCGCGCCAACGGGCAATCCGGCGTCGAGCATGTGGCGAATCGGCGGGGTGCGCTTGACGGCATCTTCACCATAGCGCTGGATGAAGTACTCGCCCTGAAAGGCCATCCGATGCTGGATCGCGATGCCGCCACCGAGCGCACGCACCCGTTCGATGTTCTTCTGCGTGATGGTCTCGCAATGGTCGAAGAACCAGCGCAGCCCGTCGAACGGGATCGTGGCGTTCACGCGCTCGAATACGTTCAGGAAACGCTCGATCGATTCGTTGTATGTGGCGTGAAGGCGGAACGGCCAGCGGTTCGCCACCAGAAGTTTGACGACAGCTTCCAGTTCGTCTTCCAGCGTATCCGGCAAGTCCGGGCGCGGCTCCAGAAAATCTTCGAAATCCGCTGCCGAGAACACCAGCATTTCACCGGCGCCATTCACGCGCAGGAAATCGTCGCCGTCGCCGGGTTTGGTCACCTTCACCCACTTCGCGAAATCTTCGATTTCCTTCCTGGCATTCTGGGTAAACAGGTTGTACGCGATACGCACGGTCAGTTCGTTGTGCTTCGCGAGATCCATGATGACCGCGTAGTCATCCGGATAGGCCTGGTAGCCGCCACCCGCGTCGATCGCGCTCGTCACGCCGAGGCGATTCAGTTCGCGCATGAAGTGCAGCGTGGAATTGCGCTGATCTTCCGGCGCGAGCTTCGGCCCTTTGGCGAGCGTCGCATACAGGATGCCGGCGTTCGGCCGCGCGATCAGCATGCCGGTCGGGTTGCCGCGCTTATCGCGCTGGATTTCGCCGCCGGGCGGATTAGGCGTGTCTTTGGTGTAACCGACCGCGCGTAGCGCCGCTGCGTTCAGGAGCGCGCTGTCGTACAGATGCAGAATGAACACCGGCGTATCCGGTGCAATCGCATTGACTTCTTCGAGCGTCGGTCCACGGCCTTCGGCGAACTGGAATTCGTTCCAACCGCCCACCACGCGCACCCATTGCGGCGCCGGCGTGCGTGCCACCTGCTTCTTCAGCATGTCGAGCGCGTCCGCGAGCGACGGCACGCCGTCCCAACGCAACTCCATGTTGAAGTTCAACCCACCGCGGATGATGTGCAGGTGGGAATCGTTCAGACCGGGGATGACCGTGCGCCCCTTGAGGTCGATCTGCCGTGTCGTGGCGTTCACGTGACGCATCACGGTTTCGCGAGATCCCGAAGCGACGATTCGGCCGTTCGCGACGGCAAGCGCGTCGGCGAATGAACGCTTGTCGTCCTGCGTGGCGATCTTGCCGTTGAAGAAGACAACTTCGGCCGGCGTCGGCGCGGAAGTGTTGGAAGTCATGGCGATCCTCAAAGGGAGCGCTCCGCGTTCAATGCGCGGAGCTATTCAGGGGAAGCGGGCGTTCGTCGCGTTTCGCATCCATGAGGTATTCAGAAACAGGGTGCAACCCACATGCGGAATTCGGGACCCGATGTTTCGCCCTCGAATTCCGCGCGACGTGTTTAACGCGCTGCTTACTTCACCTTAGCCGGCACCGGCGCCAGGACTTCGTGCTGCTGAGCCGTACGCTGAGCCGCCTTGTGCACCATCGTGTACGCGTAGTCCACGCCCATTCCGTATGCACCCGAATGTTCTTTGGCGATCTTCATGACAGCGTCATAGGTCTCTTTGTGCGCCCAGTCGCGTTGCCATTCGAGCAGCACCTGTTGCCACGTGACCGGCACCACGCCGGCCTGAATCATGCGCTGCATTGCATAATCATGCGCGTCCTTCGACGTGCCGCCCGACGCGTCGGCGACCATATAGATCTCGTAGTCGCCTTCGTCCATGGCGCATAACGCAAAGGTATTGTTGCAAACCTCAGTCCACAGACCTGCCACCACCACCTTTTTCCGGCCATTGGCAGCCAGCGAGTCGCGAACCTTCTGGTCATCCCACGAATTCATGGACGAGCGTTCGAGCACTTTGTGGTCCGGAAACACATCCAGCAACTCGGGGTACGTGTATCCCGAGAAGCTTTCGGATTCCACGGTCGTAATCGTGGTAGGAATGTTAAACGTCCGCGCTGCCTTCGCGAGTCCTACTACGTTGTTCTTAAGCACCTGACGATCGATGGACTGGACCCCAAAAGCCATTTGCGGCTGTTGGTCGATGAAGATGATCTGCGAGTTTGCAGGTGTCAGGACTTCGAGTTTCGGATTTGCCATGGCTATGTACGTCCTAAAGATTGAATGAACACGGGAACACATACCGCACTTGCCTGAAGTGCGAGGAAGACTGAAATCCATTCTATCCACGGCCATCTAAAGAATCCTTCCCGGGAACCTTAATAGTTCTTAAAAAATATTCGATTGGAAGAGTCTGGCGCATCCCGGCATCAGACCACGCCGTCGCGTCTCAGAACATTTCACATTTTCTGCAGGACTTTATGTGCGCGGTCTTCCTACACTTCAATCAGTCGTAGTCTCGAACGCAAGCTGTACCTATCGACGCAGTCAAAAGGACCCGCCATGAAAGAAGCACTTAAGGCAACAGCGCATCGCACGTCGCCGTTGAAGACACCGACTCGCCTGACTGAAGAGGCGACCCGCGACATTGCCGGCGCGTTAACAACGTTGCTCGCGGACGTGTTTGCGCTGTACCTGAAGACGAAGAACTTCCATTGGCATATGTCAGGGCCGTACTTCCGCGACCTGTTCGAATCCGGGCGCCATGCGTAAAGCCGGCGCAACGGCGTAGCGCCCGCTTGAGACGGCAACGCTTACCAGACGAGGGCGCGCCGCCGTTCAGCCTTCGGGTGAGGTGTGGAGCCGTGCTTCGAGAAACTGAACAAGCGAACGCACTTTGCTGGAGTGACGGCGATTGGGCAGATAGGCGGCATAGACCACCGCATCGCCTTGATGAGGGCTCGCATCGAAATTCTCGAGGAGACGCATCAGGCGTCCCGCGCGAATCTCGGCACCGACCAGCCATTCGGGCAACAAGGCGATGCCGTGTCCCGCCATCACGGCCTCAAGCAGGATGTCGAGACTATTGGACGACAGATGACCGCGCACCTCGACGCGCTGCTCGACGCCGTCCCGGCAGAAAGTCCAGACCTGGCGAGCGCGGTAGCCGCCGCCGTACGCGACACGAAGACACTCGTGGGATTCGAGCGCTTGCGGTGTTAGAGGCGTGCCGCTGCGTTCAAGGTAGTCGTGGCTTGCCACGATGTAGCGCGAATTGTTCGCCAGCTTTCTGACGATCAGATTGGCGTCACGATCGGGCATGCCGATCCGGATCGCGACGTCGATCCGGTCGAGCGCGAGATCGGCAAAGTGATCGGCCACGACGACGTCGAGGACCACGCGCGGATTGGCGGAAAGAAAGGCCGCAAGGTGCGGCGCGAGCCGCAAGCGGCTGTAGGTTGACGATACCGAAATTCTGAGCGAGCCGACCGGCGACGCGCCACTGTCGAAGACGCTCTCGTCCGCTTCGGCCAGATCGTCGAGCACCTTGCCGATTTGCTCGACGTACGCAATGCCGGCGTCCGTGAGGCTGACCTTTCTCGGCGTGCGGGTCAGCAATGCGGTACCCAAGGAGGTCTCCAGCGAATCCATCAGACGAGTAACCGACGAGGTGGCCACCCCGAGGCGTTGAGCGGCCTTTGAAAAACCACCGGCGTCAGCCACCTCCAGCAACGTATTCAGGGCGAGGAATTTGTCCATGGTCGGCCTCATCGACGTTTTGGTTGCGCGGAGCGCAACACCGTGTTGCATTCTAGACCAATTCTACAAATTCAATGCAACGCCTAAGCTGCATCCATTACTTGGTGAGGGGTGCAACATGCAAGCCATTCAGCTCGAGGTCAACTACGGCAAAGTGCTGCGCACGCCGACCTTCCGCGCACTCGCCGATGCCACCGATGATCCGTTCATGCAGCCGATCGTCGATCTGCGCTCGCCGAAGATGGTGTTCGGCCGGGCAATATTGCTCGGCAACCGGGTGATGAACATCGCCCGCTAACGTCCGCATTTTCCGTTTTTTTACTTTAAGGAGTTGTCATGTCAACCCAGGCATCCACCATGGCGGGCGGCACAGGCCACGTCAAAATGACGCGCAGTCTGATCGCGTTGTTCGCGTTCTGTTGCGGCGCTATCGTCGCGAACCTGTACTACGCGCAACCGATCACCGAGCTGATCGCACCGGACATTCACATGTCCGGCAATACCGCCAGCATGATCGTTTCACTCACGCAGATCGGCTACGCATTCGGCCTGTTCTTTCTGGTGCCGCTCGGCGACCTGCTGGAGAACCGCAAGCTGATGATCACCACCGCGCTGGTCTCGATCGTGAGCCTCGGCGCCGCGGCTTTCGCTCATCAACCCGGCTGGTTCCTCGCGATCTCGTTGCTGGTGGGATTCAGCTCCGTGGCCGTGCAGATTCTGATCCCGCTCGCCGCGCATCTCGCGCCGGACGAGTCGCGCGGCAAGGTGGTCGGCACCATCATGAGCGGCCTGCTGCTCGGCATTCTGCTGTCGCGTCCGATCTCCAGCCTGGTGGCCGGGCACTTCGGCTGGCGCGCGGTGTTCGGTTCCGCCGCGGTGCTGATGGCGATCGTCACCACCGTGCTGGCGCTGACTATTGCGCCGCGTCAACCGGAGCACAAGGCAACCTACTTCGAACTGATCGGCTCGCTCGGCCAACTGGTCCGCACCATGCCGGTTCTGCGTCACCGCTCGTTCTATCAGGGGCTGATGTTCGCTTCGTTCAGTCTCTTCTGGACCGCGATCCCGGTGGAGTTGACGCGACATTACGGACTCTCGCAAACCGCCATCGCCATCTTCGCGCTGGTCGGTGCGATCGGCGCAACCTCGGCGCCGGTGGCCGGACATCTGGCCGATGCGGGTCACACAGTGCGCGCAACGCTGATTGCGCTCGTGGTGGGCGCCCTCGCCTACATGCCGGCGTTGATCCATCCGGCGTGGGGCGTGTTCGGGCTCGTCGTAACCGGCATCGTTCTCGACTTTGCCGTGCAGATGAACATGGTGCTCGGCCAACGCGAAATCTACGCGTTGCATGCGGCGAGCAGAAACCGCCTGAACGCGCTGTATATGACCAGCATCTTCGTCGGCGGTGCTTTTGGTTCGGCGCTTGCCAGCCCGCTCTATGAACACGGAGGCTGGCCGCTGGTCGCCGGCGCCGCCACGGCCTTCCCGCTCATTGCCCTGGCGCACTATCTCGCGATCGGCCGCCCGCACGCAGCCAGCATCGCGTGACTGCAGTTTCGCCCGGACACCCGGACGGCGCGCCTTCCGCGCGTTGCCCGCGCGCCGTTCGGTTAACAAGATTTCAGCGTAGCTTCAGGAAATTCCGTCATGTTGGCGATACGCTGATCGACATAGTCATCTCTGAATGACGCACGGGGTGACGCACGCGTATTCCTTGATTCAGAATTTCTTGAACAGGTGCATGAATGACTCGTAAGTCTAGATTGCTGGCGATGGGCGGTGTGGTCATCGTGGCCGCAGTGATCGTCGCCGCATTGCTGATGTGGAGGCCCGCCATCGCACCGATTAGTCCTCCGGCAGCGGCGTCGTTCGACGCGCAGACAAAGCTCGCCGGCGCGCGCGTCGTGGCGCTCGGCGACTGCATCGTGTGCCACACCGCGAAGGGCGGCAAACCGTTCGCGGGAGGCCTGCCGCTCGCCACGCCGTTCGGCACCATTTACGCGACCAACCTCACGCCCGATGTCGAAACCGGCATCGGCAGCTGGTCGCTTGAGGCCTTCACGCGCGCGGTGCGCCACGGCGTCTCCCGCGATGGTCATCTGCTCTATCCCGCGTTTCCCTACATTCACTTCACGCGCATGTCCGATGGCGACATTTCGGCTGCCTACGCGTATCTGATGACGCGCGAGCCGGTCAATGCGACCGCGCCTGCCAACGACCTGATCTTTCCGTTGAACTTCCGGCCTTTGCTGGCCTTCTGGAACATCCTGTTCCTGCACCCCGGAGAGCGGGCCGCAGATGCCTCGCAAGATGCCGGGTGGAATCGCGGAAAACTGCTGGTGGATGGCCTCGGTCACTGCGCCTCGTGTCATTCGCCGCTCAATGCAATTGGCGGTGAAAAGACGGGACGTGCATTCGACGGCGGCATCGTCGACGGTTGGGAAGCCCCGCCGTTGAATGCGCTCGGCGCGGCGCCGAAGCCGTGGAGCCAGGAACAGCTCGTCACGTATCTGCGCAGCGGCCGCGCCAGTGAACATGGCGCCGCAGCCGGCCCGATGCTGCCCGTCACGCGCGACCTCGCCACGGTGCCTGAAGAGGACGTGCAGGCGATCGCCACCTACATCCTGTCGATTCAGAAACCGCGACCAGCCGTTTTGAATGCCGCGGCCGCAAGCGCGGATCACGCCGATGCGTCGCCTGCGGCACAACGCGGCGCGATCCTGTTCGGCGCGTCGTGTGCGCAGTGTCACGGCCCCGCCGCGCCGATGCAATCGATCGGCGAGCGCCCCACGCTCGCGTTCAGCACCGCCGTCAACGCAACAACACCACGCAATGCCGCCCAGATGATTCTCAGCGGCAACGGCTGGCACGGCGAGGACAGCATGAACTACATGCCGGCCTTCGGCGAAATCTATAGTGACCAGCAGATCGCCGACCTGGTGTCCTACATCCGCGCGACCTATTCGCAGCGCGGCGAGTGGAAGGACGTCGAGGAAACGGTGGCCAAGGTCAGAAAGGAGAACGACGCGCGATGATCAACCTTACCGTCAATGGCGTGCAGCACGCGCTGGATATCGATCCGTCGACGCCCCTGCTCTATGCACTGCGCAACGACCTGCATCTGCACGGCGCGAAGTTCGGCTGCGGGCTTGGACAATGCGGCGCGTGCACGGTGATCGTGGGCAACAAGGCTGCCTTTTCCTGCCTGATTCCCGTGTCGTCGATCGGCAACCGCCCCGTGCGCACGATCGAGAGTCTCGGCACCGCCGAGCATCCCGGCCCGCTGCAGAAGTCGTTCATCGAGCATCAGGCCGCGCAGTGCGGTTATTGCATCGCCGGCATGATCATGCGCGCCCAGGCGCTGCTCGAGCGCAATCCGCGGCCGACAGAAAGTGAGCTGCGCGAGCACATGGAGCCGAATCTTTGCCGCTGCGGCACCCATATGCGCATCCTCGCCGCGATCCGCGAAGTCGCGCACCTGCCTGCACCAGACGCTACGTCCACCCCGCCGCAAGGCGCGGCGACCCACGGAGGCACGCAATGAGCGTCAAAGAAGACGATATCAACGAGGGACGCCGCCGCTTCATGATGTCCGGCGCGCTGGTGGTGAGCTTCAGCCTGTTCCCCGGCGTCAAGGCAATGGCCCAGGAGGTGATCGCTGACGAAGGCGCTGCCGTGCACGTCGCCAAAGCGACCGAGACGCTCGCGGGCAGCCTGAAGACCAATCCGTTTCTCGATGCATGGATCAAGATCGATCCCGCAGGCAAGGTGACCGTCTACACCGGCAAGGTGGAATTGGGCACCGGCGTGCGCACTGCGCTGCTGCAGATCGCCGCCGAAGAGCTGGACATGGCGCCCTCGCTGATCACGTTCCTGACCGCCGATACGGGCGCCTCGCCGGACGAAGGGCTGACGGCAGGCAGCCACACGATCGTCGACAGCGGCAGCGCGTTGCTGAACGCGTCCGCCCAGGTGCGCGGCCTGCTCGTCGACGCGGCGGCAAAACACTTCGGCGTCGAGAGCAGCGTGCTGAAAGTTCAGGACGCGCTCATCAAGACGCCCGACGGCCGCACGATGACTTACGGTCAGGCGGTCGGCGCGGTGGATCTCCATCGCATGGCCACGCCGGTGTCGCCGTTGAAAGATCCCGCGACGTTCGTGACGATCGGCACATCATTGCCGCGCCTGGACATCCCGGGCAAGGTGACGGGCGGCGCGAGCTATGTGCAGGATATGTCGATGCCCGGCATGCTGCATGCCCGGGTGGTGCTGCCGCCGGTCTATGCTGCGAAGCTGCTGCAGACCAATACGCCCGACATTCTGAAGATGCCGGGCGTCGTCAAGGTCATCAGGGACGGCAGCATGCTGGCGGTGGTCGCCAAAGGCGAATGGCAGGCGGTGCAGGCGCAACGCGCGCTGGCCGCGGGAAGTCAGTGGAGCGCCGGACGCGCGTTGCCCGACCCGGCCACCGTACACCGCGATCTGAAAACGATTTCCACGCAACACATCGAGATTGCGAACACGCACAATGCGACCGGCATGCCCGTCAAAACGCTGAGCGCGAAGTACACCAAGCACTACATGCTGCACGGTTCGATCGGCCCGTCCTGCTCGGTCGCGCAGTTCAAGGACGGCACCATGACGGTCTGGACGCACTCGCAAGGTGTCTATCCGCTGCGCGATGCGCTCGCGGAAATGCTGTCGCTGCCGAAAGAAAATGTGCGCTGCGTTCACGTCGAGGGATCAGGCTGCTACGGGCACAACGGCGCGGAGGACGTGGCGTCGCACACCGCCTTGATCGCTCGCGAGATGCCGGGCCAGCCGGTTCGCGTGCAATGGATGCGCGAACAGGAACATACCTGGGATCACTTCACACCCGCAATGGTCACCGAAGTGAGCGCATCGCTCGACGCGAGCGGCAGCATCGTCAACTGGGATTACGCGCTGTGGAGTAGCTCGCACAACGAGCGGATCGTGAACGCCGGCCGGCTCCTTCCCGCGCAAATGCTGGAGAAACCGTTCGTGCCGGCGCCGTCGGTGCCAATGGTGCAGCCCGAGGGCGGCGGCGACCGCAACGCGATTCCGCTGTATGCATTCCCCAACATGCACGTGATGAACAACTTTTCGCCGACCATGCCTTTGCAAACGTCGGCGATGCGCTCACTCGGCGCGCACATGAACGTCTTCACGATCGAGACGTTCATGGACGAGTTGAGCGCCGCGGCCGGCGCCGACCCCGTCGCGTTCCGGCTCAAGCATATGCAGGATCCGCGCGCCCGCGACGTAATCCGGCTCGCGGCCGAGAAATTCGGCTGGCCGCGCGCGCCGCGCAAGCCGAATCACGGCGTCGGTTTTGCGTTCGGCAAGTACAAGAACCTGATGTCGTATGTGGCGATAGCCGTGGAGATATCCGTGGTGCGCGAAACGGGCCAGGTGATTCTCGAACACGCCGAAGTGGCGGTGGACGCGGGTCAGATTGTCAACCCCGACGGCATCCGCAATCAGATCGAGGGCGGCCTGATTCAATCCACCAGTTGGACACTCTATGAACAATTGCAGTTCGACACATCGAGAATCCGCAGCTTCGACTGGAGCAGCTACCCGATCCTGCGATACTCCGCCGTGCCGCGCAGTTTGAACGTGCATCTGATCAACCGGCCGGGTGCACCGTTTCTCGGGGCGGCCGAAGCCTCGATGGGCCCGACCGCCGGCGCGCTCGGCAACGCGTTGTTCGATGCGACCGGAAAGCGCTTGCGCGACATGCCACTGGGTGGCGATAGCCTGCGCCGTCAGATCAACGTATAGGGAATCCGCCGCCTCAGCGACGAAAACGTGCAGCGCGTCGTAATCGTGCAGATCGAAAGCACCGATACTCGCTTTGCCGCTGGCGCGTTCGATCGTCCGGGCGACTTCCTGTAGCCGTGCGAAGCCCTCGCCGATATCGATGAGATGGTCAACTTGTTGTCCATAAAACGAATGATTCGAATGCGATCATCTGGATCGGGCCACGCAAGGGTTTCCGCTGGTCCTCGCGATGAATAGAATAGATAAGGCGTTAAACCGACGCTCTGCAACTCAGGCGGAGAGGATCATCATGAAAGTCACTGCGTTTTTCACGGCCATGGCTTTAAGCACTGCCCTTGTTACGCCGGCTTTTGCCAGCGAGCATATGCATGTGAATCACGACCACGAACACACCCGCTATCAGCCTGCGCATGCGGACCAAGGTGGCACGGATCAAAATACCCCGGCTCCGCCGCCACAAGACAGCAAGTAAGATCGACGGCTTCGCACTAGCCCGTCCAAGACTTTCAGCATGGCTGCACAGGCTATAGGGTCGTGGTGTTTCCGGATGCGTGGCTCGCCCTAGCGAGCATAGCGAAGCAAGAAATCTCGTAACGGCGGATTCACAATTTCCGCGTGCGTCAAATTCGGTGTGTGCCCCGCCCGGTCGACCAGAATAAGATCTTTGCAGTTCGGCAAGCGGGCGGCGAGCGCCTCCGCACAGCCAGGGCTGATGGCGGCGTCGTCGCGCCCATGAAATACGATCGATGTATGCGTAATCTCGGCGAGGCGCGGCGTGATGTCGTCTCTCGAGACAAGGGCATTGACCGGATGTTCGAAGTGATCTGCACCTGCGTTCAGCCATTTCTGGATCCATGCCGATGCCGCGTACTCGGGACCGAACAGAAACGCCGACAGATTCTGCGCGACATTTTTCGCGCCGTTGCGCGCCCATTCCGCTTTCAGCTCTTCGAAAGACTGGCGGACCGCCTCGGAGTCGAGATCGCTTCTTGTCGATATCAGGGCGATCGCCCGAAAGCGATCCGGCTCCAGCAACGCCGCGCGCATCGACAGAAATCCTCCTTGGGACATGCCGACAAGCGACGCCGAAGCAACCTCCAGATGATCGAGCAAGGCGATGAGATCCTGCGCGGAGTCCCAGTAGCTGAACGCTCGCGTTGTGGCTCCGGTTGCGCCAAAACCTCGCTGATCCCAGACCACGCAACGGAACGCCTTCCGAAGTTCCGCAATGTTCGGCTGGAACATATCGCCGTCCATCAGGAAACCATGACTGAAGACAACGACAGGTGCTCCGGAAGGGCCGAACTCATCGTATGCGAAGCGTATCCCTTCTCGTTCAAAAAACGGCATGCCCATTCCTACTTTCGGATAACACGGTGGATTCAATATAATCTAACCTTCGTTTTAACACCTGATCGAAAGCGCCGATTGCTTGTCAAATAGTCCTGACTTTTTCCCAATCTCCATGCGTGCCACAACGCGTTTCTACCCATTGACTGCACTCCTCACTTTTGATTTAGTGTCGTCTATGTGCGCTGTCGATCGACGGCCTTGCCGCAGACCCGCGCAGCTTATCGAAACGTTTTTTGTATTCATTGAACCCGGCAAAGCGCAATGCACCGCCTCGTTCCACGAGGAGAAATGTTTGGCATGAAGACAGTACCAATTGACGGCGACAAGCCCGTCTGGATTTTGCAAGGAAGTTTCGGGCGAGCAACGGTGAACTTCATTAGCCGTCCGCTCGTCGCTCACGCCCACTCCCAATACCAGTTCCTTTTCAAGCTTGGCGGAAGCAACTGCAAATTCCGCGTCGGCGCAGACGATTGTGCGCTTACGGCCGAGCGTGCCATCTGCCTGAATCCATGGATCGAACACTCGAAAAACAGCAGCGACGATGAGCCTTCCCTGATCCTTTCCCTCGTGATCGAAGCACCTTGGCTGCGACAGCAATTGAAACTCGCTGAACGCGGTACCGCCAGCATTTTCCCGAAAGCCGAAGTCGTCGTCACGCCGGACGTGCGGCATCATGTGGATCGTATCGCTGCGGTCATCACCAACCACCTTGTCGCCCATGACGACGACTGCATGCCTATTCTTGCGGATCTGGTGACCGCGCTCGGCCGGGATTTTGCCGATCCCGCGTTGACCGCCGGTATTGTCCCGTCAGGTAGACCGATCGATTTTCGCATCCGCAAAGCGGTGGATTTCATCAAGCACACCTCAGTGATGAATCCCACCGTCGCCCAGGTGGCGGCTCAAGTCGGCCTATCCAGGTCGAGATTCTTTCAGCAATTCCGACTATGCATGGGCATTTCACCGCAGCACTACATCGATTGGGTTCGCATGTCGCATGCGATCCAGTTGCTTGGCGCCAGCGATAAACCGCTCTCCGAAATTGCTGAAGAGTTGGGGTTCGAAGAGCACAGCCACTTCACACGTTTCTTCGCGCAACACATGGGGGTGCCGCCCAGTGAGTTTCGCAGGCATTCAGTGACGCTGGATAATCAGCGGGGCTAGACGCCGGTGTGGAGTTCAGAATGAACTCCACACCGCCTGAAAGCCGCAATCCGCTATAAGCGGAATCAGGCTGCGGACTTCTGCGTTGCGTAACCACGCTCATAGATGGAGGCATCGGCAACTACCGGATTGCCGAGAACGCCCAACCCGTCGATTTCGACCTCGACCCAGTCTCCCGGCCGCATATGTACCAGACCCGGTGTCGGAAACGGACCGTATTGACGCGAGAGATCCTGGCCCTCCACATCATCCGGCTGAGGCTTCAACGCGCCAGGCGTTCCCATCGCAATCAGGTCGCCGGGCCGCAAGCGATAGCCCTGACTCAGATAGCTGATCACCTGCGCGACGCCCAACAGCATATCGTCGAGAGGTGCGCGCTGACGAACGACGCCGTTGATGCGTGTCATCACGGTGTGCTTTGCAGGATCGCCAAATTCGTCACGGGTCATCAACCACGGCCCATAGGACCCGGATGCCTCGAAATTCTTGCCGAGGCCGAATTGACGATTGTGCATCTGGAACTCGCGAACCGATCCTTCGTTGAGGCATGTGTATCCCGCCACATGTTCCAGCGCTTGCTCCACCGGAATATAACGGCCAGGCGCGCCGATAACGACACCCAGTTCGGCCTCATAGTCGAACGCGCGCGCAACGGATTCCGACGGCGCCAGAATTGGCTCGCCGGCACCGACATAGGACGCAGCCGTGCGTATGAAAAGGTGGGGATATTCCTTCGACGTCTGAAGTCCCGTCTCCGCGATATGGCTCTTAAAGTTCAATGCTAATGCCCACATCGCATTTGGGCAGTCAAGAAAGGGCTTGAGCGTGACGTCAGCGAGAGCCCGATTGCCTTGCCGCCCTTCTGCCGCTAGCCGCAAGCGCGTAAGCCCATCCTCCTGCTCCAGGATTGAAATGAGGCTGGACGGCAGGTCTGGAGCGATGTCGGCGACAGCAACGAAATGGGTCGGGCTGGTGACGATTCCAAGTGCGATGTGGCCACTGTCGGAATAAGCAATAATCTTCATGATCGAGAATGTCTTTGCGTTGGATTAAACAGCTGGATTTGCAGTCTGAATGCAGGAGCGCTGTGCCAGGCGCGTCGCCGGCGCCAGCAAAGTGCCGGCATTTGCGGGTCCAATCGACGACATGTCAGCAAGCGGACGTGGCGAGCCTCAGTTCTCCACTGCGGCGGCGCTATCGGGAAACTTTTGAGCCGTTCTACGACCGATCAACGATAGGGCGGCCAGCGCAAGGATCGCAGCACCGGCGGGCACGACGGCGGTGAGAACAATATCGCGCACCGGCCAACCGAGCGACAGCAGGCCCCCTCCAATCGCCGGCCCCACGAAGGAACCGACCCGCCCGATCGCATGCCCCCAGCCGACCCCGGTCGCGCGTATCTCCGGCGGATAAAAGGCGACTGCGAGCGCGGTCTGACCCATGATGCCGTTGACCAGACCGGCACCGATCACGCCGATGAGCAGCAGGACAATACCCGGCGTCACCGCCACCTGACCAAGGCCGGCAATGCTGAGCATCACCAGCAACAATCCCAGAACGAGAGCCGATTTCACCCTGAGCCTGCCCGCGAGCGTCATCATCGCGACGGCCGCGGTCATCAGAATGTTGCCGCTCAGACCACCGATACTGAAGGCCGCCATACCGACCGATGCATGGTCCACTGAGAAGCCGAAATCCACCAGCAGCGTCGGCACCCAGAACAGCAGTGCGTAGACGTCCATGAAAATCAGGAATGAAAACAGCCACAGCAGGCACGTGTAGGCACCCAGACCATTTTCGAACAATGCCTTGAGCGGATTAGACACACGCACGGCGGTGGCATCGGCTATCACCGTACTGCGCGCCGGGAGGACGCGAAAAAACGCGGGAACAAGCAGGAAGGGAAGGACACCGCCGGTCACGAAGATCGACTGCCAGCCGAAGTAACCCATTAAAGGGCCACCGGCCACGCCGCCCGTGACTGCGCCCACGGACATGCCGGTCGTCACGAGCAGGGATGCCGCCACCTTATGCTTCGCGCCAATGATGCCGGCCGCCGCCGTAATGGCGATCGGCAACGCTGCGCCCAGACCAATGGCCGCAGCGAGGCGCATGACGGACAGACTGACGATATTGTTTGCATACGCCGTCAGCAGCGTGCTCCCGGCGAACAGCACAACGCTGGCGACACCCATGGAGCGATGTCCGAACCGCTGAGCGAGCGGACCGGAAACCATGAAACCGATCGCCGCACCAATGTTCGTCGCCACGAAAACGGTCGTGAAGCGCGCTGGCGCCAGGTGCCATTCATGCGCGAGCCTTGGCACGACAAAGGAGATCGACGTGGTGTTAAATCCGTCCAGAACGATCACGAGGAAGCACACCAGCAGAGCCAGCACCGGCCCTGCGCGGTGCGTCTTCGCGAGACCGTTCTCTATGGACGCTTGCGGGTCTTTCGTATTCATTGAATCATCTCCTTTACAACTCGCACACGGGCACACGACCCCGCTGACATACCGTATGACGTACCACCATGGGTTCAGGCCCGTGTGAACGCTGCGATGCGCTGCTGCAGCGCGGGGGTGAAAATACGCTTGGGAAGCATGCAATGAATGCCCTTGGGCGGAATGGTCGAGTAAACCGTTCCAGTCTGATTGGCGTATTGCGTCACACGGAAGCTGCCTGCCACGCTATAGATTCCGTAGCAATCTTCCGGTGCAATGCCGGTGGCCGCGGACAGCCAGCTGATCATCTGGCGCAGGCAGGCAACCAGCGAATTCTCGAGGGAGTCGGAAAACCCGAATCCGATCCAATGCTCAGGCGTCTCCGCCATCGGCACATTCAGTGCAGCGCCCTTGTGCAAAATGTACTGGATGCGCATCTCTTCGAAGGCCGTCTCAATCGAGGTCTGATCGACGTTACCCTCACCGGACGCCCCCATGGAGCCGCCCGTCCACACCCGCGCACCGCTCACCTGCACCGGCAGGAAGATCGACGTGTCCACACCCAGCACGGCACAGTCCAGATTGCCGCCGTAATTGCCGGCCAGATTGGCGCTGATGGGTTTCTCGCCGGCTGGTTGCGTAGCGATATACGCCTGAAATGGCGTCAGCGGAATATTGACGCCAGGTACATACGCGGCGGCCGTCCTGTCCTTGTCGAACTTCAGATAGCGCAGGTATGGCTTGAAATCGTGCGGCAATGCGCCGACGCCGGGAGGCGCGGAATTCCAGCCCCAGTCGATCGGCCGCATCTTCAACATACGGCATTCAACCAGATCGCCCGCTTCGGCACCGACGATCGAAACGGGCCCAATCAGTGAGAAGGGACCGTTGGGGTACTTCTTGCGGATCGGCTCGCGTTCCTTGAAGTTCATCCCATACTTTGCCTCATTGCCCCAATTGGTCCACGTGCCGTCGTACCAGACGGTATCGCCCGACTTGATCGTGACCGCCGTCGGCGCGCCGGGCTCGATCTGCCCGACCTTGACCGTGTCCAGCGACGGCACCAGTTTGATGGTCTGACCTTCGCGCGAGGCTGCCGCTACAGCCGCCGCCTGCGACGTGCCGCTTTGTGCGCGAGCTGCGCCGGACAACCCTAAAGCGCCCGCCGCAAACGCACCGAAGCCAAGCTTCAGGATCGATCGGCGGCAAGTGTCGGTGGCGTCACATGTCGAGGCAAGTCTGTCGTCCGCGGCGCCTGCTATGCCCACTGCATCGCACTGTTCTGTTTGGCGTTTCATTAGAATCTTCCCAATATCGTTTCTATAGGACACGACGTGTCATCGCACAGTCGTTGCACCGATTGCTTCAATTGCACCCTTGATGACCTGATCATCGATGTCAGAGGGCGCACCACTCGCGCCAACGGCACCTAACAGATGCCCATCGGCAAAGACAGGAAACACACCCCGTGCCGGCAGAAACGGGGCGAAATACCCGGCACCCGAAACATTGCTGTACTCCGAAGGATCGTCCTTGAAGCGCTGCTCCAGCGTGGCGCCGGATTGACCACCGAGCGCAACGGCGGCAAAGGCCTTACCGCGCGCGAAGTCAACGCTGACAAAAGGCGCGCCGTCCATGCGTACAGCCATGATGAGGTGACCTCCCGGGTCGACTACCGCGAAACTCATCGCGAGATGGCGGCTCTGCGCGGTTGCCGTAGCGATTTCAACAAGCTTCGTTGCCTGCTGCGTACTCAGCGAATAGCTTGCAAGCGGGGACGCTGTTTGTTGCGCCTGGGGGGTGTCGGCGGCGCATGCGTTGCTCAGAAAAGCGAGGAACGCCGACCCAAGCAATGCGGCCAATACGGCCTTTCTTGACGGCGCTGAACGACAGAATCTCAAGCTGACCTCCTCTTCATGACACCTCCAGCAGCGCTCGATAGATAAAGCTTATGCCTGGTGGCACCCGTCGCTATAACCAGAAAGATTGCGCGTTTACCAACAAGTCCGAATACTTTGATCGCGCGTATCGCCGAAGACGTAGCCCCCAGCGCCCCCCTTTAAGTCACGCGTGCTATTGACCCGATGCAGGCGCCGGCGCAGCCTGTTTTGACGCAGCTGCCTTGCGTTCGGCGTCCATGATGTTCTGCGGATAGTTATCCTGATTGCCTGACTCTCGATAGCCGTTCTTTTCGAGTGCCTTCAACTCGGCGTTCTTCTTCTCCCGCCGGGCCTTGCGCGCGGCCTTACGCTGAGCTTTGGCGACCTGCTTTGGCGTTGATGCGCTCATGGATGCGGACGCCTGCTCCCCACTAGCCGGTTGTTGAGCCATCGCCACAGGCGCCTCGATGAGCATCAAGCCAAGCGATGCGACAAGTGCAGCTGAAACTGCACGAAACTGGACCATGATTGAGTCTCTTTGAAAGTTGAATGACTGAAGATAGATGGATCGCGAAGCTTTGTCGTCCGGCGCACGCTATCGCGCCGGACGACCGCCGGGTTGTTTACCGGATCGCTTACTGGGTCGCGAATACCGCGACGCCGGCGCCTGCGAACTGCTCCGAGTGGCCCGCGCTGTGCGGCAAGAAGACACGATGAGACTCACCATCCACCGCCACCGAGTGCGCGCCCGCCGTGGTCGGAACAATCGCGACGATGCTGCGCGTAGCGGCGTCGACAATGCCTAGCGCCGGGTCGAACTTCGCCGTCTTGTTGCCAACCTGCGAGACGTTGTCAGCAGAATGATGGCCGGCAGCCAGGAAATAGCGGTTGGACACCGGGTCGTACACGACTTCGTCCGCGCCGCCGAACGGCAACTCGGCGACCGTTTTGCCGTTCGTACGGTCGATGATCACCGTGGTCTGCTTGCCGCCCTCGTCAGGATCGCATCCGATCAGTGCGTCGTTGCCCGGGCCCATTGCGAGGCCGGTCGGACCTTCACAACCCTTCAGTGCGAATACGTTCGCAACGGCAGGCTCGCCTTCGAGAACTGACGCGACCGGAATCACATCGACCTCGCCTTTCGGATTGGCTTTCGTACCATCGTTGTTCAATACGAAGTTCTTGCCCTTCGGGTCGTACGCGCACGCTTCAAGACCGGTCGAGTCCTTCAACGTGAGTTTCCCGATCACCTCCTGGGTCTCCGTATTGATGAAGGTGGCAAAAGGCGGTTCCTCTGCGCCACTCGAGAACATCACAACATGATGCTCAGGGTCCAGACAGCTCTCGTCGGCGCGAATGCCGGATGTGCTGACTGGAATGGTCTTAACCAGCTTTCTGGTTGCGACGTCGATCACCTTGACCGCGTTGACGTCCCCCACGTACACCAGCGACGTGCCCGGCACCGGGGTGATCCCCGACGGTCCCGATTTGTCATGGCTGGGTCCAATGCCGGCGAAGTCAGCCTTAATCTGGTCGAGCAGCGTGGCCGTTTTCGTGTCGAACACGTCCAGCGTGGCGTTCGCCCCGTCCGCAAGATAGTACTTGCCGTCCGCGGACGCGCTGATATCGAAGCCGAACGGCTTGGCGCTCGTCACCGGAATATTCGCAAGCCATTTGGGCGCGGTCTCAGCCGCGTCGCTAGCCCACGTATAAGCGCCGACTGCCAAAGTACCCGCCAAAGCCAGTCCAAGGTATGTACGTTTCATGTGTTGACTCCTCCAATCGTTAAAATTTTCAGCCGTAGCCGGGGCGGGGAGCAGGTCCCCAATTCGGTTATCGCAACGCAGACCAACCTGCGATATAAGCGTGCCTAGAAAGCGTGATACATGCCGATTCGCACGTCGGCCTGCTGACCTGCCAGCGAAGGTGCGAAACTTCCGCCGATGACGGCGTCCACGCCGGATGACGCCTTCAGGTAATCCGAGGAGATATAAACCTGGGTACGTTTGGACAGCGAATAAAGCGCCGCTGCAGTCACCTGGTTCCACGTGTGGCCTTCGAAGCCGGTATGCTGATAACCCAGAACCAGTTGCGTGGCAGGTGTGACCTGATACGTCGCCCCGGTTTCATAGACGTGCATAACCGAGGTCTGGGCCTGGTACTTCAGGACGGTGTCGCTGAAGTCGCCATAAAGGGTAAAGTCTCCAATCGCGTACGATGCGCCGATCCCGAACGTTCCCAGGGAACTGAGTTGGAACTCAGGCATCAGATCGGTCGCGGCATTGCCCGACACAGTGGCGACAGGCACATTGAAGAACGTGTGGACGCCAATTTGCGCATAAGGGTCAAGCGTGGGCTTGGCCTGGTACGTGTAAGCCGCCCCAACGATCAAAGGCCCATTGGCGTATTGCAAACCCGCACTCCAACCGCTTCCGTCATGGAAGCTGCCCGCCGCATTGCTGAAGCCGTACATCGCGCCAAATGTGAAACCGCCCCATACAGGACTCGTGTACTTGATGGAGTTCTTTATGCGGTCATTGTTGGTGTGATCAAAGTCGCCCTGGTGGATCGCGTAGCCGCTGCCGGCAGCGCCCACGTTGAATTGGCCAAAGAAATCCGCGCTGAAATCGAACTGATTGCCCATTGTCAGCGTACCGTAGCCGGTTTGCAGACCGACCCATGCCTGCTGGCCAAATAAGGTGTTCGGCTGATTGAGCTGACCGTTGTTCAGGTTAAACAACGTCGACAACTTGAACACGGTCTTGACACCGCCGCCCAAATCTTCGGTACCCGTCAATATCCACAGATTCGGAAACAGCACACCGCTATCGGCCCTGTAATTGTGGTGACCGCCATCGTTGTCGACGAACGTGATACCGTCGTCCAGTTTGCCCGCCATCGTCACGCTACTCTGCGCAAAGCTCGCACAGCTCAAACCAGCGCTGCACAAACCTGCACCAATGACCGCGGCAATCGTCCTTCGTTTCATGTCTTCCTCACTCGCTCTTAGTAATGGATTCATTGCCAGCCGTTTCCGGTTTCACAGCTCGCATTTATATATTTATTCGTTATACGAATCGTCAAGGCAGGAAAGACAGCCTGAAAGAAACGCTCGATGCACCTGCAAGACGACCAGATTGCGTCGACCGCCGCCTTAGCCGGCTTTCCGACTCACCACGCCAAATCCTTCCTCAAGTCCATCTTCTGCAATATCCATGCAATCGTTTGCAC
This sequence comes from Paraburkholderia sp. SIMBA_030, assembly GCF_046535245.1. NCBI lineage: Bacteria > Pseudomonadati > Pseudomonadota > Betaproteobacteria > Burkholderiales > Burkholderiaceae > Paraburkholderia > Paraburkholderia sp. SIMBA_030. Next base: position 214,934 of record NZ_JAWRXB010000001.1, read on the forward strand.
ATTATTGTGCAATCTTCGCGGGTCAAAGAATTTATCGACTCATGTTTTCCCTTGGTATTTCAATTAATCAGCCGAAATCTATTGAACAATCGATTGCCTAAGGGTCCGCACTGATACCGGTGCAATTGGGAGCACCGTGATCGTTGATCGCCCTATTCTCCCGGCGCGTTCTCGACCGGCCCGGTTACCCGTTGCGTTTGCGTCGACCGGATCGTTATCCAGATAATACGGAACATCGGGTTAAAGTCCTTGACCTCGAAGTCTCGCCGCTTATCAAAGCGTCCATTTTTGTGACCAACGGTAATGGGGCGTAGCGACGACGGCGGCAACAGACATGCGACACAACCAGCACAATGGGCGACAAACAATCCTCAAGGTCATTTGTCGCCCCTCGGAGTTAGCCGATCCGCTCTTTTCTGCCCCGCCCAAGAACGTCCGCGAGCACCGCAATCAGCAGCACGGCGCCAACGACGAGTGGCTGCCAGTTTGCGTTGAGGTTCAAGAGGTTCATCCCGTCGATCACGAGCGCGAGAATGACGCAACCGGACAACGTGCCCAGCAGGCTCCCCGCGCCACCGAATAGAGACGTGCCGCCGATCAGGATGGCCGCGATAACGGGAAGCAGAAGCGGCTCGCCCATAGCTGAATCTGCTGCATTGACCCGCGCGAGATAAATAAGCGCGGCAATCCCGGACATCAGGCCACTTATCGTATAGACAGCAATTTTGCGCCGGCGCACCGGTATGCCCGAGAGTCTGGCAACCTCGCTATTGGCGCCAATCGCATAGATTTCCCGGCCGAAATTGAGCCCTCCCGTGACGATCGTCGCGCCGACCAGTACGAATACCATCATATAGACGGGCAACGGTATGCCGCCGAGGAATCCTGTGCCCAGCGTTCTGAAACCCGCTGGAAAACCGTAAATCTCATTACCCCCCATGTAATGGAATGCGAGCCCCTGGACGACCCAAAGCATCCCGTACGTGGCGAGAAACGGCGGCAGCCGCAGCAACGTCACGGCGAGGCCATTGAGCAGCCCGATCAGCGTACTGCATGAAAGTGCGACTAACGCCGCCAGAATCGGCGACCCGCCTGTCTTCATGACACCCGCCGCCAGACAGGCCGAGAGCGTAAGGTTGGCCGCGATCGAAAGATCAAAACCGCCGGACAGGATCACCAGCGTAAGTCCGGAGGCGAGCAGGAACATCAGGCTGGCCTGACGCAGAACGTTGAGCAAATTGGGGGTTGCGGAGAACGAAGACGTCGCGAAGGCCAATACCATTCCGATCAAAACGATAAGTATGGCGCGATAGATCAGCGTAGCCGTTTCCTCGCGGACATGATGACGCACATCCAGCTGGCTGACGCGGGACCACCCGAAGCGGGAGTTGTTCAGAATACTCATGCTTTCGCTCCCTTAACCCTGGACTTGCGCACGCTATCGATAACAACGACGAGGAGTACCAGCATCCCGACGGAAACCACCTGAAGAGAGGATTCGATGCCAAGGAGATTCAAGGCATTGCGCAAAACGCCGATCGTCAGGACGCCCATGACCGTGCCGAACAACCATCCTTCACCGCGCTCGAAAGACGTGCCACCCAGGACCACGGCCGCAATCGCATCGAACTCCATGCCGATCGCCGAGGTCGGCTCCGCGGAATTCATTCGGCCGACCAGCACCAGCGCCGCCAATCCGACCATCAGTCCACCGAAGACATAGATCGCAATGTGAAAGACCTTGGCCTTGATACCGGCGAGAAGCAGCGCGTCCCGATTACCGCCGATGGCGAATACGTAGGTGCCAAACCGCGTGTGATACAACAACAGATGGGTCAGCGCATACGCGAGGAGCGCAACGATCACCGGAAACGGAATGCCCAGAAGGGTCCACGCATAGAGCAGGGCTACGCTGGGGTTCCCAACGACAACCGCGTTGCCGTCCGTCAGCACGAGCGCGATACCGTGGGCAATGCCAAGCGTACCGAGTGTGACAACAAAGGGAGGGAGTCCCAGCTTCGCTATGAGTGCGCCGTTGAAGAGACCTGCCAGCATCCCCACCGCCACTGAAGCACATAACGCCAGCGCGATACCCCATCCCAACCCCAGCGTCTGAGCGAAAACGACCGCACAGAGACTGAGGAGCGCGCCCACGGAAAGGTCGAGCCCCTCGCTCAGAATGACCAGCGTCATCGGCATCGCAATCATGAGCAGGATTGAGACCTGCAGTCCGATGTTGGTGATGTTGCCACTCGATGCAAATCCGGGCACACCGAGCATCGCCGCCGCCGCGAGTACGACACTCGCCGCGACAATCGACGGCACAGGCCGCCGCTTTCGCATCACACTGACTCTTTCAACCGTTGCTTCCATCATTTAACTCCCATGCATCGCCAGGCGAAGAATGTTCTGTTCGCTCAGGTTTTCTCTGGGTAATTCACCCGAGACCACGCCTTCGCGCATGACGTACGCGCGATCGCAAACGTGAACAATTTCCGTCAATTCAGAACTGATGAGCAGAACGGCGGCACCGTCTTTAATCAGGTTCTCGATCAAGTTGAAAATTTCGGTCTTTGCGCCTATGTCAATGCCGCGCGTCGGCTCATCGAATATGAACAGCCGGCAGCCGGCACTGAGCCATTTACCGATCACGATCTTCTGCTGATTGCCACCGCTCAGGACACGGGCGCATTTATTGGGGTCACCAGGCGCAATCCGCAAGGAATCGATGAGCGCTTTAGTCGCACTCCTTGCTTTCTCCGCTTGATACCATCCTTTCGGAAAGAGTTTCCACAGGCTGGACGTGAGCAGGTTTTCGTGCACGGAGCGCTTCAGCGCCAACCCCTCCTGCTTCCGATTCTCAGGAATCAGACCCACGCCCATTGCCGCGACTTTGTGAGGACCGCCAGTCACAGCTTCACCAAAGACGGTAACCTGGCCGGTTTGAATCGGGTCCGCACCGAAAACCGCCCGCACGACCTCCGTACGCCCGGCGCCCACTAGTCCCGAGAGTCCGACGATTTCACCGCACCGAACCTGCAGATCGACTCCGCGAACGCCGGTTGTCGTTGTCAATTGGCGCACGTCGAGCGCGACCTTGCCAGGCTCACCAAAATACTGGCGCTTGTACACCGTCCCGACTGATCGCCCGACCATCAACGCGATCAGTTCATCGGGTGTCGCCGCGGTGGCCGGCATCGACTGCACCAGACGCCCGTCACGCAGCACCGTGACGCGATCGCCCAGGTCGAACACCTCCTTCATGCGATGGGAGATATAGACAATCGCGGCACCGGACTCACGTAGTTTTCTGACGACGCTAAACAGCGCCTCGGCCTCACGATCTGAAATCGCCGCCGTCGGCTCGTCCATGACCACCACGCGGGCATGGTGCGAGAGCGCCTTCGCGATCTCCACCATCTGCTGCTGCGCGACGCCGAGGTCGGCCGCGTATGCATGGGTATCGTAGGCCAGTCCAAGTTCTTCGAGCGCAGCCCTGGCGTCGAGATGCATCTTGCGATGATCGATCAGACCAAAGCGATTGCGCGGCTCGCGGCCAAGATAGATGTTCTGCGCGATAGTCAGATGCGGTACGAGGGAGAACTCCTGGAAGATCACCGCAATGCCGAGTCGCCTGGCGTCAGCAGGCGATTCAATTGTTATAGGCAGGCCATCGCTGAAGAACTCGCCGGAGTCGGCTCTGTACGCACCGAACAGGACCTTCATCAAGGACGACTTCCCTGCACCGTTCTCCCCGAGAAGCATGTGCACTTCGCCGGCATACAGCCGAAGGTCGACGTCGGTCAGGGCGCGCACACCCGGGAAGCTCTTGCAGATCTTGCGCAATTCCAGAAGAGGCACGCCATCGGTCGGAATCGTAGTTTCCATGTTTGCCTTCAGTTTGTGGCTTGAGCAGTCGCTGGCGGTGCCGGATATCGTTCGAACGATATCCGGCACCGCGACAGCGCGAACGCCTGCCTCGTTAGTTGCTCACGACGTCGCCCCACTTCGGACACTGCCGTTTGTCGCCCGGCACTTCGAACGGTGCGTAGTTCGTTTTATCGATGACGATGCCTTTGATCAGAATGGTCTGCGGAACGGGCTCCTTACGCACCGTCCTCACGGCCGCCATCGTGGCAATGCAGCCCATCTTGTAGCCGTTGAATTCAGCAGTCGCCAGCAGCCGGCCGTCCTTGATGGCTTTGACCGACTCCGGCACGCCGCCGATACCCACCACCTTGGCCTGCTTCTGACCGGCCGCCTCCAATGCCTCGATGGCCCCCATCGCCATCACGTCCGCCGCCGCGAGAACACCGTCGATCTTTGGATTCGACTGAATCAGGTTCTCCATGACCTGAAGCGCCTGCAAACGCTGATAGTTCGCAGGCTGGGAGGCGAGGAGCTTGACGTTCGGAAACTCCTCCAGCGCCTTGTGGAAGCCGCGTACCCGCTCGTCGCTCGTGGTGGAGCCCTTCACGCCTTCAAGGATGACGACATTGCCTTTCCCGCCGATGCTCTTCAGCAGATAGCGACCGACATCCAGCCCAAGATTGAAGTCATCGGCAACGACGACGGAGGCGAATTTGCCGCCCGCGACCCTGTCGTTATAGTTGATGATCGGGATACCGATCGCGTTGACCTTCTCGATCTCCGGAACGACGCCATGAGGATTGACGCCCATGAACAGCACGACGTTGGGTTTTCTGACACTCACGTCCTCGAGCTCGCTGAGCTGCTCGCCAAGATCATTGGGCCGCGTCGGCGCGTAGTGGGTCACCGAAACGCCGAGATCCTTCGCTGCCGCATCGACGCCGGCGTGGACGAGCGCGAAATGGGGATCGACCTGATTCTTGTAGAAGGCCGCAACGGTCTCGCCGGTTGCAAAAGCGTTTGATCCCGCGGCAATGCCCAGTGCGAACGCACAGGTGATGAACATGCGTTTTCTCGCCAGTCGGTTCGTAAGTTTGGTGGTCAGTTTCAAGGTCGTCTCCATTTAACTGTTTTTTTGGCGGGCATCCAGCGGGTGCCCGAGTCCGATATGCCAGCCCGGTTGCAGGAATGCATCCGGGGGAACACGTTTGATTTCGTGCACAACCAATGCAATCGTTTGCTTAGAAGTGGGCTAATTATTAAGCTTTTACTGCATCGCGAACGCAATTTCTGTTTTTGCTGCGTAACAATCTTTATGCAAACGTATGCATATACTATCCCGACAGATACCTTTGTCAATTCATTTATGGCGCTTGGCGCATAGGGTTTGTACTTGCAACATTGAGAGCAACCCTTTGCACGTATACAATGACTTCCATGGCCAAAACATCAGAATCCCGGGCAACGAACCGCGTCACCATTCGCGAAGTCGCGCTGCATGCGTCTGTCAACGCGTCGACGGTCTCGCGAGCCCTCAATCCTGCAACCCGTCACCTGATTGGGGACGAAGTCGTCCGCAGAGTGTTGGCATCCGCGAAATCGCTGGGTTACCGGCAGAACAAGCTCGCGTCCGCGCTCCGCGGAGGCCAGTCAAGGGTGGTCGGGGTGTGCCTGCCCGATATCGAGAACCCGGTATTCCCGCCGATTGTTTGTGGCATCGAGGAAGAACTCGCGGCCGTTGGCTATGGCGTCCTGATCGCCAATACCGTTGGAACGTTGAAAGACCAGGAACGCATGCTTGAGCAGATGCTCGAGCGCCAGGTCGACGGCCTGGTTCTCGCAACCGCTGCTCGCCACGACCCGCTAGTACGCCGTTGCATTCTCGATGGCATACCCGTCGTGCTGGTGAATCGTGCGGAAGATGGCGGACAAGTGCCGGAAGTGATCAACGACGACTTCCTCTCCATGAAGCTCGCGGTCGATCACCTGGTGGCGCTTGGGCACAAGCGGATTGCGCATCTCGCCGGCCCTGAGCGCCTGGCAACCGGGCTCTCGCGAATCCAGGGCTTCCAGATGGCGACGCAGCAACATCGTCTGACCGGGACGGTGATCCTCGAGGCCGCCGAATTCACGCGTGAAGCGGGCCGGGTGGCCTGCGACCAGCTGCTGAAGGAGCACAAAAGCGTGACCGCGATCATTGCGGCGAATGACCTGATCGCGCTGGGGTGCTATGACGTTTTCGCGGAACAACGTCTGGTGTGCCCGAAAGATATTTCGCTCATCGGTCACAACGACATGCCGCTTCTCGACATGCTCCATCCGCCATTAACCACGCTGCGCATCCAGCACCGCGAAATGGGCCGGCAGGCCGCAAGACTGCTGCTCGGGATGATTGCGGCACCGGGCGCGGCCCCGCACCGCATTACGCTACCCCCTGAACTGATGGTTCGTGGCTCAACTGCCATGCCACGCAACACGCCGCTGCGAGTGAAAGCACCGAGAACCGCACCCGCTTCTGCTGAGTGAGCACGGAAGCGCCAGGGTTCAACCTGAAGCGCTTCGTTCAGGCGACCTGATGCGCTGGCGCGCGAGCCATTCACGCGGTGAATGGCCGATCCGTGATTTAAAGAGCGTCGAAAACGCGCTCGATGTAAACCCAAGAATACGGGCCGTCTCCGCCACGGAATTGCCGTTTACAAGTGCGCACATCGCCGTGCCCGTCTGCACTTCGCGGCGCCATCGGCCGACACTGGCGCCGAGTTCCCTGGTAAAAATCCGGCTCAAGGTACGGCAGCTGACTCCCGCCCGGCTTGCCGCGTCCTCGAGCGCCATCTCCCTGGTTGGATGCATGAGCAGCGCCTCGCACAGCGCCGCGACACGGCTTCCCGATGGCGGCATGCGGACAGAAAAATTCCCGGAAACTTCAGGCACCGTATGCAACTCATCGGCTAGCAGAGCCACGACTGCTGCATATGAGCGTTCGATGATCGATCGTTGCGCGCCCGAGAAGATCGCGGTCAATACGGCGGAGCAGTTTAGAAGGCGCGCCGCCGGTATGAAATCGGCGCTCAGGCCGATGTCGATTCGAAGCGCGCGAATATCGGCTTCGTACACGGTCAGGACGCTATAGGTAACGGCCGGCGGGAGCCAGATGCCATTGCCTTGCGTCACGCAGTATGCGCGCCGCCCTGCCCTTATCCATACGCCGCCTTGCCGCACATAGAGAAAACAGCCGCCGTCGGCGGTTTGGGCGTGCCGCTGTTCACACCCGGCAAGCCGCATATCCGTCACAACACCGCTGGAATGCATCATGCGCAAGCGTGGCCGGTCGCCAGCGAAAGCACGCGTGCGGTTACCACTGCCGCCCCATCAGCACTGCTTGGGCGGAAACGGCATCGCCAGCAGAATCTTCGTCGGGCTGCGGGAACGGTTTTGCAATGCCCGCAGTTCTCCCGGTGCAATGCGGCACGAATCGAAGGTCGCGAGAACAATCTCGCCTTCATCGGTCACGACGGTGACTTCACCTTCCAGCACCACATAGTGTTTTTCAACGGGCGATGCATCCGACGTGGTATAGCCGCCCGGCTCGATCGCCGAAATGCCTAGCCATAGCGACTCTGCCGGTCCGGCTTCGTGGCCTTGAAGCCGGACGCACCGCATCGAAAAGTGGTTGGGCGGAAAGTATTCCGGCGCCTCTTCGAAGCGGGTTACGTTCATGGCTTGAGCAGAACCCGATTAGCCGCGCCACGGAAAACGGCCTGATACGCAAGCGCCGCGTCAGAGAGATCGAAGACAAAATCCTCGACGATAGGAAACGGCTTTAACGTGCCACGTTCGAAAGCCGGCAACAGTGCATCGAGAATGAGCGCGCCTTCCGTGCTATCGAGTGCGAGCGTATCGATGCCGACATAGGTGTGCTGTCCCCGATAGAACGTAAAGATGTCGAATGGCACCGGACGTTCGATGGTCGAGATGAAAATCTGCGTCCCTCGCACCGCCATGGCCTGGTTGGCCTTTTCGAAGTATGGACTGCCAACCGTGTTGTACACGATGTCCGCACCATGACCATCTGTCAATCGACGAACCACCTCATCGAGGTTTTGCGACGAGGCGTCGATCATGGTGACGTCGGCGTTCGCATGGCCGAGGTACGGTTCATTCGTGCGTTCGACACCAAACACCCGCGCCCCGGCCTGGGTCGCAAGTTGTATCGCTGCCTGCCCCACCTTGCCGTTTGCGCCCAGCACGAGGACGACTTCGCCTTCTTCCACGCCTCCCGCCCGTTGCAGTCCTTCGAAGGCGGTAACGAAGGGGACGCCGATCGCGCCCGCCTCTTCCATGCTCAGATTGCCGGGCTTGGCGCGCACACTACCCACGGGCACGGCGAGATAGCCGGCATGCGTGCCATCGCGTCGGATACCCAACTCGCCGCCGCTGCCCCACACTTCCTTGCCAAGCATCTCTTGCGGCCCCTCGACAACAATGCCGGCGTAATCGCGACCCGGCGTGCGCGGCCACACCGCATGCGGCATAAATCCCAGCACGGCCTTCACGTCGCTCGGATTCACTGCCGCACTCACCACACGCACGAGACACTCGGCAAACTCGACGTCCGGCGCATCTTGCGCGCCAATATGCAGATCGAGCGAGTCGATATCGGCGCTCTTTTCCAAGACACGAACTGTTTTCATTTTCTAATTTCCTAAAAGGTCAAGATGACAGGTCGAGCAGTTCTGTAACGCTCGGCAAGCGCCACGTTTGGAGTACCAAATATCGACGCGTCCTGAAGCGCGCTCATCGGTTCAGCCCGAGAAGCTCGCGCGCCTCCTGGCAGGTCGCCAGTTCGCCGCCCAGCGAGTGCACAATATCGCGAGCACGCGTGACAAGCTCCGCATTGCTGTTGGCGAGTACGCCCTTGGCGATGTAGATGTTGTCTTCAAGCCCGACCCTGACATGGCCACCCGCCAGCCATGACTGGGCGACGATCGGGAATTCGAAACGGCCGACACCGAAGGCCGACCAGACGGCGTGACGGGGCAGCAGGTTACGCGCGTAGAGAAGCGTTTCCGGACTGGCCGAGAAACCGTATTTGACGCCCATCACCAGGGTCCAGAGCCCCGGCCCGTCAAGAACGCCCTCCTTGATCAGGTCCAATGCCAGGTGCAAGTCACCGGAATCGAAAATTTCAAGCTCGGGCTTGACGCCCGCCTCGCGGATGACGTTGGCCATGCGCGTGACATTCTTAGGTGTATTGATGACAACGTCGCCGCCCGAGTTCATCGTGTTCAGGTCGAGACTGCAGATGTCCGGCTTGAGTTCGAGAACGTGCTCGACGCGTCTCTCCGGCGGCAGCAAGGTCGTGCCCGGCGCCGCGACTCTGGGGTCGTCGTCGCTCGGGATAAAGCGGCCGCCCGGGCCTGTGGTCAGATTGATGATGAGATCGGCGTTCACCGCGCGGATGCGCTCGATGACTTCCCGGTAGAGTTTCACATCCATCGAGGGCCGCCCCATCTCGGGATCGCGCACGTGGATGTGAACGGCGGCCGCGCCGGCGTGTGCCGCATCGAGCGAGGCGGTCGCGATCTGTTCGGGTGTGATCGGCAGCCCCGGATGTTGCTCCGGTTTGGTGATATTGCCTGTTACAGCACAGGTGATGATGGTCTTGCGGGAATGCATGTCAGGCCTCGCTGCAACTAGTTCAGGCGGCGGCCACCGTCCACGACGATGGTCACCCCAGTGCTGAATTTCAGATGAGTGGCGCAGGCCTCGATGGCTGCGGCGATATCGTCCGGCGTCCCGATGCGGCCTAGCGGCGTGGTGGCCGCGACCTTGTCGTTGAAGTCGTCGCCACGGCCGGGAACGAACGACGTGTCGACCACCCCCGGGGATACGTTCAGGACACGAATGCGAGGTGCAAGCGCACGGCCGAGCGACGCCGCCATCACGTCAAGCCCGGCTTTGGCCGCGCAGTAGGCGATGTTGCTGCCGACGCCCGTCGTGCCGGAAATCGAGGAAACGTTGACGACGAGGCCATCCCCCGACGCATCGAGCAGTTCGCGAAAAGCACGGATGGCCGCGAATTGCCCACGCCAGTTGACCTTCAGAATCTCGTCGATCAATTCGTCGGTGAGCGCATTCAAGTCTGAATGCTTAACGGGCTGGGTGAAGCCCGCCGTGTTCACGAGAATATCCGCGCGGCCATACCGGTCGCGAACCAGCCCGGCCAGCGCGTTCAGACTCTCGCTCGCCGTAATGGATGCAAGCGCCGCGCTGTGGCCCTCACCTGGCAGATCGTCAGCCACGCGCTGCGCTCGGTTCAGGTCGCGCTGACCGACGACTACGACGCGGGCGCCAGCTTGCCCAAGACGGCGGGCCGCAGCAGCGCCGATGCCTCCGGTTCCGCCCAGGATGATCGCGACCTTCCCTGAAAGTGTGTTGGACACGTGAGACCTCTGCTTTACTTGATGGGGGGATTCGGATAGGTCGGCGTTCCTTCGGCAAGAACGAAGTCGTAGTCGAGTGTGTAGTACAGCCTGTCTACGTCCTGCCTCGGGCCTGTGCCGGAATCGTGGCGCCGGAACGTGCCGACGAGATGACGGTTGACACCAAACACGACGTCGGAATTCAGGTGCTCCGAGTCATCGGCGAACACTTGCGAGACCAGCGTCGCGTAGCCTTGCGCGATGATGACGAAATGCAGATGCGCTGGCCGGAACGGGTGCCGGTTCTGCTTCTCAAGCAGTACGCCTACCGGCCCGTCAGTGGGCACAGGGTAGCCGGCAGGGCGTACGCTCTTGCAGGTAAACCGCCCCTCGCTGTCGGTGTAGTAGTGACCGCGCAGGTTCTTGTCGGGTTGGCTCGAGTCCTGGTTTTCGTACAAGCCGACTGGCGAGGCCTGCCAGATGTCGACCTTGGCGTTGGCCACCGGCTCGCCCTGGATGTTGAGCACGCGTCCGTTCACGAAGAGCGGAGCGCCGGGCGAGTTCTCGCATGCGATGCATTCGCCATTCGCGTACTGCGGCGAGTCGCCCCGATAGAACGGCCCCAGCAGGGCGCCCGGCGTGCGACCGCTTGCGTCCGAGTTGTTCAGCAACGTAACCAGAGTCGAGAGGCCCAGCACGTCGGCAAGCAGAACGACCTCGTTGTGCCTGTCGTTGCAAGCCAGACCGACCGCCCTCACGAAATCAAGGCCTTTTTCGAATTCCTCGTCAGTCAACTTCACCTGCTTCAGGAACGCGTGGCCATGCTCCACTAGCGCGTCGAGCAGATCCTTGAGCCGGGGATCGTCGGTCTGGCTCATGGCCGCCTTGACAACCGCGGTTATTGAAGCGGCGTCGTCGACTACGTTCTTCAGATGGTTCGAATTTTCCATAGGGCATCTCCATCAGTGCAATCGTTTGCATAATAATTTGCAAATATGCCGATGTCAAAGCTTAAAGATGCCATAGTTAACCCTGTACTGAATATTTTTTCGTTGCTCGATGCGGACGAGTCGCCACCGGTCCCAAGTCAGTGCGACAATCGACGCCATCAGGCCACGCGCGGTCCAGAACAGGCGCAATCAGGCAACTACCGCAGGAATCTTCAATGAAGCTGTCATTTGAGGTATTGGAAGTACTCGATGCAATCGATCGCACCGGTACCTTCGCGGAGGCGGCCGAACTTCTTCATCGTGTGCCGTCGTCGCTGAGCTATCTGGTGCAGAAGCTCGAGAGCGACCTCGAAATCACCTTGTTCGACCGGAGCGGCCGGCGGGCAAAATTCACGCATGCCGGACGGGTGGTGGTCGAGGAAGGCAGGCGCCTGCTGCAAGGCGCCGAAGAACTCGAGCTCAAGGCAAAACGCGTACAGCACGGCTGGGAAACGGATCTGCGCATCTGCATCGACGAGATCCTGCCATTCGATGCAATCTGGCCGCACGTCCATGCGTTTTACGACATGAACATGGAGACTCGCCTGCGCCTGTCCCGGGAAGTGTTGGGCGGCACGTGGGATGCGTTGATCACGCGGCGTGCCGACCTCGTGGTCGGCGCCGCGGGTGATCCACCCAACGTGGCCAATCTCGTCACTCGCCCCATCGGTTCCATGCGCCACATTTTCGTGGTAGCGCCAGGTCATCCGCTTGCGGCGCTTCCCGAACCGCTGACCATGGAAACCGTCGCACGCCATCGCGGTGCGGTCATCGGCGATACCTCGCGCGAGCTGATGCCGCGTACCGTCGGCGCTGCCGCTACGCAGAATTGCCTGACGCTGCCCACGCTCGCCGGCAAACTCGGCGCACAACTCGAAGGGCTCGCTGTCGGCACCATTCCCGAGTGCCTGGCGACGGCGCCCATCGCTCGCGGAGAACTCGTCGCCAAGCAGGTCTTCGGCATGCGGGAAGTGACCCACTTTTATATGGCCTGGCGCGAAGACGAAACCGGACGGGCGATGCGCTGGTGGATCGATCGTCTCGACGCACCCGATCTCGTGGAGCGTTTCGTCAGCCATCAATACGTATGACAGCGGCCGGTACGTGAATGTGTCTTCCCGCGGATAAGCCTGCAGTATTTCGTCACGCTGCGTGAAAGCGTGCGGAAGACCGAGGCGGGAATTGTCAATGCGTGGGGGCGGGAGGAGCGATGCCTTCAGCAGGATTTATGATTCGCTCAGGACTTTTAAGGTTTCCATGCGGCATCATCTGCTGGCCGTCGGCCGATCTGTTGCGCCGGTCAGAAGCTGTCCCACTGGGTCACGTGCGGGCGCTGCCGCGCGGTGCGGCAACCAGGCCCGGTCTGTACGCTTTCCAGGCGTTACCTTGAAACGCACGTAATTTTGAAGGAGCCTGTCCATGCTCTACGACTCGTTTTCGTCCGACGTCTGCGTGGTTGCGGCCGCGGGACCGCGTTGCAGAGGCGAACAGCCATGAAGGCCATGTCCACATCCACGTGGCGCGTGCCAGGGGCGATCTGCGCAACCCTGCTTGGCGTGGCGTTCTTCTTCGTCATCATCGGCGTCTTCGGTCTGCCTGCGTCGATCATCGCGCTCACACTGTTCATCGCGCTAGCCGTGACGATCTCCCGGCGCCCACAAACCGAACGGAAACAGCCGTGAACCTCGATCCCGCCATCCTCGCGCGCGTCCAGTTCGCGTTCACCGTCAGCTTCCACATCATCTTTCCGACGATCTCCATCGGACTCGCCGCATTTCTGGCCATCATGGAAGGCCTGTGGCTGAAGACCCGCGACCCGCTCTATCTGCAGATCTACCGTTTCTGGCTCGGTATCTTCGCGATGGGCTTCGGGGTCGGCGTAGTCACCGGTATCGTCCTCTCGTTCGAATTCGGCCTCGGCTTCGCCAGATTCGGGCAGATGGCGGGTCCAGCCATCGGCCCGATGATCGGACTGGAAGTGTTGACCTCTTTTTTCCTCGAAGCCGGGTTCCTCGGCATCATGCTGTTCGGTTTCAACCGGGTCGGACCGAAGCTTCACTTCCTCGCCACCTGCATGGTCGCGCTCGGCACGTTGCTGTCGGCATCGTGGATCCTCTCGGCCAACAGCTGGATGCAAACCCCTGACGGCGTGGTGGTCGAACACGGCCGGATTGTGGTGACCGACTGGCTGAAGGTGATCGTCAACCCCTCCTGGCCGTATCGCCTGCCGCACATGCTGGTAGCGGCCTACATCACCGGCTCGTTCCTCGTTGCCGGCGTCGGCGCCTGGTATCTCCTGCGCGGAGAACATGAAGCGTTCGGACGCCGCACGGTTTCGATCGGCCTCACGTTTGCCACCATCCTGATCGGCTGCCAGGTCTTTGTCGGCGACATGCTGTACGGGAAAATGCTCGAGCATCAGCCTGCCAAGATGCAGGCTGCCGAAGGCTTCTGGGAAAAACAGTCGCAATCGCCCGCACCGTATTACTGGTTCATCATCCCGGATCAGCAGAACCAGCGTAATCGTTTCGCGCTCGGCACCCCTTACCTCGGAAGCATCTGGCTCACCCATAGCCTGAACGGCCGGGTCGAAGGGTTGAAGAACACGCCACGCGACCGGCAGCCGGTCATGGCTTGGGTCTTCTACGGCTTCCGCACGATGTACGGCCTTGCCATCATCATGTTCGGCGTATGTATCGCATCGCTGTGGCTGCGCTGGCAAGGCCGGCTCTTCACCACACGCTGGTTCCTGCGAACGCTGGTCGTGATGACGCCATCCGGCGTGGTCGCGACGCTCGGCGGGTGGTATCTCGCGGAGACAGGCCGCCAGCCCTGGGTGATCTACAACATCCTGCGCACGGCCGACGCCGTCTCCCCTGTCCCGCCAGGCGTGCTGCTTTCGACACTGATCGCGTTCGTCTGCATCTATGCGCTTTTCATGACAGCCTTCCTGATCTTCACTTTCCGCATGATCCGGCGCGGCCCACAGGCTGCACAGTCCGAGCCGGTGGCCACCGGCTCGCTCAAGCATGCGCTCAAGCCCGCGGTGATGAATGACCCGGCCGGCCGCAACCCGGCTCCCGTGGAGTAGCCCGTCATGACTCTGCCGCTGCTCTCCGCGCTGTTCACCGCCTTCGCGTTGTCGCTATACGTCCTGCTGGACGGTTTCGATCTGGGCGTAGGCGCCCTGCTGCTCGTGCAAGCCGACGAACGGCTGCGCGACCGCATGGTCGATTCGATCATGCCCACCTGGGACGGCAACGAAACCTGGCTGATCATGGCCGGTGTCGCGCTGCTCGCCGCCTTCCCCATCGCCTACGGGGTGTTGCTTCCGGCATTCTATATACCGCTGATCGTCATGTTGCTGGCGCTCGGACTGCGCGGCGTCTCGTTCGAGTTCCGCTACCAGATCGAGCAGGGGCGACGCTTCTGGGACGCGGCGTTCGGTGTCGGCTCGATCGTGGCGGCGCTCATGCAGGGGCTGATCGTCGGCGGACTCATCCAGGGGGTCACCGTCGATGGCGACGGCTTCGGCGGCAGCGTCTTCGATGTTTTCCGGCCGTTCCCCGCGCTGACCGCGATTACTGTGCTCGCGGGCTATGTCGTCCTCGGTGCCGGCTGGCTCCATCTGAAAGCGACCGCGGCACTGCGTGAATTCGCGGAGCGCTACCTGCGTCTGGCGGTGCCGGGCTTCGTTTGTCTGGCCGCAGCAACCTGTGCCGCCGCGGCGTGGGTTCAACCCGGCATTCGCGCCGCATGGTCCGCGCATATGATCGCCCTCGTGGCGATCACGGTCCTTTTTCTTGGTGTGACTGCCGCCCTGCTGCGCGCGATAGGCGGCCGTGCTGACGGACGTCCCTTCTTTCTGGCGCTGGCGCTGTTCGTGCTGGGCGTGGCGGGCCTTGGCTTCGGCATTTTCCCGGACATCGTGCCCTTCCGTCTCACGCTCTGGGCCGCGGCATCGTCGACCCTCAGCCATGTCTTCCTGTTGATCGGCGCGGTGATTGTCACGCCGGTCGTACTCGCTTATTCCGCCTTCGCGTACCGCACCTTTCGCGGCAAGACGCCCGAGACGGGATGGGAAGCATGAACCCGCGCGTCCGGCGTCTGAGCTGGTTCGGCGGCCTCTATCTGGCGGCCGTCGCCACGCTGTTTCTCGTCACCGCGGCGATGCATGCCGCCTTGCGGCTCTTTACGTGATCATCGCCAGTCAAATACGGATCGACTCCCGCCATGAGTGACATTGCACGGCCGGCAGCGATGCCCGCTTCGCCTCCTCCGGCGCCGGCGCTCATGATGTCGCCGGCGCATACGCGGCTGCTGCTCATCGGCCTTGGCCTCGCTACCGGGATGGAGTTCTATACGTTCGACAGCATGAACCTGGTGCTGGCGGATCTGACCGGCACGTTGGGCGTATCCGCGGACGAAGCCAGCTGGCTGCTGACCGTCTATAGCTGCGCGCTGTTTCTCGGCGTACCTGTCTCGATCTGGATGGCCGGGCACTACGGCTATAAGCGCTTCCTGCTCTCGACCATCGTCGTGTTCGCGATCGCCTCGATGGGTTGCGCGATCGCTCCGGATCTCAGTTCGATGCTGATCTGGCGCGCCATCCAGGGGCTGGCCGGGGCGGGTCTGGTCGTATGGTGGCGCGCGAGCATCTACGTGCTGATGCCCAAACCGCAGCGCAGCCCGTCGCTGATGAAGGCTTCCACACTGCTCTATCTGTCGAGCGCGGCAGGGCTTCTGGTCAGCGGCTACATCACGGACCATTTCAACTGGCGCCTGATCTTCCTGCCGAATCTGCTCTATGCAGCGGCCGCGATATGGCTGCTGGCCCGCTACTTCCCGACCCTCCCGCCGCCCGCCTCCGAGCGGGTGGTCAGCACCGACTGGCTCGGCATTGTGCTTCTCGCAACGGCTCTGATCTCGCTTCAGATCATCCTCAATCGCGGTGAAATCGACGATTGGTTTGGATCGCTACATATTCGCCTGCTCGCGTGTATAGGCGGCGCGGCGCTGCTTCTGTTCGTCGTCTGGCAGGCGAGTCCTGCGAACCGCACGCCGCTGCTCTGGCTCGGGTTGCTGCGCGACCGCTACGTGTTGTCGTCCGCGTTGATCGGTGTCTTCACCGGCATGATCCTGTCTGGCAGCCTGTTCGTTTTGCCCGAGTTTCTGCGCAATCTCTCGACCCATACCCACAGCGCGACCCAGACCGGGCAGATCATCTGCATCTATGCGTTGACCGCAGCCGCCATCCGGCCGCTTATGGTCGGTCTCATCGCGCGCATCGGCCAACGCAAGACGATCGTGATTGCGCTCGTCATGCTGATCGCGTCGATGGTCCTGTTCAATCGCCTGCTGACGACAGACACGCCTGGTTATTACTATGTGGCTCCGCTGATTCTTTACGCCTGCTGTCTGTCTCCGTTGTTACCGGCGGTAGGCAGCAGCACGGTGGCGCGAATCGAGCAGAACAAGCTGCTCGACGGCGTCTCCCTTTACATGACCTTCCGCCAGTTCGGCGCTTCGCTTGGGGTCGCGCTGCTGACCATTCTCATCGGCCATCGCGAGACGCTTCATTCATCGCGCCTGTTCGAACACCTTCGCCACGACAATCCGGTGACGCGGGACTGGCTTTCCTCGGTGAGCGCAACGCTGGTTGCACGCGGCGGCTATTCTCCAATCGAGAGCCAGCGCGCAGCAGTACGCGTTCTCGCCGAAGCAGGCGCGCACCAGGCTGCCACGCTCGCTTACGCGGACGCGTTCGCCTTCATGGCGGTCGTCGGTGTTATCGCGCTGTGCCTCGTTCCCATTATTCCGCCGACCCCGGTGGCCCCAAAATAAGGATCGCGGCCATGAAAACCGTATCTCTTCCAACCTTTATCTATTCCCGCGGCCGGAGGCAGCGATGAGCGAAGCACCGCCGGTTCAAAAACCGGCCACCACACCGCCTGTCATCGCACCTGCTCCGCCCTCGCCGCCTGACAATCGACGCGGGCTGATCCTCGGCATACTGGCGCTGATCGTCCTTCTGGCGATCGCCGCCTATTTCCTGGTGCCAGACCTCTACGAGAAGCAGACGGACGACGCCTATATCGACGCGCATCTGATCTCGGTCATCCCCAAGGTCCCGGCTTACGTGCAGACCCTTCATGTCAACGACAACAGCAAGGTGACAGCGGGCGAACTCCTCGTCGAACTCGACCCGCGCGACTATGTCGTTCAGGTGGATCTGGCGCGCGCCAATGTCGCGGCGGCCGCCGGGAAGCTGGAAGAGGCGCGTAATCAGGTCGCGGTGGCTGAGGCCAATATCGGTCAGCAAAAGGCAGAGCTTGATGTGAGCCGCGCCAATGCGAAACTTGCCGTCGCCAATCTGGCGCGGCTGCAATCCGTCTCCGATGTGCGGGCCGTGTCATCGGAACGCGTCGATGAGGGGAAGGCGGCCGCCGACGGGACGCGGGCTTCCGTGACTGCGGCCCAGGTCAAGGTCGACGCATCGCAGGCGCAGGCGAGGCTCGCACGCGCCCAGGTGAAAACGGCGGAGGCGTCGGTCGCCCAGGCAAACGCGATGCTGGAGCAGGCGATGCTCAACCTTTCGTACACCAGAATCTACGCAACCGGGTCCGGCAGTGTCGCAAACAAAAGCGTCGAGCAAGGCAACTTTGTACAGCCCGGGCAAACACTGTTGTCGATCGTCCCGGACAAGCTCTATGTGACCGCGAACTACAAGGAGACGCAGTTGACCCACGTCAGACCGGGCCAGCAGGTCACGATCCTCGTCGACGCGTTTCCGGACCTGCGGCTTCGCGGTCACGTCGACAGCATTCAGCGCGGGACCGGCTCGCACTTCGCGCTCCTGCCACCCGAAAACGCAACAGGCAACTTCGTGAAGGTGGTGCAGCGAGTGCCGGTGAAAATTGAACTCGACAACCCTGGAGAAGCACTTAAATTGATCTCGCCGGGCATGTCCGTCGAAACGGAAATCTTCGTGAGGGAACGGCCCACATGGCTTGGCTTCTGGAACTAGCAGCACCACGGCGGGCAGAGCTTCCTCCTTGCCGGCGGCGGCATGTCACCGCTGTCGTCGCGGCATGGGCTGCGCTCCTCGCGGGATGCACCGTGGGGCCCGACTATGTCCCGCCGAAACCGGCCATGCCGGCGAGTTTTACCGAACATACCGGCTCGGCAACGGGCGCCTCGCAGGGGGCGCAAACATCGAACGATGCCTGGTGGCAAGGATTCGGCGACGCGACGCTCAATTCGCTCATGGCAGAAGCGCTGCGTTCCGCGCCGGACCTGGCTGTTGCCGAAGCGCGCATACGCGAAGCGCGGGCCTTGCGCGGTATCGCTGGAGCAGATCAATACCCAACCGCCGACGTAGGCGCCAAATACGATCGGACCCACGGCAGCGCCAACGTGCCGGTCGGCGTACCGCCTGGCGGTCTCGGTCCGGGCGCCAACGGCAATCTATGGCAGACCGGCTTCGACGCATCGTGGGAGATCGACGTATTCGGCGGCAAGCGGCGCGGCGTCGAGGCCGCTGACGCGTCGTATCAGGCCGTGGTGGCGGAGCGCGGGGATGTCGAGTTGACGCTGCTCGCGGAGCTCGCGCGCAACTACATCGAATTACGCGGCGTGCAACGGCAACTCGCGGTCGCTCACAGCAATCTGTCGATCCAGCAGGACTCGCTATCGCTCACCCGCTCACAATTCGATGCAGGGCTGGCCTCGCGTCTCGACGTGCTGCGTGCGCAGGCGCAAGTCTCGGATACCGAAGCCGCCATTCCGACATTCGAGGCGAATCAACGCGCGTCCATTTATCGAATCGGTGCGCTGATCGGTCAACCGCCGGAGCAGCTGCTTGCCCAATTGGATACCCCGCAGGCGATTCCTTCGGCGATCGCGGACGTGCCGGTGGGTTTGCCCTCTGAGCTCCTGCGCCGCCGGCCGGATATCCGCGCCGCCGAACGCCGGATCGCCGCTGCGAACGCTCGCATCGGCGTCGCGCAAGCCGATCTTTATCCGCACTTTTCGCTGACCGGGGTTGCGGGTCTGGAGAGCCTGAATGCGTCGACTTTTCTAACCGCGCCGAGCCGCTATTTTTCGATCGGACCGAGCATCAACTGGCTGATCTTCGACGCCGGCAAGGTTCGCTTCGAAATGCACGCTGAAGAAGCGCGGACTGATCAGGCCGCTGCCGCGTACCAGCGGACGGTTCTCGGTGCGCTGCGGGATGTCGAGACCACGCTCGTTTCTTATGCGCAATCACAAGTGCGGCACGAGAGGCTTGCAGCCGAGGTCACCGCCGACCGGGAAGCCGTGACCATCGCGACGCGGCTCTACAAGCAAGGTCTCAATGACTTCCTCTCCGTGCTCGATGCCGAACGTTCGCTGTACGCCGCCGACGATAAACTTGCACAGAGCGAGCGTGATACGGCGCTCGAACTTGTTGCGCTCTACAAAGCATTGGGCGGAGGCTGGCAGGCAGACGACGATGCGGCAAATAGGCAAGGAATATAGCAATGCTGCCGGAGCAGAACTCCGGCAGCATTGCTCTGCTTACACTCAATCGGCTTCGCTAAGCCTCAAGCTTACGACTGGAGGAATGCAAGAAGATCGGCATTGACGCGATCCGCTTCCGTCGTGCACATGCCGTGGGGTGCGCCCGGATAGACTTTGAGGGTGGCGTTCTTGATGATTTCCGCCGACTTGCGCCCGGAGTCATCCAACGGCACGATCTGATCGTCATCACCATGCAGGATCAGCGTCGGAACATCGATCTTCTTGAGATCCGGCGTGTAGTCGACCTCGGAGAACTGCTTGATGCACTCGTATTGACCGAGCACCGCCCCCATCATCCCTTCGCGCCAGAATTCGTCGATCACACCATGCTGGACTTTTGCGTTAGGCCGGTTATAGCCGTAGAAAGGCACCGCAAGATCTTTGAAAAACTGCGACCGATTGGCGGCGGTATTGGCACGAATTCCGTCGAAGACCGACATGGGCAGCCCCGTCGGATTGGCCTCAGTCTTCAGCATGATCGGCGGCACCGCACCGATCAGGACCATTTTGGCGACACGTTTCGTACCATGCCGGCCAACATAGTGTGCGATTTCTCCGCCACCCGTCGAATGGCCGACGAGGGTGACGCCCTTCAGATCGAGCGCATCGATGACGGCAGCAAGATCGTCCGCGTAGGTGTCCATATCGTTACCGTGCGCGGTTTGACTCGAGCGGCCATGCCCCCGGCGATCGTGAGCGATCACGCGATAGCCCTTCTGCGCGAGAAACAGCATCTGCGGATCCCATGCATCGGCATCGAGTGGCCAGCCATGGGAGAACACGACCGGGTGGCCCGAGCCCCAATCCTTGTAGAAAATCTGTGCGCCGTCCTTGGTGGTAACGAAGTTCATGGATCGTGCTCCTGTATGTGCAAGATGATTGCCGGCTTTGCTGCCCGATGCGGTGCCGGCGGCGATGGAAACAGCTGGGACGACCGCCGCCGCAACCGCGCCGGCTCCAACCCTCAGCATGTTGCGCCGCGACGCGGACGAAATTTCTTTATCGGTTTCATTGCTCATTTTTGTTTCCCCTATCGTTTACGGCGACATCGCCGAGTTGTTTCGCGTCCACGACGTGGCGCACCGGTCCCGGATAGACTCGGCATCACGACTGGTCGCAGATTAGGGGAGCAAGGCACTAAAAGTCCTGACGGCAGCCTTAAACGTTCTTAAAGGTAGCCTCGCTGAATTCACCTTAGCGTAGCCTTAATCGCTGACTGGCATACCTATTCGCTTTACAAACTTGCAAAAACACATTTGTTCGGAGCAGTGATCCATGAACGATGGCCAAATGGCCACAGCCTGGACAGCACGACCAAAGCGAATGCGGCATACTACATTCGTCGAGAAACAGCGGAGTCCGCCATGAGGCCCACTGCCGACGTCATGCAAACGGCTGTTCGATACCACCTGTAGCCTGCGGTGTTCCGTGGGTGGAGCCCCGCATACTTCACACCCTTTAATCTATGAAGATTGTCATCGCTGGTGGATCGATTGCGGGTCTTTCGAGCGCGCTCACGCTCAGTTGCATCGGACACGACGTGCACGTGTACGAACGCTCCGACGTCCCGCTGCGAGGGAAAGGCGGCGGTGTCGTAGTGCTGCGCCACATGATGAAATTCCTCGAGCAGCACGGCCACTACACCCAGAAAATGATCAGCGTGCCAACGGTCATGCGGCGACGTATAGACGTTAATGGAACCGTCCTGACCGAAGAACCTGAGAAGCTGCCGTTTTCCTCCTGGGATACCGTATATCGGTCGCTCTGCGCCATGCTGTCGAAAGACAGAATCTCGTACGGACGGGAAGTCGTCGGCTTTACCGAGCATGACAACGGGATTGAGATTGACATTGACGGTGGAGAACCCGTAGATGCGGACATGCTCCTCGCTGCAGACGGAATCGGCTCGCGTACGCGGGCAAAGCTTTTTCCAAACTACGAATCGAAGTTCGCAGGATACGTCGCCTGGCGAGGAATTATCGATGAATCAGTCTTCTCACCGCTGGAAGTTGAAGCGCTCGTGAATAACTTCACCATGTTCCGAGATGCCGGGCATATGTTTATGGCATTCTTGATTCCCGGTCTCGACGGCGCACTGGAACCCGGTAGACGGCGTTTCAACTGGCTTTGGTATCGGAACGAAACCGATGCTGCAGCACTGCACCGACACCTGACGGACGATCTTGGACACCGGCATCATGCATCCATTAGCCCGGGCCATCTATCAGCGGAGTCATTCGAGGAACTGTGCGAGCTGGCAACCCGACATCTCCCCGCTATATTCCAGCAACTTGTCCGTGAGACGCGGGAGCCGTTCTTCCAATCGATATTTGACGCGTTAAGTCCCAGCTTCTCCGTCGGACGGGTTGCGTTGACTGGAGATGCCGCGTGCACAGTCCGTCCCCATACTGCTTCCGGCACTTCGAAAGCAGCGGATGACGCCGTTGCATTGGCCGAAGCTCTATCCGGCGATACTGAACTGAATGTCAAGGAGCTACTGGCATTGTGGGCAGCGAATCGCCGCGACGCAGTCGGTCGCTTACTCGCGAAAGGGCCGGAACTAGCCGCGTCTTTCGGGTTGGGAAGCGCCGATATGTAAAATCGATAGACGCGAGTCAGCAAGAAATCCAGTGTAACCGCGCGGATCGTTCCCACGTCTTGGTCGCACCGAATTTTCGGGTGACGGACTCTTTCAGAACAATTAACCTTCCTCACATAGCTCCTGTTCGCGAGACAACGCTACACTGGAACAATGCGGTCTAACTTGCTCACGACCATGATGGCAAACGGTCGGGCACTCGGCATTGGCAAGACTGAAGGCTTCGTGAAAATAATCGCCGACGCAAGGACAGACGAGATACTGGGCGTGCATATTATTTCTGCTAACGCGTCTGACCTCATTGCCGAAGCCGTCGTGGCGATGGAGTTCAAAGCGGCGTCTGAAGACATCGGAGTGATCAGTCATCCTCATCCGTCGTTGTCGGAGGTCATGCGCGAAGCTGCACTTGCAGTACAAAAACGGGCCCTCAACATCTAAGCCAGGTAGCGAAGACGTTACTGCATGGGAAGGCTTGCCTTGCAGACCCGAACATCATCCGGCCATGCTGGAACGTCCGTCCGGAATGCTGCACGCTCGCGTCCTTGTCACACCGTCCACGGGATGACGGGCCAAACCTGATTGAATATCCTGCATTTTTAACCAAAGCGAAATATGGACAAGCTGTTGGCTTTACGAGCGTTCGTGGAAGTGGCGGAGACAGGGGGGTTTTCGAGTGCGGCACGACGCCTCGATTTAGCCACATCCTCGGTAACACGCTCCGTGGATTCGCTCGAGAAAGCGCTGGGCACGGTACTTCTCAACAGAACCACCCGCCAGGTGACGCTATCGGACGCAGGAACGACGTACTACGCCAAGGCTAAAAAGCTGCTGGATGACATGGCCGACGCGGACGCATCGGTTTCGGACCGATGCGGAGAAGCGTCGGGGCCTTTGCGCGTTTCTGTTCCCGTCGCATTCGGTTCCCGGAGGATTGCGCCTTCCCTCGCTGCGTTCTTGAGAAAGTACCCCAAGCTGGATCTGGACGTCCGGCTCAGCGATGCCTTCGTCGATCTGGTCAGCGATCGAATCGATGTCGCTATCCGCCTGGGTCAGGTCGCGCCCACCGCTGACGTCGTCTGCAGACGCATCGGGGCCTTTGCCCGTTTTCTTGTCGCAAGTAGCGAATACCTCGACCGGTCAGGCTATCCGGAGTCTCCCGCCGCACTGACGGACCATGAGTGCCTTCGGTTCACCTACGCTACCGAAGCTCAGGTTTGGACCTTCTCACGTGACCAGGAAGAAATACGCGTGACGGTCACGGGCAGACTGAAGGCAAACAGCTCCGAGGTGTTACGCGAGGCTGCGATCGACGGCATGGGTATCGCCCTGCTTCCGGACTGGCTGGTAGCAGCCGATGTTCAGGCAGGCACCCTCACCCGGTTACTTCCGGACTTCGACATAGGACCGAACGACACCCGTTCTGTCGTGAGCGCGGTCTATCTCCCCAATCAGCGAGGCTCTCGAAGAGTCAATGCATTTATCGATTTCGTCTCCGAACTGGCAAACGGCCCACAGTCATTTCACGCGCGTGACGCTGATTCATGAGGCGCCGTTTCTGTTTCTGTATTAGCGCCTAACCCAACGCTCAGGCTGGCAAAAGGCTCCCTTGTCCCGCTTTTTGCCGCCACCACGACCAAGCCCCAATGCCTGCCGCACAACGCTTGTTCACAGCGCGGGCTCGCCGGTCTGGCTTTTTCCTTTCTTCACGGCGGTTCTTTTTGCGCTCCGCTGCCGGGCGCGGGCTTCGGTACGTTCGCGTGCCTCCTTGAGCCGGTACGATTCGCCCTCGATCGAGATCACCTTGGCGCGATGCACCAGCCGGTCGACCAGTGAGACCACACAGGCCGCGTTCGGGAACACCTCCGACCATTCCGAGAACGGTTTGTTTAATGCAGTGTCTATTTTTACGCAGAGCGCCTGTCCCAGAGGTCCGTGAACGCGGCAGATCTAACACCTGTCTCTCCGCATAATGATGACGTCTTTCGTGGTCGATCGCCACTACAGGAGGACGTCATGTTGGCATGCATACTTTGTTTCCCCACAGCGATTGCAAGAGCTTCGAGAAGGGCGCGGTGGTGCTCTGCTGGAGAGTTTCTCGCAGGTTTCAAAAGAGTGCGGCTACGCCGAGATCACTGCCCGCCGACATATCAGAGCGGCGGAACATCTCCTCCATTGGGCCGAAGTCGAACGTCTGCCCTACGACACGCCGAATGAAGCGATTTTGCGGCGGTTCGACGAGCATCTGGTGCGATGCCGATGTCCAGGCGACGGACATACGCACCGGCTTGATTTGCTCAATGGCGGCAGGTTGTTCCTTGAGCATCTACAGCGGATTGGCGTGACCAACGCTTCGACCGTTGTCAAAAAGAACAAGCTGATTGTGGATAGTCACAAGCATGTGCCGGCGACCGGACTGATATTCTCTCGCTTGAAAAACGGATGCCGAATCCCCCTCCGCCCTTGAAATAACGGCTTAGATCGGCCCCGATAAGAGCGAGTCCATGACAAGTCCCGGCGTATCGTTCATCGCCAGCCTGCCGCTTGGGGGCTGCAGCGGTACCCCTTCCATCGGGGTATTCGGTGCGTTCTTTCCTGACTGGCTGTTCTGTACCGCTGCGGGGGTCGTCGGAACGCTCAGCGTGCACAGGGTAGTGAGCAAGCGGCACCAGCTCGGGGTCCTGAATCCGTTGGCCCTCAGCTATCCAATGTTGACGACACTGCTCGCCGTGTTGACGCGGCTCCTCTTCTTCCCTCGGTGATCCCCCGGAACCGCGATCATGAGCCATGCCCCGGACAGGCCCCGAAGCAGATGGCCCTCCATCCTGATCACGCTGGCCGCCGCCGTGCTGCTCGGATTCGCGCTATCGCGCCTGGACAACGCCCCGCAGACCGACGATGCCTCTGTGTACGCGGATACGATCGACGTCGCCCCGGAAGTCAGCGGGCGCATCGTGGATCTTGCCGTGCGCGACAAGCAGGCCGTCGGGCAGGGACAGGTGCTGTTCAGCCTCGATTCCCGCTCCTATCGGGATGCGCACCTCCGTTCGGCTACTGGGCAACCATGGCCACTCTGCTGATTCTCCCGCCGTCCATCGCGACGACCTGGCCGTGCGGTGTCGAACGGGCAGCGGGCAGTACCGCCGGCGCAGCATTGGCCGTTGTCATCGGCTTCCTGGTTCATACGCCGTTGGCGATTTCGCTGGTCGTGTTTCCGCTGGTGTGCCTCACGATGGCACTGCGGCGGGTTAGCTACAGCCTCTACGTGATTTTCCTGACCCCGACCTTCGTGCTGGTCGACGACTTCGCGACACCCGCCAACGAGTTCGCCTATGCCATGGCACGCCTTGGCAACAATGTCCTGGGCTGCGTGATCGCATTGATCGCGGCGTACCTTCTCTGGCCCACCCCCAGAGCCGGCAATCCTGCCGGCGCAGACGCGGGCGCGGAGCCGCCGGATACGAGCGAGCCGGCGCGAGACAAGATTCGCGGCGATGCGCAAACTCCCCACGGCGACGCCCCCGCGGCGGTTGCGCGAGATGGCATGCAGCGACGTCCGGGCGTGCTGGATCTGCTCGGGGTAGAGCCGGATGACGCTGGGGCGGGCGCGAACGTCTCGCCGCGTTCTTGCGCGCAACCCCGGCTGCGGATCGTGACTGGCGGCACCGTGAGCGGGACGGCCGAAGCCCGCCGCGGCCACCCCGAGACACGCTTTCGCTCGAAGGCCGCCGGGCGGGTCCGGCTCGCTGCCGGCACCCCAGCGGAGAAGTGATGCCGCGGCACAGACCCTATGCGACTCAGGCGGCGGATGTGCCGCAGGACCATGCTATCGAAAACCTGATCGGAGACTCGATACGCCCCCTACACATTCTCAATCCCTCAAGACAGCGAAATGGTTTGCACTGGGTCAATGACGAAGGCTCCCGAAATCAGCGATCGACTGCGGGACAATATCGCGTCGCTCGCTGACGAGCCTTCGTACCTCATTGACCGCTACTATGCGGCGGTCATGCGGGTAGACGGATATGCGAGCCTTGGACTATCCGAGAAAAGGGATATTCGGAACTCGATCGGCTTGCTCGTGAAGCGCTGGTGCCGTTCGATTCTCGAACAGGCTTGGTTCACGCCCGCGGAGATGGAGAAATTCGAAGCGTCGGTCAGGCGGCGGGTCCACCAGGGCATTTCCCTCGTAGCCATACTGTGTGCCTTTCGGCTGGGCACCAAGGAGCTTTGGCTAGCTCACCTCGACCTGGCGGAGCACGATAACACGTTGCGCGACGAGCTGCTCTTCGTGATATCGCCGTACCTGCTCGAATATTCCGACTTCATGGCCCAGGTCATCGGGCGGGTATTTCTCGACGAACAATTCCAGCAGACGAGCTGGCGGGCCGAAGTGCGGCGCCAGCTGTGCGATCTGGTATTCAACGGCACGAACGACGACCAGGACTTCTGCCGGATCGGACGCAGCCTTGGGTTCGATTCGACCGCGCCGCGCACCGCATTGGCCATCGATTACGAGCTGAGCGACGTGTCCAGGATGAATTCCGAGGGCGCCCTCGGGAACCTTGTCCACGACATTGCGCGTCATATCAAGATCCCCGCCGATCACGTCGTTTATGTCACACGACGCGGCTGGCTCGTCCTATGGGTTCCCTGCGCCTGTGGAAGCTCGTTGATTTTCAGTCAACGCCTGCTGTTAGAGGCGATCATCGCCTTTGCGAAAAAGTCGGGCGAGGTCCGGGCCGTTGGCGTCGGATTCGTGAATCAGGGAGCGAAGGGGTGGGCGACATCGGCGGAGGAAGCGATGACAGCGCTCAACTTCGGGTTGCACGGCGATGGAGCAAGAAAGGTGTACCTGTATTCGGACATCGCCATTGACGAAAGCATTCGTTCCAACAGGAGCGCTCTGCGCTACTTCGAATCCATACTTGGGGAAATCCTGCATGAGAGGGACTTGATGAAGACCTTGGAGTGCTACTTCGACAACAGCCAGCGCCGTAAGGCTACCGCTGCTTCACTTGGCATACATCCCAACACGCTGAACTACAGGATCGCCCGCATCGAGACGTTGCTTGGCGCCGAACTCGATGCTCCAAGCTGGATAGCCCGGCTCTTTATCGCCCTTAATCTGCGCAATGCAATCAGTGTCAATCCGGGGGGCGGCGCCGAAGACTCTACCACCGGGACGGAGGATTGATCCAGCGTCTGCATCTGACCCAAGATTACGGTGGCGACCCGGCGTTAATATGTACAGTTGAATGGCAAAATGAGGATGCTCCATGAACGCATCGGTTATCTCTGCCCTGGCTGCGCTTGTCGGCGCCGCCATCGGCGGCATGACTTCGGTTCTTGCCTCGTGGCTGACCCAACGCACCCAGGTTCGTGCGGAGTGGCTAACGCATGACCTCACCTGGCGGCAGGAGCTGTACAAGGCGTTCATCGAGGAAGCGACGAAGTGCTATGTCGACGCGCTGCAACACGACAAGCCCGATCTCGCCGGGCTCGGCAACCTCTACGCGAAGATCAGCCGCATGCGCGTCCAGTCGTCGCGCGAAGTCGCGGACGAAGCCGACGTGATCGGACGCAAGATCGTGGACACCTATCTCGCGCCAGACAAGTCCTTCATCGAGATTCGCGAGATGCTCGCGGATGGCTCGATCGACATTCTCGGCAAGTTCGGCGACGTGTGCCGCGCGGAATTCGAATCGCTGCGCGCACAGCAGTTCTGAGCAGAATACGTGCGCCGTTCAACGCGGCTTCAGTTCGACAGGCGGATCGGCGAGATAACCGCCGCCGAGCGCCTTTGTCAACGCGATCTCCTGACTGAGCACTTGCCCGTTGAGCGTGAGCAGAGCGACCTGTTCCGCGATCACGGGCTGGCGCGCTTCGAGCGCCGCGAGCCGGCTCGTCAGTCCGCGTTGATAATAGGCTTCGACGCTGTCCCTCGTGAACGCCACCGATTCGATCCGTTGTTTTCGCAACTCTGCCTCCGCGTCGAGAGTCTGCAGACGGCTACCCGTCTGCGCGACGTCGCGCACCGCGTTGAGGACAGCCTGGTTGTACTGCTCGATCAACAGGTTGCTCCCCGCGCGTGCGCCGTTCAGGTTCGCGTTGAGCCTGCCGCCGTCGAAGATCGGCAAGGTCAGGCCCGGAATCAGGTTGATCTGCTGGCTTGCGTGCGTGAAGAGGTCCGCGAGATGCAAGGCGTCGAGGCCGAAAAACGCCTTGATGTCGAAGTCCGGATAAAACGCCGCCTTCGCTGCGTCGATCCGGTCGAACGAGGCCTCGACATACCATCGCATCGCCTGCAGATCGGGCCGTCGGGCCAGCAGTTCGTACGAGAGCGTCGCCGGCAAGGCCGCCTGCGAGCGCGGCAGCGCGATGGGTTCGATGGCGGGCAGGCCATCGGGTCCCGCGCCGGCCAGCGCCCGCATCGATTCGCGAAACTGCTTTATCTGCCCTTGCGCCGACACGATCTGCTGTTCGATGGCCAGCTGCTGCGCGCGTGCTTCTTCGAGCAGGGTGCGGGCTTCGAGGCCGCGCGCCGCACGCGCTTCGTGTGCTTGCACCGCGAACACCGCCACCTCATGCGATTCGTTCAGCAGATCGATGAGCTGATAAGTCGTTTGAATGCCGTAGTAAAGCTGCGCGACATCCGTCGAGATTTCGAGTTCGACAGCGGACGTCTCGGCGAGCCGCGCATTGCTCACGCCGAGCGACGCGGCGACCTGCGCGCGTTGCTTGCCCCAGATGTCGATGTCCAGGCTTGCGCCTAGCCCGACGATGCCCTCCGTGTACCACGGCCCCGTCAGCCCCGCAGCCGGTTCGTTCTTCGCGAACGGGCCGAGAAAGCCGTTCGCGGAAATATGCTCGCGATCCAGCGACGCCAGCGCGACAACCTGAAGGTCCCATCAGATGGTCGGCCCGCAAACGCCTGACAATCAGATAGATGACGACCGTGAGCAGAACGCCCGCGACGATACAGAACAGCCAGTCGGGAAAATACGCGCCGAGCACGCCGATGGATGGCGAACCTGTGCACCCTGACACGAGAACCGCCGCAATCGCGGCCATCCCGATTGCAGGCCTTGGACATCGGTCTCTGGCGAGTGGACTATATCGTTTCAAAGTCGTCCCTGTGGGAAGGCCCCGACCTCATCGTCATAATCTGGTCCTCTCTCGGGATACGTTTCAATACTCGCCGGCCACTGGTACATCGCGCCGAGGCATCCACACCCAGCCCTTCCCAGCTGCCGGCTTCGGTCTACTCAATGAATCGACTGCATTGCCATACTTGCAAGAATCCGGAATGGCAATGCCACAAGTGCCGCACCGGATACACCGATGCACCACAAGGCGACAAACCACACGCCATGGTAAATGAAAGACCGATTCATATGGAACTCCTTATAAATTGACCGGAGCGGCAACCTCGGTTTTCTTGACGCTTGGCCGCGTTCGTTTCGCTCAGTCATAACCGGCATCGTGAGTGACCTTGCCGCGAAACACCCAATACCCCGCTGTCGTATAAACGAGGATGATTGGCATGATGATGACCGCTCCGACCAGCGCGAATAGCTGACTCGAACGTGGAGCGGCTGCTTCCCAGAGGTTCAGCGAGCCAGGTATCGCATAAGGCCAGATGCTGACCAGCAGGCCAATGTATCCAAGGGTGACCAAGACGAGCGCCAGCAGAAACGAAAGACAGCCGCGACGCTTTCGCGCGACGCCGAACATCAGCACAGCCGCGCCGGCGACCAAAAACGGTATGGGAAGCAGCCGATGCAGGAGTCCAGATTCGAACCAGCGCCTGGCGATCGCCGGTGCCGATAACGGGGCCCATATCGAGACGGCAACGATGAAACCGAGCAGCGCGGTCGTCAGCGGCGTCACCAGACGATGCAACCTGCGCTGCAGGTCGCCATCGACTTTCATCACGAGCCAGCATGCACCCAGCAACGCATAGGTCGCCATCAAGCCGAGTCCCACGAGCAGGCTGAACGGCGTGATCCAAAAGAACGTGTCGCCCGAGAATTCCCGGTTCGTCGTCACCGGTAATCCCTGCAGATACGAAGCGAGAATCACGCCTTGCATGAACGTTGCACCCGCGGAGCCGAACATGAAAGCGAGACTCCACAGATTCTTTGTCCTTCTCGCCCTGCCACGGATCTCGAACGAAACCCCACGGAAGATGAGGCAGACAAGCATCAGTACGATGGGCAGGTAAAGCGCTGAGAGTGCAATGGAATAAACCACGGGAAATGCCGCGAACAGAGCTGCTCCGCCCAACACCAGCCATGTCTCGTTGCCGTCCCAGATTGGGGCAAGCGTCAGCATCATCCGGTCACGTTCGCCGGTATCCGGGAAAAACGGAAATAGGATGCCGACTCCGAGGTCGAACCCATCGAGCACGACGTACATGAACACGCCCAGCGCAATGATCGCCGCCCATACAACAGTGATGTCCATTCCGGCCTCCGCTTCCTGATTGAGCTGTCGCCCACTGGTCAATCTGCCGCAGCCAGGACACGTCGCCCGCTGCCCGTGGTTGCCCCAAGGCCTGTCGGGAACGTAGACAAAGCGTCAACCGAAGGCCCGGCGGCAAGTAACTTGAAGATGTAAAAGATGCCCGTGCCGAAGACCACGCAGTAGACCATCACGAAGATCATCAATGAACCGCTGGCGCTCTGGCTCGTGATCGGAGACACCGCCTGAGCCGTCCGAAGATAGCCATAAACGACGAATGGTTGCCGGCCGACCTCCGTCGTAATCCAGCCGGCGATCAGCGCGACGAATCCGGCGGGGCCCATCGCAACCGAAAATCGTTGGAAGAGTCGATTCTCGAATATTCTCCCTTTGCGACGCAGCATCAGGCCGATCAATGCCAGCAACACCATCAGCATGCCGAGACCGGCCATCAGGCGGAAGGTCCAGAAGATAATGGAAGAATCAGGCCTGTCCTCTTTCGGAAATTCCTTGAGCCCTTTGATTTCGCCATCCCAGCTATGCGTCAGGATGAGACTTCCTAAATGCGGTATCTGAATTGCGTATTTGGTCACTTCGTCGTTCATATCAGGGAATCCGATAAGGTTGAGCGCCGTGCCTCCCTTCTCCGTTTCCCATAGACCCTCGATCGCGGCAATCTTTGCCGGCTGATACTGACGGGTATTGAGCCCATGCTGGTCGCCAATCAACATCTGCACTGGGGCGAGTATCAAAAGCAGCCACAAGGCCATCGAAAACATGGTCTTGACCATGGGATCGCGTCTGCCTTTGAGCAAGTGCCATCCACCGGTTCCGGCCACGAGCAATGCCGCCACGATGAACGCCGCGATGGACATGTGAGCAAGCCGATAGGGAAAGGACGGATTGAAGACGATCTTGAACCAGTCGACCGGCACCACGTGACCGTCTGAAACGCTGAATCCTTGTGGCGTTTGCATCCAGCTATTGGATGCCAGGATCCAGAATGTCGAGATCAAGGTGCCTATCGCTACCAGAACTGTCGCGCCGAAGTGTGCGCTTCGGCCCACCTTCTCCCAACCGAACAACATCACGCCCAGGAATCCCGCCTCCAGGAAGAAGGCTGTCAAGACTTCATAGGTCAGAAGGGGTCCCGTTATCGGTCCTGCGAACGCTGAAAAGCGCGCCCAGTTCGTTCCGAACTGGTAGGCCATCACCACGCCGGAGACCACGCCCATGCCGAATCCGACAGCGAAGACCTTCGACCAGTAGATGCACAGCACCTTGTAATACGGCTTTCCCGTCTTGAGCCACGCGCCTTCGAGCACAGCGATGAAACTCGCCAGCCCGATGCTCATTGCAGGGAAGATAATGTGGAAAGACACAGTGAAGGCAAACTGTATTCTTGAGAGATCCAAGGCACTGAGATTCACGACAATCACTCCCAGCCTGAGCGCGCGGTCGGCGGCCCATGCGTCACGATGTTTTAGGGCCCGCCAACGCCCCGCCGCGGGCATTGCGATGCCGAGACCAAGCGCCGTGCTCTGACGGCCGCAGCGGGCATGCACTCACTTGTCTTGAACGAGTTCCAGGTTGGTGGGGTGCGCCCGGGCACCCGAGGCACATGAACCTGTCAGGCAAGGCGAATGTTTGGTTGAACCAGTCCGTTGATCCGTTCCGCCGTCCAGAGCAGTGTCGCTTTGCGAAACCCATGCAGCGCCTGCTGATGACGCCGGTACAGCATCGCGTGACTGAACTGGGCGAGGCGACCCCGAATGAGACCGCCCGGAAAGAAGCCAAACCGCCCTAGCGTGCCGAACGCATCGTAGTCGCTCAATGACACGAGCGATCCAAAATCCCGGAATACGAAACCGGGAAACGGCTTGCTTTGACAGAGCCATTCCGGCAAGTGGCGCGCCAAATAATTCGCCTGCTGAGCGGCTACCTGCGCGGTAGGAGGAAGCGGTCGTTGCGCACCTTCCAGCGTCAGGCTCGCACAATCGCCGAGAGCGAAGATCTGCTCATCGTGCAAGACCTGAAGCGTCCTCGACACTACAATCTGGTTTGCCCGGTTTGTCTCCAGACCAGCGAGACGGTTCATGAAATCTGGCGCTTTGACACCGGCAGCCCATACCATTAAATCCGCTTCGGCGAGCGCCCCGTCCCCGTACCGAAAACCTCCTGGTTCCGCCGAAGTGACCGCAGTAGAGGTCAGTACGCGAAATCCGATGTTTTCGAGCCGTTGCTGGCTAGACGCAGAAATCTCCTGTGGGAAGGCAGGTAGCACGCGCGGCCCGCTCTCAAGAAGAGTCAGACTCAGCCTGTCCCTGATGGTGGTATCCCCATAGCTGGCAGCGAGCTCGAGAAGGCGGCTCAGTTCGGCCGATAACTCGACACCGGTCGCGCCGGCTCCGACAATCGCCACTCTCAGCTGCTCATCCTTGACGACGCTGCGAATAGCACGCGCGCGCAACGCGACGTTGAACGTCTCTGCCTGCTGTTGGCTGTCGATGAGATGGCATTGCTCCTTTACACCCGGCACGCCAAAATCGTTCGCGCGGCTGCCTAGCGACAGAACCAGCACATCGTATGGAACCGTTCGCGGTTCAAGCACCAACGTACCGTCTTGCGCCCTTATCGCGTCAAGCTGCACCTCGCGCAGCTGCCGGTCCAGTCCGCACATCTCTCCCGGTTGATACGTGAAACCGTGGTCGCGCGCGTGCGCGAGATAAATTACCCGCTGCTGGTTCACGTCACGTGTACCGGCCGCAATCGTATGTAGCATCGGTTTCCATATATGCGTCGGGCTGCGGTCGATCAAAGTGACGGTAGCCTCGCCCGGCCGGCCTAACCGGTCGCCGAGCCTGGTCGCAAGTAGAATCC
The DNA here is from genome assembly GCF_046535245.1 of Paraburkholderia sp. SIMBA_030. NCBI lineage: Bacteria > Pseudomonadati > Pseudomonadota > Betaproteobacteria > Burkholderiales > Burkholderiaceae > Paraburkholderia > Paraburkholderia sp. SIMBA_030. Next base: position 248,719 of record NZ_JAWRXB010000001.1, read on the forward strand.
CAGCGATTCCCCCACCTACAATCACGATACGAGTTGGCTTTGTCATTGCAAACACTCAACGAATGATGGACAACGTCCGATAGCTCGGCGGGATCAGACGGAATGCCCGAAGGTCGGGGAACCGGGTCTGCTTCGCTACCGGCATCGGGCGCTGCAAGCGTCCAAGCGGCTCGCCGGTCGATGAGGCTGTGTCAGGCAAGGGCGGGTGAGGACCGCGCGCCGGAGGCGGTGGCGCTCCTCGCTTCCTTTGAAGACCGGTTTGTGCTTCTGAAGGAAGGCCCTCGCCCCTTCAGCAAAGTCATCGGTGAAACCCAATGTACGCTGCAAGTCGCGCTCTAAACTCACACGCTCGACGAACGTGTTCAGAAACGAAACGAGACGCAGTCGCGGTGCTGACATTCAGGTGCTCCGCAGCTGAAGTAAAGCTTTTGCAATCCGCTACGCGCACAAAGTACTGCATGCGTTTCATAAGATCCATCTCTCACCCCTGCAACCGGACTTCACTATTCGCTTGCCCGCAGCGCGAGTAAGCCGAGTAGAGCGCGATCGCGTTGCGCTGCCAGGTCGTCGAGCGAACGTTTGCCGGCTTCGTCGCGGACGCCAGCAACGACGGCTTCACGGACTTTGGCATCGATCTGGGGGGAACCCAGAACTTTCCACCAGGCGTTCATGGGCACCGTGAACTGATCGAAGAAATGGTCGATGCCCCCTTGCCCCCCTCCGAGGTGGAACAGTAACGTTGGGCCCATCACGCCCCAACGCAAGCCCGGGCCCCAGCACACCGCGGTGTCCGCATCGGCAACGCTCACCACACCCTCCGCGATCAGATGGACCACCTCGCGAAACAGGGCCGCCTGCAGACGATTGGCAACGTGGCCCGGAACCTCCTTGCGCAGGCGTATCGTCTTCTTGCCCAGGCCGCGATAGAACGCGCTGACGCGTTCAATCGTCTCTTCCGATGTCTTCGCGCCGCCGACGATCTCGACAAGCGGAATGAGATGCGGCGGATTGAATGGATGGCCGATCACGCACCGCTCAGGGTGGTTCGCGCAGGCCGACTGGATCTCGCTCATCGTCAGGCCCGACGAACTCGACGCAATGATCACGTCCGGCGCCAAAGCCTCATCGAGACGCCGATAAAGATCTTTCTTGAAGTCGATTCGCTCCGGGCCGTTTTCCTGAACCAGATCGCTGCCGGCGAGGGCGGCGTCGAGGTTGTCGGTGAATTCCAGCTTCGACGGCGCAGCTCCGGATGCGAGGCCCAGTTGCTCCAGTGCAGGCCAGGCGGCCGAGATGAAATCGTCGAGCTTTTTCTTTGCGTCGGGAGCGATGTCGGTGGCGACCACCTCCAGCCCTTTCGCAAGAAACAGCGCAGCCCAGCTCGCGCCGATAACGCCCGTCCCAATGATCGTGACTCGTTTGATTGGCTTGGCCATGACAGATGATCTCCCGTAAACTTAAACGAACGCACTGAAGCCGCTGACTGCCTTGCCGACGATCAGCGAATTCATTTCGCGCGTGCCTTCATAGGAATACAGCGCCTCGGAATCAGCAAAGAAACGAGCGACGTTATAGTCGAGCACAATACCGTTGCCGCCCAAAATCTCCCGGGCTGATGCGACCGTTTCGCGCATGCGTACCGTGCAGAAGGCCTTGGCAAGCGATGCATGCTGGTCCAGCAGCTTGCCTTGGTCCTGCAATTCGGCAAGCCGTACGACCAGGCATTGCGACGCAGTGATATTGCCAAGCATCCTGGCGAGGTGGTCCTGCACCATCTGGAACGATGCGATTGGTTTGCCGAACTGCTCGCGGGTCTGCGCGTAGTGCAGCGCATGTTCGTAAGCGCCCATGCTGCAGCCGACGGCTTCCCACGCGACGTATTGACGGGTAAGACGAAGGACCCGCGCCGTATCGCGGAAGGACAGGTCGCCCTGGAGGCGATTCTCTTCAGGCACCTGGCAATTGTCGAGCGTGATCACGCCGTTCTGAACGACTCGCAGTGCGATCTTGTGCTCGATTTTTTCGACGGAGAAACCAGGGGTGGTTTTGTTCTCGACGATGAAACCCTTGACCTGATTGTCTTCGACATCGCGTGCCCAGATAATCGACAGGTCGCACCAGGGAGAATTTCCGATCCACCGCTTTTGACCATTCAGGACCCACGTATTGCCTTCCCGCTTGGCGGTTGTCAGCAGCCCCCCACCTGCGCCCGACCCTACCAGCGGTTCGGTCAATCCGAAGCAACCGACTTTTTCCAATCGTGCCATGGGTGGCAGCCATTTCTGCTTCTGTTCCTCTGAACCGCCAAGATAGATCGATCCCATTGCCAGCCCACTGTGGACCCCGAAGAAGGTCGCGATGGACGAGTCGACGCGCGCCATTTCCATGGCGATAAATCCATCGAGAAGCGTGCTGCCGCCAGGGCAGCCGTAGCCGTCAAACCCGACCCCGGCGATATTGAGATCCCTGATCTCGGGGATCAGCTCGAACGGGAACGCGTCCTCAGCCCAAAACTTGTTGATCACGGGAGCAACCCGGCTCTCCATGAAGGCACGCACCCGCTTTAGCAGGGCTTGTTCGGTATCACTCAGGAGTTCGTGAATCAGATAGAAGTCGCTGTCGGGGGCCGGAAGCGGGTGGTTTGGCTTCGCGCTGGCAGTCATGATGATTTCCTCAAGGGCGTTGATCAGGATGCGTTAGAGGGGGCGCGCAGATAGTCGTGAACGACTTCTGCGCCCGCGATCGTCAGATCGGTCAGGATATGGATTGCTGATAGAACCTCGAGCACAGGCAGCTTTGCGACGGGCGCGAAACAATGGGGATGCAGTTCCAGAGAGGCAGGCCCGGTCCACGCTCCTTTCACCGTGATGTCGGTCACGTAATACTTGACCAGTTCGCAGACCCGGGCCGACCCGTCGACGTGAGGCAGGATTTTCAGCAGGAAGCCCGGTGCCTCGAGCGTCCTCTTGACGGCGGCGAGATCGAGCGGCTCGTATTTGTAAGCCATGGTTGCGGTCGCAACGCGCACGCCGTTGTAGTCGAGGGTTCCCACCAGCGCATCGTTGCGGATTTCGAGCTTCGGTTGCGCGAGTACTTTGGGAAAGCCGAGCAGTTCACGGCCGGAAGCAATGCCGGCTTCACTGTCGAGGTACATGGCGTGGGTAAAGCCGCCGGACATACCGTTGAACGACACCGGCACGACTTGACCCGATTCGGTGTAGGAACCCAGCCCGCTTGAATCGGGCATCCTGATGAACTCGTATTTGACGATCGGCTCTGCCGGAAGCAGCGGCGCAGGTACGACGCTGGCAAGCGCTTGCGGATCAGTGCGATAGGTAATGATGATGAATTCACGATCTACGAACCGGAAAGGCGGCTTGGGATAGGCTGGGCTGCTGATCGGCATCGCGTAAGCGCGCGCGCGGATTTCGTCTTCAGTCATGGAAAGCTCCGAGTGTGTTGTGGGGCTATAGCCCGTCAGTGGCTTGCCGCCAGAGGCGTTGGTTCAAATCGTTAAACGCGATCAGATTCAGACCGGGTCTTCGAAGCGCGCGACCACGCCCGCGTCGTGAAGGCGTGCGATTTCGCTCTCGTTGAAGCCCATCTCTTTCAGGATCTCGGCACCGTGTTCGCCAAGTTGCGGCGCGGCGCACGGCTTGACCTTCTGCTCTCCCATGATCTGGATCGGATTGCTGACCGTTCGCATGGCGGGCTTGCCCGGCACGTCGAGCGGCACGACTATCCCATTGGCCGCCAACTGGGGGTCGTGAATGATCTCCTCGGCAATCTGCACGACGCCGAAAATCACTCGTGCGGCGGAGAGCGCCTGTTTCCAGAAGGCAAGCGGCTGGCTGGCGAACAACGGGTCGAGAATCTCGACCAGTGCGGCCGCGTTGTCGGTGCGCCGGTCGTCGGTAAAGCGCGGGTCGTCCAGAAGCTCGGGCATGCCAACGGCGCGGGTGAAGGCAGGCCAATCCTTGCGTTGGGCCGCGACCAGCAGGATCCAGCGCCCGTCGGCTGTCTGGTAAGGGTTGAGCAGCGCGTTGGGTGGATTTTTTCGATCGTGCTGGGCGAAGAACTGGCCGCCATTGAGACCACCCTCGACCCACGCCGCTGCTGCCCAGATACCGTTGGCGATCAGCGACGTCGACACATGGCTTCCTTTGCCGGTCGTGGCGCGCACATAAAGCGCCGTGACGATCGCGGCATAGAGTGTCGTTGCCGTGGCGTGGTCGCCGATCCCGGGAATGGGAAGCGTCGGCGGGCTGCCGGCATCGTGGGTGACCTCCATGAGACCGGAGCGTGCCCAATAGGCCGTGACATCGAAACCCGGGGTGTCCGCCTCGGGCCCCTCGGAACCATAGCCGGTAATGTCTGCGTAGATCAGCTTTGAGTTGAGCGGCGAGAGGGCCTCGTAGGTCACGCCCAAAGACGCCTTCACACGTGGCGGGAAGTTGACGACCACGACATCTGCCCATTGAACAAGGCGCACCAGTACTTCTCTGGCTCCACTGGACTTGAGATCGATGGCGATGCTGCGTTTGTTGCGGTTCGTCAACTGCCAGGCGTAGTTTGTGTTGGCCACCGGGTTCGGCGGCATGGTCGAGAAGAAGCGATAGACATCGCCCGTACCCGGAGGCTCGATCTTGATGACGTCTGCGCCGAAGTCGGCCAGAATCGTAGTGGCTGCGGGACCCGCAATGTAGCTCGCGAGATCGAGCACCTTGAGACCTGAAAAAACGTGTTGTCCGTCCATCATGAAAGTTCTCTCGATTCGGGTTTAGGTTTTGACTCTACGCAGGTGGAAGCTCGTCTGGATCGTGAGCCGGAACAGCGAAGAGTCGTCACGTCTCAACGACCCTGGAACTTCGGTGGGCGCTTCTCGAGAAAGGCGCTGGTGCCTTCTTTCATGTCCTCGGTCGCGGCGCATAGCGCGAAAAGTTTCCCTTCCAGGGCGAGTCCTTCTGGCAAAGCCGCGTTGAGTCCAAGGTTGACGGCATTCATCGCATATGCGACGGCCAGCGGCGCGTTAGCGGCAATCTGCGCCAGAATCGCTTCGGCGCGAGCGATCAGACTGCCGGCTTCCACGATTTCGTTCACGAGGCCGATCCGATAGGCCTCCTCTGCTGACACCATCTCGCCGGTGAGGATGAGTTGCAGCGCAACGCCTTTGCCGACGAGGCGAGGGAGTCGTTGCGTTCCGCCAAAGCCTGGGATGAGTCCCAGCCTGATTTCAGGCTGCCCGAACTTCGCGCCCGGACTGGCTAGCCGGATCGTGCAGGCGAGCGCGGTTTCACATCCGCCGCCAAGTGCCAGGCCGTTCACTGCAGCAATGACTGGCTTGCCGAGTTGCTCGATGAGATCGAGAAGTGCTTGACCCGCACGTGTCCGGCGTTCGGCCTCAATTGGCGTTGCCTTGGCCAACTCGCTGATATCGGCACCGGCGATGAATGCGCGATTGCCTGCGCCGGTTATGATGACGCCACGAATCTGTGGGTCGTCTTGCGCATCTTCGAACGCCGCGCGTAGTTCGGCGATCGCCTTCTGGTTCAGCGCATTCATCACCTCGGGACGGTTCAGCGTCACATAGGCAATCGCATTTCTCTTTTCGTAGAGAAGGGCGTCGAAAGAGGGAACAGATAAATTGTGTGACATCAGATCGATCCTTCCGCGTTCATGGACATCCGGCGCCTTCCCGGTCGGGTGTTGCGTGTTCATCCCGGTAGCGATCAGTGTCAAGATCGACCTGTCGACCTCCGCCTGTCCGCATACCAGTTCAGGCTGCGAGCGAGCTAGCTGCCTTCGCGAGAAAGTCGGCAATGATCTCGGGGTGAGAGACCATCGACACGTGGCCGCTTTTTACGTTGAGTCCCGCCGAAAGCACGGGAATACGTCGAGGCATGTATTTCATCAATCCAGTTTGGCGAGGAGCTTAGTACTCAATTTACATCGTTGTCTTTTGCGGCGAAATTGCATATTCATGTAATGCGGAATGCTTCATTCGGCGTTACTGGGACGAGTTGCCGGGCCCGCAGACCTGTCGAGCGGTGATCCAAACCTGCTCCACGACAGCGGCGAGAATCATGAAATTCGAATTGACGGGGGGCCGGATGCGAATCGGGCGATAGATGTGGTTGCCCGCGCGGACTGTTGCGCGCGCCAACCCGCAGATGCCCGAATGTCGCGCTACGCCGATCCTCCAGATCTGATCGTCATATCGACACGCAGTGGCGTCCAGCCATGACACACTGATGGTCGAGTCGCTCGCACGCGCCAGTATCTTTACCGTGGCGGCGGCCAGACGCTGAACCTGTCTTTTTCTTCGCAGCGGAAAGTCGGGCCTGGAGGGCAGACATCGTCCGCGCGCCGGCCACCATCTGCGAGCGAGCCCACCAGGTGTGTCCATATAGGACAATCCGAACCCAGCAGTCCCCATTAAGACTCCTCCTTACCTTGTGCGTAAGTTCAAATCGACGGCAGCGAGCACAACTGATCTTAAGAGTATCTTGTCCTGTCGTATATGTGAGAACTCACAACGCAGTTAGCTCTTTTCCCAATGCCGATACGCGCAGGGGCTACAAATGGTTGTCGCTGAACAGGATGTTGTGGATGCAGGTGGCAAGTCAGGCCAAGCGGTGAACACGTTTACGCCTTTTTTCCCGGTGGCCTCCCGGAATAGTCGTTGCCAGACGCGAATAGCCCGACTACGTCGACTTGGTTGAACCTCGAAGCTTGATCGCAATATCGAGCTTGGATACCCAGCCCGCGTCGTCAAGGCGTGCTCCGAGGATATTCTCGATTCGTTCCAGCCGGTAATTCAGCGTATTCGGATGAATGCCAAGAACGCTTGCGGTTACTTTTCTTCGCTGCAGATTATGGAAGTAGGTCTCGAGTGTTTCGAGTAAGCCCGGTTCGCTCCCGATCTGTTCGACCAGAGAGACAAGGTAGCGCAGCGCGTTTTTCGTACCGCGCACGCTTTCTTCGACCACGATTTCCGAGTACAAACGCACGCGCTCTTCGCCGCCGCGGCTGCGGCCGAAACTGAGCGCGCGGCTCGCTTCCTCCGCAGACATCGCCCAGCCTGCCGCACCTTCTCCCACGAGGCCGATACCGATCGCCTTGATTTCTGGCACTGTTTCCGCGATCGACGTGATCTGCTTGCTCATTCGGCGGTCACTCGTGCTCATCAGATCACCGAGCCGGGATGGTATCCACACGAGCAATTGCCCGCGGTGCCAGACGTCGACGAGTTCGTCGACGGGAAATTTGAGCCGGCGGGCAGTAGCAATGACAATTCGGTCAAGTTCGCTTTTGAACGTGGGCGAATTACTGTCGATCGAGTACATGTCGATGGCCAGGGCTATTCTGGGAATAGTTGCGTCGAGCCGGAGGGCCGCTGCGGTCTTGGCGAATCCTTCGGTATCTTCGGGGTGGTAGAAAATAATGCTGTGCAACTGATATCGAAGTGATTCTCGCCAGCGAGCCTGTTTATACTGTTCGTCCAGGTAAGCCTGAGAGATGATCTGCGCGAGAATATCGAAGAACTCCATCAGAAACGGAGAGATCCGGAATAACAGTTCGTCGCGCAAGGGGTCGCTTTTCTCGTCCAGTTCCGTATAGAAACACCATAGCTCGCGCGAGCCCAGTCGGAACGCGCGGAGCAGCACGTCGAGGGGTACGCCCTGGTGGACCCGGCGGCGCCCGAAGTCCCGGAAGATCTCGAATTCTTCCTCGGATGGAGCGCTACCCGACAACAGAGTGTCGAACCAAAGCTTCACAGACCAGTTGATCGAATTGCGTGTGTCGAGTTTGGTCGGGATATCCTGATCAGCGTACGGCTTGATGCTCATCAACGCCGCGTAGACCCGATTGACGGCGCTCCCATGATTCAGAGCCAATTTCTCTGTCCACTCGCGTAGGGCTGGCGATATTTCGGGGATGTTCGTTGTCACGTTTTGCGCTCCTCCGTGATTCATTGAGGTTTATCGCGTACCCACCCCATATCCCGACGCATGGCATGACAGCTGTGACTGCCTCTTCAGGCTGACTTATGTCGAGGCTGCGTTGATGCCCTATTTTTTTCTACGTCGAACGCGCCGAAGCCCCGTTGGGGAATGATAAGCGCGAAAGCGAGACAAGCGAAGTCGAAATGCATTTGTCACAATCAATAAAGGCATTGCGACTTTAACCAACGAAGAGGCGGCCACTTGAAGAGCAACTGCCAGACGTCGCTAACAGGACGAGTCGACCTGTAGTTGTGCCTTCACCTCCTATTGCGAAAGACAGATAGTCAAGTCGCTCAAAACGGTCTACGCTCCGTTAGCTACCTGACCGTATCCAATCCAACCGTCGCCTTGAACGCGAAGCCCAGCGCAATGTCGAATTAATGCGGCTGACGGGCCGCCTGTCAGTTCGTCGTGCTATGCCAGCGTCTGGACCTCTTCGCCGAAGCGCTATGGCCGCGATGTACCTGCACGGTGTATTCGGTGACACCAAGGACTGCCGCCGCCTGCTTGTTGAGCAGGCCGCTTGAGATTAACGGCAAAAGCTCCTGCTCGCGAGGCGTCAGCGATTGGTAGAGAGCATGGAGCAGCGGGCGTCAACCGTTATTCGTCGGCATCGCTGGGCACATTGACAGTGAGGCAGATGTTTGTACAGAAGTCGGCGGCGCGAACGCGAGTGCGAACCTGTACTCGTTGGTCGAAACGCGCCGCGCTAACCGCATCGATCCCTACCGTTACCTCCACCGGCTCTTCCAGAAACTTCCGCTCGCCACGACCGTCGAGGACTACGACGCGTTGTTGCCCTGGAAAATGCCCGCCGACCTTCGCTGAGTCCCCGCTGCCGCCTCTCAGAGTTTGACGCTACAACTCTGAGAGGCGTGAATACCGTAAGCGGCTCGTCTGGGCCGTTGTGGACAGCGCATTGAGTGTTTGGGTAATTTGGTGTCCACCAAATTATTGCGGACACCAAAGTGGACAATACATTGAAGGCGCGCGCGGCCGGTGGCGCATATAAGCGACCGAATTTCCCTACGGAGTTCAAACGGCGCCTGGTAGAGCAGTCATTTGAGCCGGGTGCCTCGGTGGCGTTGATTGCGCGTGCCAACGAGGTTAATGCGAATTTGCTGTTCAAATGGCGACGGCAGTATCTGCAAGGTGCCTACGGCATCCCGTCGCTTCCCAACCCCACGATATCCGATGCTGCCCGGGAGAGTACGCCGCTGTTGCCGGTGAGTATTGTCGCCGACGCGGCCGGATCGACCCCGGTGACGGTAGGTGATGCGGGCGGCGTGAACACCGTGGTTGAGAACGTGTGCGAGGTGGTGTTCGGCAACGCGAGCCTGCGGATTCGCGGCGAGGTCTCGCCGCAGACACTGCGGCTGTTGATCCGTGAGCTGTCGCGATGATCGGCCTGCCGGCGGGCACACGTATCTGGATCGCCGCAGGGGTGACCGACATGCGCTGCGGCTTTCAGGGCCTGGCCGCCAAGGTACAGACGGCGCTTGAGGAGAATCCGCTGGGCGGTCACGTGTTCATCTTCCGCGGCCGTCGCGGCGATCTGATAAAAATTCTTTGGGCTACCAGCGACGGGCTATGGCTGCTTGCAAAGCGGCTCGAACGTGGCCGCTTCGTTTGGCCGCAGGCCGATAGCGGCAAGATCCATCTGACCCACGCCCAGCTGTCGATGCTGCTCGAAGGCATCGACTGGCGGCAGCCACGCCGCACCGCTGAGCCACTGTCGATGTTGTAAACCGCGCGGCACCTGCGTAAACTGCGTGGCATGCCTGATGCCAGCGACCTTCCTGACGACATCGATGCACTCAAGGCCTTGCTGCTCGAGGCGCGGGCGTCCCTGGCCGAGCGGGATCTGGAAATCGAACGGCTCAAGGCGCAAATCGACAAACTCAAACGCATGCAGTTCGGCCGCAAGTCCGAGAAACTGGACCGGCAAATTGCGGAACTTGAGACCCGACTGGAGGATCTGACCGGCAGCCGTGGCGTGGCCGAGACGCGCGAAGCGCAGGCCGGCAGCAGCAAGGCGAGCGCGAACCGTGCTTCACGCGAGGCGCTGCCGGAACACCTGCCGCGCGAGGAGCATGTGCTGGAGCCGGATCCGGTTTGCCCCGAGTGCGGCGGCCAGATGCAACCGCTGGGCGAGGACGTCTCCGAACAGCTTGGCCGCATTGCGGCGGCGTTCACGGTCATCCGCACCATCCGGCGCAAGAAGGTTTGCGCGTGCTGCCGCCGCATCGTGCAGCCGCCTGCGCCGAGCCTGCCGATCGAGCGCGGTATCGCACACCCGAGCCTGCTTGCCGACATTCTCGTGGCCAAATACGCGGATCACCAGCCGCTGTACCGGCAGTCGGTGATTGCGGCACGCGACAAGGTCACGCTGGACCCGGCGAGCATGGGCCGATGGGTCGGCATGTGCGAGGCCCTGGTCGATCCGCTAGTGGAGGCGTTGCACCGCTATGTGATGGCCGGCACGAAGCTGCATGCGGATGACACGCCGATTCCCGTGCTCGCGCCAGGCAACAAAAAGACCCGAACCGGACGGCTGTGGGTCTACGTGCGTGACGACAGCCGGGCAGGCTCGAAGGAACCTCCTGCGGCGTGGTTTGCCTACTCGCCCAACCGGCGCGGGGAGCATCCTCAGCGCCATCTGGCCGGCTTCAGCGGCATCCTGCAGGCGGACGCTTACGCCGGTTTCGACGAGCTGTTCAAGGATGGCTCGGTTCGCGAAGCGGCGTGCCATGCGCACGCGCGTAGAAAGTTTTATGACATTCACGTGCGCACGCCGTCGGAGACCACCACCAGGGCGCTCGGATACATCGGCGAACTCTATGGCATCGAAGCCGGCATCCGCGGCAAGCTGCCAGCCGAGCGGCTGCGTGTGCGGCAGGAGCAGGCCAGACCCTTGCTCGAAAGCTACGGCATGTGGCTCAGGGCGAAGCTCCAGACGTTGTCGGCCAAGTCGGAGACGGCCAAAGCGATCAACTACTCGCTCAACCAGTGGGATGCACTGATGCTGTATTGCGACGACGGCACGGTGGAGATAGACAACAATGTCGCCGAAAATGCGCTGCGTTGTGTAGCCCTGGGCCGCCGCAACTTCCTCTTCGCAGGATCTGACAGCGGCGGTGAGCGGGCAGCAGCGATGTACTCGCTGATCGCGTCGTGCAAACACAATGGCATCGACCCGCGCGCTTACCTGTGCCACGTGCTGACCTGTATTGCCGATCATCCAATCAACCGCGTCGACGAATTGCTGCCCTGGCGCGTTGCCGCACACCTGCAAAATCCGCCCCAACCTGCGGTTCCGACCGGTTGAACAACAGCGGTGGACAGCACGCCCCGATCGCCCGGAACGGCTCACACACGCTGAGCCGGTAGCCGACTGCACCTGGGACAGCGGTCCGTTACCCGGTAACGCTAAAGGGCTACCGTGGAGCCTGGAAGTAGGTATCCCATTCTGCGGAGTCCGGATCGAGCCTGCGCACGATCGCCGCGTCCGCCCGCACTACCAGCCGCTCCAGCATCTCACGCTTCGTTACCGAGTAACGGCGTGCCAGCCGTGCGAGCGCGAGATCGGCTTCAGTGGTCACCCACATATCAAGCCGCCGCTCCCCGTTGCCATCGTTTCCAGCTGTCGCCCGCCTTGCCCGGAAGGCGGCCTGCCGCTCTGCTGTTGTTTGCGCCATCGGTTTCTCCTCGTCGTTGTTACCCGGTAACGATATGTCCGAACTCGTTACCGGGTAACGCAAAATACCCAAAGGAGATAGCATGTCCCGCTTCACATCCCGTCGTCCAGAAAAACCCGAACGGTCCAGGCGAGGCGCTTACTGAATACCCCGGTTGACGTGCAGTGCTGGGGCACCCTGTGGCCGCTTTGGAGGGTCCGTGGCCCAATCGATCCCATTCGCGCGAGACACGCGGGCCACCTGCTCGCCAGTGTCACCGGCGTACACGGGCCGGACTCCAGCTTTATGTAATAGCGGTCCTTCCTCATGCTCACTATCATGAAGACAAGGTAGGACTCTGAAGCGAACCCCAACCCGGTGAGCGTTCAATGCTCCGGCCTGTTAGCACGCCGTTGCCCGCGCATCGCGCGACCGACATACGGCGGGACCAGTTCGTGCCGCTTTCACGGACACGTCCGGTCGATTCCCTCGTTCGCAGTGGACGCGTCGGGACACATGTCGCCACGCTGTTCACGCGCTTTGACGCCGTCTGCTTCGAAGCTTCTTGCAATGACGAGGTGATCCTGATCTTCCCGACTTTTCGAAGGAGCAGCCATCATGCAGGAAGCAGTTAAAACCGACCGTACACGGTTCCACACCATGGTCCTTTTCGGCGTCCATGGACTCATCGAGGCGCCTCCCCATCGTCCCGTTCGCTCAGAATATCGCGCCGATTCGTACCAGCAGTGCGCAATCAAGATGTTGGAACGCCACGGCCCATATGCTGCCACCGTCGCATGGAGCGCCGCGGTCGCCTGCGGCTATGCGGAGCCACTCTGGCGGCGCTGTGTTGCACGTTGCACGCAAGAGCGGCGTCTGCGCAGTGAGCGGACAGACCATCGCCGCAAGTGATGCCGTGTATCGCCCTCGCCTCGCACAACCGGCTCTCCGAAACATCGAGGCCATGATTCTGGCCTCCGTGATGGAGGCGATCCCACTCGCGGACTTTGTCTAACTGATCCCGATAGCCGACGCGAGTAGGAACGCCATCAAGAGCCCAGCAAATCACCGAAATGTTGCAGCGCAGCGAAGAATGACATGGTTTGCGGTGCGGGGGCCATATCGACAACAGCCACTTGTCGAGGGGCGCGTCGCACGGTCAGCTTTGAAAGCACTTTCTGACCTTTGGAGGTTTCGATGCCAACGCTTTCACACTGGATAGTAGTCCTTAGCGGTTCCTACATGGAATACACAACGTGTACATGGAACGCCAAAAACGTCTACCGGCGCACGGTCGGTTATGACCAGTTGGTCTGGTGCTGACGGCGGCACAGGGTGTAAGCCCCTCGAGGCTAGTTGGTTCGATTTATCGAAGGAGCCTTCCTGTACACCGATTGCAGTACGACGGCCGTTACCGACTGGTGGCTCCGAAGGGGACAACACGCACCGCTTTGGCTTTGACGTGGGTCTTCCTGGCCTATTTGAATTCAGAACCCGCCGGTCATCATCAATCACGGCAACCGTTCGAACCCGTGGTGTGGGAATTTTTCCCCGGGTCTTAGAGACCAACAAAGGATTGGCGTTAGCGTCAGGCATCGAATGTTGTCGTGGACGATGTTTCGAGCTGCAGTTTGCTTGCCTGCCTGACCAGCGTGGCAAACGAATCTGCTTGCATTTTTCTCATGATGTGGGCGCGGTGAACCTGCACGGTGTATTCGGTGATACCAAGGACTGCCGCCGCCTGCTTGTTGAGCAGGCCGCTTGCGAGTAACGGCAAAACCTCCTGCTCGCGAGGCGTTAGCGATTGGTATAGAGCCTGGAGCGCTGCTGCATCTTCCGCCTCCTTGCGAAGAACGTGCGCCGTGGCAAGGGCCGCATCGACCGCGCGCATCAACGCATCTTCGTCGAGGGGTTTTGTGAGGAAGTCAACAGCCCCGCCCTTCATGGCAAGAACCGTGGACGGCACATCTCCCCTTCCGGTAATGAAAATGACGGGAATCTGTGAGTCCCTGCTGACAAGCTTCTGGACTTCCAGGCCATTCATGCCTGGCATCCTCAAATCCAGGATCAGACATGCAACGACCTTTTGACGCGGTGTGTCCAGAAACTCTCTGCCGGAGTTGAATGCGCGGACGTTTCTTCCGTTTGCGCGCAGCAGCGCAGAGAGTGCTTCTCGCACCCGGCTGTCGTCGTCGACCATATAGACCAGTTCGCTTGCGGATTCCATGGAACCCCTCGATTGTTAGGTGAAAGTCCTTCGTAACGTCGGCACAGTCGGTCGGCGATCAGTTGGTCAATCTCTTCATATGTTGCCGGACCCACACCGACGCAAGGCAAAAGCGGGCGCTACGCACCCAGGCCTTCTACGCACGGGAAGGCGCCGATGTTGGATCGCCTTTCCGATTAAATTAGATATCCTTATGCACTGCGCATCAGCAGCGCTTTACCCGACAAGTTGACAATGCCCGCGGTAGACATCGCCGGATTTACGCCACATCAAAAATATCAATCGGAAGGCTGAAGCTGAAGGTCACGCCCTGTGCCTCATTGCGCACGACCCAAATGCGACCACCGTGTGCTTCGACGATCGACTGACAGATCGCTAGTCCCATGCCCATGCCCGTTTCCTTTGTGGTGACAAACGGCTCGAATATGGTCTTGCAGTCCGCCAGCCCGATGCCGTGATCCTGAACGTCAACCACGACTTCGTCCCCGTCACGCCGGGAGCGGATCAATAGCGGCTTCGATCGCTCTGCCGTCACCGCCGACGCCTCGATCGCGTTGCGCAAAAGGTTGACCATTACCTGCTGAATTTGCACCGCGTCGGCATTGGTCATCGGGACGTCCTCGGCCAGCTCTGTTTTGAGCGAGATCCCATTCACGTGGACCTCGTCAGACATCAGGGCGCAGATTCGCAGTATTAATCTGTTAACGTCGAGATTGGTCTTTGCAGGAGCTGCCTGTTTAAACAACGCCCGAATGCGCCTGACCACGTCCGACGCGGCATGTGCGTCGCTGACGATCTGTTCGGCAATGCGCCTGGCTTCGTCGACGTTGGGCGGCGCTGCAGCAAGCCATCGCATACACGCATGCCCGTTGGCCACAACTGCCTGCAGCGGCTGATTGAGCTCGTGGGCGATGGAAGCGGACAGCTCGGCCACCGTCGCAATCCTCGACGCCTGCGCAAGCTGCTCGCGGCTGCACCGCAATTCCTCTTCCGCACGCTTACGCTCGCTCAGATCGAGTACGAAGGAGACACCGTGATTCCGGGCGTCATCAAAGCTCGTCGAGCCGACAAGCACGGGCACACGACTGCCGTCTTTCCGGAAGTACTCCTTCTCGAAGGGTTGCACGCTCCCGGTCATCTTGAGTTCCGGCGTCCACCAGCGTTCGTGGCGATCGCGCCATTCCGGGGGCGTCATTTCTGTCCAGCGTAGGCGGCCCGCGACAAGATCCTCGCGATCGTATCCCACGATCCGGAGAAACGCATCATTGGCCCCAAGAATGGGACCTTCAATGTCCCAGAAGACGATCCCAATAATATTGGCATCGACCAGGCGGCGAATTTTCGCTTCGCGCTCAGCGAGGTCGTTATATAAACGCGTATTCTCCAACGCGATCGCCGCCTGAGAGGCAATAAGCCGCAGCACCGAAATGCGGAGCGGCGTAAAGACGCGTGGAGCCAGGTTGTTCTCGAGATAAAGCAAGCCGATGAGCTTGTTCTGGTTGATAAGGGGCAGGCAGAGAATGGACCGGGCCTGGCGTTGCCGAATGTATGGATCCGTGGCAAGTGCGGGTTCGGCTGCGGCGTCGTCGAAGATCGTGGCCTCCTGCGTGCGAACGACCGTCTGGACAATCGCCTCGGATAGCGCCTGTGCGGTTAAGGGCTCGTCGCACAGCCGCACGTCGATCGTATCGCCGCACGTTATGGCTTCCGCCTCGATCCGCTGTTCACCGCCGCTGGAGAAAATCAGCAGGCCTCGCTCGGCCCCCGCATTCTCGATCGCTGTGCGCATCAGCGTGTCGAGCAGCTTGTCCAGCATGATCTCCCCCGAAACGGCTTGCGACACCTTGAGGACGGTCGCGAGATCCAGATGTTCGACCGGCGCCCGGATCGTGCTCGTTGGTCCCGGTGCAGGCTCCTTCCCGCTCAGTTGGGGATAGCGCTGACCAAGTTGCGCCACCTTCCCCTCGGCGCCCCAACTCTGGTAGCAATGACGCGCATTTCGCAGATAGGCGTCGGCCATTGTCGGGAAACCGCGCGTCGCACAAAATTTTGCGGCGCGTTCGTGGGCCAAGGCCTCGTTCTGGATAAATTCACCCTCTCGCGCTAGCCTGATGGCGTCTTCGTAAAGGCGTATGGCGTCGAGGTCCCGGCCCTCGAGGCGTGCAATCTCGGCACCTACCAATGCCACGCGGTTCGTGAAAGTTGCTGGGCAGCTTTCTGCCCAGATCGCGAGCCGCTCGTGATGGGCCTCCAGCGCTTGCAGATGCTCGGGCCGCTCTTCAACTGAACTGCCATCGCAGCATGCTGCCCGGGCCAGGGCCCCGTAAAAGTGGTATTCGGCCAACTCACATTGGGTCGGAGTCGCCCAAAGAAGCCTCGCGGCTTTCGATAGGGCCGCCATGGCAGACGCGTCGTCTCCGGCGTAGACGCTCGCTTGCAGCCGGCGAATCCAGTAATAGGATGCGGGATTGGCCAGTTGCGCATCCTCCAGACGTCGCTCAAAGCGAGCCTCGTCAAACGCCACGTCATTGACGGAGGTAAAGTCCGGTGTCAGCCCACGCAGTATTCGAATAAGTCTGAGCTGCCCGATGATGCAGTCGCTGGCGAGACCGAATTTTAGCTTCCGCGCGAATTCAAGCCCATGCTCGGCCTCTCGTTGGATGTCACTGAGCGGGTCTCCGCTGGCGATACGGTTGGTGATCACATCGATGCAACTGTAGGCCGCGTAAGACAGGTCGCCAGCGTTCAGCGCCGCCTCGTAGGCGCACCTCAGGAAGGCGCGAGACGTTTGCAGGGGCTGCGTCCAGTGGGCGACGTGGACAGCGAACACTAGATAAGCGCGAGCCTTGAAACGGTCGAACCCACTCGTCTCCACCAGATCCAGGCCAAGCCTGCCAAAGCGTAGCCCCGCCTCGTATTCGCCGAAATACGTCCCCAGGACTCCGCCCAGCCATTCATAGGCAAGGCATGATCCGTCGGTGTTGCCATACTCCAGACTAAGGGATGCCATCCGACTCACGATGAGGCGGAACAGGTTCATGTCGGTGAAAAAGGCCGGTGACGTGAGCACCGTCAGCACGTCCATGGTTGCGCACCGATCCGGGTCCTGCATCGACGGCAGATCAAGCAGTGCCTCGATGGAACTCGCACCCTGCTGTTGCCACAATCGATCATAGGCCCGATGCACGTCTTCCTCCGTTGCGTGCGCCGACCATGGGCCGTCAACACGGCGGAGATATTCCAGGCCGACCTCGACAGCGCTGTCGCTCTGGTCCAGGGTCGTGTAGAGATTGAGGCGCACGCAGGTAACGGCTGCAGCGTCAATCGTCGTCTGTGCTCGGGTCGACAGCATGGTGAGCCCTTCTTCCGCTGAAGCCAGCTCCCCCATCAGGTATTCACACTCGGCGCGATGAAGCTCAAGGTCGAAGGTGAGCCGGTAGCATCGTTCCCATCCGTTGTCCCCCAGCAATGTGCGGCCGGCGATGAAGTAGCGCAGTGCCGAATCATAAGCCGTTGCCGCCTTCGCACGCTTGCCCGCAATGAGGTTCAGCTGAGCGACATGTTCGCATTCCTCCGCCGAGCTGATCAGCGCCCCGCCGCGACCGAACTGGTTGACGATATCGAAGATGTTCTCCTCGATGTCCTGCGCGGGCGTCGTGGCCGCGAGAGTGCGGCCGATCCGAAGATGCGCCATCGTCCGCGCCCCTTCAGGGATGAGCGCATACGCCGCCTCCCGGATACGGTCGTGAAGGAAGGTGTAGCTGCTATCTGAGCGCAGGACGACGCCGGACCGCACGGCGTCCCAGAGCGCCCCGTGCACCGCCTCCTCGGTTCCTCCACACACGGCAGCAAGCGTACCCGACGTCGCAACGTTCCCGAGGCATGCCAGCTGTCCCAAAGCCTCCCGGGTCGCACGAGGCAGGCCACTCAGCTTCACCGCCATCAGATCCGCGACATTTTCGGTGAATCCCTCGAGGCGAATGCGAGGCAGGTCCCAGGTCCAGACTGCGATGCCAGGATCGAATACCAGTAGCCCCTGTTCGGCCAGCGCGAGCAGGAACTGGATCGTAAAGAACGGATTGCCCGCCGTCTTCTCGAACACCAGTTCAGCCAATGGCCGCACGCGCCCTGGGTCCGTGTGCAGGGCATCCGCCAGCAGCCGCCCCACATCCTCCGGGCAAAGCGGCACCAGCACGATTTTCCGCACCCTTCTGCCGGCGCCGTTGAGTCTTGCGAGGGTCCGCGCCAGCGGGTGCGCGGGATCGACCTCGTTGTCACGGTACGCCCCGACCAGCAGCAAGTGGCGCACGTCCGGGTGCGCAATCAGATGCTCGATCAAATCGAGGGTTGCCGAGTCCAGCCACTGAAGGTCATCAAGGAACAGCGTTAAAGGGTGCTCCGAACGGGCAAAGACGCCGAGGAAACGCCGGAATACCATCTGGAATCGGGCCTGCTGGTCCTGGAGTGGAACGTCAGGCGGTGGCGGCGGCTCACCGATGATGAGCGCGAGCTCCGGGACGAGGTTGACGATGAGCTGGCCATTCGGACCTAACGCCTCCTGAAATCCGGCGCGCCATTCGCCCATCTCCCTGTCGCTCTTGCCGAGAATCTGGGAAATGAGACTCTGGAAAGCCTGAGCGACCGTTGCATAAGGGATATTTCGTTTGTATTGGTCGAATTTGCCTGATGCGAATAACCCGCGTGGCGGCACGAGCGCCTTATGCAACTCATTCACAACGGAGGACTTGCCGACCCCGGAATAGCCGGAAACCAGCACCAACCCCGGAGTGCCTTCGTTGACAACACGATCAAAGGCGGTGAGTAAAGCCGAGATTTCCCGCTCTCTTCCGTACAGTTTTTCAGGGACCAGCAGTCGATCCGGAATGTCGCGTTCGCCGAGCGGAAACGGATCAATCCTGCCAACCGCCTCCCATTCAATCAAGCAACGGTGAAGATCACGCTCGAGGCCAACCGCCGTTTGATAGCGCTCCTCGGCCGTCTTGGCCAGCAGCTTCATCACGATATGCGAAACCTGGGCCGCAACGCGTTTAGTCCGCTCGACCGGCGGAACGGGCTTACGCGCAATATGGCAATGGACCCACTCCATTGGCTCGGACGCGGCAAACGGCAGCGAACCCGTCAGCATCTGGTATAAGGTGACGCCGAGCGAGTAAAGGTCGCTGCGCGTATCGATCGATCGATTCATTCGGCCGGTCTGCTCCGGCGCCATGTAGGCGAGCGTTCCCGCCATGGTCTCGGGCGGCGCCGGCGATTGGCGCTCACGCGGCAGTAATGTGGCGAGGCCAAACCCCGTGAGCCGCACCGATCCGGTTGACTCGTCGACGAGGATGTGGGCCGGCTTGAGATCCTTATGGACAAAGCCGCGCTGATGGGCCCTCCCAAGAGCCGCTGCTATGCCGATCGCTAGCCGCAGGAAGCGCCCGGATTCGAACGGCGCGCCCAGCAGCCGCTCAAGTGGCTCGCCGCCCGGGTCCTGGAATTCCAGCACGGGCCGATCACCCTGACGCAGAAGCGCCAACGGGCGCACCGCCCATGCACTGCCCAGTTGATCCTTCAGACCATATTCGTGGGACAGACGATCCAGGCTGGCCGCCGTCGGGGGCTCGCCGAGGGGCCGCACGGTCAGCACGGAAGTTTGTGTGCCGTCGGCATTGACACGCCACGTCCTACCGATGGCACGGTCGTCGTCCTTCGTCAGGCACTGAGGTTTCGCGCTTAATCCGACAGTAGGTGCGCGTCGAGCTCCTTCCCGCGGTAAATCGTCTGTGTCCAAAGCTCGGTCCCCGTCTGAGATATCCGTCAAAGCGCTCATCTCGATTTCGGTCATGATCTCCTGAAGCAGATCACACTCTCATGGTCGGCCTTTCAGTGCCGGGTGGGAATACACACCACGATCCGTCATCGTGTCTGAAGAAAAAAAACGCCAGCAGGCCGGTCGGATGTAACGCTTCGACGCGCACATAGCGCCTCTGATTCGCACCCATGCGACTAAACCGCGTGACGTGAGCCGGGATCGCCGGAGTGGGCGCCAGCCACTTTTCGACCAGCAAGCGCAGGGACCTCTGACCGGTGTTCATCGTCTTCTCCTTCGACCTCTTTCCTGTCGCGCAAAGGTGAGCGCTTTTCTGCTACGAGACCGAGCGCGGAAACAATCTTGCGGCTCGCATTCGCCCAGTTAAACGCATGGGCCATGCCAGCATCGCCGTCGTGACGCCACATTGTTGATTTCATGGATATTTGTTTGAGTTTTAGGGCGCCTGAACGGGTGCCAGTTGCGCAAAGCGTTCGATTTCCGGACGACGCTGTATTTCGGGCATAGAATTCAGACGGAGGTCCGCGCCTGTAAGGCGATCGCGTCGAGATCGATCGCTGATGTGCAAAAAAAGAAAACGCCATCAGGCAAGGCGAACCCTCTGATCGGGTGAGGTACTCGTACTCACACGGAGGCAGCATGAAAGAGACAGGCACGCCGATGGACTGGTTTTCCAGTCCCGCTCAGGACGCCAGCGTCATGGCGGCGTGGGAGCGTTTGATTCAAGGTGACAAGCCTCCCTCTGGTGCCCTGCGTGGGGTCGTTGACGATTCCTGGCATCGCTGCCTTGATGGCCGGGTGGCTCCCGATACGGCGGGTGCCCCACTACCGCTTGAAGAAGGGGCCCTGTTCGACTTGCGCATGAGGAACGACCGCCTGATGCATGCCAGCGTGCCGCTTATCCAGCAGACACGCGAGTTCCTTTCGCAGACGGGGACCATTCTGCTGCTCGCGGATACGGACGGCATGATCCTCGAACTGGCCGGCGACACGCGCGTCGTTGAACCCGCCGGCGAGGTCCGGTTGATACCGGGTTGTAACTGGACCGAGTTCAGTTGTGGCACCAACGCGATCGGCACCGCCCTCGCTTTGCAGCAACCGGTCCAGATCCATGGTTCGGAGCATTTCTGCGCGGGTATCAAGCAGTGGACATGCTCTGCTACGGTGATCCGCGATCCGCTCGACGGCACCGTACTCGGCGTACTCGATGTCTCGGGCCTTGCGCAAACCTACAGCCAGCATAGCCTGGCGTTTATCGTCTCGATGGCCGGGCGTATCGAGAGCCGGCTCGGGAAGTTCGCAATGGAGCGCCGTCTGCGCCTGATGGAGCGTTGCATGGCTTACTGCTCCGGTCGTACGGACGGCGTCGTCGTGCTGGACGAGTCCGGACGTCTCGTCAGAGCCAACCCGCTGGCGTCAGCCGCCTTTGCGCGGCTTGGCGTATCAGGCGCACTGGACAACGCTTTTCCGATCCCGGACATCGCCAGGATTGCCGGTGGCTCCATGTCGCCGCAATCACCGGCGTGGTTGCGCCTCACACGCATTGAACGCGTCGCTGAAGGCGTCGACACGCTCGGCTTCATGTTGATTGCGCCGGCTGCCAGTCGGCGCGCCGCTTCGTTGTCTGATGCGGTACGTGAGGCGATACCGGTCGCCGAGTCCACGCCTGCCGCGGCGTTCTCTCGCATTGTCGGCACGAGCCCTGCACTGCGCGCGGCTATCCAGAAAGCACAGCAGCTGGCCAAAGCCTCGGTCCCGGTCCTGCTGCTGGGCGAAACCGGCGTTGGCAAGGAGTTGTTCGCGCAAGGCATTCACCAGGCCAGCTCGAGGGCAGACGGTCCCTTCGTCGCGCTGAACTGCGGTGGCTTGTCCCGCGATTTGTTGAGCAGTGAGCTGTTCGGTTATGCCGAAGGTGCGTTTACCGGCGCACGCAGGTCAGGCATGACAGGGAAAATCGAAGCGGCGAATCACGGCACGCTGTTCCTCGACGAGATCGGCGAAATGCCACTCGACATACAGCCGCATTTGTTGCGTGTGCTGGAAGAAGGGGAGATATACCGATTGGGCGAGAGTGCGTCTCGGAAGGTCAGCTTGCGCCTGATCGCCGCCACGCATCGCGACCTGCGTGCAGACGTCGCTGACGGTAAATTCCGCATGGATCTGTATTACCGGCTGGCCGTCACGAACATCTCGATACCGCCGCTGCGCGAACGCAAGACGGATTTGCCCGAGATGATCGAGCACTGGTTGAGTGTCTCGCGCGAACGGTACGGCGCAAGCCATGCCGCCTTCGACGACGTGGCGTATGAATGCCTGCTGAACTACGCCTGGCCCGGTAACGTCCGCGAGATGCGAAATGCAATCGAGGGCGCGGTCCTCATGGCCCGCGACGGAATCATTACAGTCGCCGAGCTGCCGCCAGAAATCGGCGATTCGGCCGTTGCTCCTGGGGGCGTTCGAGATAAGGCGTCCGCCGGGCTGTCTGCGCTTGCACGCCAAAAAGTCCGGTCGCTGGAAATGGCAGAAGCAGAGTCGATTCGTTTTGCGATCCAGCAAAGTCAGGGCAACCTGACCCAGGCGGCCGCGCAACTTGGCATAGCGAAAAGTACGCTGTATCAGAAAATCAGGAAGTACGCCATTGTGCGCGACCTTGGGGTCACCCGGCGCGTCAACATATGATGTTGAACGCGACGGTCTATTGACTCTCGCAGTTCACGCCTCCCGTCAGACCTGCGTTCGAATTCCGCTCTCCAGACCGCCGACAGTTCAGGAACCGGACGTTGCACGAACGTCCTGGCCACTGCAAGCGCGGCGGTGATTCCCCGAAAAGCCAATCCATTCGTATGCGGCATTTGGAGGCCTCATTGACACTCAGAGCTTGATTTCGGAGAACCAAGCTCGCAGCCAGCGTATTACGCGAGATATCGCCGCCAAAAGCGCTTGAGCAAGCGCCGCGACCTTATATACCTTGCAGTCCCGGGCGCGAGAGGCTGGTGATGTTGTCGGCATCAATGAGCCAGACTTCGGCATACTCGAGCGACCGCGAGTGACACGAACGGATACCGACCCAGGCCGAGCCGGACCTCTCGGCCGTCCTGCTTGTAGCGCAACATCCACATCTTGCGGGTCGCACGAACCCGAAGGTACAAGCCCTCCCCATCGGAGAGGAAATAGTCGGTGGATCGATGCGAGGCAGACTGGATCTGCCGGTCGGTAAGAAGGCCCATGGTGTGACCCAAAATCGAGAATGGTGAGAAACCATTCTGGGTCACACTGCAGGTCAAATGCAAACGCTGGAACAGGGCGGAACTCAGGGGAATTCTACGGGCCGTAGAAAAAGATAAAGCCCTGATTTCTCAGGGCTTTTCGGACTTCAGTGGCTGTCTGCGGCACATCAACAATGCTCTGATGGGGTAAGCGGGATCGAAAAACTCCCTGCAGACCTTTGCCACCAAAGGCTCTCGTGAATCACAAACCCCATCGGGTACAACTTGGGGTACATCATCCACGATCTGATGCTTTTCAACAACATCTACCCCATAACAGACCAAGTAGAAGCCGCTTGTCAGTCAGCAACAGCGAAGAACGCAATTATACGCAGCCGTGTCCCGTCTGCGCAACTTTTTTCTTACTTCACGGATTCCCTCGCCCGCGAGGCTGCATATCGAAAACCGCAGGTACCCTTCCTTGTAGGCGTCACCTGCAATGTAGGCTCGTTGCGTCAGACCGGCGAGCGATAGCGTGGGTGGTTTCTCCAGCAGCACGCCGGCAAGACGAACTGGGCGCCACGTCCTCATGCTGCGCGACATCTCGGGCACCGTTTTCGCGTACGAAGAGATCCTATACATCGAACATGGCGCCGGACACACGCGCAGGTCGATTTCCCGTCGCGGCGAGATAGAGGCCATCAAGGCGATTGTCAAACGGCCGGTCGCTACAGAAGCTTTCAGCGAATGCAAAATGCTGGTCTGCTCGACAAGACGTTCGAAGCAGTCGTGCTTCGAGACCCTAGCCTTTTCTCCTGCCGCAGTGGATGCCGCAAGCTTCAGGCTTCAACAAAGGAATGGCGGAACTGCACATTCATCCGGCCATGTTGATGGCGCTCGTGGGACACTACGACCAGGCGAAGGTCGATTTCAGCTCGCCGCACTTCGCGAACTACCAGCACGCGAAGCCGTTTGCCGAACTGAAAGCCACGCTTGACCGATTCGACGGGGAGCTGCCACTGATGTTTTGAATAACCGCTCCCACATGACAACAAAGAGGAGTCAAATGAACAAAGAGCGATACGAAATCTTGAAGCGCCTGAACGAGGCAGAAGGCAATCTGGCTTACATGTTGGCTGTTTTCGGCGACACGCTCGCCGAACGCGAAGGATACAAAGACCTTGAAGGCATGGACGCTATACATTTTTATATCGTGCACAAGTTCAAATGGCCTCCGGCCCAAGTCCGGGCGATGTCCGCGGCCGACCTTCGCTTTGTTTTGACGGAGGAAATGTCCGGTTGGACGGCACCTGTCGACGCCCGATGACCCAGGGAGGCTACCCGCCTCTTTTGAGGCATATTCTCGAAGGCAAGGAATACATGCCAATCATTCGAAGTCGCGATGTCGAGAAGCATCGGGCTCAGTGGCGCGCGCTGATTCGCGACCTTTGCTCCTGCCCGCCCAAGGAGCCGGAGATCGCCGACAGCTTCCACACACAATGGCATGTCTCCGGCCACCGCATACGAGAACTCGTTGCCGACGACGAGTTGCTGATGAACATGCTTTGGGTCTGGTTGCCTCGGTATGAAGGACCGCATCTTGTTCTCTATCGAGGCGAGAATAGAGACCGCTTTCGGGGCGGAAAAATCGGGACTGCATGGAGCGATCAAAAAGAGACTGCCCACATGTTCGCGAGCGGGCTGAACAACACCGGCGAAGGTGGCGTAATTCTCAACGTCGTCGCCCCCAGCGACGCAATCATCGCGGGACCATCCGAACACAGCGCAAATTGGCTGCGTGAGCGCGAGTTCACGGTCGATTGGCGAAAGCTCGACAAAAGCAAGATTGAGCAAATTCAATTCTTCATTCCGCACAAGCACTAGGCTGAGACGGGATCGGGCAGTTCGCGAACCATCCTCGCTCTGGCGGGCGCAGCTCAACGATAGGGCGATTTCGAAATATCGACTTCGGCGTTGACCCCAACCGACTCCAAGAACTGGCTCACATATTCGCGGGCCTCGCGGTCCACGTTCGCTGGCCCGATCACGACTTCCCGGACGCAATGCCGAATGTCAGGTGTTTCGAAATATGGTGTAAGTCCATAGGGACCGCGTCGCCAACATTTTTCGGGGGCGTTCTCGTTCATGCGACCGTTTTGTCGCGAAAGGGTGGCGTTGTGGACAATGCGCCACTCCCGCTCGGTCCAAAAGTCGGGGTGCTTGCAAAACGCGCAGACGCGGTCGATGTATTCCCAAGCCACCGTGGAAGCGTCTTTGTCGGTAAACAACGGTTCGATGTCGATCAACATTCTTAAATGTTTGATCTTATCGTCCTCGGTGTTCGGATCCCCATAGAAAACCGACGCAAAAGTCCATTCTCCCGAACCTTGCTCGCCAAGCGAGACGGAATATGTAGAATCAAACAAGGGCGCTCCGACCGCCATCCGAAGCGCGTTGACATCAAACCCAATTGCAAATCCTGCGCCTTTTTCCGCATAAGCGGCCCATTGCGGAACCGAATCCCTGTCTTCGGAAAAGCAACAGATGAAATAGTCACTGATACCTTGAATGACCTCGAAATGAAAATCGAGTTTATCGGAAACATCTTTGAGATCCGCGTCGTTTTTTGACTGCGCTTCGAGATGTCGAAAAGCCAGATTCTTGAACCACTCTAATTCTTGCCGGTCGTTTGTCTTTTTCGCGTCGGACACCCACAAACGCCCACCCTTCAAAATCGACAAAAACGCCTCGACCCCGCAATAGTGATAGACCGTGTTTGGAATGGCCACGATTTTCCCTCGAACGTTTTGCAAACGCTAGGCTGGTCCCTTTGGAGGGGACTCTCCCAAATTAGGCCACAGCTTCACGGTCGCGCCAACGGTTTGTTTCTTGTAGCGTTCGTTCAGTCCCTGGTGACCCTGATTTCCGCTCCCGCAAACTCGGGTTAAGGGCGGGCACGGCCCGGCGCAGCGAATCCTTGACGCGCCCGGATTGCGAACAATGAAGAAAAGCCGGGATGGCGCTCCGACGTCCCAGCGTTGGAATGCCGCCCTGTTATAGCTTCGGCCGTCGGCGACGGCTGCGCCAATCCTCCCGCGCCAGCGAAGCATGCGCCGGTATTGCCCGTGCCACCCTCCGCTTCCTGCAAGGTCAAGAGCAATCCCATGGCCTGCGCCTGTGTGTAAGTGGGAAATGAAAGCGTTCACATATCGCCGCTCCGATATTAAATCATGGCACCTCCGCCCCTTTCGCCTCGTGCGTTGGCGGTGAAGCTGTTTCGCGAAAGCTTGCGACACAAGGCAGAATCGAGGACGCCTGGGAACCGAGGACGTCCGCCATGAACTTCAATCGCTTTCGTTGTGCTTCTTTGACGTGTTGGGATTTGAATCACGCTTCTCCGCTCTTGGCCTGGACGGCATGCTTCGAAAATATGTCGCGCTGATTGACCTTGTGGACGCGAGGAACGAGCACATGCGCCGCGTGTTTGGAGAGATGGGATTTTCTGAAAGCGCCTATTGGCTATCAGACGGTGACGCCTTCGTCTTTTCCCATCTTCACGGCGCCTACGCGAGCGATTCGCTGCTTGTGTGGACGCACACAGATTTTCCTGAGGCTCGATACCCCGCAGCCCTCGACCTGACGCCCGCAGAGCGCGAGCGGCGCGCATCCGAGCCCGCCGGAGGTTGGCAGTATCACCCCATTCCCTGCGACAATCTTCTCGACATTTGCAACGAAATGATTTGCCATAGTCTGGAAATAGGTTTGCCGTTGCGCGGAGCGCTCGCGCTCGGCGAAGCGGTGTTGAATAGTGAGCGTGGGGTGTATCTCGGCCAGCCGCTTATCGATGCCACTCGCATGGAACACTCGCAACGAATCATCGGAGCGTCATTCACGCGCTCATTTATGAATCAGATCGTTCCGGAGAGGTATCTTGTTCCGTTCGACGCGCACCTCAAAGACGTTCTCAACGACCTGTTCCAGGGAAGCGTTCTGTATTGGCCCAGGCACTGGCGGGCAACGCGAAAGACCGATGTTCGCGAAGTTGTTCGTGCGCTAAACACGCTTCCGTCCGCAACGGCCTACTACGACAACACTCTTCGTCTGGTCGACGCCTCGGAGGCTCGGGCTGGCGTGTTTGACGGGTCGGAGGAACCGCGGATTTGCGGCGCCTATCCGCAGTTTTCGGCGCCAGAACTATCGCTTCGGGCTTGCGCCGTAAGGCGGATACGTGTCAACGAGCGCGAGCAATAGATGCAGACGAGGCTCTTTCCGTATCTGCCGATGGACACCCTGGGCCAAACGCGAAAAATACGTCAGCCGCGACTTCAACGAGAAGCCCCTCCCAGCGGTTGGCGTCCACAAACTGCGATGCAAGGTGTTCCATAGCTTCACCGACCCGTCGCCCATGGCGATAGTCGCAACGCGCCTCTGGCTTAGCTCCCCCGGCCAAGCGCCACCCGGGACCTTGTGAGCGCTCACGGCATGGTTGCCACCGAGCACGGCCCAGCGCATCACTCCCCGACAGCGCCCGTGCACCACACCTGAGGGGGCGATCGCGGCCGGCGTTCGGCGTCTCCTAGACAAGTGTCGCCGCAAATTCCATTGCGGCTCGCCGACCGACCTTCCGACGTCCGAACCTCGTCCGCCTCGTGAACTTGATGGGCCGAGCCGATGAGTCACAGCATCGATCGCGGGCAAGCAGGAGGCGCGGATGATCGCGCCCCCCACTGAATGCAATAGAAGGCCATTGAGAAGCAACCGCAAACCGCACCCAGGTCAGCTTTACTTAACCGGTTTGGCTTCTCGTCCGAGTTTGGCGGCCAACTTCGATACATCCGGCAAAAATTTGTCGTCAAATTCGAATGTCCCGACCACCTTGCCGTCAACCTCATTAAACGCAACCTGGGCAAAACCGCCGTCTTTTCCGTCAAAAAAGCCACCAATAACAAGAGGCTCTCCATCGTAAGAAACTTGCTCGGAATTTAATGATCTATAATTCGAGGTATAGCCAAACACGATCAAGATTTCCTCTGGCCTCGACAATTTTCCAGCTTTATCCCTAAAATCAACACTTGAACTGAGATTGAATCCAATCTTCAACCATGGATCAGGACCGCTGGCCTCATTCTCCATTAACTCACGAGCCTTGTGCTTGCTAATCTCGGATGACAAAAACAGATTGACTGCATACTGATTAATTGGAATCCACGAATCACCTTGCGCAACCTGGACGTCGTTATCGAAAACAAATTCGTGATTTGTTTTATCCTCGGAAAATGAAACATTTACAGATTGCAAAAAATAACGACGCCCGTAAACTGATAAATCCCTCAATTTCTCGAAATTCTTTTTCCAATTTTCGCTTTTCGCAGCATTAAATGTCAGAAGCTTTATCCCGTTCTTTTTGGCATAATTTTTAGCAGGATCAGCAAATCCGTTTTTTGAAACAACGATGGTTTGATTGATTCCGACCTTTCGGTGCTTCTCTCGAAATGCTTCAATAATCCGAACATCGACAGGTCTCGAAATGGCCGTGCACTCAATCCCGATTTTAATGTCGCAATTCAACAATTTACTCTCAACGAGTATATCAATTTCCCTATCGATGCCTGCCTCTTGATCATAAAGCATGGCAGATTCACTCACTTTCGCGCCTGCTGGCGCCAGGTGGCGATTAATAATTTTTACGAGTTTCTGGAAATCATTTGTTCGCGCAGGCATTTTACTCCCCACATGCTTGTTTTGTTATGTATAGCGGAATACCACCGATTACCGACGAGCGTGGTCGCTCATGAAAGATGCAGCAATTAAGATGGTGTCGGGGTTGAAGCGCATGCTCGTTCGCACAGGGAGTCCACAAATGGCTCAGCAACGTCCGCAAGGCGTCGGGTGGAATCGCGACCGGGTGAGCGCTCGCCTCGCTGTTGCCATCCAAGTAGTCGAACGTCTCGAGTTGCGCACAGCAGCAGGGTTAAGTGGGGCAAATTCGGTAAGCGCTTCAGGGTGGTCGCGGACCGCCATCGCCCGGTACGCCCCCGGCAGAGCCGGGAGGCTTACCCCTAAGCTACTTGTACCATTCCGCTTTGATCGCGGCCATATCCATTTCCTTCCACTGCTCCCTCCATAGTTCCCAGTACGGAATGTCGTTCGAAGAAGGAGCATTCGTACACGGGTCAATCTGGACGATGGACGGCAGGATGATCGACTCTCCAACTAGCAACGCTTCTCCTTGTCGAAAGGATGTCATCTTGTCGATCAGCGACCCCAAGGAGTCTGGCAGCAGTTTCTTGACGTATCCTTGATCTACAGGATTTGTCAGTCGCATCGCAATAAAATTGTTACATTGCGAGAAAATCGTCTCCGATATTTCGGACGGTCTCTGACTTGCTAAAAGCAAAGTGACTCCGTATTTCCGCCCCTCCTTCGCGATCCGTTCAATCGATATTTTCGATGATCGGTATTTTGACAACTCGCTGTTCGGGACATACTTGTGCGCCTCCTCATAAACCAGGAGGATCGGCACGTCGTTGTTGATTTTTTCATTTGGATCTTTTGCACAACGTAGGCGTTTATATATATATCCGTACTCGAAGATCAGACGAGAGATGAGCGATACGGTGATACTTAGGACTTCGAATGGAACACCACTCAGATCGATGACTGTGACGTTGGATTTATTCGACGAGTAGCCAAGCAGAACCTGGAGCGCGTCCTCAAAGGTAATGCTTTTGGATTTCTCCCCCAAGAAGAAATCAAGCCGACTGTCATTGACCTTGTTTTCCAGGCGGTTGACGAAATTTGTGAGCTTCCCGTAGAGACTTCCCTGCGTCAACTTAGGTTGCCCTGCCTTTTCCTTGTTGCTAGCCGCGTACACCTCGCCCGAATCGATGAGCTCCGTGTTCTTGGCAATTGCATACTCGAGAACCTTCCTGATGTCGAACAGAAGGGGGGAGTCCATGTGAATTTTTTGCTTATCGGCATCTGATCCCTGAAACTTTTGTCGCCGGTCCCAGATGATTGCCTCTTTGAAGATGTTTCTCTGGTTATGGTCGTTTGCTTCCGTATCGAGAAAGAACTCCTCCAGCTCTTCACTGTTCAGCATCCAATAGGGTAGCGTCAGATTGGAAACATCTATGAAGTTAGCCGCGGGGAAAGCAGATTTATATTCCGAATGAATGTCGAAGACAATCACGTGAGAGTTATTAAGTGCGAAGTCGCCCTTCTTTCCCGCTACTGCGCGCTGGATGATCGTCGCAAGTGTATGCGATTTTCCTGATCCGGTGGATCCGACGATCGCGATGTGTTTGTTGAAAAATTTATTCCCGTTGATCGGGACCTGTACATCCTTGTTCGAAGCGAGCGTCGAAAAACAGAAACTTTCAGCGTCTTTTACTGAATCGACATAGATCTTCTTGATATCATCGATGGTCGCCGGCCTGACCTCCTTCGGTGGAATGGCGAGTGAATCTCCCCCGCGTTCAAATTTACCATTCCGAAGTATACCCAGCGGGAATGCCTCAATAATATAGTCTCGCTTCCCACCCTCTCCGACTGCAATCTGAAAATTCTCAATGATTGCAATCAAAACTGCGTTCTCATTATCGGCGATTTTAAGGTATGAACCGACCTTCAGCGACTCCTCTGCTATCTTGAAATTTTCAAGATCGTCGACGACGATCCGAACCTTATCCGGAAAAACGGCTATCACCTGTGCGTTGATATCGTCCATTTTTATCTCACTTGCCATGTCAGTATTGAATTAATTAGATAACCGCCTTGATGTCGGACAGTTGTTCGACTTGAATCCTTACGTGACCGACCGAAGGGTTATTGTATTCGAAATAGCTTTTCCCAAAATGAAACTGGTACACTTTCCGGGTTTTCGTGATCGCCACCAAGGTTGCCTCCAGATCATTCAGAGTATTCAATATTTTTATCTTGATCCCATTGTTGTGACTTGCCTTCTGTGCTACCGAGTTCGGGTCGAAGTCCGCACCTTTGTAATCATATCCGTCGACAAACTTGAACCCTTCCATATGCAGGTCTCTCTTAAAAGAGAGCAGTTCATCTTCAGCAATTCCCTGAATAAAAACGTACGGGCAGAATGGAGAGGGTTCTAGCCGGGAGAGTTTCGCCCATTTCTTGGAAAGAGCAAAGAGTAGATCTTTCAGCTCATCGCGAACATACGATGCGGTGTCGACTTCGATCAAAAAAAATCGCTCAAATGGCGATATGTTGAGTGTAGTGAAATATTCGGCACGTAACGCAGCCAGATGATTTTTCTTTCCTTTTCTCTCCACGAACCATTCATTGAAGAGGATACTGGCCGTGTCCACTCGCTCCAGAAACTGCTTCTTCGTAATCGTCCTCTTGACCGGATCTGACTGAATCGAGAGTTCCCGGATAACACGAAGTGCATTGTTGTAATAGAAGAACTCTGCCGAGAATGGCTTACAGTTGAACTCCACCGCCAGACGGTCAATCACGTCCTGAAACTGCTTCTCCAATTCTGGGGCATGAATATCCACTGTCAGCACCGACAGGAAGTCAGCAAGGTCATTGTCATCTAAACCCAGCTCTGTGTGATGGCAGTGCTCCACCTTATTAGTTGTGTAAGTGAGAAAGTGTCTTTTTAGAAAATCAACGTCGATTCCCTTGCTCAACTTATCCTGCCCGGACGCGTAGTGTCCCTTCAGAATGTATTTGATCTTCGGCTTGCTCCCTAACCTAACCTCTTTGAAATGAGACAGCATGTACATCACCGCCTCCTTGATAACCGAATGGTTGTATTCTGTTTTCGCGTAATACTTGCACTGGACGGCTGACATATCGGATGCAGTTCGTATGTCGATATCCTCAATGCATTCGACTTCAATGGAATCGTTACCACCCGCCAGGCGCAGCAAGCTTAATATGGAAAGATCAAATTGATAAAAATATCCCCTGATCGTATCGACAGCACTTCTATCGCTCATTTCTATCTTATCCGTTTCACTTCACTGTTTATCATTCGCATCGAACGCGTGGCGTGACTGCACTACAGTCGTCCCGTCAGGGAAATCGGGACCGGGACGACGCCGAAAATATTCGGCATTCACCGTTGGCTGGGTCACCAACATCCGTACTTGCCGGGATCACTCCGCCTAAATGAGTTATCTCGACTTCGATCCCGTTTCCAGCCTGCGTCCAGATTTCCTATGGAATCACTGCGATAAGCAGACTACGCCTAAATCACGGGTCTGATCTGACAGCGCATATCGTCAGGCTGTCACAGCGTTTCTCCGCAGTTCCACGACGTTCACGGTACTGCTGAATACTTCCTGCACCAACGGCCGTAGATGTTCGTGATGCGTGAGGAAGATCACCTGGGTCCGGCCTGATAACTCGCGCAGTGCCTCTAAACCGGCCTTGGCGCGTTCGTCATCGAAATTCACAAACAGGTCATCAGCGATAAAAGGCAACGCCTTCGCATGCTGAAGGTGCAGCTCGAGCGCAGCGACACGCAGTGCGAGGAACAATTGGTCCCGCGTTCCTTCACTCAAGCCCGAAACCTCCACCTGCTTGCCTCTGGTGCGCTTGGCATAAAGGACCGGTGGGCTCGCCTCGTGGTCAACAACAAGCCTGGTGAATTGATCTAGCGTTAGCTGTGCGAACACCTCACCGGCCCGCTGGAGCATCGGGCCCTGCTTTTGATCACGATATCGGTCGATGGCCCACTTCAGGAGTCTGCTAGCCGTCGCGATTTCGAGGTATTGCTCTGAGGCATCCCCCATTGCGGCCAGCGCTTCCTGACGCTTTGCCTCCGCGATTGCAGCATTCGCTTGCCCGTTGATCGCGGAGAACGCCTGCTGCGCGGTGACCTGCCGCTGCGCGAGGACGTTTAACTGCTCGGTCAATCGGGACAGGTCTCGCTTTGCCTCCTCAAGGATGCCAACGACTGCGGCCGGGTCGTGCTCAGCCACCTCGGCTTCAATGGCCTCCCGTGTCAGACCGTCGCCCTCCCTGAATAGCATGCTTGTGGCCTTATCGATCGCTTCCAGCAATGCGCGGCGTTTATCTGATCGATCAATCAGCGGCAATGCCTCCTCAACGGTCTTGACGCCGGCCAACTTCAGCAAGGGCTGGATCCGCTCCTCCGCGGTCACTACGTCAAGTTCCGCATTCTCCTTCCTTGCCTTGGCTTCCTTAAGCGCCTCGTCCGCCAGCATGGCAGCTTGCGCGGCACTATTCGCTGCACGCAGGCGTGTCATAAGGCGCCGCGCAGCCTCCGACCAATCTGCTAGCTTCACGAGATCTTCGTCCAGCAACCGGGAGAGTCGACATGTCTCAGCCTCTAACGCGTCCAGGTCAGCCTGCATGGTCTCGATACGGTTTCGGCGGATATCTTCCGCCGCATCCAGCTTCTCAGCCACCGTGTTGGCCAGCTCCACTGCGCCCTCTGCTTGAGCCAGCGTCGTTGAAGCTTCACGTAGCTTCGCGGCCTGCAAGGCACCGCGCCATTGATCCTCCCAAGCCCGGTACACCTCAGCGGCCTTTTCGGCTTTGGCTTTCAGCGTCTTGAGCGTTCGCTCGCCCTGGGCTATCTGTTGATCAAGGCTTTCCTTCCTGGTCCGCGCTGAATCAGCGCTCTGTACGAAAGCGGATGCGGTGGACAAGAGAGCCGCCATGTCCGTCGCATCGACAACGGTGACCGACACGGCCTCAAGAGCCTTGGCAAGTGCTTCGATCCCGCCTCCGTATGCAGATTCTTCTCCGGCGAGATCACGTCTGCATTGACGCAACGTAACCTCGGCGGCGAAAGCCGCCTCTCGTTTGATAACCCATTGGGGCAGATCATCCAGCGCGATGCCATCCAGCCCAATATCCATGGTGAGCGCGGCCCACTCTGTCTGAAACTGCGCTAGTTCGGCCTTTCTCTCTTCAACGTCCGCCTGTTTGCGAGAAACATCCGCTCGCGCGAGCGCCTCCTGCTCGCGAAGGCCTTGCAATTTGGCCGCCTCAGTAGCACTGCCAAGTTGCAAGTCCACAAGCTCATCCGCCAGACGGGTCGCGACATCTACGGCCTGCGCACCTGCTTCAATGGTGACGGCTCCAGACTTGACATCGTGCCAGGAGTTGTCCCGCTGCCCCCTCGCATCCAGAACTTCGGCGTGAGTCACCACCTTGTGACTTTCCGTGAAATGCTTCTCCTCGAGTCGCAATCGCTCCATCAGGGCTTGCGACTCATCGAGCTTGCCACGTGCATTCCTGACGGCACCCATACGCTCCTGTTCCTCGCGCTGGAGAGCCGTTACACGAGCAATTGATGGCACATCCATGGTCCGAAGTGCTTCCAGCGACGGCCTCCAGCGCCCTAACGCTGCGAGCGCATCGGCGAACTGGCGGTCGGCCTCCTCAATGTCAGCCTTGAGGGACTGCCGCCTTGAGTGGCTGCGATCCAGCGTTTGAGCCTCCGTGAGAGCCAGGCGAAGTTCGCCTGGAACCTCCGACGCCACGAGTCCTTCAAACTGCTCATGGAGCATCTGGAGATCGTGCTTTCTCTCCTCCACGGCTTCTTCTGCGCCAACCATAGCCTGGTGCAGCGCACCGTGTTCGCGCAGGAGATTTGTCACGGTCTTCAGCGACAGTGCCCCAGGAAGGCTACCGCGCAAAGTCTCCTCGTCTGTCGGCCAGCCGAGTTGGGAAGCCGCCGCGAAAGCAGCTTCAAGCAAGCGCCCGACCTCGGCCCGCCGCAGCGGCAAATCACGCTGATGGTTCGCACAGGCACCTCGAGCCTCGTCGAGTAACTCAATATCCTTCGACAAAGCGAGAATCTCATCGTCCGTTGTGATCTCACCTCGCTCACACTGGCGCGCGTCAAGATCCTTGCGCCGCTCCTCAAGCACCCTGTTCGATCCGGCGAGGCCAGACTGCCCCGAAGTCAGGTCGACATACGCGGTCGACGGAAGCTCAGTAACGTCCCCAAGCTCGCTGAGCTCCGCTTCTCTGGCAGCCAATTCCATGAGAAATGGTGCCAGTCGGCGCACTCGCTCAAGCTTCGACCGCAGGAATTCGAGACGCAAGTGCTCCGCCCTGGCCTCCGCAATCTCTTCGTTGATCCCGTCGAGAGCGTCCTTCGCTTCTGACCAGACCTTGGTACGCACGTGCGCCGCCTTAAAATCCGCACCGGCCTCAATAAAGCGAGCCTCGGCTTGCGCGTACTCACTACTACCTCCGCGCCTCGTCCACAGCTCCCCAACCCGATTCTCCAAAGCTTCCCGGACGGGACCTAATCCGCCAATACCAGCCGCTGACTGGAACAATACACGCCCCAGGTCCTTCGAAGCGTCGAGGATACTGCGCCCTCCTTCGACCAGACGTTCATGGTCAAGGCAGAACATCTGCTCGAAAAACTCCTTGGTTGCGCTGCCAAGAAGTGGCAACAGATAATCATCGGGCAGTCTCTCGTCGTTCGGGGTTCGAAGCTGCGTCCGGCCGCGGGCGCGATGGAAAACCACTTCGCCCTCCTGGCTTCCCAGGATACCCCCCAGGCGCAAATCGGTCAGTTCGTGCAGGAACGCAAGTGGAGTGCGGGCGGGCATGCCGAAAAGCAACTCCAGCACAGCATTTCGAACTGTTGATTTGCCTGCCTCGTTGGGTCCGACGACGACGTGGAAGTCGTGCGCTGCCTTTGGAAACGCAAGGGACTCACTGTCAAACTTGCCATATTTGATCAGGTCAAGTTGCTGGATCCGCATGATTTAGTTTCCCTCGGCCAGACGCATCAGCAGTGCGGGAGAAACGTGCTTCACGAGCTCGGACAGGTTCCCGGATCTCGCAAGCGCCAGCAGCGGAACATCTTCTTTAACTTCGGAATTCACCTTGCCGAAGAACGGCTGCAGATCTCCGTTAAGCAACGCAAGGAACTCCGGATCATTGGCCGCTTCCTTGAGAATTTCTTGCAGGTCAGCAATGGCGTCCATCCGTGCGTGATAATCGCTCGACTGTAATGTCGGACTCGTTGCGACCTTTATTTTCTCCAACCACAGCTTCTCGTTGCCGATGACGGCTATCTGGTTCAGCACCTCTGCACGCAATTCTTTGGCTTTGCCGAACAGCACTCCGTGCACGGGGCTTTGACCAGTTAACGTAACGCGCACAGCCCGGGGCACATGTCCATCCGAAGAAAGCAGGTTCTCCAGAGTTACTCCGACCTTGCGGGCAACGTCTTCCATCGAGATGCAATCAGCCGCTTCCACCTGGACTGACTCCCACCGCAGCACATCCAGGAACAGTCTGTTCACGGTGGTATGGCCGTTCTCCACAGTGACCAGCACAGCGCCGCGGCGCCCGGCCTCACGAATATGCCGCCCCTGTAAATTCCCGGGGAAAACGATGGTGGACTGTTCAGACCAGAGCTGAAATTCGTGAACATGGCCCAGAGCCCAGTAGTCGTAACCCTTCGCCTGTAGTTGTGCGCGTGAACAGGGCGCGTAATTGGCGTGTGCGCTGTAACCTTCCAACGCCGTGTGCAATACACCGATGTTGTAATAACCTTGCACGGGGTCTCGATAGCCAAGCGCCAGGTTTTCGACAACGGCCTTATCCCTAAAGCTTTGACCATGCAGGGCGACCTTGAGGTCGTCCAGCTTGTGGAGATCAGGCTTGCGCGCGCTGAAAGGAGTGACATTATCTGGAAGCGTGAGCTTCTTGGTCATCTCGTTCTCGGCGTCATGGTTGCCATAGAGCAGAAATACACGGATGCCCGCTTTGCGCAAACGTCCCATCTGCTGGCCAAAAAAGATTCCAGTGTTGTGATCCCGCCAGTCACCGTCATAGAGGTCTCCGGCGATGATGAGAAACGCCACTTCCTCTTCGATTGCCCGGTCGACGAGCTTGCTGAGTGCCTCGCGCGAGGCACTGCGCAGTTGCGCGGTTGGCGCGTCGGGATAGGCGCTCAGCCCATGCAACGGACTGTCAAGATGAATATCAGCGGCATGAATGAACTTCACGCTTCCCCCTTTCCTCGTCGTCCCCACCCACCGATTGAAGATCGTCCTCGCGCTTGTGCACCAGGTTCGACGTAAAGAGTTCTACCACTCGCGGTAAACCGTCGAACTGCTGAAGACCAGATTCGCGCTTACGATCCTTTATCTTTTTTGCGGCTGGCTGCACCCTTCGCTTTTGTCGTGCGAGGATTTACTTTCCGGAAGGTCAATGAGATACGTCGCCCACGCAAGGCCGTTCCTTCCTTCTTTCGCTTTGGGATCTCATGGGTCCACTCTTCGCGCACTTCGCCATCGAGAACAACGGCACTCCGGCGCTGCAGCACCCGTTCAACCTTCTGCACCCCATCTGGACTACGAAACAGCATGCCCCAGGATTCGCCAAGACTGATCGTTACTACTGCCCCGCGAAAACAGCCCGGACAGTCAATATGTTTCGCGATGCCCTGGCTAGCCACGTATTCGTTCACGATAACCTGATCTGGCAATTCGCCAACCACGCCGTGTCGCAGGAGGCGTTCGGCCAGATCCGCGGCCCAGCCGGGAAGCGGTCCCAGATAGCCGGAACTCTCCACCATACGCGCCTTGTAGTCGTATTTCCACCCATAGTGCTGAACTCTTCGCGACAGGTCCGTGAGCCAGGTGCCGCGATCAACCTCCGCTAGCAGAGCGAGCTCCTGCTCGCCTGAAATAAAGTCCGGAATAGCCAATAGCCCAGGCGGATCATCAGGCAGTCGAACCGGTTGCAACACGCGCTGACCGATGGCTGGGTCCCCGGACACGCTTGCGGCGGGTTGTATGGACTCAATCGACTCCAGCAATACTGCGCGTGGCGGTGACGGTAGACGTTCGGCAACGCTGCCGATCGCAATCCAGTCCCGGAAATGATCGACATCCAGCTCGTCGGCGAAGGACACGCTATCGTTCAGCGCAAGGCTCAGTTCGCCCTTTACCTTCAGACGATGTCCGGTCTTGTCCACACTCAACTTGCCACTGCCTGACGCGGTCAGTTCGGCGTCAGCTATCCGAAGGCACCGACGAAGGCTTGACGGGTGCAAACGCCGCGCAAGTTCGAGGGCCTGTTTGTACGTGGGCTCGTTATCGAAATCTGCACGGAACCACTCCCCGCGTCGGCTTGTCTTGCGATCTGCCCATGGCCGGTCACCGTCAAGAAATTGCACCTTGTCGCTTCCCAAAACCCATGACGGCTTGGGAGCGAATCGATCCGGCCAGCAGCGTGTCGCACTCCCTGCAACGGAAGACAGGTGCCATGTACGCACCGCCAAAATTTCCCGCGCAGCAGGAGATCCCCGGAATTGCTTGTCGAGGTCACGCATCCCCGTCAACAGCCCGGAAAGCATCGCCCCGGTCCACCATACAGCAGGCGGCATGGATGGAAGATCGTCCACCCAACTGACGTAATTCTCCGCCTTCGGGCGCAGCAGAACCAACTGAAGCGCGAGCCCAAGAGGGTCGCGCTCAGCGCGTCGCACATCTATTACTGCCGCGTCAGAAAGGATGGCCTGCGTGTGGTCGCGCAACTCCGCCAATGCCGCACCGTCTGCGCCCAGTTGCGCGGCGCTGTCTACGATCGTTTCCAGGACCTCCGCGGGCCGCCACTCTTCCCGGTAGTTCACCGCGCCAATGACTTCCCGGATCGCCGCCCACAGCGGCAACCCCAGGGCGTCAGCACCATTACGGGCCCATAACGGCACGCCCAGCCAGGGGGCGCCTAGCGCGGTCGCCGCGTTCTCGCGAGTCGCTCCGGTCGACAGAGACTCACAAAGCACATCTAGCCAGGGATCTATTGCCGGCACTGCCCAGACTGCCATCGCAGCCGCTCCGCGAATGGAATCCCACTGCGCGGGCGCACGATACAAGGTCGTCAATTGCGGCCGGTTAGCCGCCGGCAGTATCTGGGGGGTCGGTTTGACCTCAACCGGTTGAGCCGGCATTTCGACGTTACTGAACCCCTTTGCCATCGCGACAAGGCGCGCCCGGTCGGCTTCCGTCGGGACAGAGAATGCTGTCACGCTCGACAGGTGAATTGGCCCGGGCCAAAGAACCTCCTTGTCATCACACGTTACCGAATGAACCGGCGCGTCGATCCACTGTCCACTGCGATAAATGGCGGCCGGCAAGGATGGGAGTTGACCGGAATCAATCCAGACGACCACCGAAATGCGCCCGCCTTGTTTCAGGTGGTCACAGACTGCTTCTACTCCAAGGCTCAGCCCGTCCGCGTCGAAGGGACTGGGCCACCATTCGTCAGCCACGAAGCGAAGCCAGTCCCGACTGTCGAGCACAAACGAAAGGCGCGGCGACACTGCGCCAGCCACTTCTTGCGTTGGCACAACGGCGCCTTCAGGCGAAAGCCAGTCCATCTGTGAGGCAGATTCTCTTGTCATCTGGCGAGCAGCGTTGGGCCGGGTAAATCAGCAATCTGACTTGCACTCAGCGCGAATGGACCGTCGACCAGCGTCAGGTTATCGCGCGCCCGTGCGCACAACATGTACATACGTCGAAAAGCCTCAGTTGAGTTACATGGAAGGGATCTGTCCAGGTCCTGCAAATATACAGCATGGAACTCAAGTCCAATCACCGACTCACTGCTAAGCACTGTAATGCCTGTATCGAGCAACCGGATGTCCTCTGCCGCCCCCTTCCCACCATTGACATAAGCGTCAATCCGGGTACCCGGCGGCAACGCTCCCACCAGTTTTTCCTGTAACTGAAGGACGTCGTCCCGCCGGTACACAATCACCCCGATCGCTTGCGCGCGATTCTGAAAGCGTGTGGCGACGAGCGCGACGAGTTCATCCCAGCTCCGAGGCTGCACCAGGCGCGGAATCTCGCCGCCGCGGCGACGCTGGACGATCCCGGGCGGCAAAACCTGAGAACGATGAAAATGCTCGGCAACGGCGGCAATCTCAGCGGTGTTCCGGTGATTCGCCTGCAGTCGGATAGGTAAAGGCATACCGGCATCGAAAATGTCCTGCAATGACGCGCGCAGCGAATCGGTAGTCTGGTCCTCGTCCGCGAAAATGGTGAGCGTTTGCGCGCCAAATCGCACTGCCCACCGAAAAAAACCAGCGGGCAGGTTTTGCCCCTCGTCAATCACAAGATGCTCGAGTGTCGGCACGACCTCCGCCGCTGCGAAGTCTCCGATAATAGTGTCCCAGTCGTATACATACGGTGACAACTCCGGCACGTTCCGGGCGAAGCGGTCATAGTAGGTTTTCGCGATGAAGGCGCTCATGGTCTTCGCTACCAGCGCCTCGCCATCCAGTTGCCCCGCGAGCGCAGCGAGCATCTTGTTTCGTGTTACCAGCACGAGTTGCTTGTCGAGTTCCCTCAGGAACTTTGCACGAAGCACGGCCAGACTGGTCTTTCCAGACCCCGGCGGACCTACGACAAACAGGCTTTTCTCGGGCTCATGTTCGTAGACGACCATCTGCTCATCAGCCAGATCGTCAAGCTTTGGCAACTTCATTGGTGCGTCCTTTCATCTGAATCGTGGTCTTTGCCGGTCGGTACAGCAACGCGTAGTGCACGTCCTTAGGTGATTTGTTCGTGTCAGCGAAGCGCTCCACGTCATCGACCGCGAGCTCGAAACCACCTTGTATCAAAGTGTCCCGGAATGCCGGATATTTCGCATCAGCGTTCCGGTTCGCACTGTTCGTGTAAAACACCGCCGCGGGACCTGGCCCAATGCTGGAAACTGCCGTCAGGATAGAGGCTACGAGCAACTCGACGTCAATAGTCGGGCTGGCCAGCAGATACGATGCGACGACAAGCGTCCATTCGCCTCGGGCGGGTCCAAAATCGACCCGGCCCAGATCATCGCCGAACCAGCAGGTTGTCTGAGGGTGGAACGCTCCGTACTCCCGGGCACGCTCGGCCAGCGACGCCCCTAAAGTCAACATACTCGTCGCGCGATCAACGCCGAAGTACCGGAACGGCTCCTGTGGGCCCAGCGATGCCGCAAAGGACAGCCCTGCTGTAAACGGTCCGCAGCCGAGATCAACCACCGTCGGACGCGCGATGTTTCCGTGGTCTCCAAGT
This sequence comes from Paraburkholderia sp. SIMBA_030, assembly GCF_046535245.1. Taxonomy (NCBI): domain Bacteria; kingdom Pseudomonadati; phylum Pseudomonadota; class Betaproteobacteria; order Burkholderiales; family Burkholderiaceae; genus Paraburkholderia; species Paraburkholderia sp. SIMBA_030. The sequence goes on from NZ_JAWRXB010000001.1 coordinate 289,718, forward strand.
AATCTGGCGAATGCATGACGCAATTCGTCGAGGTGCCGCCCCTGGTTATATTTTGCGTACAGAAGGGCTCTGTCGTCCCCGCTCAGATGGCCGATCGAGGCATTGAAATCTGCCTGCCCACCCCCGATAACATCCCGGAAAATCTCGTTTCTGGGCCATCCCAAAAAAGTGGACGTAGTTGTCCGATGGTCGCTTTCTATCCGTTGGTCGATTTCGCTACTAATCAGCCGCGTCAACCACGCTGGTGTCGTCATAATTTGTCAGTGCCGCCCGTCACAAAAACAGTACACGCACCATGTAATACATTGCTTCACTGGCTGGACCCGCCGTTTGCGAATGTATTTAACTGGCGCATCAACCGGACGCTTCGTAAAATCGGCAACGATGTTATGGCTCAGCCTTTATAAACAATCGTCCGATTCTCCTGCGTGCAACGCACCCCTTTACTGGACGCCCGTCCAAACTGCTATAACGACCGTGATGGCAATAACTTGAGCGGCCATCCATTTAATTTATTCGTTTCCGGCCGAGCCTCGCGAAATAATGCATTGCGCATACGGCGCGCTCCGCAAAATCACGATATGGCAATCCGCTTTAATTTTTGTTGGTGAGAGAGCGATGCCGGTTTCCACCGGACCGCTAATCAATATGGCCGACTCGTCCGCCAGTTCGCTCAGGCGCAGCAGTCGCCACCGTTATCATCCGACCGACGATGCGGCTGACGCCCGAACTGCGCTTTCTGAGGAATCAGGGTCGCCGCCATGAATTGAAAGAACGACGCAAGGCTCTGTGCGATCCGGACTTCCCTTTCATCAATGTGCACGAGTACAGGATGGACACACCCGCGCCGGAACAGGACGGATAGCGCTTCCCTGCTGGTCAGTCTACGACTTCGCACACGCCCCACGCTGTATGGATGAGAGTACCGGCCAGCAGCCCGTCAGCTCTGGTCCAACGTGCTAGGAACTGGACCAGTGTTCCGTTTGCTACGGACACGAACGGGCCAATCTCGACCACTTCAAGCTCACCCTCCTGATACGGGATTCTCGAACCGACAAGGGCACTCGTGCGCACGCGTGCCCCATTGCGCAACCGCTTACTGAATATCGGGTTGCCGAAACTCATGCTGGGACAATCTCCGGTTGTCGGGCCGTGCCCGGAACGTCATCCTCGACGGCAAACCCAGCAGCATTTTCGGCCAGCAAATTCGCGAGAATGTCCTCGGGTAGGCAATTTGCCCACCATATCGAGATGGTCACATTCACATGCGATGCGTGGTCAGGCAAAAGCATCGGTAGGATTTGTCTGTTCTGCTGGCCGGGATTCTACCAACCATTCCTTTGCGGCAAAATCCCTTTCCCTGAAACGCCGCGCACATGGCATATGAATCACTGCCTGCAAGAAGCGCTTGCCACCGCGCCGACAGGCAGATACACCGCCCTCCCGCCGCATCGACGCATACCACGCGCCGCCCCGGCCGCTGGTAGAATCGCTCGCTCAGAAAGCCTCCCCGGAGCATCGTGCATCATGGAGTACCGCGTGAGTTATGAGCACAGTCTTGCAAGTTCGCCCGATGACTTTATCGCGCGCGTCGCCTCGCAACTGGTCGACAATGTTCCTGCAAACATTCCACGCGCCCTGCTCCCGGAATTCATTGCGGACCTGATCCTGGAACGCTCGCCCCAGATCGGTAGAATCCGGTACATGAGGATCCTGTAGGTCCTCCAAGCTGTGTTCATATCCTGCGCGATAGCCGTGATTCTGAGTGCCATCGTCATGTCGGACGGCAGGATATGGAATCGCTGGGCCCCAACTTCCCTCGATATAAATCGTCCGTGTCCCGCGGCTAACCAGGACAATATCTTTCTGCGGCGGTGCTGCGACGAGCGTCCGTGGGTCACGAACCGCAAGCGCTTCGTTGAACAGTTCAAGAGCGAGTATGTCCGTGTCCTGAGTGGCTGCCATTTGCTTTCCCGCTTTCCGGTCTATCAAAATTTACGACTGACAAAGAAGGCACCCACGCCATTTGCCGCTGCGAGGATATAGCTGACGTTGTTCGTCTTGAAACCGAAGGCAGCAATCAACGCCTGAAACAGACAAAAGCCGACAGCGATGATCCAGTTTGAACGAAACGTTCTCTTTCGCTCCGCTTCCGCATGCTCCAACTCCAGCATCTTCTGCTGATGTACGTTTCCTTCGCGGACAGCTTTCTCATGCTCACGAACGCGGGTCGTGTCAACGAAGCCATGTCGAAAGCTCTCGGCAGCGCGCGCAAGGCCAAATGGATCATCCTTCTCCTTTCCAGCGGGTACTGCCGGCTCTTGCAGAGGTAACACTTCTTCAACCTTACCGTTAGGTGCTCGCTCCATCGTGATATTCCCCGTCTTTTTCCTGTGTTCTCTCTTAGATCTCGACGACGAGATCCGTGTATTTCGCCAGATGTCCGTCAGCCGTCACCAGGCGAAGGGGTTCGTACATGGCCTGCGCGACGAGCATGCGGTCGAACGGATCGCGGTGAATGTCCGGCAGATCGCGCACGAACGCGCCATGGACAGCTCGCACCGGTAACTCCGAAAACCCGCCCCTGCCGATCTCTTCAACCAGCGCGTTCACGTCCACGTCGAGCTTGCCGAGGCCCGCCTTGATGGATGCCTCCCAGATGCTCGCGCTGCTAACGAACACGTCGTCTGCATCAAGAATGAGCTTCCGGGCTTCCTTGGTGAGCCTCCGGTCGTCAGCGACGACCCAGAGAAACACGTGCGTATCGAGCAGCAGTCGCATCAACGGCCCTCGAATTCGTCGATGACGTCGTCCGGCAGGGGCGCGTCGAAGTCGTCGGCGATCTTAACCTTTCCCTTCAGACCGCCGAAGCGGCGCTTGACCTTCGCGCGCTCGATTGGTACCAGACGCGCCGTGGGCACGCCGGACTTGGAGATCGTGATTTCCTCGCCCGCCGCCGCGGCGTCGACCAGGCGCGAGAACTGGGTTTTCGCTTCGTGGATGTTGAAATTTTGCATGATCGGACTCATCTGGACTAAGTCCATATTAGTCCACCGCGATCCCCAAGGCAAGCAAATCGTCACATCCTAGGAGAACCGTTCCGCGTCGCGGGTCTCTGGCGGCGGCTTCGGTCGAAGGACCTATCCTTGGAATATCGGCCGTTTTCCTTGATGTATCACGCTCGATCGTCGGCCGACAGCCGCAGCGCCTGAATAGCGGCGCTGCGCAGGCGCATATAGCAGGCGTCGTGGCCAAACTCAGCGAAGCGCAAAGATCCTTGCTGGCGGTCAGGCGCGGCACGCAGCGCGGTGCGGTTTAGTCGCCGTTGAGCAGTTTCACGGCCTCCAGGGTGGCGATAAGCGCGCCGGTCGCTTCGCGCTGCTTGTTGAGATGGCCGATGGCGGTATCGAACTCCCCCTTGCCAATCGCGTCGGCTGCGTCGCGCTGGTGCGATGCGGCGGCGTCGCTCAGTTTCTGAGCGAGCGTGTTGGCGACGTCAAGCGTATTGTTCTGATTCGTCATTTCAGGTTTCTCGTGTATCGGGATTTGCCAGCACCCGGCCAGCTTGCGGGGCGCTCACGCGCCGATTGTTTTAACGTCTTTTCCTTGTGCCGGACCCGCCGGTCTTTTCCTACTCCCAAAACAGCCCGTCGCGTGCGGACAGAGCATCTTCCTTTGCCTCATCTTCACTTACAAAAGGAGATGATGCCGATCCGACAATCCGGTGGCGTCGACGAGGGTCCAGTACCACTGCCCAGCCGACTCCGAGACATCAAACGTTGCGTACCAGCGCACTCTGAAGCCTACCCGAATCAGATGGTCTTCCTCAACATCACGCGCGCGGCGCATATCGCGGAAAAGTACCAGCGTGCTCTCTTTGCGCTGCTCAGAAAGCATCGGATCGATGCCGCGCTGTATCGCGGTACGGGCGAAGCAGCGCACGCACTGACGTGCTTCGAGTCTGGATCGTCTTGCGATTCGAACGTCGGGCCGATGCCGGTGGACTCTGCGTAGTGCAGGCATTCGGAGGTCCGGCCTTGCGGAGATTGCACGATGCGACCAAGCGAAACCGGCTTTTTGCCGGATTGAAGTTTCGCGCGTCTTCGACATATCATTTACTAGTCGTGCACTGTATTTGTCGCATGGCTGCAAGATTGTGCAGTCAAAACGTTTTTTAGCGCTCCAGGAGAGGATATGTCGAAGATCGTCTGCCGTATCGCGCTGCTCATTTTCCCCTTGATGATCCATTCCGCTGCGAACGCAGACGAAATGCAAGGCTCATGCATGGCGTCGTTCAAGATCAAGGAGGGAGCGAGCGTCATGATCGCTGCGCGTTCCGTCAAATGCGACACGGTGGAAGCCCGTCGCCTCGAATTATTCAACAGCGTCGAAAAGCTCAAGACGGACGGGCAGATCGATTTGACGCCGACGGCCAATCAGATCGCGGCCATCAACCAGAAACTCGACCAGATGAAATCGAAGAACGACTGGTCGGGCCTCGGAATGGACATAACAGGAAATGCTTTGGCGACGATAGGCCTCGCAACGTGCGCCGAAACGGGCGGCGGGGGATGCGCCTTGGCCGTCGTTGGCAAAGTGCTGTCGGTCGTCAGTCTCGTCAAAGGTAAGGTACTCGAAGCGGATGGGAATCAAACCATCAGCGACGTTCAACAGAAGCTCGCGAAGCTGAGCACCGACTTGCAGGGCAAGAGTTCGCCCGCAGCAGCCTTGCGCAATCGCATGGTTCAGGAGTTCAACGGCCTCTGCGTCGAAGTCAAGAAAAGCTGCCTCGAAAAGTAAGCGGCACACGCGTCATCTCGCCGGCTGACGCCTTCGCTCGACGGCCGCGCGGGGCCGTCGAGACACGATACGAACATCGAGCCGCAATCGCGCGCAGGCTTCACGCCGGCACGCCCGCCTTCACATGCATCAACGGGACGCGCGCGCTGAAGCGCGGCCCCGAGTCGACAAAGGTCGATTCATCGAAGATGTGCGCTGGCTTCACCGGTTCGCGCGAATAGCTCGCGGGCATGCGCCGATCGACTTCTTCGACGTAAGCGACGAGCATACCCCGGCCGCGCTCGTCGAGATCGCCTTCCGGAAGATCGAGTTTCGCCTCCCAGACCAGTTCCTTGCGCGCCGGCCGCGCCTGCACTTCGATCGCGGGGCGTTCGGCGTTGCAACCGATGAACGTGCGATGAATCTGTTCGCCCACGCCCGGCTCCTCGCGAAACAGCCAGACGCGCATCCACGGACGCTGAAGCTTGTCGAACGCCGCCGCCATCTTCTCAACATCGGCTATGTCCGCGCCGTTGACGAACGTCTGCCGGACCTGGAGATCCTTGATGCCGACCGAGCCCGGTCCGCGCATCGTGATTGCGATCTGCCCGAGATCCTGACCCATGGTTTCCACGCTCAGGCGGCGGGACGGCAGCAGCGGCATGGTCACCGTGGCCGGCAACGACACCTGCAAGTGCGCGCCGGTTGCATCGGCCGCATCGATCGCATGTTTCTGGTAACGAACAAGACCGAAGCGAACGAAAGGCTCCGACGGGCAGGACGGGAGAAGATCCACATCGACATACCATTGCTCGCGCTCGATATCGAAGCACGGCTTGTACGTGAGCAAGCTCACGGCCAGATAGTCATCGACCGGTTTCAGCCGATCCGCCTCGTTCCTTTCGGCCCGCTCTTGCTCGTTGACCGGCGCTTTCCCATAAGCATCGTCGGCGACCCATGCGGGAACGGGCATTTGCGCAACATCCACGATTTCGGGTTCGTGCACACTGTCCGACGGTCGCAGCGCGCCGCACACGGGATCCATCGCGTCGGCGAAGGCGCGGGTCGGAATCAGCACGGCGTCTTGCGGACGTTCGTCCTTGCGAATCGGGTCGCCGCCCCAGCGCGTGATAAACGAGCCGCCTTTGCCCAGATCCTTATCGTCGAATCCGGCGATGCTGAAGCATCGCCCGCCGACTGTAACGATATTATTCGCGAAGATATGCTGGGTCTCGTCGAAGTATCGCGGCGGCCACAGCACGATCCCGAGCCGCTCGCCTTCGCCCGACGAAAACCATCCGCGCTGAAGATAGAGCCGCGTAATCACCCGGCGCTCGACGTGATGGACGCGCCGGCCGAAGTCCGCGTCCTCGGTATGGCGGCGAATCGCGAAGGTCGGTTCGGGACGCAACGGTTCGCACGCGGCCGGACGCACGGTGGCATCGGACCAGACGACGACGGTGTTGCTCAGCGTCGATTGATCGTCGCTAGCTAACGGCTGACGCCTGCGCAGCATCTCCTTTCCTTTGGCGTCGTACATGGGAGCCGTCTCGAACGCCTCGGCGAAGCGCGACAACGCTCTCACCTGCAACCTGATCGCACGTGCGCGTGTATCGGCGATCGTATACGGAAGCGCAAGCCGGATCGTGCGCGTGGTCTTGCAGGCATCCTCCGTGCCGTTCGGTTTGGCGAGCGTCATGTCGAGGCGCTGGTCGGTGAGCGCCCACGCGTGAACCAGGCCGAGATCGATCGCCTTCATGGTCGGCCCGCTGCGTTCGGGAAGAGGATCGTCGAAAAAGAGCGGCGCGGCTGGTGGCGGCGCGTTGGGTTGATCGTCGGGTTCTGCCCGCGCATCGGCCGGCCGCTTGGCCGCCTGGGCATCGCTTGCGGGTTGCGCGGCGGCTGGCTGAGGCGCCACGCAACCGGATGCCACCGCGCCCGATGCCGCCGTCGATGCAGCCGATGCCGCAGCATCGGACGCCGCCGTTTCACCGCATCGCGGCTCGCCGCACAAGGTCTGCGCATTCTGCGCGGCGGCTTTCTGCGCGGCGTCTTTCTTCTTCGCGGCATCCGGACTGATAGGCACGATCTCACCGATCGCTCTGGTCACGGGCAGGTTATCGACGCGCAGCAATGTCACGCGCTCGCGCGGCAGGTCCACCCGCCCGCCCGTATCGACCGAGAAGCCAAAAACCTGTTCGGGAACGATGTACGACGTCCCGCCCGTGGGCGTTGTATAGGTGGGCCATCGCCCGGTGCGGCGGGACATCGCACTGCGCGCGCGGCTCGGATCGTCGAGCAGCTTGCCACCGGTACCGGTCGTTTCGGCGAGGATTTCGAATGCATCGCTTTGTTCCAGATCCAGCGCGATTCTGCCGGTGAGCAACAGCGTCTTGGCGCCGGCGCTGTCCGCGCTCTCCGGTTTGTCGATGTACTGCGTAGCCGATGCGGGCCTGCGCACGTTCACATCGTGCAATATCGGCACGAGCGAGGGCCGGTTGACGGCATGGCACACTCGCAGACTCGTCACCGCCGCGACTTCCTCGATGGGCCACTTGTCTGTCATGATGCTGAGGATCTTGTTCGCGCACTGGGTGATGAGGCCGTCGCCGGGAACGGCGTAACCGCCGATGCCGGTCATCGGTTGCTTCGTCGCACCTTTGCAATTGGCGGGCAGCGTCACTTCGGCCTTGCACGTCGCCTGCATGTCCGCGAGCGCCTGCTTATGATCCGATGCCTGCGCCCACTGCACCGCGAGCGTTTCCGTCATCGAAAACGAATGCGCCAGCGTCTCGCAGGTCGGCAGGCAAGCCACCTCCAGATCGAAATCCTCACCTTCGAGGAGCCAGAGCGTGATGAGGCGAACGGCGGTCGTCCTCGAAGACGCTCCGCCGAATTGTCCGTTCTTGTTCATGAAGGCGAGCGGCGCCTCCTTCGCCCCGCCCGCCAGATCGACGATGCAAAGTTCGTCGCCTTGGGCTGGCCGCTTCCTTTCGCCCTTTTTGATCTCGATGACGAGCGGCAACGCATTCGGATAAACGATGCTTGCGCTATAGAGCGCCGCGGTCAGTTCGCCCGGCAGATAGGCATTGCTTCCGCGCACGCGCGCGCGCAACGAGAAGTGATGAGCGGCGGGATCGGGCAGCCAGCCTACGCCGTGCTCCGGCACCGAATGGCGGCCTCCGACTTCGAACACCGGAATGCCCGACACCTTCGGCGACTTCGCGCGCTCCGCGTCGGTTGCGAAACGCCGGTAACCCGGACCACCATCCTCCTGATTCGGTTCGCGGCGCTCGGTCACGACATTGGGAAAGCCGCTGACAGCGCCGCCATCCGCGCCCGAAGCCCGATGTACCGACTGATAGGCGACGTTGGTCAGACCGCCTCTCAATACCTTCGCAGGATCTTTTCCGTCGAGGCAGCCGTGCTTCACCACGTCCTCGAAGCTGGCCTCGGGCGCAATGAACACGCGCATCGTCGTGTCGGGGGCGAGCCGCTGGCTCAACGGGATGTAGCTCGATCCATCCGGCGCGAGAACCGATTTGTCGATAGGGGGCAGCGTGTCGATCCGCGAACGAACGATGGCCTGATCGAGTTGCTCGAAGCCCACGCGCGCGTTACTGCGAAGCGCGACGTGATGCGGCAACAGCAGCGTCGGCGCGAGAATGCTTTCGTGCCGCAGAAACCGTCTGGGCGCGACGCTCGCCTTATCGCGCGAGGCCGGCAGCATGTTGCGTCCAAAGGTATCGCTGTGATAGCTCTTCGTTGCCGCAGATGGCGGCGATCCGCCGCCGGCGAAGACCGAACGCATGCTCAGCAAGTAAGGCACGCCGTAGCGTAGCGGCGGCGGCCGCATGTCGGTGTTCTCGATACCGTTCAGGCTGTAACGCCGCTTGTACGGAAGCTCGCCGTGACGCTGCGCGGGCGCTTGTCCCGCGTCGGTGAGCACCGCAGCGGGCGTGCCGTCCCAGGTGTAGATGGCTTCGTCCGCCGCGACGTCCCACTTTGGCGGATTCTTATCGTCTGGGTCCGGGATGCGCGGCATATGACGGGCCGCGACCTGGAACGAACCCTCGGTGAGTATCGTCGTGTTCTTTGCATTGGATGCACCGGGCACCAGCGCTCTCATCGCTTCGCTCATCGCACGTTGATGCACACCAAAGTTGTAGGAAACGTAACGGTGCATCAGGCTGCGCCAGGTCACTTCGCGGATGGGCGCACCCGGCATGACGGCAGCGATGTCGATGCGCCGCCCGACCGTCAGATCTTCGGCGTGCAGCACCATCGGCAACTTTTCTCGTTTGGCGCAGCGATCCGCCAACGCGATCTCGCGCAAAATCTGGCACACGCGGCCGCGATCGAGCACGGTGAGGCCACTGGTGATTTGCCGCTCGCCGCGATCCGGATTGTTGCGTTTGCTATCGACCGACCGGCGCACATCCAGCGAAATGAGGTCGTAGCGCGGCGCGCGGGTCGGTTCGTTGTCGAATTCCGGGCAACCCGCGCCGAGGCGCCACATGCCGTCTTCCTGCTCGATCATCGGATAGTTGCAAATCGGCTTGGTTTTGTCTTTGTTTGTGTTGCCGATGCCCGCTTCGAAAGCGGAAACAGGCCAGAAGGCATTGCCAAAGCGCCGCGCCGCAGTTGCGACGAAGCTTTCCCGATCCGTCGGTGCGCCGATGACCTTCGTGGGATCCTGGTCCTTCGATCCGAACCAGAGATGCCAGTAGGTCGGTTTCTCGGACACGGGTTTTTTGGATAAGGGTTGTTCGGATACAGGCTCTTCGGGCCAGTTGAATTCGGCATCCACGACGAGGCAGAAAAGTCTGGACAGCACCGGATCGTCTTGCAACGCATGAAAAACCGCGAGTCGGTAATTGTCCGCCTCGGCGGGCGGTTGAGCTTCCGTCGCTTTGCTGATCGCGTCTATGTCCGGACGATCGATACCATCCTTCGTGCTCTGCGCCCGAAGGCTCGACCTGCGCTGTAGCCAGGTGCCGAGCACATAGCTTGCGCGATCGCTTGCGGAGGCATCGTAGTGCGCTTTGTCGCCGTGCGGAATCGCGTGGTGATCGCCGTCGGAATAGTCCAGGTTATTGCACTCTTCCTGATGGTGGAGCGCCGCACGGATTTTCTCGAGCATACCGACGCTATCCTTACGGTCGCAAGCCGTGTTCTTCACGGAATTCGAATACTCCTGCCAATGGAATTCGCGGAGCTTTTTGTTGAAAGCCTGCTTATCGCCCGATACGGGTTGTTCGGGTCCGATGGTCAATCGCTGCACCTGGCAATTGTCACCAATCGAATTCGGGCCGTGCAGAAGCTTCTTCATGATGCGCAATGCGCGCCGTCTTTCCTCATCGACCGCCAGATCCGCGTGCTTGATCGGCGTCACGCTGCCCATCTTCGGCGGCTCATTAGGGTTGTAGTCGGCGATCAGCGCGCCGTCGTGGTCGAACTGGTTGGCCGCAGGAATCTGCTGCGGGGAGTAATGACCCGACAGCTCCGTCTCATCGGGCTTACGTTTGAGCGATTCACTGAGCGTTTTCGAAAGCGTGCCCCACCCTTCCGCCGGCATGTAGTGACCTTCGATACACGCTTTCCAGAACACGTCGATCGCTGTCCAATCCGGTTCGTGCTTGAAGAAGCTGAAATTCAGTTCGGGGATGATCTGCTTTTCTTTCCAATCGACATTCGATCCGTCGTTGATCGCCGTTAAGCGAAACTGGGCAACCGGGTTCGGACCCAGAAATTGCTCGCGTAACCATTTGGCAGCCTCACTCGGCCACGACTTGATTTCGAATCCTCCCGACTCCATCATCGCCGGCGACAACAGGATCGTGACGCGAGCGACCTTGTTATTTTTCTCGTCCATCCCGTTGGCGAGTACGCGAAGCAGCGGCAGCACAGTCGTTTCACTCATAGTCCGCACTCCTTGAGGGTTTCAACGAGTTCGTTATCGAAGTAACGGTGGTAGGCAGTCCAGTTGCGCTGCCCTTCCGCATCGACGGAAACCGGCGCCTCGGTCGCCGCCTTGATCGCGTCCCGCCGCCGCTTCTTAAGGTCGGCATCGCGGCGATCGGTGTTCGGTCCGCATTTACCCGGGGCGGGCTCCATCGCGTCGATGGTCGAACCGACGTCGGCTGCGGCATACATGATGGGCGGCAGCCAGTCGTTCGCCGACGTCTGCTGCGACCCCTTGCCGCCTCCTGGCCCGTCGTTGCCCAATTGCTGCTGAGTGTGATGGGCCGTCACCGAGTAATTGAACTTCGCAAGTCCGAGCGAGAACGAGAACGAATAGACCGCTTCGCCGTGCATCGCGCCGCCGCCTTGCTGCCCGAGTCGCACGTAGAGGCAAGTCGAGAAATTGAAGATCCACAGGCTCGCGCTGCCGCCGGCGAAGAACGTGCCGTAAATCGACGTGATCGTGCGGCCGTCCACGCGCAAATGCTGGATATAGACGCCGACCTGAATCCGGCATTGCGCCGTCAGCGGCCCGAACGTCAGCGAGCCACCCGCGCCGAATTCGAACGAGGCTTCGAAGCCGCGAATGCCGTCGGCCGCGCAGTAGATCGAGAAGTAGCCGGACCCGCAGAACGGCAGAACGCTCATGCTGAACGGCGCGAGGCGGCGTCCGAGGCTGACTTTGAACAGCGCCTCGGTGTTATCGAACGGCAATTCCGCGGACACGTTTAGGATGATGTTGAAGAACGACGTTTCACCGCATCCGATCGATGACAAATTGATGCCGAAGCCTGCCTCGATGCCCGCCGCGCGCGTCATCGGCTGAATGAAGAAGCCGGTGCCTTCGCTGGGCGACAGAAACGGTTCGAGCTGCTTGACGAATTCGAGATCCTTTCCGATGACGAAATCGTCGTAACCCACATCGAGACGCGGCTTCTGCCCGTCGGACATTTCGAATTGCGCGCCGGTGAACTTGAGTTCGAGCGCATCGATCAGCGAGCCGACCAGTTTCACTTTGAACTGACCCAACGCGCCGTGCGCATGGAAGCTGTTGTCCTCCGGTCTCAGCAGATCGACCACGCCTTTCACGTGCAGGCCGAATTCCGCGCCGACCGCCGGCTGGAAGATCGAATCCTGCGGCGCTTCTTTTTCCACTTGCGTGTCGAAGTCATAGGTCAACGTGACGCGCGTCGGCAGCAAGGTCGCGATGGCGTCTTCGAGCTGATCGCGGAACGCGGAGAAATCGATCAGTGCGAGTATGTCGCCGCGCATCAGCGTCACCACGACCTGGCGCACCTGATCGAGCACTCTCAATGGCGCGCTGCTTCCCTGCGCCCAAGCTCTCAGGAAATCAATCACGTCTTCCTGAATTGGCTGCGTCAACGCGGCCTGGTTTTCGTCGGCTGGCAAGGTCAGGCCCGCAAGCTCGCTGGTAAGCAGATGTTCCTGATCCAGCAGTTCGCACGGCACGTCTGCCACGGGCGGCAGTGGCTTGCAGTCCACGCTTTTGTAAAAGAAATCGTTCGGTTTGACGGCGAGCGCGACGGCGACCTTTTGCGTCAACACTGAGGTCTTCAGTGCAGCGATGGCGTTCGTGCGTTGCGTGACGAGCGCGCCGTAAGCTTGATCCAGCTTGGCGAACACGCTGTCCTTGCCGACCACACGCCCCACCATCCAATTGCCGATGTGCATCTTGAGCGTATCGGGCAGACCTTCCAGTCTCTTTTTCAGCGCATTCCACGTCGCGATGGCGCTCATCTCCGCATCGCGCAGATTCGCGCTGAGCTTGAGGTAGGTCGCGTTCGCCTCCGTTCCGAAGAACGCGCCGATAGAAACCCCGGACGCGTTGACGGGCTGCGAAAAGAAATCGGAGATCGAATAAGGATTGCCGGCCAAATCCGTCGTGCTCGGCTCCTTGAACGCCGAGACCGCCGCGACTGTGTTCTGCAAAGTCACGAGGCTGTCCTGAAAGCGCTTGCCTTCGGGGTCCACCGAAATGCCTGCCGCCGCGAGTAATCCGAACGTCTTCCCCACTTGGGTCTGAATCGCAGAGATCGCCCTGGCGAGGTCTTGCGTCGCATCCGCGAGCAGGCGTTCCGCGTGACGGATCACGAAGCTCAGGCCTTGGACGATTTTCGTCTCGCTGTCTTTCAGCCTTCTGTTCAGCTCGTCGAAATCTTTCTTGTCGGCGTCCTTCAGCTTGCTGTCCAGGATGTAAGTGAGCACGCCTGTGAGCATTCCCGCGCTGATGTACGTGGTGTTCTGTTTGTCCTGCATAAACTGGTCGATCGTGCCGAGAAGCGATCCGATATCCGCACCGATTTTTTCCGACAGAATCCGCAGCGTGCGGAACTGAAGCGTGAATGCGTCGAGCGTCTTCTTGTCGAAGACGCTCCAGCGCGCTTCCATCGCTGCCTTCCTGTCAACTTCCGGTAAGGCTTCGATCCCTTTGAGCTTCTGATCGATGGGTTGCTTCAGCGCGTGTATCGCAAGGATCGAATCGATCAGGCCGCAGTACAGGTGCTTCAACGCGAACAGAATGGATTGCTCTTGCGGTTTCTCCTCGCCGACCGCTTTGAGCAGCCGGGACTGAAAGTCCTTGAGATCCCGCGCGAGGTTCTTGTCCAACTGGTTCAGCGCGTTGCGGTGCCTGTCGATCTGCGTTCCCAGCTCGCCGATTTCCAAATGCACCAACTGCACCTCGAAGATCGCCTGATTCAGCGGGTAGAGCGTCGCACTATCGGGAAGCAGCGTGCCCGGATTCTTCGCGTCGTCGTCGCTCAACTTTTTGTCGGTCGTGCGAGCCGGCAACGCGTCTTCAACTCCGTTCTCGTAGCGCGTGCGGGCATTGACTTCCTGCCGGAAAATGGCCGGATCTTTCACGGGCTCGATCTCATCGAGCGCCTTCGAGATCGCGGAAAGACTCGCTTCGACGCACTCGCCGAACGGTTCCGCAATTTTGTCCAACGAGTCCTCGTTCACGCCGAATATGTCCTGCACCAGTGGTGCGGCCGTGCGCAATATCATGACCAGATCGCCTTGTTGCACCGCTTCCTTCACATTGCGAAAACGCGCGATGGTCCCGTCGATTCTGTGCACCGTCGCCAGAATGACCGCGAAGTCCGGATTCGCCAGCGAATCGGTAGCTTTCTGACTCAACGCCTTCTCGATGGACTTGGCGTAGTTTTCGAGATAGAGCTTCAATTGCTGTTTCAAACGCTCGAACGCTTGCTCGGCTCCGAGCTTGGCCGTGATGTCATCGACGGCGGACTTCGCATCTTCGAACACCGTATTCATGTCTTCGACAAACTTCACGCGGGCCTGGGCGAGCCAATCATTGATCCACTGTGCGTTGGGATCCAGCGGACTGCCCTTACGCACGATGTTTTCGATCGCCGCCTGGAGGAACGTCTTGAGCGCGTCTTTCGCGCTGCTCGTCAATTGCCTCTCGATTTGACCGGCGATATCCGCGAGCTGCTTCGCGAGCTGCTCCGCCAGGGTATCCAGATCCGTGTCGGGAAACATGGCTTGCGTCCACGCTTTCAGATCCGGCGGTGGAAAGCCGAAGGACATGACATTGTCGGCCTTCGGATACTCGACAAGCGACACGACGTGCATGTGCGCAAACCACTTCTTCGCCTTGGCGTATGCGCTCAGGAACCAGTTGTCATCGGTTTCGCTCGTGGTGGGATCGATGGTCTCGGTCAGCCAGTCGGCGATTTTCTCCGCGTCATCCTCGAATATGTCGGCGAACTGGTCTTTGAGATTCAACCGCATGGTGAAGTCATCAACCGCCTTCTGAAGCTCGTTGAGCTTGTTCAGCAGGTTGGTCTTCACCGCCTCCTGCAAGCGCTCGAGCGGATGCGCCGCGAGCGTCTCGATCGCGTGGATGAGTTGCTGCACGCTCTCGTACAACGCCGACAATCTATCGGGCAAGTATTGATAGTCGGCGCCGTTCGCTGCGGACGCGGCGTTCAGCGCTACGCGCAGGCTCGCGAGCGAACTGCTCACTTCGGGATAGATCAGCCGGAGATCGAGTGCGTCCGCCCGGGGTTTGCCCTGCGCATCCGTGCCCTGCTGAGCGATGAGCACGTTGTTGACGCTCTGCCACTTGCCTTCCATCGCCGCCACGACATGACTCAGCGGATCGAGCACGCGCGTGCGCACGTCCTCGAAAACATCCTTGGCGACCTGATCGACCTCTTTGGAAATGCGCGCTCCGTACTCGGTGATTTCCTTGAGCGCGGGAATATCGATGCCAGCCAGCTTGAGCAGGAACAGCAGATCGCGGATGGTGATCGCGCCGAGAATCTTCGCATCGCCGCTGAAGTACGATTCGATGACCTTCAGCTTCTTCAGCGCCTCGGCGGTGTCGTTCGTCGGTTTTGGCTTGCCCAAGGCGGGCGCCGGACCGGACGTTTCCTTGAACTCCGCCTGCGGTTGCGCACTCGGGCGATAGTATTCGACGAGCGATACCAACTGATACTCGCGATCGGGATCGTTCAGTTGCTCCAGTTGGGACGGCTGCGGCGGAGTACCCGCGACGAGCAACGGGATCTGCAGGTGATTCTGATCGTCGTGGTCGGGGTCGGTGTTCGGCGTGTTGTCCTTCTTCCACGCGACCGGCGTTCGTTCATCGCCACCCAAAGGGCCGAACTTCCGGCTGATCGCGATATACCACGACTCCGGTCGCGCGATGCCCGCGCACCGGTTGCCATTCGAGCCAAACTGCAAAGGCACGACAGCGCGGAAATCGAGAAACACTTCCGACGGATTCGTGGACGGATCGTCCTTCTGTGTTACGGGCGCTGGAGCTGGAGCTGGAGCTGGAGCTAGTGCCTGCGCCGCTGACGCCGCTGCGGGCGCTGCCGGTGCGCTTTGCCCTGCGGCATTTCCGTTCGCTTTATCGGGCTCTTGCGAAGGAGCGCCGGGCGACGCGAAACCGTATCGCACGTAATGCCCGTCGTATTGCACCTTGACCTGCATCGGCCCCGAACCGCTGAAGCGTTCGCTCTGCTTCAGGCGAATGACCGCCCAGAGCATATGCGGATAGAACGGCGGCTGTTGCGCGCCCTCGAGCGAGCCGCTCGTCCGGAAAAGGTCGAGCTGGCCGAGCCATTTCTTGTTGTTGAGTCCGCTGTCGCGGCCGCTGACGAGCAGCGCCAATTGCTCGACGGCATACGTCGTATCCCCGGACTTCGATGCATCCGCGAAGACGATCTCCTGTCCGTGCGCATCGATGAGCCGCCTCTTCCGGTTGTTCTCATTAACGTCTTCGAACTTCGCGTCGAGCTTGCCGTTGTAGTGATCGGCGGTGGCTTTCATCGACAGTTCGTTCGTGGCCGCGATGTTATTGACGAACATAAGCGGCATCTTCACTGTCGCCTTGTCGATCCTTACATCGAAGGAAAAAACGCCCTTGTCCGTGATATCGGTACGCGGCCAGAAAGCCAGCCCAGGATTAGTTGCGCCGAGGAAGATGCGCCCGTTCAGGCCTTCCCGATTGTTCTCGCTCACGTCGGCGCCGATGGGAAAAGTCGGATCGAGAATATCGGGCGTGCGCCGTGTTATCAGCGTGACGTTCTTTCCGCACCAGACACGGCCATCGTGCGGCTGACCGATCGCCGGAAAGATCTTCTCGGGCGTCGCGATTCGAATGAAGAATCGCTGACGCAGCAGCGCCTTGATGCCGCCCGTGGTGGCGAGGAACATCCGTTCGGTCAGCTTGACGAGCGACGCGTGATGCCCGAGCGGAAGCAGATAGCCCTTATAGACCACTTCCGCGCGAATCTCGCGGCCGAGCACGATTTCATGCTGCCATCGTTCGATGGAAAAGCCCTGGAAGATCTTGTGGCCGAGCGCATCGTCGGCGCCGGCGGCGGGCTGAAATGCCGTATCGTGAAGGAACGAGCCGCCCAGGGCACTCAGCGAAAGCTCCTGCACATTCAGCGGAACCGGGCGATAGATGGCCTGATCGCTGCGTCCATCGATCAATGCGTAGTCGTCTCCGGGTTCGATCTGCCCGGAGTCGCTGACGAGGACGCCCGAGCGCTCCGGATCTTTCCCGTCAGCCTGGCGCATGCCCGTCACCGGCAGCCCGTATGCGGACGTCAGCAACACGAGTTGATTGCGGTCGTAGGCATCGAGCGACGTGCGGAAGATAGCGTAATTCTCTGCCGGCAGATTCTTGCGGAAGTCGGCTCGTTCGCACAGCCAGCGGAAGAACTTCCAACGCGGCGTGTCGGGCGCGTTCTCGCACGCCGTGGGAACTTTGGCGACCGCGCCGCTCGCCGCGGATGCGCGTGATGCCGTTTGCGCCGGCGGCGCAGCTTGCGCAACCGGCGCCGCGCCCTTCGCATCGGATGCCGGATTCTGAGTGCCCGCAGCCGCGTCCGACGCGCTCCGTGGCGGGTCGACGGCTTGCTTGTCCATCAGCGCGCCGAGTTGCTCGGGCTTCAGCACACCGGACTCGCTCTGCTCCGGACCGATGAACCACGGCGCCCACGGACCGGGCGGCGGTGCGCCGTGTCCCGGCAAAAGCAGTTCCGCGGATGCCGGCGGCACCTCGAGCGCCATCGGACGCAGATCGGGTGAATCGACCGCGCGCAACGACGGCTGCATCTTGTCGACCGCGAGCCGCGCCGACCACAGATGCCATCGTCCGTCGATCAAAGCATTGCCCGGACGCAGCACGTTTGCGCCGTTCTCCAGACGGCGGCCGGCATCGTCCGTATCTGTTTGCTGTGCGCTGGCGTCGCCGCCTTTGATGATCGCGGCGACCGGAAGCCGCCTCGGTGTCCACCAGACCGCGTCTTGCGCGGTGCTGAGAATCAACCGGGCCGGCATCTCGATGGCAGTCTCGGACTGCGTGGGCTTGAGCGCCAGCGAACGTCTGACGTCGCTCATGCGCTGAGCGCCCGTCATTGGCTTCGGCTCGAAACCCTGAAATCGAAGGATGTCCTGATCGTTCGCATTCGCCGCTCGTTCGCCGAGCGGCGGCAACACCCACGAGCGTAGCGGATCGAACAGCTTTTGCGCGCGGCGCGTGACGGCCGGCTCGAGCCGGGACCAGTCGGTCAGATTCTCGAAGGTGAAATAGGTGGTCCGGTAACGCGGATTGCCTGCGCCCGGATGCGCGGCGCCATCGCCAGACGCATCGAGCAGCCCGGCTTCGGCGGCACTCACGCCTTTGATCGGCTCGCAGTTCATCCGGAACGCGAGGCGGCTGCGGCCCGAAAGCCGCGCGCCCACCAACCCGTCCTGAGGCAGCTTGCTGTTGCCGGTCAGAAGCGGCGCGAAGCGCTCCGTGATCTCCGATTCGATTTTTGTGTACGTGTCCCCGACGTCTTTGTTGCCCGTCAACTCGGGCGGACGATTGGATGCGCTCAGAAATTCGTCGAACCAGAAAAACGGGAACAGCGAATTGTTGTTGTGCACCACATTCCAGAGCAGTTTCGCGAGCGAGTCCTGCGGTTCCTGCTGCGCGGTCTGCGTGACACCGCGCGCGCGCGTGAGCTCATCGCGCCACGTATCGCGAAACAGCCTGTAGAGGGCATCCTGCTGCTCGAACAGCGACTCGTCGCGCAGCGCCCGATGCAGCTTTTCCGCGGGATCGTCCGTAGGCTCGAGCCCCTTTGGGTTCGGCACATTGCTGAGCAGCGATGTGAGCGAATTGCGCAGCGGTCCGTCCACGCGCCCAAGCATGTCGTTGATCACGACTTGCGTTTGGCCGTTCGCCATACTTTTTTGCACGGAGCGCGCAATCGCCATCGCATCGGGTTCGAGATCGATATCGCCGATATAGATGCGCTGATCCATCGGCAACGCGCGGGCGCTTTTCCGATACGCATTGGCGAAGTCGCGGAACGGCAGAACCCTCGGCTTAATTGCCAGCGGTGTCGCCGCCTGCGATGCAGGTTTCTCCTTCGACGCTTCGCTGGCTTTCTTCGCCTCCTCGTCCGCTTGCTTCTCTTCCTCTTCCAGCTTGGTTTTTTAACGATGGCGCGAAAACGCGCACGGCTTGCGCGATCGTGAAGGGAATGCAGCCTTTGAACGATGCTCGCGCGATCCGTCGCCGTCTTGTCGTCATCGGGCAATGGAGGATCCGCCGGCAATACGACGTCCGGCAACGGCAACGGCTCGGGCCAGAGAATGGCTTCCTCCATGACATGCTGCGGATCGAACTCGACCACCAGGACGGGCCGGCCGTCCGTCACCACGCCATCGGGCGACACGAGCACACGGCACTGCTCGTTCGCCGGACTGAAGTAGACCGGCATATCCTCACGAAACGTCAGATTCAGATCGCTGAAGCGGAACCGCAGCTTCATCAGGTCGTAATCGCGTGCGCACGTGAGCGTCGAAGTGGAAAGATCCAGCACCGCGCGCGGTCCCTTTTCGAGCGGATCGGGGCCCAGCCAGACGAAGCTGTTCGCATGGGGCCTTGGACCCTCGGGCGGTCCGCCGAGCGTAAGCGGCACGCCGTCTTCGTAATGCAGACGCAAGTCCGCGCGCGCGAAACTCAACAGGCTGAAGCTCGTGTCGGCGGGCGCGACGGACGCTTCCAGCAACGCGACATCGATGGAAATCCGGCGCAGCCACTTCCTGCCGTGCGCGTCGTCGCGGTCCTGCACAATAAACACACTCGATGACGGCGCACCGAGCCGGTCGCCGTTCGCCGCGCGCCACAGTTGCTCTTGGGCGACGGCATTCGAATCGTCGTTGGCCGCATCGCCGGTGCCGGAAGACTGGTCAGTCGGCTCAGAGCAATTGCCTTTGGTCGGCTTCGCTTCTTGCTGCTTTTTCTGTTGCTCTTCCTGCTCCGTTTTCGCATCCGGCGCAGCGGGCTTCGACGGCGCCTTCACCGTTTCCAGCGCGGGCGCACCGACACGCAACATGCCGATGGGCGACTCGATAACGACGCTCGCGTCCTTGTCCGCATCCACATCGATGGAAAACGCGTTGCCCCACAACACGGTCCGCACCGTGCTGCCATCGCCCGCGCGCCTCTGTCTGATACTCAATCGATTCAGTTCGAGCGTGGTCACCGAGAGAATCAGGTTCGAGACCGGCACGCGTCCGCATCGCCGCCGGTCTCTCATATCGACCGACAGCATGGCCGACCCAATGCGCAGCGCCATGACGGTCTGCGCGATGTCGGGTCGGTAAGGCCACGAGCTCGTTCTGATCTCGAAGGACCACGACTGGTCTTTCGCGTCGAACAGATTCACACGCTGTCCGCCCTGGCCGTCGAGCACGAAGAACGGTGTGTCGGATGCCGCCGCGCCTTTCCTGACGGGCTTGGAAACGGTCGTGGCCTTGACCAGCCCGCGCCCGCCGAAGAAGACTTGGCCGTCGGATCGGCGCCGCCAGCCAAGCTGAAAAGTCGAGATCTGTACTTGCCGGTCAAACACCGCAAGGAACGGCTTGCTGTCCTCCGGCTTGCAGTCCTGTTCCGAATTGCAGTTGTAGATCATCCATTGCAGATGCCGATCCAGCGAAACGAACGAGCGCGGCGGCGCATTCGAAGATTTCTCGATCAGATCGGTGAAGGTGTGCGTGAGCGCGCGCACGACGGAACCGGTCGCGGCCGAGCCTTTGAGCTCGGCCTGGCTTTTGACGAACGCTTCGAAGGTCACCGAGTTGCTTTCGGTCAAGCCATCCGACCAGAAGCCCGTTTCGAACTTGATTGTCCAGCGATAAAAGCCCTGATGGTCGTATCGGCGAATGAAAACGAACTGGATGACCTCATCGCTGTGTCTTCCGTAGCTCGTCTTACGTACCAGGATACGGCGCGAGATCGTGACTTTTGCTGGCGTCTCGGTGATCAGGTCCGCCGGTCTCGCCATGTCGAACCACGCATTCGGCCCGAACGCGGATGCCGGCAGTCTCCAGACGACGTCCTCCGGGCAATGGATCGTGTCATCGGGCGGGGCTTTCGGAGCCCCGGGCTCGGGAGGCAGCGGCGGCGGCGATTCGATGATCGCCAGTTCACGCGTCGATGGCGACAGTTCGAAGCGCAGCGACCAGGGCCGCTCTTCGCATTTGGGCGGCGGCGGCGCCGCCGATGCGAAGTCACAAAAGCCGATGAGCGGCGTCGACACCACGCCGCCGAGAAAAACCCGCCGCGACATGGAAAAGCGCGATGGATTCTGAACCGCAACGGGTTCGTCGTTGAAGTCGAAGAGGCTCGATGCGTCCGTCACGGCACCCCCGAACAAGCGTTATCACCGCGCTAGAGAAGCTCGCCGATTTTGCTATAGACATCAAGCTCTATTCATGAGACGCAAAAACTTACGCTGCCTAAAACGGCCAACCTTCGCTTTGACTTCTGTCAGAGTTTCAGGCGATGCCTGACTTCGCCGCGGAACACGAACGCTAAAGAAAACACACTGCCCTTCGATCGAAAAGCTTTCCTAACTATATTCATATCGATCGCTAAGGCGTGCGTGATGTATCAGTTTCGAACTGGTAAATATCCTAGTCAACAATCTTTCGGATCTCCAACTAGGGTTTCTCCCAGAGACACAATGCGTCGTATCTGGCGTCCAAATGTGGCGTTTCGCACGTACGGCTTTGCCAGGCAACGTTTGAGCGTCGCGGCGCACCCAACTTTCGTCAAGACATCGCTAAAGACGAGCATTGGCTAGCTAAGCTAAGCCATCGTTCAATTCTTTTCGTGCATTTTTAGAAAATCGCACTATGCTAATAAAGCCAGACGAAGGCTAAGCGAAAGCGCACATCGCGTGTTGGCAACGCATGCACGTCGTGAACTCAAGACGATGTGCGCCACGCACGCTTTAGCAATGCCCGAAGTAATGCGAACGTCCATGACGTTGCATACAACCGCGTGCAACGAATCGATGTCCCGCCCAAACAAGGGAGAAGCGATGGCTTGGCACGAAGATCAACCCATCGTCGATGAAGGGTTCAACACGCTTCCCATGGTCAATACCATTCAAGTTGGGCTGCCCATCACGTTCTCGACAAAAACGCTCCATCCTATCGCGGAAGACAAACTCTACGTGCAATTGACGAACGAACAGCGCGACGCATTGCCCGATTCCGGTGAGGCCATCGTCAATGCAAGCCATCAGCTCACGGCGGAAAACGGCGACCTGCTCAAAGGCATGTTTGATGAACTCGCCGACTTCAACGTCGGCTTCTTCAGCGCGACGATCGGAGCGGGCATGAAGTTCGTGCTTCCGGCGAACTGGGTCACGAGCGCGATCGCGCTGGCCGTCAAGACGCTTGTCGGCTCTCTGCTGTCGCAGCCCAACCTGAAAGAAACGGCTTCTTATCGCGGCGCCAATCTCGCCGGCGGCGGACAACTCCGCGAGCTTTGGCATACGGTGACCATCGAGCCGGGAAAGACTTACTTCTATCGCACGATCTAGTACGAAATAACCAACGCACTGGTAACGCGTCAGTTGGTCATTCTTTCTACGCGATACGCGCTCGCGCCCTAGCAACGCCGCCACTTTCGCCCGATGCAAAAGCGAAAGGCTGGCCCGCGCACTAATGGCGGTTCCTAAAGCAACCAGTCGCAGTGGTCACTATCGGAAGTGCAAATCAACAGTCTATTTGCGCGCTCGCGCCGAACTTAATCGCATGATCATGCAGGGTGATTTCCGCCACGGACGCGACGCGCACGATCGTCGGGGGAACGTCCGTTACCTCAGCGAAGCCGATGTTCGAATGTCCGCCTAAGAGCGCGGTCGAGCGGCAGTAGATGGCCGCCCTCTGCCCGCCGACGATCGGCGGCCCGTGACCCTGAACCGCTGTTCAAGCACGCACCAAGCTAACGGCCGCTTCTGGCCGAGATGGAATGGACACCGTCCTCCCTTCGGGGACGCAGGGTCCAGCAGGAACGCGGAGGCCCTCCAGAACCGAACGGCATCAATGTGCCAGAGTGGAGTTTCGACACGTCCACTTGAGGAACGGAGAGCCCAAATGAATGCTACGACATACGGACTGGATCTTGCAAAGCAGGTTTTCCAGATGTACTGGGTCGACGAGCAAGCGGGCGAGATAGCCAATCGACGCTTCCAACGCGACGGGCTGATCGCGTTTGTTGCGCAGCGGCCTGCGGGCCGGGTGGCGCTTGAAGCGTGCGGCAGCGCGCACTGGTGGGCTCGCAAGATCAAGGCACTAGGCCACGAGGTGGTGCTGTTACATGCACAGTTCATCCGGCCGTTTGTCCAGACGAACAAGACCGACGCAGCGGATGCGCGGGCAATCTGGACGGCGGTACAGCAACCGGGGATGCGAACCGTAGCGGCAAAGACAGAAGACCAGCAGGCGATGCTCGCTCTTCACCGGATGCGTTCGCTGCTGATCAAGTTTCGCACCATGCAGGTGAACCAGTTACGAGGCCTCCTCTACGAGTTCGGTGTGTCATTCCGGGCAGGACGTGCTGCCGGTCTTGCCGAGATGCGGGACTGCATGGCAGAGCGCGAGGATGCACTGCCGGCGACAATGTTCAGTAGTCTGCACGACCAGTTGAGACGCATCGACGGGATCGAGCAGGATATCGACCAGCTTGAGAAGCAGATAAGTGGCTGGCACAAGCAGGAAGCTGCATGCCAGGCAATCGCGGCAGTACCAGGCATCGGCAGACTTACCGCGACGGCGTTGGTCTCTACGATTGGGGATGCAAAAACGTTCAGGTCTGTGCGCGAGTTTGCCTCGTTCCTCGGGCTGGTACCCCGGCAAAACGGCACCGGCGGCAAGATCCGGTTGGGATCGACCTCCCACCGAGGGATCCGTATCTGCGCACGCGCGTCGCATCGAACGCGGACGGCGTGGTTCTACAGGCCGAGCGTATCGTCGACGTCCTGCAAGCCCTGATCGCCCCCCCACGGAGACCGTGTGGTCGTCGAGGGTAACAACCAGAAGCAGGCTGATTTCCTGTCACGCTCCCTCGCCAGGATCGATCCGGAAATCGTCCACGACCTGCATCTCATCATCCCGAGGGTGAGCCGCGCCGAGCATCTGGATCTCTCCGAGCGCGGCATCGCCAGAAAACTCGATTTCGCCTTTGCCGGCGCCCAAAGCCTGCGCATCTCGCAGTTTCTGCAGGACGGCAGCGCGATAAACTTCACTTCGCCTCATCCGCGCTGCGGATGGCGATGACGATGGGAATCCCATAAATCTCACCGCGTGCGGCCATTGCAGGCTGAAAGCGGCGGCCGCTCACGATGAGCTCAACATCGCATCCTCGGTCGGATGAACCGTGATTGGCGTGTCGACGCCCCGCTCACGAACCGATTCGGTGAGCGAATCCAGCTTCGACCCGTCGGAAACGGGTAGTTCGTCTTCTCGTGGGCCTCATAGAGGCAAAGTCATCGCAACAAGTTTCAGTTCGTCAACGAATTCGCGAGCGATCTTCGACAGCGTTCGGCCCTCGGCCACAACCACCGTCGGACGGAGTCGCATTGCAGGTGCGAACGGCCTGATAACGAGGTCTGGAAAGATTCCGGTGGCAACGTGGAACGGGTCGATCAGCCCGATGCCGTTGCCCTGCGAAACGAGGCAGCAAGCCGAATAGGAATGGTTGGCGGTAATGCCAACGTTGCAGTTCACCTGGGCATGCCGGAACGCTTCGCGTACAAGCGTATTGACCGTTGTGTCGTCCGGAAAAGTAACAACCATCTCGTCTCGCAGCATGGCCGGCGTGACGAGAGGAGCAGTCGCCAGCGGATGATCGACTCGCATGACGCAGCCGATTTCCGCATCGCAAAGCTCAAAGTGGTCGAGACCGGCTACATCCGGGGCGAGGTCAAGAACGCCCAGAACGACCTGACCGATCCGCACGGCTTCAAGCACCAGCTTGGTGCTGTGCACCTCGAGATCGAAGCGCACTGCGCCATGGCGCTGCCGGAAGTTCGTGATGGCGCGCGCAACCAGCGACGCCGAAAGGTTGGACACGGTCGCAAGCATGATTCGTCCCGCGTGCCCCTGCCGCACCTCAGAAGCAAGGTTCTGCAGGTTGTCCATATCGCCAAAGATCCGTTCGATTTCCCCGTACAGGAAACGCGACTCTTCCGTCGGCGTGAGTCGTCCCTTCACCCGCGTAAATAGTTGTACGCCTAACTCTTCCTCTGCCAACTGGATTGATTTTGTCACGGCGGGCTGAGTGAGGAAGAGCATGCGCGCCCCGCTAGAAATGGACCCTGTGCGCAGCACCGCACGAACGGCAGCGAGGTGACGAATATTGAGCATCAGGGATAACCCGGCATAAAGAAAGGTTTGGTTCCTGCCAACAAAATACTATTAGACGTCATGGTTTTGCAATCCTAGACTGCATCGAATCCTTCCAGCCACCCGGGGAAACCACGTGACGCCTGATCTCATCAACTGGCATGAACGGTCTCAAAGTCTTCGTATCGAAACCCGCGCATACATCGATGGTGCTTACGTCGATGCACTTTCCGGGCAGACATTCGAATGCATCAACCCTGCGACGGGTCTCCCGATCGCTTCAATCGCGTCGTGCGATGCGGCGGATGTCGAGCGGGCCGTGAAATCTGCCCGACGGGCGTTTGAAGGGGGGGACTGGTCGCGTGCCGCCCCCCTTGAGCGAAAGAAGGTCCTGCAACGCTTCTCTACCCTGATCCTGGAGCACCGTGAAGAGTTGGCTCTGCTTGAGTCGCTGAATGTCGGCAAGCCGATCACGAACGCCTTCAACGGTGATATCGCCAGCTCGGCGGCCACGATCCAGTGGTACGCGGAAGCAATCGACAAGGTGTACGGCGAAGTCGCCCAGTCCGGGCATGACATGACGACAATGGTTATTCGGGAAGCGCTAGGCGTAGTGGCTGCGGTGGTGCCATGGAACTATCCCCTTTCGATGGCGTGCTGGAAGCTGGGCCCCGCTCTTGCAACCGGCAACTCGGTGATCCTCAAGCCCGCCGAGCAATCTCCGCTTACTGCTATCCGTATTGCGAGTCTCGCGACCGAAGCGGGCATTCCGAAGGGTGTCCTGAATGTTCTACCTGGCTTTGGCGAAACTGCCGGCAAGGCGCTCGGCCTTCATATGGACGTAGACGCAGTTGCGTTCACGGGATCCACGGCGGTCGGCAAGCTGTTCATGCAGTACGCGGGCCAGTCGAACATCAAGCGCGTTGGCCTCGAGTGCGGCGGCAAGAGCCCACATATCGTCCTCGCCGACTGCCAGGACCTGGACGCCGCGGCGCGTTCGGTGGCTGCGGGCATCTTTTCCAACGCCGGACAGGTATGCAACGCCGGCTCGCGGCTTATTGTGGACAAAAGCGTGAGCAAAGCGCTGCTGGATCGCGTGGTGGAACATGCGGCCAATCTCAAACCGGGTGATCCTCTCGACCCAGCCACACGGCTCGGCGCAATTGTCAGTCAAAGGCAACTCAGCACGGTCATGTCATATGTGCAGACCGGTCAGGCCGAAGGCGCGCGCCTGCTCGCTGGTGGCGAGCGCGCGTTGCAGGAAAGCGGTGGCTATTTCATGTCGCCGACCGTGTTCGCCGACGTGAGTCGGGACATGCGTATCGCACAGGAGGAGATTTTCGGACCGGTGCTATCTGCTATCACCGTTTCGGGTATCGACGAAGCGATTGAGGTTGCGAATGCCAGCAACTATGGACTGGCTGCGGGTGTATGGACTGACAACGTGAAAAGCGCTCTCCACGCCTCGCGGATGCTTCGGGCAGGCGTCGTATGGGTGAACTGTTTCGATCGCGGAAGCATGGCCGCGCCCTTCGGCGGCTTCAAGCAATCTGGCTTCGGACGGGACAAGTCGCTGCACGCGTTCGACAAGTACACCGACTGGAAGTCCATCTGGATGGCCCACTGACCCACTCACTTCACGCGGAGGACGACCATGAAAAACAATATATCGGCGCACAAAAGAACGGCTGGAGTTTCAAGAAGAAATTTTATCAAAGCAGGTGCAGCGCTTTCAGCTGGAGCGATAGTCGGCTATGCGCCAGTCGCCCGAGCAGCCGATTCAATTACCGTGACGTGCTGGGGCGGCGACTATGAGAAGAACGTGCGAGCCTGCTTCGCCGAGCCGTTTACGAAAGAGACCGGCGTTGGCGTGAACATCGTCAACAACGCGGACCTGACGAAGATGAAAGTCCAGGTACAGAACAGGAACGTCTCCTGGGACGTCTTTGATAGCATCGGACCGCACATTATGTCGGGTTCCAAAGACGGCATCTGGGAGCCCCTGGACAGGAGCATCGTCAACACGTCGGACCTCATTGCGCCTGGTGGCGTTGACTATGTCGGGACCTTCCTGTTCGCCGCCGGCATCGCCTTCGATCCCAAGCGGTTTCCTGAGGGAAAGCATCCGCAAAACTTCAAGGAACTGTGGGACGTCAAACGCTTCCCGGGTCGCCGGGCCCTGCGCCCACGCGTGAGTGAGATGCTGGAAATCGCGCTGGTGGCCGACGGCGTTGAGCCCTCGAAGCTGTACCCGCTCGACGTCGAACGTGCTTTCCGCGCGCTCGACCGGATCAAACCGTACGTGCGTAAATGGACCGAAGCGACTCCGGAGACCATTTCGATCGTACTGAACAATGAAGCGGACTTTTCATATAGCTTCGTGACCCGTGTGATCCCATCGCAGCAGTCGGGAAACTCCATCGATATCTCGCTGGCGCAGACGGTCAATGCGACCGAGTATCTCGCTGTACCGAAGTATTCGAAAAATCGGGAAGCCGCGATGAAATATCTCGCGTTCGTGCTGCGGCCCGACCGGCAGGCAGATTTCTCGAACCGCATGTTCTTCTCACCGGGTAACCGAAAAGCGCAGCCGCTGGTCGTAGAAGCGACGAAAAAGTACCTGCCCAACATGAGCAATCCCGACAACATCATCATCAATGATGCCTGGTGGGCAGACCGTTTCGAGACCCTGCAGAAACGCTTCACGGCGTGGATGTTGACCTGATCGACAGACTGAAGGGTGCCGCTTCGTCCAATAAGCCGAAGCGGCCTATTCCAGGGTTTTACGAGGTCAGTACGCCCATGATGAATTCGTTCGACCGGCGCTACGCCATCGCATTGATGCTTCCGGCGTGTGTGCTCCTGCTGGTTTTTTTCTTCTACCCTCTCGCAGTGGTTGCATGGCAAAGCGTCTATAGCGACGGATTTTCGTGGAATGCCTATCGATCGCTGTTTGCGACGGACCTGTTCCTCCGCGTTCTCAGCACAACGGCATGGATAGCGTTCATTGCGACGCTTGTGAGCGTCGTGGTTGGCTACTGCATGGCGGCAATGATTGCACGCAGTTCAGGCCGCAAGCGCATCGCCCTGGTAACCTGCGTAATGCTGCCGCTATGGACGAGCGTGCTGGTCAAGAGCTTCGCATTGACTGTGGTGCTTGGCGACAACGGTGTCATCAATCGCTTCCTTTCCTTTGCGTTCGGCGATGCTGCGAGGATACCGATGATGTTCAACCGCGCGGGTGTTGTAATCGGGATGGTCAACTATCTGCTGCCTTTCGCAGTATTTCCGATTCTCGCAAGTCTGCTGGGTATCGATCCGCTACTGAAGCGGGTCGCGGAATTGATGGACGCCGGCCCGGTTCGAATCTTCCTCAAGATTACGCTACCGCTCAGCTTGCCCGGTGTCTTCGCTGCCGCGCTGATGACGATGACGCTTGCGATGGGTATGTTCGTCACGCCCGCGTTGCTCGGTGGCCGCAAGGACCTCATGATGGCAAACCTCGTCGATCTCTACACCCGCCAGATACTCGATTGGCAGGGTGCGTCTGCGATCGCAATGATCCTGCTTGTCGCATCGTTGGTGTTAATCCTTTTCCTCCTCAAGGTCCAGAAGGATGAGGCATTACAACAGGAGACGATTCGATGAACGGCATCACCTCGTCGTCCGCATGGCACGTGCTCTGCAAGCTGTTGCCCACGGCCGTTGCAGTGGCCGGCCTGCTGTTCCTGCTCGGGCCCATTGCGGTGGTTATCGCCCAGTCTGTCAACGGCGGTCAAGAACTGATGTTTCCACCGAGGTACTTCACGCTGGAGCTATACCAGCAGTTTCTTTCAGATCGTGCATGGTGGACTCCTGCGCTGCAGAGCCTGTGGGTCGCCTTTCTCACAGCGATTCTCTCACTCGTGGTCACACTGCCCGCCGGCTACGCATTGAGTCGCACAACCTTCCCCGGGTCGAAAATCATCCAGTTGATGATGATTGCGCCGATGCTGATACCGGTCATTTCGCTCGGACTCGGCATCTATATCTTCTTCTCGCGTATGCATCTGGATAACTCCACCCTTGGCCTTGTCCTGACACACAGCACGCTGGTGATGCCATTCATGTTCATCTCGATCAGCGCAGGCATGCGGCAAACCAATCCGGCGCTCGAGTCGGTCGCGATGTTAATGGGGGCGAGCCGCTTGCGCACCTTTTTTCAGGTGGTTGTTCCTCAACTGAAGCCTTCGATCTGCGTCGGTTTGCTGTTTGCTTTCCTGATGTCGTTTGACGAGGTTGTGATTGCGTACTTCATCACCGGCCCGGAAACGACCACCCTGCCCGTGAAGATGTACAGCGCGATCCGGTGGGAGCTGTCACCGGTATTGACCGCAATTTCTACCATCCTGACGCTGACTTCGCTCGGAATCTGTATCGGCATCCTCGCGCTCAGAGAAGCCAACCCTAAAGTTTGATCAACATGGCATACCAGAAGACACTCTCTACCCAGACCGCCCCGATCGAAGAACGCAGACGCAAGATCGAGAGCGAGCCATTGCCGGAAAACGTGCACGCTTTGCTGGAAACCGCTGCCCGCGAATGCGGCGACCACGTTTTGTGGAATTTCTTCGAGATCGGTGAGACGATCACCTACGCTGAATGCCTCGCGCAGGTCGAGCGTCTCGCGTCAGGTTTGCGGGCTACCGGCGTGCGCAAGGGAACGCACGTCGCCGTCATGATGCCCAATGTCCCGGCAATGCCTCTGACGTGGCTGGCCATTGCAACACTCGGCGCGGTGATGGTCCCGGTGAACATCAACTATATGCCGCGTGAGCTCGCCTACGTCCTGGCGAATAGCGACGCGGAGTTCATCGTGGCACATGAAAGCGCCATAGAACGCGTCGAGTCGTGCCTGCGCGAAGGTCAGATCAAGATCGACGCCTCCCGGGTCATCGTCACCGGCAAATCGAATCGGTTCACGCGCTGGGAAAGCGTGGCGACCACGGACCCGGTCCAGCTCGAAACCGAGTCCGTTGGCCATTCAGATTTGCTGAATATTCAATATACCTCAGGAACCACCGGGTTCCCCAAGGGTTGCATGCTGACCCAGGAATACTGGTTGATCAGCGGAAAGGTGAACGCTTTCCGCGATGGGCGCCGCTATTCGAACATTCTCGCCCCGACGCCGTTTTACTACATGGACCCACAGTGGATGCTGATGATGACCCTGTATCAGCGTGGCACGCTTTTCGTTGCCAACCGGCAAAGCGCATCGCGTTTCATGAGTTGGGTACGGGATTACAAAATCAACTTCTGTTTGTTCCCTTACCTCGTCTACAAGCAGGACGAGCAGCCCGAAGATGGACAAAACGAAGTCGTGCGAGCCAATGTCTACGGCGTACCGCGCGAACTGCACGCAAAGATTGAAGAACGCTTCGATCTGGTCGCACGCGAGGCGTTCGGCATGACCGAGGTCGGCCCCGCGATGTTCATGCCGGTTGAGGCAACAGACATGGTCGGCTCCGGCTCCTGCGGCATCGCATCTCCGTTCCGGGAATGCGTTGTCGCAGACGAAAACGGCAACCCCGTTAAACCCGGCGAGGTGGGTGAACTGTGTATTCGTGGGCGCGGCATCATGCTTGGTTACTATCGGAACGAACAGGCTACGCGGGCGTCCTTCTTTGGGGACTGGTTCCGCAGTGGGGACGCATTTCGTCAGGACGAGAGAGGCTATTTCTATATCAATGGGCGCTACAAGGACATGATTCGCCGCAGCGCCGAAAACATTGCCGCGCGCGAAGTCGAGGCGGTACTGAACGGGATTGACGAGGTGGCCGAGTCGGCCGCGGTTCCCGTACCCGATCCGATCCGTGGTGAAGAGGTGAAAGCTTTCGTCGTGCTAGCCGAGGGAGTCGAGCCGGGTATGGAAGCGATCAACAACATCATTCGAGGTTGTTCCGAGAGCCTGGCAAAGTTCAAGGTGCCGCGCTATTACTCGTTTGTCGATTCACTCCCGAAGACCGCGTCCATGAAAATCGCGAAAGCGGAACTCCGTGAGCGAGCCGCGCACGGTAAGGAAGCCACCTACGACCGCGTGGAAGACACATGGAGTCAAAGCCTAGACGGGGAGCTGAAGCAATGAGCGACAAATTTGATGTTGTGGTGGTCGGCGGAGGCCACAACGGTCTTGTATGTGGAGCGTATCTTGCCCGGCAGGGCAAATCTGTCTGCGTGCTGGAACGAAAAGCCCAGGTTGGTGGCGCCACCGTTACCGAAGAACTGTGGCCTGGCTTCAGGATATCGACTGCCTCGTACCTGATGGCCCTGCTTCAACCCAAAGTGATCATGGATCTGGAATTGAAGCGGCACGGGCTGGAAATCATTGCGCTCACGCCCACTTTTCAACCTCTTTCTGGTGACCGCGCTTTCACATTCTGGTCCGAGCCTGATCGGCTTCGTGCCGAAATTGCCCGCTTCTCGCCGCACGATGCCGCTGCGTATCCGGATTACCTCGCATTTATGACAGGCGTTGCATTGGTCGTGCGGGATCTGTTGTGGCAGACACCTTTCGATCCCGGCCTCGACAACCTGAAGGACGCGTGGCAACTCGCATCTTTCGGCTGGAAGAATCGGGCAATGCTGGACAAGTTCCATGACGTCTACGACCTGATGACGCTAAGCGCGTACGATTTACTCAGCCGCTGGTTCGAATCCGACGACGTCAAGGCCGTGCTGGGGTTCTACGCGGCCGCGGCCGGCGGCAACGTCAGCATGAAGACACCCGGTTCAGCCTACATCATGTTGCGTGGCTTTTTGCGCGATAACACGACGGCTGCCGGCGGTAGCGGCGTGGTTAAGGGGGGCATGGGGAGTATCACCCGTGCGATTCTGAAAGACGGTGCCGAGCATGGCCTTGTCGCTCACTGCGATGCCGAAGTTAGCGAAATCCTGATCTCCGGCGGTCGCGCGACGGGTGTCCGTCTATCCGATGGCCGGGTTTTCGAAGGTAAGACGGTCGTCAGCAACCTGCCCGCCAAGCTGCTATTTCAGAAGCTGATCCCTGCCGGGAATCTGCAGGACTCGTTCCTGAAGGACGTCTCCCGGATCCGTGACCGTTCGACGGCATACAAGGTCAACCTCGCACTGAAAGGTTTGCCGACTTTCAGGCTGTTCGATCCCGCGAAGATGGGCTTCGCGTATCCGGCCCTGGTGAAGGTGGGTCCGGATATCGACTACATTGAACGGTCGTTCGACGGCTCAAAGTATGGCGAGTACGCGCAGAATCCCTGCATGGCTGTGCTGACGCCTTCGGTTCTTGATACGACGCTCGCGCCGGACGGCCATCATGTCATGAGCATCTTCGGCACACATGCTCCCTACCGTCTCGCCACGGGCGACTGGACCGATGCGGACCGTGAAGCACTCTATGAGCGCACGATTGCCACGCTGGAGCAGCATGCTCCGAACATCCGCGAACTGATCCTGCATAAGCAGATTCTCGTGCCTCCCGATCTGGAACGTCTTTTCACACTCCCCGGCGGACATGTTCACCACGGCGAATTGAGCGCGGACCAGGTTTTCTTCAAACGGCCAGTCAAACACTACGCAGACTACCGGACGCCGATTGGAGGGCTATTCATGTGCGGGGCGTCGACGCACCCGGGCGGGGGCGTAACCGGAGTTCCCGGTCATAACGCAGCGCGCGTGGTCAGTGATTTTCTTGCCTGACAGCGTTGTGCCAGTTCGTGCGACGTATAGGTCTTAGAGGATGGCGGTAATGATTGAATTCATCGATGTTCATAAAAAGTACGGCGATGTACAGGTTCTATCGAAGATCAACCTGAAGGTGCGGCGTGGAGAATTCCTCACGCTGCTCGGTCCGAGCGGCTCGGGTAAGACAACGTTGCTGAATATCATCTCAGGACTCATCAAACCGACAGGCGGAAAGCTTCTGATCGACGGAAAGGACACGGCGAACATGCGGCCCGGTGAACGTGGGCTTGGGATGGTGTTCCAGAACTACGCGCTGATGCCTCACATGACAGTCTTCGACAATATCGCCTTCCCACTGCGAGTGCGTAAGGTCGCTGAAGCAGAAATTCGTCAGCGGGTGAGCGACGTACTGAAACTGGTGCGCTTGCCTGACATCGGAAAGCGCAAGCCGAAGGAACTGTCCGGAGGCCAGCAACAACGGGTATCCCTGGCGCGCTGCATTGTGTACAGCCCGTCGCTCATTCTGATGGACGAACCGATGGGTGCACTCGACAAGAAGCTGCGCGAGCAGATGCAGTTCGAAATCAAGCAGCTCCATGCGGACCTTGGGATCACGATGATCAACGTCACCCATGACCAGGAAGAGGCATTGACCTTATCGGATCGTATCGTGCTGATGAACCAGGGCTGTGTTGAACAGGAAGGCGATCCGAAAGACCTTTACTTCAATCCACGCACAGTGTTCGCGGGAGACTTCATCGGCGGGGGCAATTTCCTCGAAGGGACGGTAACGTCATCCTCTGCCGAGTCGGTGGAAGTAGAAGCCAGCGGCAATCGCATCCGCTGCCGTCGTTCGAACATGCCTGCTGCCGGTACCGGTAAGGTCACGGTCCTCATCAGGCCCGAGAACCTTTGCCTGACTGAAATCGTGGGCGGCGCGACATCAGCCGGCGAAGGGCTCCAGAACACGCTGCTGGCCAACGTCATCGATCATCTGGTGCTGGGTGGCGTCGTGAAGCATCGTCTGGTGCTCGATTCGGGCAAGGAGCTGCTCGCGCAACAGGTCAACCGTCTGGGAAGCAGGATCTTCAACAAAGGCGAACGGGTCGAGGTGAGTTTTTCGCCGGATAGCGCCACCGTGCTGTCCTGATTCACTCCGGAAAAAACAGCCATGATTATCGACTTCGCCAGCCGCCCGCCACTCGCTGAGTTCAAAGTCCAGACTTCACATATGGACAACTACCGTCGTGTGTATCGGCACAGTGAGAGCGCAGTTGCGTCCCAGGAATCAGCCAGTTCGCTCGCTTCATATCTCGAGATGTACGATCGGCTGCAGGCCAGTCGTGTTGTGCTGAAAGCGCGCGACGCGCGCTCTACCATGGGGTTCAGGGTTCCGAACGAGACAGTCGCGCAATTCTGCAGGAACCACGGGTCTCGTTTCATTGGCTTCGCCGCGGTGGACCCGCATCTTGGAGGCGACGCGGTCGCGGAGCTGGACCACGCGGTGCGCGAACTTGGTCTTGCCGGACTGAACGTTCAGGGCTTCGAGCACATGTTGCCAATCAATGACCCGAAGCTGATGGTTCTGTATGAAAAATGCGCCGAACTCCAGATCCCGGTCAACATCCACTGTGGGCTGAACTTCTCCTTGTCGAGCAAGGTCATCTACGGGCACCCATTGGCGCTGGATGACGTGTTGACGGCTTTCCCAACTCTTCGAGTATGTGCGTCGCCTCCCGGATGGCCCTGGATCAATGAGCTCGTCGCCATGGCATGGCGCCATCCGAACCTTTGGATTGGATTGAGCGCCGTACGGCCGAAGTTGCTCGGCACACCGAACAGCGGCTACGAGCAACTACTCCACTATGGCCGCTCCGTTCTGAAGGAGCGCATCATTTTTGGTTCTGGCTTCCCCATGATTCCGGTCGAACGGTCAGTCGACGAGGTTCTTGCGCTGGGATTGCCCGAAGACATCTGTCGTGGCTGGTTGCATGACAACGCGGCAGCGCTCCTCGGAGTCACGATGTAGAAATGTATTTTGACTAGCTTCCCCGTTACCAACCTTCGCCAACGCAGCGTTGGACAAGCGGCCCAGCTCGGAATGATGGCGAGGGAGAGCGTTGCCGTGGCAAAATCTGGACGCACCACTACGAGAGAAAGACGATGAATGTAGGAAATTTGACCCGAAAGCTGGTCGAGAGCGCGGAACTGCCTAACACCGACCTTTCGTCGTTCGACGAGATTGGCGTGGCCGATGACGATGGATCGTCGTACGTGTCGCTATGGATACGCCAGAGACCACTGGCAGCATTCTCGAGCGCCGAAGCGCCGGCGCAGCTCAGTCTGCAACCCGCGGTATTGCTGATCAAGGTTGCGAATGCAGATGACAGAGCGATTCGTATGTCTCTATGCGACGAACTCAGCCCACTCCCTGCAGATCGCACTGGAACTGTCGGCGCCGGCTGGATAGATCGTTCGCACCGACCGAAACACTGACGACCATGAGTCGCCGAACGCTCGCCAGCGACTGGATGCCGTTTAGTAGGAGATCATCGAGGACAAGGTGTGGCGCGACCGCTAGCTCCTGCCAGAAGAGCGGATGCCTTAACCGCTGACGTCAATCAGCGCACACCTGAAACAAAAAAATCATGGATGTCCTTCATACCGTCATCGGCTGGATGCGCGACAGTGCGAACGTCGGCCTTGCAGCCTGGGCGCAGGCAGTAGGCAGCGCCTTCGCCGTGATCGCCGCCTTCACGTTCCCAACCCTGCAGTCAAAACGCGACGCAAAGTTACGCGCGGCTGATCAGCAGGCAACACATGTTGCACACGCGGCCGCTCTGCGTTTGATTGCGATCGAAAGCGAGGAAGCAATATCTGAACTCGTCGGAACGCTGAAGCTCGTGCCCTCTTCGCCGCCTAGTGTTTATGGATTTCCGCATGATGATCATCCGCAGCTCGCGATATTCGGGGCCGTGATGGCAGAACTGTTGCCTCGAATCTCTACGCTGCTTCAGCAACCGGTACTGAGCGACAGCCAGATAGGGACGATTGTAGCGATTCGGGGCTGTTTGAAGGACGCTCGCGTTCTGTTCGATGCGGTACATGATCCGTACCGTGAATTCGACACCCGGAAGAAAGACCAGGCAGCAAGCATACTGAGTCGTATAGAGACACTTCGCGGAGAAGCGCAGCACAGTTACACCTCCGCTGCATCGCGACACTAAGCCCGGACCGATATGCCTGGTGGGGCAACCCGACATCGGCGCGGTCGCAGCGTGCCCTGAGAAGGTGCTGGCCGTTAGATCGTCAAATCGCACGCTTTCCCACCGCAGGCAAAATGCGGCCGCCGGCGGGCAACAGTCAACTGCCACGGGCGAATCATCGCGCAGCGACAGGACACCGCTTCATGGACCCGGCACTACGCTTTCGCAGCAGATCTGGCTGCGGCGGTTTTTCTCGCCACCTTCTTCGCCGGTGCCTGCCGGGAAGGCCTGTTCCGCGCGACGATTGACCCCGGAAGCGCATCGCCGTTGTCGGGCACTTTCGTGTCCTGCTCCTTGCTCGCCGCCTTCATGCCCAGATCTATGTACTTCCGGATAAGATCATTCTTGCTTGTCCGCTTGGCGAAAGCCTCCACCCTCAACTTGTCATCGAGGTCCGGGGGAAGGTAGACGGTCCGAAGAATAAGATTGTCCGAGCTCATTTCGCCTCCTGTGTACCCAGCTTTGATATGTACATATATACACCCATATCCCTGATTTTTCAAGCTCCCGGCAAGCCGGGAGGCAGGGCATAGTCCGACAACACGAGATCTGACATTGCGCCCAGACACATCAGGCTACCAAAGCCGGGGCCCAGCTTGCTTCCCAGAAATGGAACGTGCAATGGAGGCAATGTCCAATCTGACCCTGTAAATGTCAGAGATTGCGCCATACTCTGCGCTAGACGACGTTTCCTTATGGCACCCCATCGCACCGAAGGAAGCAGCCTGCTGAACCACCACGGATCGAAGCCCGACGCATCGACAACAAGCGCCGCCGGCAAGGTCTCCGTCGAGCCGTCCCACTTCCTGATTTCCACGCCGAGATCACCCTTGTCGTCAATAACTTCTTTGGCGCGCGCATCCATAAGAACGAGATCCTGCGCTTCGGCAAGATCTTCCATGACAGCGTGCCAGACCACACCCCGGTTCAGGCGGTTGAAAAAGTGATCGCGGTTCTCGGGCGAGAGTCGCTCCCACGCCGCCTGATCGCTGAAAAGGGCATTCTCAAAAACGCTGTCGCCCCGACTGAACAACGTCGCCTGATCCGCAACCAGTATCAATGGCCGGCTACCATATCCATGCCTGACCAGCCATGCAAGCACCGCCGCACCGGTCCCGCCGCCGCCAATGACAAGAATTGCATCGCTCGGGTCACCGTCCTTGAGTTGCTTTTCCACCGTCTCCAGGTTTTTCCAGAACGAGAGTCCGTCATGGACTCTGGCAGTGAGCAGAGGATGCAAGTCTGCCTGGAGCGGGACGCGGCGTGCGGCTCCAGGACCCGTAATGACCACGCCATCGAAGCGACGTTTCGCGTCACCATGAGCCGATACGTAGACCCCCGGTGTACTTTCCTTCAGCACATTCCATTTGGTCTGTCTTGCCACGAGCCGGTCGACCCTGACCTTCTGGATGTCCGCCTCCGTTCGTTTTGCCGCCCACTGAAGATACGCGGCAAACTCTGAATGCCGGGGCCGTAACCGGCCTCGGTCGACCCACGACTGATAGCCTCCAGCCGTACGGTCAATCTTGAAACTTGCCCACGAATATTGAGCGTGAAGATCAGCGGAGACGGACTCCCAGGGACTGTTATACGGAAAACCCAGATCCCGCTCGGCAGGAGTGCATAGCGCCTGCTCACCGTCGGTATATCCGTTGCGTCCCGTCCAATGACTCCCGATCTCCTCCGACTCAAAGATCGTTACCTCGACCTGTGCCAGATTCAGGGCGTTCAGGACCGCGGCTTTCGCAGCAATCGCAACGGCCTTGGGCCCGCCGCCGACGATTGCAAGTTTCTTTCTTTCAATCATATTCTGCTCTCTCATCGACTCGTCCGGCACAACCACCACCGGATCGGGAATCCCCAGGCACACAACACGGTTAGCTGAACTCGTTGAACGTTTTGCAAGCCGCAACGGCTCTGTGCGGCGCACGCGAGCACTCCACCACCCGCGCCGCAGGAAATAATAAACGAGTCGACGCATCCACCCCGTCGGCCGGTCTTCAATACAGTTCGAGCCAACGCCGTCGACCGGAACGAACAGGTACAAAACGTGGGCATGGCTATTTGACTTTCCGAACGTCTCCACCGCCCTTGATGGCAACATTGCACTTGCGGGCCCGAGTCTGAGCCCCCTGCCGAAGCATTCCCGAGGAAAACCTGTGTGCTACTGTTCTGGCGGCTGCCCACAGGGCCTCCGGCTGCAATGCCGGACGTCGCCGTCATAGCTGCCAGCAATATCTCTGCGCTCAATACGTACGCGAGGGAGCGCTCAATAGCCTGCAGTCGTAGCAGGTCCCTGCCACGATGTGACAGGTTTAACCGTTGGCATGCGGGGTCGCCTGCACCGCTGGAGACATCAGTGACCACGATCGACACGCACCGCTGGGTGCAGAACTACGCCGACGTGCAAACTGCGTTGTAGCGGCTCCGGATCCGGGCCTTCCTGAAGGACGTAGTGGATACCGCCCCTGTCGCGCTTGACGCCTACATCG
This sequence comes from Paraburkholderia sp. SIMBA_030, assembly GCF_046535245.1. Lineage (NCBI taxonomy): Bacteria > Pseudomonadati > Pseudomonadota > Betaproteobacteria > Burkholderiales > Burkholderiaceae > Paraburkholderia > Paraburkholderia sp. SIMBA_030. Next base: position 328,116 of record NZ_JAWRXB010000001.1, read on the forward strand.
AGCAATGTGCCAATACCCGTGAGGGGGCTCCGTTTGCGCGCGCCGATGCCCAGGCGTTACTGCATGCGAATCGAGGCGTTTGGCCTGTCCTTGGCTGGACGACGCCATCGAGACCCGGATCCACGGTCGGACCTGATGTCCTGGCAAGGCGCAGGGCACTGTCAGACACGCGGCCATGACTGTAAAAAACGCAGCCGTCGCTCCCGGGAACCCCTTGCCGGGCATGGATTACACCGACACCTCGGTCACCCGCACCAGGTCAAGGCTTAGCTCGCGGTCCGTCGGCGGCACCACGTTCACCTCGTGCTCGTGGGGACTCTGCAACCCGGAGGTGTGCCGCCGCGGATCCTCGAAGACACACCCCGCCGCTTCCAGTTCGGTCACGGTCACAGCGTAGACCACCCCGTCGGTCATGCCATCAGTGGTGGCAAAGCGCCGTGCGACCGCCTCGATCGTGCTGAACGACAACGCCGGACCGTTGAATCCCTCGCTGTCCCACTGGTAGGCGTGCACCGCCTGGCTGTGGGAATCCCCGAAAATGACCGCCCCATCGCACTTCCAGGTGCCGTCGAAGAACACGTGTTTTTCAAACGGCTTGCTCGCGTCGCGCGGGCGCAGGCCGACTCCATCGTCGCGCATCGAACGGTTGACGCCGCGATACAGCATCGTGTCCGCCGTGAGGTCCAGCGGTGCGTGCAGTTCGGGTTGGATGGGCATGACGTAGCGCGGTGCCGTGTGCTGACGGCCCCCAAGCATAGCGCATCCGGCAACATCAGGGGGCCTCCCGGTCGTCCTGCCACGCGCGGACGGGTACCGCACGCCACGCAGGCGGAACCCGGTCCCCTCCGTCATCGTGGCCACGCGCAGCAGGACCGGGCCGCCATCGTCGGGCACAATCAGCGCGGAACCGTCGTCGCCCAAGACGGCGTCCTGGCGCAGGGTCGGCAGGGAGGCCGATACGGTGAAACCCTTGCCGCCGCGCGTGGCGGACAAGTTGATCGTAACCGGCAGGGCCGGGGTTCGCATGCTCGCATGAGGATCTCCTCGTAGGTCGGCCTCCCGACGCCGCTACATCGGACGGATCTCAACACACCAGGAGGCCCGCCGTGAACTTCATCGAAATGCTGCGCGTGGTGCGCGCCGGGCCGCTCGCCCTGGCCGGTTCTTTGGATGGTCCCCGTTCGGCACATCCGGGTAAACGGTGATGCCAGATCGAGACGCTATAAGTTGCGGAGTATGATTGTGCCGAACCGTTCAGTTCCAGGTTTATGGTCACGACCAGAAAGCAAAAATCCAGAATGTCATCGAACGAAGAACCCAACACCGCCTCGACTGAAATTCGCGCGAAGCTTCGCGATCTGTGGCAACTCCACGAGTCGAAGCGTTCGATGGGTGGTCGCTGGGCTATGTCCGGATTCGCGCTCCAGGCTCACGCATTCCTTCTTCGTTTCTTTCATGGATTAGCGGCGAATGGTTCGGAACCGTCAATGCTAGCCGAGCTTGAGGGGCTATCGGACATCTTGATGCCCGAGACGAATTTCTTTACGTTGATCCAGGTGAAGCGCTCCCTCGACAAGCGAGCCTTGATTGCAGCTCTGGAGGAGGCGTACCTTTTAACTGAGCTGTGCCAGGTGCACTTATCCGAAGCACTGCCTCTCCTGCGTTTCCAGACTGCGTACCGGTATCGCGAAACGCCTCTGATCCCGACGGACATAACGGTCGCAGAAATTCTCGGTGGAACGGCCTCGGCCAGCACTTTTTCGTTGATGCTGACGCTTCAACATGACACTCCCTTGGTCCAACATTCTGACCATAGCGACCGTCTGTATCTGCTCCTTTGGAACCAAGGTCTCCGTAATCCAAAATACCTGATAGACCGGGCGATGGGCCGCCTGCTTGACGCTTTCTTCAATCCAACCAATCAAAGCCTTGGGAATCTCGCACGCGAACTCACTGAATTCTTTCACGAAGCGCCACGACGCGAAGCCTGGAAAGCGCCGGGCAACTTGCTCTCGGTATCGGATGTTGCACCCGAGCCCGACTTCCAGGGAAACGGCGTCCTCGTCGGACAGCGGGTAACGTTTGAACACGTAAGGAAAGGATACGTTAAAAACCGGCCGCACGTCTTTGACGCGCTGGTTGGACAGTTCCGTCGCTGGCTGACCGCTTTACGCGTCCAGGACGAAGAAATCGGCGACAAGATTCCCGTCTTCTGGATCGATGGCAGGTCGGGGGATGGCAAGTCCGTTCTACTGCTGCAGTTGATTCAGGCGACCTTGCAAGAGTCGCCAGACTTCCCGGTTCTCCATCTCAGGTCTGGAAACGGCTTTCTGGACCTCCTGGACACGCCTCCTGTAGGTGCACATTTCCCCGTGATTGGCCTCGTGGACGATGTCTACGACCTTACAGACAGGGCGTCCTGGGACGAGCGGGCTCGGGAAAGCGTGCAACTTGGGACGCCGAAAGTAGCGCTCGTTACGTGCGGACCGACGGAACAAAAGGATCTGTTCGAGGCAAACCTGGGTGACCTGTTTGACGTTCAGAGCTTCACTCCTGCTCATTTAAACGCGGACGAACGCGAGGAGTTCTTGACATGGTTCGAACAGAGAACCGGACAGTCCCGGCAAGCGGAACAACTAACTGATCAAAACGCTCTGCTCGTTCAGACGGTCTTCGAGCTGGCGCGGGGAGAGCGCCTCGAAACATTTGCACGAAAATTTCGGCGCCGGCTGGAAGCATTGGGTCTGTTCGAAATAACCCGGACGATCATCGCTGTCAACGCGCTATATGAACATGCCCCCTTCGAACTACTCATCCACGAAGCGCAACGCGTCGCCTTAAGAAGACTGGGAGCGGAAGACCAACTCCACTTTGTGATAAATGAAGATCGAAGCGGGACCGAGGCCGGCGTGCGACTCGCTCATTCGCATCTGGCGTGGCTGCTGTTTGTCGAATGGCGTGAGCCGCCATACCCTTTAGATCAACAATGGGCGACCGAACTTGCCAAAGCAGTGCAAGCACACTTGTGCTCTGGCAGAGAAACTGCAGCCAGTAAGCTCGTACTCTCTCTCACAACAACCCCGAGACTTGGCGACGAGCCTCGAGATGTTTTATGCAGCAGGATCGAGACCATTTCAAATGCGTATTCGTTCCATGTCGACAAAAATGGTGGCCAACCCCACCCGAAGATTCTCGGAACCTGGTTGCAGATTCTCTACAGATTCCCGTTTCTGCGACTCAGCCCCGATCCGATTCCGATCGCAATGGAATCGTTGACGACCGCGGAAGCGCCTACCTCATCAAAGGCAGCCGTCGCTGGCTGGCTCTGGCGGCTGGCAGATACCCTACCAGGACAGCGCGCCGAAGAACTTCAGGACGCCGTCGAATCGTTTTTTCTTGGCGGATCGAATGCAGACGGTGTCCCGCACACATTATGCGTTTTGTCGGGGCAGCCGTTGAACGAACGAACCACGGTGTTGATTGAGCGCTGGCTGGCACTCGGCTGGGAACGACCAGATGCTTTCGAAATGCTGAACTCGTGGATTCCAAAGGCGAAGAACCTGGATGAAGTCACGTCGCAAGCGTTGAGGTGGCTCAATGCCAATCCGTACAATCCAAAGGCATATCTCGTAATTGCGCCACTGCTGGGCCGCACGGCCAACTCGGCCTCAACCCTGAAAGCCGCAAAGCTTTGGCTTGCCGCAAATACTGACAATCCGAACGTATACCACGTGCTGGCTGCGATGGTAGCTAACCATAGCAATGACATTGAGGTGGTAACGATAGCAAAAACGTGGCTGGGCGTGAACTTTGCACATCCTCACGTACATCAAGTTCTGCCCACACTCATCGCGAAGAAGAATAGCAGTGCTGATCTTCGCGATATGGCGTTGCGCTGGCTCGCCGATAACGCTCGGCATCGGAGCGTTCAGAACGTCTATGCTCCATTAATTTCGAGGTGGCCAGAGGATCCTGATGTTGCAACCGCGGGAACGGCATGGTTGTCACGCAACGCAGGACATCGAGCATATCCGGCAATATTGGGATCGCTCGTCACTCATTGCAGCAATGACTTTGGAACCATTAAGCTCGGTGAGGAATTTTTGCGACGCGCCCAAGGTGGACAACGTTCGCCGATCATCCTTGCCTTGGTCTACGGTGGCCATGCTTCTCCTCAACACGTGAAACGAGCCCTTGATTTCATTGAAACGAGAGAAGAACTCCCCTCGAGTACCGGCATATTAAACCGCGTCGGGGTCGCTTTAGCCCATCACCCGAAATCGTTGATACAGTGCCTTGGTGCCGAATTCAGCGCTGAACAAAAACATTCACTTTGCTATAGGAGTGTCTGCGCATTGTTGAAATATCGCCCGTTAATAGAGAATTTCCTATATGAGGTCTGCGGCGGGACCAGGGGGCCGTTCCTGGTGACGATACTCAAGACTGCGATCAAGCATGAACTGGTGTCGGCGACCTTGGGCCATTACGTAGCAGACTGGTTGATCGTGAACTTCAGGCGCCCAGGTTACTCAGCTATTTTGGGGGAGCTAAAACGGCACCCGCTGGTCTATCGTCGCACCCTCGGGACGCTTAAGCTTTCCAATTCGATTCAACAGGATTACCTCAACCTTCCTGCGAAACCCGCTCTGACCGGATAAGCTTTGCTTGCATCGCGAAATGGCTTATCGCCCCCCGATAAGTCAGAGCTGGTGGCCTGGAGACACTAGTAGCGAAGATAGCGAGCCGGCCCACGCCTGCCCCCCAGGCCCAATGTCACGCGCTTTAGTAACGGAGTGTAACGTACTACTGTCACGGCAAGCCTTCACAAACTCACCACACGTCACCTGGCGCATCGGTAGATCATGGGCTTAATCTGGCCCGTCCATTGCCTGATGAGCAGTACTGCGGATAATTGATGTCAGCCAGAACGTTACGGAGTAGCGCAAAATGGATCAGGTAATGCGCATGAAAGAAGTCGTGAAAAAAATCGGTCTATGCCGCGCCACGATCTACGCGATGATCAGCCGTGGCGAATTTCCACGACCCATCCGCATCGGTGAGCGCGCGACGGGCTGGAGCGAATCTGAGCTTGAGGCATGGCTTGCCAGGCGTGCAGCTGCCCGAAAATCCTGACGCGCCAGCTTACTGGCTGCGCCCGCGATAAGGTCCTCCCCGAAACTAAGCAAGCGGTAATAGGCCGCAATTCCGAAGGGGGCTCCGACCTTACGGGATCTCGCGGCGGACCTTTTTATCAAACTGACGGCTTCAACGATGAGGAAAACAATGGCAAGCTACAAAGAGCTAAAAGCGCAGCTCAAGAAGCTGAGCGAAGAAGCGGAAACCGCCCGGCTTGCCGAGCTACAGGCGGTCATCGAACACGTACGCGCGAAGGTCGCCGAATACGGATTGACCGTCGAGGACATCTTTGGACGCCAGCGTGCATCGCGCCGCGCGACGAAGACTCCGGTGCCGCCGAAATACCGTGATCCGAAAACCGGTGCGACGTGGAGCGGCCGAGGGCGGGCGCCTGACTGGATCAAGGGCAGGAAGCGCGACCGTTTTCTGATCGAGTCGTGAGAAGGCCCATCGCTGAAGTGATGCACTGATCGCGCCGCTTGCCCGCAACCGTCAGACAGACGTCACCGCATCCGCGACATAATCCGCATGCCGCTCCCGTTCCCACTCCGGCGACTGACTGCGCGATTCGAGCCGCACGGCTTCTTCCCCACCCTTGTCTGTCACCTCGGCGATCTGAACCGGTGTGTAGTGTCTCGTGTCGACGGGAGGTTGCTGGGCAACTGTCCGGACGAGTCCGGGCGCCTGCAGCGAAGTAAAGATCGGAGGTCGTTTATGCCAGGGGATCTGTCGATACCGTGCGAGATGAAGCGCGTCCAGTATGGCGCCGTTGGCGTATTTCATGCGTCGGTCCTTCTATGGCGTTACTCTTTCCGTCCCATGCAATGAGGTCCCTCGAAAGCCCTCTTCCCATCGTCAATTTTCCTGCCGCAAAGCCTCAACGCAGAATCACATGAGGTCGGGGAAAAGCGTTCCCGACAACGATGCGGGCGGAGTCTTTCGCCGCACACGCGAGTGGGCAGATCGTCCGCGCGGTCGAGCCGCGCTGCTGTCGAGAATCGCATTGACCCTGACGAGACACCGGTCAAGGCCACTCAGGCCACTCCCCGCGAGCGATGTGGAACAGGCCAGCCGCGGCACCACTTCCTCCAGCGCATCGAGTGCTATCGACAGGCTGAACAGTGTGACTTCTGGTGGCAACTTCCGTTTCATGCAATGCACCTTCGGGAACAGATACACACACCAACTTTACCACGGAGGCAGTCTGTCACCCCTCGCCGTCAGGCTCCAGCGAAAGCTGTCCGGCTCGCGAAGCGCCTCTCGCGTTCAGTTCCGCGCGCACTTCGTCAGCCGTTGCCTTCAGTTCACCAGGCCGCAGCACGTCGCGGTGGAATACGACATCAGCGCTGATTCGAACCGGCTCCCACCCGATCGCACAACAGCGGGGGCTCTTTTCCCGTTCCATTGAGCCCGTCCCGGCTTGCCCGCTGGCGATCACGTATTGCCGAGCATGGTGCCGCTACAGCGCCTTGATCCACACCGGCACCGGTACTGCAGCCTGACTTCCTCCCCGGCTGACGCGTCAATCGCGAGCTGGTAGTCGAGAAACAGCTCCTCACCCGCCGCAACCGACGTAATCGCGTGGATGAACACACGATCGCCGATCTCGATCGCTTCGCAGTTTGCCTCGCAGGCGTGGTTCAACCACCGCGCGCTGTTGCCGCCGCACGCGCCGTCAATCACGCGCCCATCAGACAGGCCGAACAGATACGTATGTCCCGGATGACCGTGCCGACGAAATTGCCGTTCTGCAGTCCGCCACCGGATCACTTCGCCCTTGTACTCGAAAATGCATTCCCCGGCTGCCAGCGCGCGCAGCGCAAATACTCCCCGTCCATGAACCGGCGAACGCCGGACGGTCACACGTCGCATGATCTGTCTTTCCTCGTGCCTGTTTTTCCTGGCGCCCGACTTGCCTGGTGCCTCACGACGCAAGTATAGGATCACCAGCCCGCATCCAGAAAGATCGAACGGGCAAAGTCCGGCTTGCAACGAGCGGGCGTCATGTCTACCGCCTACGTGTATTTCTTGAAGTACTTCGCCATGTTCCATACTGCGAGCACGATCATCAGCGACGCCGGCCAGAACAACAGGTAGACAGGCAGTTCAAGCGGCGCGACCAGCCATATGATGGCCGTTAGCGGTATCACGCCGAACATCAGCAGATGCTTCGCGTGGTGATAGCGGGTGGCGGACTCGTGGCCGCCCTGTGCCCGCCTGACATGACGCGCAACCAGCCCATCTGCGAGTGCCACGGCAATCGCCAGCACGAACTGCGGAATCGTCATCACCAGCATCGCGGCGCGGATGCCGAACAGCCTGATTCCATACATCGCCACGATGAGCGCTTCGCGCGTCGATCCGGTGAAGGCGGGCCGCAACATGGAACCGAGCCCGTGCGCCGGCAGCGTACCCGCCTGCCACGCCCGCGCCGAGGCATCCACGCCGGTCCAGCCAAACCAGCTCCAGTATGCGAGGTCGGCAGCATGCCTGGCCAGTTCCGGATCGGTCGTCTGTCCCATGTAATAGCGCACCAGGGCCTCGATGCCGCTCACCGGATCATCACGCCACATAAAGTGTGCCGCACCCACATCCGCCAGGACCGACAGGAACGAGGCGAGCAGCAGCCACAACGCAGCATGGATCGCCAGATCCACGACCCAGAAGAACGACTTCACGCCGTCCGCATTGCTGTCCCGGCGACCCGCGCTCACGTGCCCTCCCTTCAGAACCCGGCGCCCCTGCCTGGGACCGCCCACGGTTCGTTGGTCGATGACGGGTCGCCAACATTCTGGCCGGCCGGCATGAAACTGCCCACCGCGCCGCCGATGACGTCCGGCGCCACGCCGCCCGCCTCATCGAACAGCGAAATGGCATGCACATATGACGCGTACTTCGTCCGCATGTCAGCGACCACCTCGTCCAGTCCCGGCAACATGACCGGATCGTTCTCTTCCAGCAGCGGAAGCCGCACCTTGACAACCTGGCCGCCCTCAATGAGCGCGAACGCCTGCCCTTTGGGCAACTGCGTCAGGTCCGAAGGCTGCAGCATCGGTACCGGCCGCACCGAAATCTGGTCGTGCGTCTGCGCGGTGAAATGCACGCCCTCCCCGCGGCGCACGGCGTCGGTCGCCGACGACGCAAGCGTCAGTGTCTTCACGTCGACCATCGGCAACTGTTCCGTCAGGATCTTCGCGGTCGTGACGTACTTCACGCGCAGCATCACGAGCGTATTGAAGTTGCCGAAGATCTGTTCGGCCTTCGCGCGCGAGCCGATCTTCGCTTCCAGGTCGGCGCTCGTCTGCGTATAGGCTGTCACCTGATAGCCCGCTCCGCCCGCCTTGTTGACCAGCGGCACGAACTCGTCACCGACCAGTTCATTGAACTCATCCGCATGGATCGACACCCGGCGCTTCCCGCCCCCTACACTCTGACCGTATCCATGCCCGTACTTGTAGATGCGGCCAGCAGTCGACGTCAGGTCCGCGAACATCGCATTTCCGACCACGCCCGCGACCTCGAAGTCGGACAGCGCATCGAGCCCGACATACACAATCCCGCCGCGGTCCATCACCCGGTTCCAGTCGAACACCGGGCGAGGATCATCCGGATCGCCGTAGTCAGGCGACAGCAGTTCCGACGTCCGCCCGGTGGTGAGCTTTTCCAGGAGGGGATACAGCGACGAGATCAGCTTGTCGAAGTACGAGCGCTCGTTGCTGATCACCGACAGCAGGCCGTTGGCAATCGGATCGGTCCAGCCCTGCTGGCGGATCAGGTTCGCGACCTGCAGCACTTCCTGGTTGCGCTGTAACCGCATGGCCTGCTTCGCTTCTTCCTTCTCGAGCGGCTCCAGTCCGTCTTGCCAGCCGGGGTGATCACGATCGAGCCAGAAGCGGAAGTAGCGCAGCGCGAGTCCGTCGATGTTCACCGCATTCTGGTAAATCATCTCGTAGGTCGGGCGGATGCCGAGCGCGCTCATCGCGCGGGCCATCACGTTCACGAAGCGCCAGACGAAATCGCGGAATGCGGCCGACTGCCCTTCCTTTGGCAGGTTGCCCGCGATGCGCGTCGCTACTTCGGTGATCCGCGAGTACGTGCCGATCGGGCTGTAGCGTGCCGATTTGTCGGGATAGCCCAGATGGAAGAACGTGAACTCATCCTCCCGGCCATAACGCTTTGCCTCCGCATACATGCGCAGCAGAAGTTCGACGTCGCCCTTCGGGTCGAACACGATCACGATGTCGCCGCGCCGGATATCCTGAGCGACGAGGACCTCGCACAGCCGGGTCTTGCCCACCCGCGTGGTGCCGAGCACGGCCATATGCCCGACCCGCTCGCCAAGGTCAAACCAGATGTCACGCTCCTCGGGTTCGACACCGTGCAAGGCAGGATCGCCGCCGAGCGGCGGCAGCGGCGCGACCGGATTCCACCAGGCCTGCCGGCGCGTGATGTGCGCGAGTCGACCATCGGGACGGCGCCGCTCGTGATCCCGTGCGTGGTCGTACAGATCGTTGCGGGCAAGCAGTCGCCGGTTTTCAGGCAAGCGGGCCTGATACAGGCGCTGCGTGTGAATGCCGCTCCACCGGAAACCCCGGCCCAGAAACATCTCGCTGTCCGAGCACGGAATCGCGGCGGCCGCAATCACATACTGGGGCAGGCGCCGCAGGTTGCGCTGGAAACGGATCAGCCGCCATGCCTGCCGCCCCCGCGTGAAGGCGAGCGCGAGCAGCGCCAGCGTCGTCACCGCGCCTGTTGCAGGCGTGACGAGGAACAGCGCAGGATGAGACCAGAGCACGCCGGTCGCCGCGAGTGCGGCAACCGACGACAGCAGTTCAACCGGTCTGCGAAAGCGGTTTTCGACCGGGTATGCCATCGCCGCTTCGCTCCCCGTCAACGCTTAGGGCTGCGACGGGCCGTTCGCATCCTGCGTCGGCTTCTGCCTGGACTGGATCATCGCGTTCGGTGGCGGGACAGGATTGAAGAACCGTTCAGGCTCTGGCACAAGCATCGCCGACAGTTGCCGCCCGCCGGCACCCCTGATGTTGTAACGAATGAGATACGAACGGCTGGCACTACCTGAATCGGCCGCCACCGGATAGCCGGATTTCTGGAAATCGCGCTGGACCTGTTTCCACGGCTCCGGCGTTCTCCCGTCATCAGTGGGTGCCTCATCGGGTGCCTCAGCGCGTGTCTGTTCGATCGCCTCCGGATGTGCCTGCGCGAAATCCCTGAATACAGCCGGAGTGACCAGCAGCATGCCTTCCGGCACGAAGTGCACGCGCGCCATCGATTCGTTGTACGGCAACGCGCCGCTGGCAATCCCCTCCTGCACCCAGGCCATGAAGCGCTCCGCGTTCGGGCGCGGCTGCCGGCCGCCTTCCCGCGATACGACCGACTTCGCAGGCACCTTCGCTTTCTGTTTCGGGCGCACCGGCGACGTGACCAGGTCCGGCACCGGACCATCGGCCTTTGGTGTCTCGCCGATACGGGTCGCCTCAGCCTGCAATGCAGAAGCGCTCTCCGCCTCAGGCAGGAAATCCGCGGTGTCGTCGCGTGAAGGCGGAGCGGGTGCGTCCGCCGCCGGAGCCGGTGCGGGGCCATCGCCAGTCGGGCCGGGGAGATCGGGCATCGGCTGCCGCGTCAGCGGCGTCCCGGCGGGTTCCTCCATACGCGCACCCGCCGATGGCGGTGACGCGTCCACTACCGCTGTTTGCTCGGGATCGCCCTCTTCCCGCAGATCAGATCGGACATCTGTGGTCGCGGCAGTGCCGGGCAGATCACCCTCTTCCGATCCCGGTTCTTCATCCCTGCCCGCCTCGGCCACACGCACCGCGCCGGGCGGCAATGCGCGGGGATACCGGCCCGGGTCCGCATACAGCCGCCCGAGCGGAAAGCGCAGGACCGTAAAGATCTGCTGCCAGTTGCCGACCGTCACCTCGACGGTCCAGATTGCACCGCCCTCCGGCGTTGGGACGAGCGCCCCGTACTCCTGCCAGGTATCGAAGAGCCGGTTGTTATCGGACGGGATACCCGCTGCGCCAGGTTGCTGCAGTTCGTTGCGCACCACATACGCGCGGACGGCTTCGGCGAGCGTTTTCGCGACACACCACAGCGATTCGCCGTCGCAGTAACCGGTGGCGCCCGCTCGATTGAGCGGTACCTCACCCTCCGCCAGCAGCCGGCGCAACCCTTCCATGAGCCGCTCGATCAGCGGGACCGTGCGGGCGGTCGCAAACCGCGTGCGCGGCCCGGCAAGCAGATTCTGCGCGACCGAGCGCCGGTCCGCCTCGCCGACAATCTTCGCGAGCGCACCGTCCTTCGCCGCAGCGTCGCCCGACAGGTACGCAGCCAGTTCATCGAGTGCCGGCGGATACTGCGCCAGCCAGCCCAGCGAAGCGGAAGGAACCAGGCGCTGCAGCAGCACGATGGGCAGGCGCGCGTGCGCGCCATAGTCCCGTTGGGCGGGTTCCGGGAAATCCACCCGGTACCACTGGCCGCCCTGTTCGTTCATGCTCCCCGCCAGGGGAACCCAAGGCCGGTCTTCCGTGCCACTGACGAGTTCCACCTTCAGGTCGCACAGTAGTTTGCCGATGTCGTGCAGCAGTGCGCCTGCCAGCACTGCGTAGCTGCATCGAGCGCCATGCCGCATCTGGTCCTCGGGACTGGCGCCGAGTGGCAGACGGTATCCCTCGCGAAAGTGCAATGCATGTCGCGCCACCTCGAGCAGATGGATCAGCAGCCCGCCCGGCTGCGCATGGTGGTGCGACTCCGATGCGGGCAGCAACTGGACGAATTCAGTGAGCCGCTGGATCAGCGGCATGACGTCACGCCGCTCGTTCTCCGTTGACAGACCCACACTGCTGCCGATGCGGCGCACCGTGCCCTGCATGCCCGTCGTGCCGAGCAGCTCGACGTATCCGAGTACCGGCAGGTGCTGTGCAGAAGGTGCGCGTCGCAGCACGACTGGCGCAGCAGACGACGCAGGCGGCGAAGCCGCGTGAGGCGGCCTCGCTGAAGCCGGGGGAGACAGCCCCAGCCAGGTCAGGGCAGTACTGAATGCCATGTGGGCTTGCCGTGGGTGCGGTGAAATTGGGTTGCGGCGAGGTGGGCCATCAGGAGTGCAACTCGTCGCTTCATCCCCCACAGTACGCAGCCGGGCCGACGCCCGGACCGGAATGACTGCACGGCAACGGGTCATCGCATGCAGTCATGTCGCAGGCCGGGACGCCAACGCCCCACGGTCAACCGGGTCATCCTTTCCTGGCCCTTTGCGACCTTTCCCGGCGTATGCCGCGGTGTTTTTCTCCTTTGCCACAAAACTCTTTTTAGCCCTTCGCCCTTTGCGCCTTTGAGCGGGTGAAGCGTCTCATCCCACGCTTTACCCGCGGCCTTTGGATAAGGCCCTTCCCTTTGAGCCGTCCTTTGTTCCCCTTGCCTTTTCAGCCTTCTGCGCACGCCTTTGTATTTCGCTGGACGGGCGGCTCCACGCCGGACCAGCCCCCATGCAGCCCGCGAAAAACCTGCCCGCCTGCGCGTACACGCGAGCAGGCATCCACCCCATCGGGACGGCTTCGCTGCCTACAGTGAACCCGTCGGTCCGCTCCCCCTGGGCCGACGCGCGCTGTTGGCCTGCCGGGGTGCACCCCGCCCCCGGCAGGCTCTTTTTCTGACAGCGGCCGCAATAGCGAACTGACGAGGTCAATGTGAAGCGTGTGTGGATCGTTCTCGCTGGTGTCGTCCTCTGTGCTTCGGCCGCCGCCAGCCGGGCCGACTGCATTGACGACGCCGCACGCTTTCATCACGTGAACACGCGGCTCGTGCGCGCGATCGTCACCGTCGAATCCGGACAGCACCCGAACGTCGTCCACCTGAACCCGGATGGCACCACCGACATCGGCCTGATGCAGATCAACAGCCGCTGGCTCGCGACGCTGGCGCACTTCGGCATCTCACGCGCGGCGCTCTACGACGGCTGCACCAACGCGTATGTCGGTGCATGGATCCTGTCGCAGGACATCCGCCGCGACGGGCTCACCTGGGATGCCGTCGGCGCCTACAACGCCGGCACGCACGAGAAGCGCGTCGCTTATGCACGCCGTATCTATGCCCGAATGATCGCGGCGCCTGCCGCAGAGGCGGCAGGCGCACGTCCCGTCCCGTGGCCGTCGCCGTTGCCGTCGCAGCACCCCGGTTTCATCGCCCGCCTGTTCATGCCCGTCACCGCATGGGAGGCCGGACGATGACGCGGCTCACCTACGACTACGCGATCGAGGTGCTCAACGACTACCTCGGTCCCCTGCAACCCATGCTCGCCGACCCCGACGTGCAGGAAATCATGGTCAACCGCCCGGACACCGTATTCGTCGAACGGCAGGGTGCCATCTCTCGCGTAGCGGGTTGCGAACTCGATCCCGATGCACTGGACCGCGCCATCACGATCCTCGCCAACGTCAATGCGAAGGAGCAGACACCGCTGCTCGATGCGCGTCTGCCCGGCCTGCGCATCGCCGCCGCGCGCAAGCCCGTGGCCATCCACGGCGACATGATGTCGATCCGCAAGCACGCCCGTCATCGCATTGGGCTGGCGGACTATGAGCAAAGTGGTGCCTTCGAGGTATTGCCCGCGTCGCTGTCTCGGACGGCGGGACGCAACAACCCTGGGTTGCTCGCGCGCCTGCCGGCGGGTGGCACCGCGCTGCGCGAATTTTTCGAATGGGTGATGCGCGAGCGGATCAACGTTGCTTTCTCGGGTGGCACGTCGTCAGGCAAGACCACCCTGCTTAACGCGATGATCGATTGCATTCCTGCGGATGATCGCGTCATCACCATCGAGGACACGGCTGAACTCCAGGTTCACGCACCCAACTACGCAGGGTTCGAGACGAACCTGGGGCTGACGATCCGCGATCTCGTCAGATTCGCGCTGCGTATCCGGCCCGACCGGATCATCGTGGGCGAGGTGCGGGGCGCCGAGGCGTTCGACCTGATGGAAGCGCTGAACACCGGCCACCCCGGCTCCATCGTCTCCTTTCATGCCGATTCGTCCGGCACCGCTCCCGCACGTCTCGAATCACTCATCCGCATGAGCGACGAGGGGCGCCTGCTGTCCATCGACGATCTGCGCCAGAAGATCGCTTCCACCTTCCGCTTCCTGGTTCACGCCGAACGCCAGGGTGCCGTACGTGGTCCCGTTGAGATCCGCGAGGTGCTGGGTGCGGAAAACGGCCGTTACCAGACCCGGTTGCTGTTTTCCCGGTTCGCCCCCGAGGAGCTGTTCCATGCCTGATCGCCTCTTTCATTCCGGTGTACTGCAGAGACTGGGACGCGCGTTGCCGGTTGTCAGCCAGCGGGTCACCGACGTTCGTCAGGCATGGCGTGCCCTGCTCGTGCGCCACCGCGATCCGGTACGACTCATCCTGGTGGCGCTATGGCTTGGCTTGATCCCGGCCATCGCCCACGCGGGCATCTGGAACGGTGGACTGTGCACCGTGTACCAGGACGTGCTCGACAACGAGCTGCTGGAAGTCGTTTCGCTCTCGGCGCTCGTCGGCTCGATCGTGCTGTGGCTGCTCGACGATGGGCGCAGCAACATCAAGACACATGTGCTGCGTGGCGTGCTCGGCACCCTCGCGATCCTGAACATGCCGTTGCTGTGGGCGCAGGTGTTCAACCACGGCGCCGCATGCACGGGCAGCATCTGACAGGAGACCGGCATGGACACGCTTCATCCCGGCGCCCGCGACGGAACTGGCGATCCGCCCGATCCCCCCGATCCACTCGCCGCACGCATCCGCAAGACCATGCTCGAACAGTTCCTTCTTCTCGGCATCGACCGGAAATGGTGCATCGCGCAGGGCGCCATCGTCATCACGTTCGCCGCGGGTCTCCGGAATGGGTGGGTGCTGCTCGCGGTACTGGTCACGCACCCGGTGCTATGGCTTGCCGTGCGGCGCGATCCCGACCAGATCCGCTGCTATGCGAAGTACAGCCGTCAGGGCGACTACTACGAGCCGCGCCAGCATACCCAGCAGAAGATCAATGCCCGACCTAAAGGGTTCGCGCGGGGAATGCCATGCTGAAGCCCCTCGCTACCCTCTCGCCGTTCGACGCCGAATCGCTTGCGCAGGTCGCACGGCGCACCGATGGCGAGCGCCGCTCCACCGCCGAAATGGTGCCGTGGCTCTTCCGGTTCAGCGACACGCTCATCGTCAACAAGGACTCGTCGCTCATGGCGACCTATGAGTTCTCCGGGCCCGATGCCGATGCCCTGTCGAGCCGCCACGTGCTCGAACTGATGGAGAACCTGGTCACGTCGCTGCGCGACATCGCGCGCCGGCCGGTCACGGTGTGGTGGACGGTTCACCGCCGGCGCAGCGCCCGCTATCTGAGCGCACCGATGCCGGACCCGGTTTCGCAACGCGTCGATGACGCGCAGCGGGAAACGTTCGAGCGGGCCGCGAACTATACGAACCGCCATTTCGTGACGTTCACGCTGGCCCCCCAGGTCGGAATCGACCGGTTTGCCGGCAAGGTCACACACGGCATGACGCATGACGGTCTGTCCGTCGTCCAGGCGCTGATGCAGGCCGTGCGTGGCCCCTTCTCCGACCAGTACCTGTTCGCGTATAAGGCCTCGGAACTGGCCGCCGTGGTCGAGACCTTCGAGAACATCCTGTTCGGCTTCGTCGCGGGCAACCCACGTCTGGACTGCCGCCGGCTTGGCGGCCCGGCGCTCGGCGCGTTCATGCACGCCTGCTGCTCACCGCCCAGCGATCATGTGCAGGCTGTTCCGGTGCCCGACATCCCCGCACTTGACCTCGCGATGTGCGACACGGAGCTCCGTCCCGGCCATGATTACCTGCACTTCTATTCGCACGGCCGCCAGCGCTTTGCGATCGCCGCCGGCGTTCCGGCACGCCGCGACTTCTGGCCCGATACCGTGCTGCCCGTGAGCCTCGACGGCCTGCTGAAGGTGCCGGGCGAGCTGACCATCAGTCACTGCTTCCGGCTCACCACGCCCACCGCTGCGATGCGCTTCATCGACAGCGTGCGCCGCTATCACGAGGGGCGCCGGCTCGACACGCGCTCGCTGCTGGCGGCCACGCTGCGTGGTGGCGATACGTCCGGCGCGCGCCGGAACGCGTCGCGCTCGGCCGCCGCCGACGACGCCAACCGGCGCGTCGGCAAGGTCGAGATGGCCGAAGAGATGTACGGCTATTACAACCTGTCGGTCCTTTCCTTCTCGCCGGTCTTCGAGACGACGCCATTCGATGATGACGAGGCGGTCGAAGCGGCGTGGACGCAGGCGGTCTCGACCCACCGGGCGGTTGAGGAAGCGCTGCGCGCGGCGCACTTCACGCCGGTGCGCGAAACGCTCCACGCCTTCTCGGCCTTCGCCACCAGTATCCCCGGCATGTGGCGCGAATGCGCACGGTGGTCGTTCATCGACACGGCGGCACTCGCCCGCCTGCTGCCGCTGCGCGGTGTCTCGGACGGCCACCGGATCAATGGGCACCTGACGAAGGAAACCGGCACCCTCTGCCCGGCGCTCGCCGCATTTCCGACCGAGTTCGGCACACCCTACTGGTTCACCGCCTTTCTGGGTGATGTCGGGCACATGCTGGTCTGCGGCCGTACCGGCTTCGGCAAGACGATCTTCATGCTGCTGTGCGCGACGCTCTTTCGCAAGTACCCGAACGCGTATCTGGTCGGGTTCGACAAGGATCTGTCGATGCGCATTCCGACGATCCTGCAGGGCGGCCGCTACATGCAGTTCGACCATGATGCGGCCGGGGTCTGCGCGGACGAGCGTGCACGGATGAATCCGCTCGTGCTGCTCGCCAACCTGCGCCACATGGAGTTCCTCGTCGAATGGATCGTGATGCTCGCGCAGCAGCGTGGCACCTACCGGGTCACCGCGAGTGACCGCCGCGAGATGGAAGCCGCGCTCGCGGCCACGCGCAGCCGCACCGACCGGCGACTGTGGCGGCTGCGTACCGTCCACGCATCGCTGCCCGCCGGGCCGCTCGCCGATGAACTGGCGCTATGGGTCGGCGAGTCCATCCACGCTCACTACTTCGACAACGTCGATGACAGCTTCGACGATAGCTCGAACTCCGGCCGCTGGGTGTCGATGGCGACCGACCGGATTCTCGCGAGCCCCGTGATCGCCCGGCCGTTCCTGTCGTATGTGACGTACCGCATCCAGGATTCGCTCAACGAGCGGCGCGCGCAGGGCGTCATGGGCCCCACGCTCGTGATGCTGCCGGAAATCTGGAACCTGCTCGACGACGACGCCTTCGCCACCCAGATCGGCAACTGGATCGTCACGATGCGCAAGAAGCTCGGCTGCGTATGGATGGATGCGCAGTCGCCCGAACAGGTGTCGTCCTCGAAAATCTGGCCGCAGATCCGCGACAACGTGCTCGTACGCGTGTTCGTCCCGGTCGAGAACTTCACGCCGTCCGCGAAGGCGGCCTACCAGCGCGATTTCGGCCTGTCCGAAGGACAGATCCGCACGATCCAGCAACTCGTCGCCAAACGCGATTACTTCATCACCGAACAGGGCGGCGCGTCACGACGTGTCTCGGTGCCGCTCGATCCCGCGTCAATCGCCATCCTGCGCTCGGAGATGAGCGCGCAACTGATGTTCGACCGGCATCTGCGTTCCGGCCTCGAAAACTGGAAAGACCGCTACATCGCCGAAGCCATTGAACGGACCGTCACCGATACGGTGACGTTGCCCGGGATGGAGGCCCATCATGCATAAACCACATATGCCCATGTCTCGCGCCGCCGCCGTTGCGGCCCTCCTCGCCCTGATCCTGCATGCCGGCACGGTTCACGCCGGCGGCGGCATGATGGGCGCGACCGAAATCACACAGTTGCTGAACCATGCCGAGCTCGCTTCTTCGGTCGCCCAGCAGGCGCAGATGGTCGAGCAGAACGTTCAGGCGCAGATCACCCGCCTGCAGCAGTACGTCACGATGGTCCAGAACCTGAAGCAGGTTCCGGCCTCAATGATCGATCAGACGATCGCCCCCTACCGCACGCAGATCACGAACTTCCAGTCGCTGTCCACGGCTGTCACGCAGCTTGAGCAGGCGGCCAGCGCGACGAACGGGCTCTTCGGGCGCAGCCTCTCCGAGATGAACACGACCGGCATGTCGCCCGCGCAGTGGCTGTCGGCCTATACGTCGCTTGCGTCGACGCGCGGCGGCGTCTACCAGCAGCAGCTCACGCAGGATATGCAGAACCTGAACACGCTCGCCGAACGTGCGCAGAACCTGCAGCAGATCCAGTCCCAGATTCCGAACGTCAACGGCGCCGTGCAGGGCCTGCAGATGCTCAACCAGCAGTCGAACGTGCTGGCCGGTGAGATGGTGGACCTGCACGCGCTCATGCAGCGTCAGGTCACCCAGCAGATGCAGGACCGCATCGCGCAGTCACAGGCCCAGGGCAACGCGGCGCAGCTCGCCGCCGCACGCGCCGCGGCACTCGGCCAGGTGAACCAGCAGGAACAGCAGACGACGCAGGGTGCGCCCGACTTCGACCTGCTGCAGGACCAGTAGGGAGTGCGACCGTGCTGCTGCGCTGGCTGATCCGGAACCTGTGCGCGACATCCGCCGAGCTGCGTGTGGTGCTGCACGCCGTGCGTGCCTACCGTCTGCGCAGTCTGAACCCGTCCAACGAGCGCAATCCGGACTGGGCGTTCGACCGGCGTATCACCCGTAGCGTCCGGCTGTCGCTGCTCGTGGGGCTACTGGTCGTGCACGAGGAAAGCCCACATGCTTTCGCGGCCGCGTGGATCGCGCTGCCGTTAGCCCTGCTGCTGGCCCTGCTGCGCGTCGCCGGCAGTCTGCGATAGCGGCGTGCCCATCCACGACAGGATCAGGTCATGAACGACGTCATCTCCGTGCTCAATGCCCTCTTCGCTGCGATGCAGGCGAAAGGCACGAGCCTGCAGACGCTTTTCCTGTCCGACGGCATGGACCTCCTCGCCGCGCTCGGCCTGATCATGGCGACGTGGCATGCATTCCTGTGGCTGCTTGAGGGGGATTTCCCCGGCTTCTTCGCGAACATGTTCCGCCATCTCATCCGCTGCGCGGTCATTCTCGTGATGCTCACGGCCTGGTCCGGCACGGTGCACAGCTATTTCGTCGACAACATGCAGACGATGGCCTCACGCGTGGCCGGTGGCGGGAGTAATCCAGGCGACCTGCTGCGCGCGCTCGTCAATGCCGCCTCGACCATCATGCAGGGCATACGCACGGAAGCCGCCCAGGTCTGCCAACAGGTGCCCGACATCACCCCCGATGGCGTCGTGATCCCAAACAGTGACCACCCGGAATGCGGCTCCGCGAGCGATGCAGGAGCGAACTCGGCGGGATTGAGCTCCATCTGGACGCTCATCAAAAACCTGCCACTGATCCTGCTCGCGTTTCTTGCGAAGGCACTCGCGATTATCGCGATCTCACTGATGACGATGATCTTCGCGGTCGTGGTCCAGTTCGGTTCGTTCCTGCTCGACATTGCTTTCTGTCTCGGGCCGGTACTGATTCCCTGGTACGTCCTGCCCGCGGGCGAATTCCTCTTCGACGGATGGCTGCGCTTCACGATTTCCGCGGGACTGTTCAAGGTGGTCGCCTGGCTGATGATGGCGATCGTCTATAGCGGCGTGCTGCCCGGCATCCAGAGTCTCGTGCAGCAGGCCGCCGCGCAGAGCGGCACGAACAGCGACGCCTACTACGCGACGAACTATCTCGCGATGCTGGCGCTCGCGCTCGTCTGCGGTGTCGGGGCTTTCATGATGTGGCAGGTGCCAGAAATCGCCAGAGCACTGGTTACCGGCGGCGGTGGCGGAGCGGTAAAGGGATTCGGAAAGGGTGTTATCGGTCGGCAGATAACACCGGGGATCTTCAAGTGAGATCAGTGATGATGATCCTGCTGATGGGACGCGTAGTACGACGCCCACTCCTGCTCCTGCTGATAACGCACTTCTTCGTCAACGCGCTGCGCCTCCGCACGCTCCTTCGGCGTGCTCCTGACCCACGCCCATACGATAAATGCAACCGCGCCAGCGAGCATCATTGCCACGCCGAAATGCTGCGCGCCGACCTGATACAGGACGAACGCTGCGAACAGCAGAACCGGCAGCACGAAATACAGCAGGATGATCTTGATCTTTGCCATGGCTGCATCCTTGCAGCAGGTGAACTGGGTTCCAGTCTAGCACTGCGGGCGCGGTTCTGCCGGAGGGGTTGAGCCATGCGCAAACGCCTGCGTTCTCCTGGTTCTTCCGGCACCGAAACACCCGCCGCCGGCCTCCCGTCGCCGCCGAATACCGGCGAAGCGGTCACCGCGTGGTTCGCGGCCTTCCAGCGCCCTCTCTGGGAAAAGCGGCTCGCGATCAAGCTTGCCGCTGCGTTCGCCCTGATCGCAGCCAGCGAATGCGCTGCACTGATTGTCCAGAGCTCACACAGCGGTCCACGTCCCTACTTTGTCGAGCATGATGAAAAGAGCGGCGCGGTATGGGTTTCCGACCGCTATGCCGAAACCTATTCTGTCACCGCGGCAAACAGGCGCTATTTCCTCGTGAAGTGGGCCTCGCGCGTCTTCACGATCGAGGCCGACAGCCAGGACACGCTCACGCGGCAGATACCGGCCGCATCCGGGTGGACATCCGGGGCCGCCACACAGGAACTGGAAACGTACATCACCGTGACCGACCCCGTTGCGCAGCGCGTGGTGCAGACGCCGGGACTGACCCGTGAGTTCATCGAGAACTCCACCTCGTTCTCGCCCGATGGCCAGGTGGCGTATCTCATCTTCACGCTGATGGAGAGCGTGAACGGCAAGCCGACCCACCCGAAGCAGATGCTGCTCACGATCAGCTTCCTGCTCGCGCCCGAAACACTGAAACCCGGCGAAGAGAAGGACAACCCGATCGGGCTTCGCATCACCCACTTCAGTCTTACGCCCTATCTGGGCGTCAATCCCGGAGCCACGCAATGAAGCTTCTACTTTCCACTGCGTGCTTCACGGCGCTGTTTGCGTCCTGCCTCACGACTGCCGCGGCCCATATCGCAGCGTCGTCGCCCGCGTTTATCTCGCCGTCCACCCCCTCGCCGTCCACCCCCTCGCCGCCCACCCCTTTACCCGCGAGTGCGGCGACGATCGTCTCAGGGCAGTCCGCCGTGGATACCGTTCGCACTCCATCGCAACCCCGACCCCGCCTCCGACCCCGACAGTCGCCGACGTCCCGTGCGCGCATCAATGGTCCGTATCCGGCTACCGACGATTCGTCGCTCGTCGTCTACGACTACGACCCGGACTACCTCTATCCGGTGCTCGTGCGCACCAGCGAGGAAACGCACCTGGTCTTTGGCCCCGACGAGGAGGTCGTCGGCGTCTATCTGTCCGACACGGGCAAGCGCTGGCTCGAACATACGGCGCTCACGAAGCGCGATGTCTTCATCGAGGCGCGACTGCCCGGGCTCGACAATGCAGCGACGGTCATCACGTCACGCCGGCGGTACGAGCTGGACCTGCGCTCGTCCGACGACGGTACGGTCTATCACCGGGTTTCCTGGCACTACCTCGACACCGAGACACAGACCACAGCGGGACAGGTCTCGCCCTTCGGCGTCGAATATCCGGGCAACGTTCCTGTGGCGGATACCGCCGGACAAAAGGATGGAAGCGTGCAGGCTGGATCGCCCGCGCCTGGCGACGCCCGGCCGGTCGGCCCGCGCATCGCTCTCGACCACGCGAACTTCGACTACCGCGTCGAGGGCAATGCCCCCTTCGCTCCAGTAACCGTATTCGACGATGGACGGTTCACGTACCTGCAGTTTCCGCACCACGCCGAGTTGCCCGCGATCCTGCTGATGGACGACAGGGGACAGGCCGAGATCGCCAGCTTTATTCCGCTCGGCGGTGACTTTTTCGAGGTACAGCAGATCGCGCCATACGGCCTGCTGCTCAGGCGCGGCAAGGAGGAAGTGAAGGTCTTCAACGGTCGCGGCAACGGCTGCGGACTGTTCGGCTGCGATTCGGCCCGCATGAAGAACATCTACGGGAAATCGTGATCATGGCCGCCCCGGACAACAGCGGCACGCCGCTGACACCCGAGCCGGCGAGACTGACGCGCATCCGCCGCAACCTCGCGAAGACGCTGCTTATCGCGCTGTGTTCGGCGCTGCTCGCCATCGTCCTGGTCCATGCGCTCTCCCATCCACACGAAACCGCCGCCGAACGGCGCCAGCGGGAGCAGATCGAGGCCGATGCGCGGCAGCCGAAGGCTTCACCGGAGGCGATCCGCAAACGTCTCGAAGACCAGCACAACCTCGCGCTGGCGCGCGCGGGCAGCGACGCGTCGGCCGCAGGCGCGCCATTCGGCGGCACCCCGCTCGATGGCATCCCCAAGGGCGTGCCCGGAGACGATGCCGGTCCGCTTCCCAGAAATTATCGCGTCCCTGGCCAGTCGGCCGGCACGGGCGATGCCGATCGCCTCGCGCTGCAACGCCAGCTCGAAGCCATGCAGAGCCAGTCGCTTGTCGCCTGGGAGGATACGGGCAGCGGCACCGGTAACGCGTCCGGCGAGACAAGCCTCCCGCTCGATCACCTCGCCAGCAGCCTGCCGCAACTGTCCGGCCGACAGGCAGCGCCCGGCAGCTCGCAGGAAGGTGGGAACCCGGGAGCGCCATCCAGCCAACCACCTCAGCCACCTGTCAGCGTGTCCAGTGCCACGGACCGGCGCAATGCCGACTGGATCAGACAGCAGGGACAGGCAGCGGACGATGAAAAACCGCTCGTTCCGGTCCCCGTCGACTCGCCGTACATGGTGATGGGTGGCACACCAATCCCCACCGTGATCCTGCAGGGTGCGAAGAGCGACGTGCCCGGCACCTTCCGCGCGATGACCGACCGCGACATCTACGACAGCATCGACGGCACGTGCAGGCTCATTCCGAAGGGTACGCGGATCCTGGGGCGAACCAGCAACGACGTGGCGATTGGCCAGGACCTGATGCTGATGGCCGCCACGCGGATGATCTTCCGGCACGCGACGATGCGCCTCGACGGGTTGACCGGCGACGATCCCGATGGCGAAGCGGGCGTCAGTGCTGAAGTCAACAACCACTTCTTCAAGATCTTTGGCTCGACGTTCCTGATCGCAGGCGTCGCCGCGTGGATCGGCCACAACCAGAGCCAGCCGAGCGGCACAACGATCAACATCAACGGCGGGGTCTCGTCCGATCTCTCGGAGGCCGCGGCACAGTCGCTGTCCCAGACCACGCAAACCATTCTCCAGCGCAACATGAACATCCAGCCGACATTGAGGCTGGAACCGGGTCAACGCATCACGTTCATCACGCAGCGGGACATGATGCTGCCGCCCAGTGTCACTGATGGGAGTTGCAACCGATGAAACGCTCAGCCTCTATCATGCTTTCCGCCATCCTCGTGTTCACCGGCTGTGCTCTTCAATGGGTGCGTGCCGAGCCGCCGCTCGCGACCGGTCCCGTGTATGACTTCGACTGGCGCCTGAGTGGCTCAGCCGAGGTCCGCCCTTACCAGGTGTTCGATGATGGGCAGAAGCTCTATCTGCAGTTCGACGATCCGAAGCGCGTCCCCGCGATCCTCGCCGACACGCCAGCAGGCCTTGTACTGCTGCACTGGCATCCCGATCCACCGTACGTGATCGTTGACCAGATGGAAACGGCACTGGTGTTCCGCGCCGGCTCTTCAGAAGCCCGCGCCATACGTGACTCACCCCGCGAGCCGCCCCGCAGTGCGCACTTCGGCGTTGCGGCGCCGACCGCCATACCACGTATACATGCGGCAGCGCCATAGATTCGGGCGCGGCCAGCGCGGCCGGAAACGAGAGGGGAGAATCCGCCTCGTACTCCGTCGGTTTCCATTTCAGACGACATCGCCGCAATCGCCACGTCGACCTCTGCGTGGACGACCTGGATCGACGCAAGGCTCGCCTCCAGCGAGATGCAAGCTGCCGGGCAGTATTACGTTCCCCCGCACTGGGATTGCCTGGTTGTCGTGCGCGCAGGCCTTGCCGACAAGGAGCATCTTCTGCACTTCGTCGGCGCAGAGGTAGGCAGGCATGACATCGTCAGTTTCGCCCTCGGAACACTTTAGACTGACATTCACTGGCCGATCTTCTGGTTCAGGTAGTGGAAAATTGTACGGACGGCATTGACCACCAGGGCTCCCTCCGCCACGTCGAGCAGGTTCTCGTTGGGATGAGCAACGCTACCGCGGTTGCGAAGCGTATTGAGCGCATCGAGAACGGAGGCAAAGGAGGCAAGAATCTTTCCGATCTCGCTGTCGTGCCCTCCCAATGATCGTAAAGCAGGATGCTGTGCTCGTAGTGCCTTGTATGCCTGCGTCAGGGGCGCGTCGTCAGCGAGCGCAATGGCGCTGTCCCTGCAAGCGGATTTCAGATATCCATGCATGGCCGTATGAAGTCGATCGATCGTGCTGGGCGCCCCCGAGGTCGCGAGCAGATTATCCGCATCAATCAGCGCACGACGCACGACATCAGAGGCAGTCGCCGAGGGAAGCACTGCCGGCACGCGGCCGACCTGATAGCCGAGTTCAATGAGTTTTTCCGCTTGCACTCTTTCCATCTGCGGATGGACTTTTGGATGGTCGATAACCGCGACCAGGGCTCGTGTATCGTTGTTTGCAAAAAACTGGAGAGCCTGGAAAACGCAAGCGCCATAGTCATCATCACCGAAACCCAGACTTCGGAGCAGACGCGCGTGCCCCTGGATGTAGTCGTGGAATCCGGTGAGATAGCCCAGCTCGTGCCAGTCGGTGGCATTGAACTCCGCCACGATGGCTCGCTGCATGGCGAGCATAAGAGGTCCGCGCCATGCGGAATCGTTCAAAAGATGGTCATTCACCCCATTCTCCTTATGCATCCGACAACCTCAAAACCATTCCGACAAGCGTCGCGAGTTCTGCCAGCTTCCGCTCGATACTTTTTCGTGCCCTCACTTCCCCGGAAATTTGCGCGGGTCTTTCCGTGACGAAGCGCTTCGCCACGTCGTCGATGCCGACAGCCATCGCCACCAATCAGCCGCCGCTTGGCAGCGCCGGCGTTATCGCATCGGGACACTTACGCATCAGTGCCAGTTCGACCAGTTCGAGATGGTACGTGTAACGGCCCTGCACAACCTTCATGAGGATCGCACCGACCGACACCCCGAACACCAGAGCAATACCCCAGAGGATGGCTGTGTTTGCCAGGTTGTCAGCGGCAAAGCCACGCAGGAAGGTATGTTCCAGCCAGGACAGCCCACCTGCATCCTTGATGTTCGACAGCGTCAGGGCCAGCAGCGAATACACCGCCGCGCTTCCCCCGAAGAAGAATACAATGCGGGCGTCAAGGCGCTTTACCTTGAGCTGCAGCCAGTACTGCACCCGCCTGAGCGCCTCCTCGTCATGCCGGATCAGGCGCTTCACATGCGCTTCGTCGTTCTCGATTTCGCGAATGAAAGTGTCCAGCGTTTCCGCCTTCCAGCGGAGCATGACGATGAACATGGCGACAGGCTCGACAAGCATCGTGAGGATGCCGAACAACGTCGTCAAAAGCCAGAAAACAAGCGAGACGCCCACCAGTATCGGGGCGTGGTCGGCTTTGTACCAGAAGCCGAATACTCCGAGCAGGACCATACATAGCGCACTCAATGCGAGCAGGAGTCTGGAGAGCTTTTTTGCTCGCTCCATGAACAGCTTTTTCGCTGGCTTGTAGGGTTCGGCATCAGCGAGGTCCTTCAGGATTGCCTTCGTGTCCTGCATCAGTTCTCCATGAGATCAACATTACACCGGTCCTGCGCTGTCGGCCGGCCTGGTGAAGATGCCAGCCATCCTTCTGGATGGCAGAGCTGGAACCGGCAGTAACGATTGGCGCGAAATCGTCGGCGCTCCCGGCACACCCGAGGGCACCTGACAGCCGTCAGGAACGACTGGGCAACTGGGGGATCTGCGGCATCGATCTGGCGTGAGCAAATGAACTTGCGAGGTGCTTCAGCGAGGGGTTCTTGCACCGGCTGCGTCGAATCAACCCACCCGCGCGCCACCAGAAAACAACGACGACATGACAGCGAGGCACATGCCCCTCTTCCGCGCCAGACGGCTGTCGGATATGAAATTGACTGGGTCAAGCCGGGCGCGGCACCACCACATCCAGCCAGGCGGTAATCGCAACAGGAGGCGCGTCGGCAATCCGGATGTCGTAGAGCACATCCGTGCCGGCGCTCACATAGCATGGCGTGAATGCCTGAGCGGGAGCACGGCTGTTATCGACGAGAACGACCGCATCTGCCACAGGCAGCGCATGACTGATCGCCTGCTGCGTCCGTGGAAAACGCTCTTCCAGCTTTTTGTACGCAACATCGTGGCCACCTTGGGCCTTGCGCGTCTGCACCCGCCCAAGCGATAGTGCGGAGCTGGTCAAGCCAACAAAGAGCAGCAGCACAAAATAGCCCTCATCCTTCAGATTCCGGATCAGGTCGATCTTGCTGGAAAACGTTCCGTCGCCACGAGGCTGCCAGTAGGAAAACACCGTTTCCATCGCAAACGGCACCTTCTTGGCCATCGCCTGGGCAACAAAGCTCTCGACGCCCTTCTGTGCCACAGCCATCCACATCTCGTCGGTATCCCGCAGCTTCTGGGCCCATGCCCGCAAATGCCCGTCCTGCCCCGGTACGGGCAGGATCGACAGCATCATGCGGTCGGCATTAACAAGGGGAATCCTGAGTTCGTCGACCAGATGGTCATACCACATGGTCGACTTGCCCGAGCCGTTGTGCCCCGCTAGTATGATCGCAAGGGGTTTTCCGGCTTTTTTCGCGCGGGAGGTGATGTCAGCAACGGACTGGTTGATTGTTCTTGTTTTTGCCATCTATCGCTTACGCTGATACGGTATCTGCCCTGAACTTCCCGCGAATGAAGTGCCCCACTTCCGACCTGCCATTCAGTTGCCGGACCACCCGGTTGGGGTTCTGCGGATCAGCAGTGAAAACGGGAATGTCATTAGCCTGCTTGATCTCAACGCCAGGCGTCAGCAAGCGCTTGCCGAGATCACGAATGACCTTCACGCTCGCCTTGACGCCTTTCTGGACAGCCTCCTCGGTAGGCTGCGTAACCCGTACCGAAACTTCCCCGAACGTCACGGTCAGCTTGCCTGCTGGACGGACTTCCTCGATCACAAAATTCCGTACCACAGGCCGTTTGCCTTTTACTGAGGCAACCTTGACCGCCGCACTCTTTCCTGCCGGCTTCCTGGCAAGCGGTTTCACGGTCGTGTCAGCTTTCACGATTGTGGACTTTCTCACGACAATCTCCGGGATACCTTCATCATCACAAACTCATTTTACTCCGGTTGCGGTACTAACCGCCTCCGGAAAAGGGCAACGGCGACCGCGTTTCCAGCAAGCCGCTCTGCCAGAAAAACATCAATGAGCTCTTTCCGCTCGCTTGAGACTGTTTTCGTATTGAATGGTTTTCTTTCCGAAACCTAGTTTCCGGCCAATACGGCGATCCCCCGTATTGATCACTACCTTGGCTGGCAACTGGGTCGTCCTGCCAGAGTTGTACAGTTCCACCTGACTCGACGGATAGACCTTTACGCCCATCCTGGCCAGCGCTTTCTCGGCAAGAATCTCCACTGGCTGAACCGGAATGGGGACACCCGACAAGGCACTGCGCTTGGCTTTCGCATACACGCCTACGCCAAGCTTCACAATAACGCCGCTATCGACGAGTTTGCGCAGCGCACGACTAACCTGAGCTTCACTGCCGAAGCGCGCGAAGTCAGTCCGCAAAAACACATCAGCCGTTTGTTTTGCAATCGATATCTTCAGCCGGTCTTCCAGATACATGACTATCCCCAATCATCGGATCCGCCGCAATCTCCGATTAATTATATGATTTTTATGAGAAAAATCAAGCAAACCACGATCACGGGGTAGCGAAGCATGACGTCTACATCTCTACGTCTTGCCGAAAGATCGCCTGTGGCGCTCGGCTCCGTCAGTAGCGATGCCCGGTCGCCTGGATGGGAGCGGGATGGCATTTGATTCGCCCCCAATATACTGCCGCGTGCGCGGCTCCTGTTCTGGCACTTTTATCGTCTCAGTCCAGGAATTCTGCACGTACACGTTCCGTGTCCGGTGGAAATAGTTGTACAACTGCGCGCCGAACGGAAACCACGAACGCATTGAAGCCATGCATGCGATTGCGTGCACCGGACTGATGATGAATGGGGAATCTGGCCGGACCCATGGCCCGGACTGGACCTTCGCCGCCCCACACCGGATCGCGTCCTCACAGGTCAGGCCGCAGCGTCCCGCGTCGCCCGCGCCTGGAGTCCGGCAAGCTGAGCAAGCGCATCGGCTGCCCGCTCGACCGGCACAAAGATGTGATCGTGAAAGGCGGCGGCAACAACGTTGCAACTGATGTTCGCGTTCGTCAACGCTTCCGCCACCGCGGCCGTCAGTCCCACAGCCTGCAGATCGGAATGAACGGTCAACGTGATCCAGGCCGCCCGGAAAAGCACGGGTAACCCCTCGCGCAGTGCCGTCCGTTCATCGATGATGAGGGTCAACCCCTCGCGCTCACGAAACGTCGCCACGGGCGCGAGCAGCGACACGTCCCGGTCCGCAGCAACGGACGAGAATACGTAGGCACCATCATTCAACTCCGGTTGCATCGACGCCAGCAACTGTTCAAGATCCGAGACGGGTTGGCTCACTGTGCTCCCTTTGCAAAAAGAGGTGAATCGGGCAGGTACACCGGTCGCGCCATTGCGAGCCGTACCCACATCGCATATCGAATCCATTGTGACCGAATCCAGCGAATAAGCCGTTACAGAATGCTCGTGGCAAGCGTCCGCGCGCTGATCGTGCTCCGAGGCCCTGCCGGCCAACGGTCGTCTCGAGAGGCAAAATCCCGTGCCCCAAGGCCGAATTACCCGCTGCTCGCCAACGCTCCATGACGTCCCAGGATCGGCAATGCGACTGGATGTCGGACCTCGTCGGTAGAAGGCGCAAAAATTCGTCAGAACATAACGTATTACACATAATTTTAAATTTCAAGTCCTTCTTTGGTTCCGGCCATCACCGCACACTTGCCGCATTTGAGGGCGGGAGCAGCGGTGACACGGCAGCAAGGCGAGCATGAACATCTGGTCCGCGCAATCGGCAAGGCCATTGCGCGTCGGCGCAAGGCGCTCGGCCTGACCCAGGAACAGCTATCTGAGACTGCAGGTCTCGCCCAAGCGTCGCTCTCCCATATTGAACGCGGTGTCACCTCGCCCAGCATCGAGCGTCTGGCACAACTCGCGGGCATCCTCGAATGCCGCCTTTCAGACTTTCTCGGGGAGACCGGCACGGGTCCGGCCGACCGAGCCACGCGCATCCATCAGAAGCTTTCTGGACTCAGCCCGATTCAGCAGGATGCCTTGGAGCGCCTGATGGATGAGGCCATCGCTCTGGCAACAAACGCACGCCCCGCCGCCAAACGCCGCTTGCGCAAACAGAACCCCTGACTGCGCGACTGCACTGCAGTGTCCCCGAACGGCTGCGGACTGGGTCTTCTTTCTACGTGTAGCGTCAACCTGCCCCTCGCTGGCGCGCATTTCAGCATTCATGCATTCCAGGCCACGCCAGACTACTGGGCTGACCGGCCGTCCATTCGTTTTCGTCATCTCCTATCCGCGATCGCGGGAGAGTAACGCCGCAGACGCGACGTACGCTCTGCCGGATTCCGGGCCAACACGCAATATTCGCGATTGATCGTGAGATTGAATCGAATACCGTTATATCGTTAAGAACTGCAAATTAATCGCGGACGAAATTGACTTGAATTTCCCATGTCACCGGCTATGATTCGCGATTGAAGTTGCCCGCTGGAGCCCATCCAGTGTCCTTTGCAGCATCGTCGCTCTGCGACGCCTTTCGCGGTCGTGCTTCGTCCCACTGTCTGGACCGCCGCAGGTCGTTTGACCGGAAGCTTCCTTTCTTGCCCGTCTGGGGAATTGCCATTCCCCGACACGGGCCCTGGCGATTCCCCTTTTTCGTTCTGGAGAATCGTCATGAATCAGGCCGTCGAATCCCGTAAGTATTTTGATCTTCATCTGCGCGGTCTCGGGTATCTGTCCCGTGTACGTGATGTCACCACCAAAGGCAATGGTCGCAGCAAAGCCAGGCCTTTCCTCGCATGCGCCATCTCCGCGTTTCATGGCGATCCAAACATCGAGAACGGCATCGTCTATCTTCCTCTTGACCTGATCGTCTCTGGCGAGAAGGCCAGGGAGGCGGTCCGCGCCGTGATGAACGACGCCAACGATCCGGATGCGAAAGTCCTCGTGTCCTTCCGCGCCGGTGACCATTACATCCGGACCTTCGAGCGCACCGGCAACCGCGCTGGCGAAACCGGCGCCGTGCTCAAGGGGCGCCTGCTGAAGCTCTTCTGGATCAAGGTCGACGGCCAGGAGGTCTATCGCGACGAAAGCGAAGAACGCGACGACGCGGGCGCCGGAAACGATCAGGCGC
Organism: Paraburkholderia sp. SIMBA_030; assembly: GCF_046535245.1. NCBI lineage: Bacteria > Pseudomonadati > Pseudomonadota > Betaproteobacteria > Burkholderiales > Burkholderiaceae > Paraburkholderia > Paraburkholderia sp. SIMBA_030. The sequence goes on from NZ_JAWRXB010000001.1 coordinate 358,835, forward strand.
CGGAGTGTGTCAACGGACAGGTGCCGTCGATAGACGGTCGTGATCAGCACGACACGGACGGCGTCGAACCCGACAGCGGTAGCAACGCGCCGGAACCACGCAAAGCTTCAGCTTCGCCTGAGCGCACTGCCCCGCGTACCAATCGCTATCCGCCACTGCGCCGTCACGGCAACGCCAATTCCCATCGAGCCGATACCAGCGCCGAGTGAACGGCAATCCCTCGTCCCCCGCCCCGCGCGGGGGTCTTCTCCCACGCATAGCTGGCATGCCGGTTTTCCCGAGCGACGCATCACGAAACGCTCTGGAAAGCCGGCACCGGCCACACTGCGCCCTGGGTTCACGGTGGCCCGACCACGCCGTGCCGTTTGTGCCGGAATGATTTCCCCGGCCCAGACACGCGCCTGGCAGATTCAACTGCCAGGCGTCATGCGTCATTCGCTTCTCATGGGCAGCCACGGCCAATGAAGGCCAATGACGCATGACGGTTTCACTGCTGGCCTGCCAGTTTGCAGGCCCGTCCGTCGCCGCGCGAGGCGACACCTTTACAGCCCACTTCCGGTGCCACTGTCTGCAAGGCTGTTCCCGCGTCACGTGACGCGGGCTGCGGAATCACCTCCTGTCAGGCCTTCGGGCCTCACCTTGTCCAACCCTCGCGGGGATGCGCTTCCCCGCCCGGGCAGCCGTTCGCCGCGTCCTTTCGGAGAACGTCATGACTCAAGCCAGCGAAACGTGCGCCATCACGGCCACCATCGTGCCTGATGAGCGCCGCATGGAAATCCTGCCGCGGTATTTCGGCAAACACATGATCCGCGGCGAGATCGCCGTCTACTCTGCAATGGAATCGCTGTGCGAGACCTACCATGGCGGATTCTGGGACTATGTCGAACTCTCGAACGGCGCGTTCTACATGGCACCTCGCCTGGAGGGCCCGCTGCCCATCACCTGCGACGGCAACGGATATTCCGGCGAAATGAGCAGCGACGCCGCAGGGATCGTTGCCAGCCTCTTCGCGTTGAATGCCATGGCGTGGTCAACCGAAGGCGCAACCTTCACCGAGCTCTATCACAGGGTGCTCGCCTTTGTGCCGTCTCACCCGGAAGCCCGCGAGATCTTCGCGGCGATCGACTGACGTCCTGCCTTTTCTCTTACACCCTGCGGAACGCAGCCCGCACGGGTGCGTCTCCGCGGCGCTCACGGAGACAATCATGTCAAGCTGTAACTGCCTCGACTCCTGGCCACCCGTCAGAAAGCCCAGCGACATCGAAATGCCTTGCTGGCCAGGTGTGCAAACGAAACACCACGCGCGAATTTCGGAGATGCTCGTGCACGCCGCGAACTGGCCCGTCGATGAAGACGGTCCGTCGCGGCAGGTTTTTCAGTGCCGTGACGGGCGCACATTGCCGCGCTTTACGAGCCAGAGCGTCGGTCTTCCAGACGGCCTTTATCTCGGACTCTTCAACGGGCGCGACGATCCACTTGGATCTGCGCTCGTCACCGGGTTTGACGGACCGCTGATCGGCCGGCTGCGTTATTGCCACACCGTCGAGGCCCGCGACCTCGAGCTGGAATTTCTCGATCCGTACGATGGGCGGCACTTCTTCCCGGACATGGGCGTCGTCGTCGGACCGGACGGCGAGGTGCCTTCCGGGAAGATCACGATGCCGATCCAGCTCATGCTCAACTCGGGGGCCATCGTCTTCGATGGCCGGTACTTCGCCGACTGGACCGTGTTCATCATCAGCTCCGTTCGTACCGCGATGGGTCGCGATCTTCGCGCGCAGCGGCGCGTGTAACCCCGGCATCGCGATCGCCGTTTTCACTTCCTTCCATCACCTGCACCGTATCAACGGTGCTTCCCTGCGGGGCATCGCCCCGCCACGGGAACGATGCCTCCTCTCACCTTGCGAGGACCATCATGGGATGGCTTTTTGGACATGGACAGACGCGTGCGCAACTCATCGCTCGCCTGACAGGCGACGAGGAGCATGACGGCGTCACTCGTCGCTGCCTTCGTCACTGCACGAGTGGCAACGTACTCTGGACCGTGTGGGAAATCGACCGCGCAGGCGTTGCGCCGATGCGTTTCATCGGCTGCGACGTGCTCGCATGGGACAAGACCTGTGCAGGCTGGGGATACAAGGATATGTGCGAGCAGATGGAACCGCTCTACTACTCCTGCCCGCTCGCCTATCTCGACATGGTCCCGCCCGCGGCGCCCGCATGGCGCGAGCAGGTTCGCGCCTGGCATGCGGCCCGCTCCCGCTCGCTCGCGCCAGGTGATGTGCTGACGCTCAGCGGGCTGTCGATAAAGGAGGCGGTCGTCGTGAGTCGACACCATCGCACGTGGATCGTCGAAAGCGGCGGCCGGCTGTTCAGGTTTCCCCCACGTCTGTTCCGACACATCGTCGAACAACGCCGCGTAGACGGGTGCGGTCCGCAACACGCGGGCTAATGCATCCATGCCGTCGGGTGATGCCTCGCGCTCCCTGGACCGCATACCGGAAGCTTGCGTCCATGCGCTTCCGGAAATGTGCGATGGCTGTTGCCTGGCCGCATCGGTCGCGCATCGCCCTGTCAGCAAAACCTGCCAGCAAGACCTGCAATGTTTTCGTTCGGCGTGCCGGATGTGCCGCTGTGCTTACCGCGCAGCGACCGTCTGCCCGCACGATCTTTCCCAACCCGCGCGGGACACCCTGCCCGCCAGGGAGGGTCCCGCCTCACTGTGTGGAGGCATCATGATTTCACTTTCCGGCACGCTTGACGTGCGCACCATCAAGGGCAGCAACGGCCCCTTCCAGGTCGGTGAGCTGACGACGTCCGTTGGCGAGTTCAAGGTCAAGGACAAGGTGCTCGAACAGTTCGAGCCCGGCGCCTACACCGGCACCTTCCTGATCGACAAGATCTATCCGCACAGCTACGTGTGGTACGGCAAGGTCACCGTCGAAATCCGCGCGAGGCTCGCCGATGTGCAGCTCGACAACGACGAACCGTTCAGCGAGACCGGGCGCGAGCCCACCTCGACGGAGCCGGACCCCGTCGACGAGGAGCGCACACCGGGTGCCACAGGCGCCGCGCATGCCGACGAAACTCCCGCGCTCGCGCAAACCGGCGACGATTCCGGCGAGCTGTATCTGCCCGACCTGTTCGGCACCGAACTGGCCGATGCGATCGTCGCCGGCGAGCCGGTCAAGCTCGATCCGACCGTCGATCGCGGCGTGTTTCGCCAGCAGCGCGACCAGCTTCGCGCATTTGGCTACACCTTCCAGGCCTCCAGCCAGACCTGGCTGAAAGCCTGATCCCATCCATCGACGGTGTGCCCCGGCCTCACAGCCGCGGCACACCCGTGACCCAAAGGAGAGTCGTATGGCCCTGATCTTTCCCCGCCTCGCCAGAAATTTCGTGAAGAACGGCTACTTTCCGACCGACGCGGTGACGCTCGCGCGCATCATGCCGGCGCTCGCGCTGGCCGATCCCGACCGCCCCTCGCGGCTGCTCGATCCCTGCTGCGGCGAAGGTGCCGCACTACGGGAGCTGAAGGCCGCGCTTGCTGCGCAGTCCACCATGCCCGATGCGGTTCGCGCATTTGGCGTCGAGTACGACCGCGAGCGTGCATGGCACGCGAAGGAAGTACTCGACACCGTCGCGCATACCGACGTCCATGACATGTTCATCGCGGCCCGCAGCATGGGGTTGCTGTTTCTGAATCCACCGTACGGTGATGTCGTTTCGGACAAGGCGCAGACAGGCGAGCGTCAGCCGGATCGTCTCGAGAAGATCTTCTACCTCAGGACGGTCCCTTGGCTCGCGTTCGGCGGCGTGCTGGTCCTGATCGTGCCGCACTACGTGATGGACCGCGAGTTCGCCACGATGATCGCCCGCAACTTCGCACACGTCGAGGTGTTCCTCGCGCCCGACCAGACGTTCAAACAGCTCGTGCTTTTCGGCGTCAAGCGCCGGGCGGATGGGATCGATACCGCACTGGCCGCGCGCCTGGCTCGCATCCATGAGGGCGAAATGCCGCCCGAGCTGCCGGAGAGCTGGACGGCCGAGCCGTATCGCATCCCTTCGACGGCCGGCGAATACGCCTTCATGTCGATACGGATCGACGCGCCGCAGCTCGACCACGAGTTGCAGCGCCTGCAACACGCCACGCTCTGGCCACAGTTCGCCACGATGTTCGCGGCGAAGGCTGTCACGCCGCGGCGTCCACTGCGTGATCTTTCCGACTGGCATCTTGCGCTCGCGCTTGCAGCCGGGCAGATCACGGGCGTCGTGACCGGCGCCGACGGTACGCGCCTGCTGATCCGCGGCGACACCATCAAGCAGAAGGAGCAGGAAGTCCAGATCGAGGAAACCGACAGGGGCGATATCCGGACCACGATCCTCATGCGGGACCGGTTCGTTCCGACGATCGCAGGCATCGACTTCACTCCCGGCCCGAACCTCGGCCGGATCGTCACGATCCGCTAGCCCGGATCACCTTCATCAACCCCGCGGGGCCACGCCCCGCAGGGACGGGTTTCCGCACTTCCAGGACACCTGTGTCATGAACAATGATACGAGCCTCACGGGGCAGACGCTGCCCGCCTTCATGGTCGGCTACAGCCTTGACCATACCCACCGCGTCGTCGTCGGCATTCGGGCCGCCAGTGCCGACGCAGCCTGCGCCATCGCCCGTGCGGCATTCGACGCCGGGACATTGTGGGACGACACGCCGGACATGCCGCTGCTCTACGACGATTACGAAGAGCTTGACGGGCAGGTGCTCAAGTTCGATGCCACGTCCGTCTCAAGCTGGCCGGTCGCGGACGTCTCGGTACGCGCACTAAAACTCCATGCCGCTGCGCATCGGCTGCTCGCGTTCGCGCGGCTCGCCGAAAGACGGTTGCCGGTCGCAGCGGCAACCGAAGCGTGGCATCCCGATGCCCTGGTGCCGATGACGGTCACCGCCCAACAGGCGCGCGAGCTGCGCGCACTGCTCGGTACGCTGGATGCCTGCTGACTGGCGAGCCCAGGCGCCAGACATCCCGACCTCCCCGTGCGTCCCTTTCAAAGGGGCGCTTTTCCCGAAAGTCCCACACGACGTTCGGGGAAAGCGTTTCCCGCTGATCTGCCGGTAGCAGATCCGCCGTCGCGCGTTACGCGGCACCTTTGGTATCACCCGCAGATTTCTTCCGGCGCCTTCGTCTGCGCGGCTGCGGCTTCGTTCGCGAAGCCCCGGAATTTTCTTCAACCCACCCGGGTCGGCACCCGGTGGGTGCGCCGGACATCCAGACTGGAGCACCCCCATGCTGTATCCCATCAAGGAACTGCAGGACATCTTCGTTGACGCCTGTGTGCGTGCACCCAATGGCGAACTCGTCTTCGTCTCCGTCTTCGGACGCGATGGCGCCGTTCAGCAACTCTATGCGTCCCTGCACCTGGGCATCCAGGAAGGCGGCATCCGGCAGCTCACGCTGCTCGATCCCGACAACGGCCAGCCAGTTGCGGCCGCCCCTATCGGTGACCCGCGGCGGCTGGACAAGTACAGCGGTCGCCTGCCAAAAGACAACCTGTTCGGCAACCTCGTCCATACCTGGATTTACGACGAGTCGCTTCTTACCCCATCGAAAGCCGCCGGCGCGGCCTGGCTCCTGGTCGATCGCGAAACGCAGGTGCACGACGACGAGTCCCTGCAGGCCCGCGTCTGGTCCCTGATCGAACAGCTCAGTCCAGTACCGCTGCTACCCCATTGGCGTACGCCGGTGCTTGACGCACTCGGCACTCAGCTCGTCAGCCATCTCGGCGACACGTCTTATGCGCCAGTCGGGCGCATCCACGCTTCGCGGGTCACGCTCCCCGACGCGTTCGCGAAGACGATTTCGGAATTCGTCAGCAGTGCCACGCTCGAGCTCGACTGACGCGCAATAGCACTCATCCAGACAGCACGAGCCGCACCTGCGGCTCTCGACATCCCCCCAACCTGCGGGAATCACGCGTCCCGCCAGGGGACCGTGCGACCCGCGTCTTATGGAGACGCATCATGGAAAATCTGCAATCCGCTGTCGTCGACAGCAGCACCACCGACGACGATCTGGTGAGCGGCGATCAATCTCGTGACGTGATTGCCCTGCCGGATTTCATATCGAACTTCGGTGCAGGACTGCTTGACGCTGTCCGCCAACGAAACCCGTCGATCTATGACGGCCAGCGCCCACAACGCTGGGATGCGCTGCTGGATGTACTTTTGCGCCAGCCGTTTCCAGCGCAACGCGAGGTCATTCACGCAATCACAACCCTGCTGACCCAGCACGCGCCAGGTGGCGTCATCAATGCAGAAATGGGCACGGGAAAGACCCTGATGGGTATCGGCGTTGCGGTCCTGCTGCATCACACCGGCTATCCGCGCACGCTCGTCATCGCGCCACCGCATCTCGTCTACAAATGGCGACGTGAAATCAAAACGACGGCACCGGGCGCACGCGTCTGGATTCTCAACGGCCCCGACACGCTGCGCAAGCTGCTTCAGCTACGTGTCATGCATTCGAAGCCGGCGGTGCCGGAATTTTTCATTCTCGGTCGCGTGCGTATGCGTATGGGCTTCGACTGGAAGCCCGCCTTTGCGCGCCGCGTCGCGACGCTTAACATGGAGACCGATGCGCTCACGCGCGTGTTTGCCTGCTGCCCCTCATGCGGCGAATTCGTTTGCGATGAAGACGGCAATCCACTGACGCCGCCCCTGGCTCGCACCGCCCTCAACGAAAAGCGTCGTGCGTGCGGTTGTGGTGAGCGGTTGTGGACCCTCGCGCCAAAAGGCCAGGGCACACGATCGATGCGCGAGCTGGTGAAGGCCGCGCTGTTGCAGATGCCGACCGTCGGCGAGAAAACTGCCGAGCGGCTGCTCTCGCGCTTCGGCGAATCGATGCTGGCCGACATGCTGCAGGACAACCTCTATGAGTTCATCAACCTGATGGACGACAGCGGCGAACTCGTGTTTTCGGACCGGCAGGCGAAGCGCATGGAGCGGGCCCTGGCCCACACTGAAATCTCGTTCGGACAGGGCGGTTACCAGGCCTCGGAATTCATCAAACGCTATCTGCCACAGGGCTACTTTGGTCTGCTCATCGCCGACGAAGGCCACGAGTATAAAAACGAAAACTCCGCCCAGGGACAGGCCATGGGGGTGCTGGCCCGCAAGGCCTCGAAAACCCTGCTGCTCACCGGCACACTGATGGGCGGCTACGCGGACGACCTCTATCACCTGCTGTATCGCCTCAACCCGGCCATGCTGATCGAGGACGGTTTCAACTACAACAGCAACGGCTCGATGGCCGCCGCAACGATGGCCTTCATGCGCGAGCATGGCGTGCTCATCGATATTCACAGGCAGGTCGATGAAGGCTCGCATCGCACGGCGAAGGGTGACCGGAAGAGCGTTTCGACGGTGAAAGGTCCCGGCTTCGGTCCCAAGGGCATCATGCGGTACGTCGTGCCGTATACCGCCTTCCTGAAGCTCTCGCAGATTGGCCAGAACGTGCTGCCGCCTTACGACGAATCGCTGCTGCCGGTTGCACTGACTGAAGAGATGGCCGCAGCCTATCGCACACTCGAATCGACGCTGACATCGGAATTGCGCGCCGCATTACGCTGTGGCGACAAAAGCCTGCTCGGCGTCGTGCTCAACGCGTTGCTCGCGTGGCCGGAATGCTGTTTCCGGCCTGAAATCGTGCGTCATCCGCGCACGAAACGGATCCTCGCCAGCGTGCCTGCATTGCTGCGCGACGACCAGCCGGGTCCAAAGGAGGAAGCGTTGCTGCGACTCGTGCGCGGCGAACTGCTCAATCGCCGGCGCACGCTGGTCTACACGACCTATACCGGTACGCGCGATACGTCGGTGCGCCTGAAGAATCTTCTCGATGCAATGGGCGTCAAGGCATCGGTTCTTCGTGCGAGCGTCCCTGCGGAAAAGCGCGAGGACTGGGTCGCCGACCAGCTCGAACGCGGTGCCGAGGTCATCATCACGAACCCGGAACTCGTCAAGACCGGACTCGATCTGCTCGAATTCCCGACCATCGCGTTTCTTCAGTCGGGCTTTAACACCTACACGCTGCAACAGGCTGCACGCCGCAGCTGGCGTATCGGTCAGACGCACGACGTCACGGTGCGATTTCTTGCTTACGAGGCCACCACGCAGATGCGGTGTCTGAAGCTGATGGCGCAGAAGATCGCCGTCTCGCAGTCCACTTCCGGCGATATGCCGGAATCCGGTCTCGACATCCTGAACCAGGGCGGGGAAAGCATCGAAGTCGCGCTCGCGCGACAACTCGTGAATCAGGAGTAGCCCGGAATGATCAGTTGGACTTCTGATCGCTGTTCAGACCGCATCCATCACATCGGATGGCGGAGCTGCCAATGCCCGCTCATTGGGTCGGCAACCCGGCTTCGCATTTTCCTGAAACCTATGGAGGTATCCACCATGATTCAGTTTCTTGCTTCGGACTTACGCCCGGTGCTCGTTGAAGCCCGCCTGCACGCCTGCCACGTCCTGCTGGTCAAGGACCACGGCGTCTACTTGATGTCGGAAAAGGGTAACGCGACAGGAAACGGCCCGCCGCGGCTCATTGCGTATGCCGTTGAATGCAATCCCGACACTGTGCCATTCGACGAATGGTGGGACCGTGCACGCGCTGAATTCGGCGGGGATGACTTCGCCGAATATTTTGATCATGACGCCGCCATCTTCGACCGTGTCATTGACGACGGATGGAATCTGGAAATCCGGGCGGACGCAAGGCAGCTCTATGTCGATGCAGTGAAGCCTGATGCATAGCTCAACTCATCCGGTCCGACGGGAGTGGTAAAGGCAGCAACGCTGCCCCTGTTCTCGAAGAACAGGGGTATTTTCTTGTCCCATCCCTACCAGGTGCCCCGCCATTACCTGCGAATGTCTAACATACAGGTTGAAAACTTCATCGAACGTCAAGGCCGGTGCAAAATGCAATCCAACCGGCCTGGCAGGTCAGCAGCGCGCGATTCGACATGTCACATTGCCAGAAGTCCCCTCGTATCGAGGGACTTCCCGTTACCGCGTGCTGCCCATGATGCGAAAAACCCGATTCCTGTCGTTGCCGCGCGCCGTGCATACACGGTCCGCGCGCGCCTCACACCTACAAAACTCACTGTTTGCAGCCTGCATGGGAATTGCCGTGGCCGTTCTGGCCTGGTATCCGGGAAACGATGCAATCACCCTGCTGGCCCTGCCGGCCGCATGGTCGAGGCTGCGCGGCCGGACAGCTGCCTTCGTGCTCTGGGTCACCTACTACCTTGCCGGCGCACGCGACATCCCGATCGTATGTGAGCGTTTCTTCACCGGCTACCACGAGCTCGCACGGCCCATGGCTCTCGTGTTCGGGTTGGCCTTCTGGCTGCTGCAGGCCATTGGGCTTGCGATGCCCTGGGCCGTGCTCAAACCCGGTTCGGCCGCATCCGGTTCCAGTCATTTATGGCGCGCGATGCTCGCCACGCTGATTGCCACGCTCCCACCTGTTGGCATCATCGGATGGTTGTCGCCGCTGCACGTGGCGAGTACCCTGTATGCGGGCTGGCGACTCGCGGGCATTGGCCTCGGAATGGCCGCCCTTTGCGCCGCTGCCACGCGGCCATGCTGGCCCAGGACATGGCTCGCATGGGCTGCGCTCGCAGGCCTGTCTGGCTGGGCACACTGGCAGGAGCCACCCCGTTCCCCGCCTGCCGGATGGCTTGCCGTCGATACGGCACTCGGTCGCTTCGACCAGTCGAGCTACCCGTCGCTCTACGAACGGACCACGCAGCTTCAGGCGATCGCCCGACACGCGTTCGCCAGCGGTGCAACCGTGGCCATTCTGCCCGAAGAGATTGCCGGCCTGTGGCGCCCGGCCATGACCTTGTGGTGGCGTGCTGATATCGAACGCATGCGCGCCGCGGGACAGACGCTGATCATCGGGACGGATCTTGTCACGTCAACCGTACCGCTCCGCTACACGGACAGTGTGGTCGTCGCTGGCTCCGGGCATGGCCGTTTCGACAGCCGGCAACCGGTACCGGTCGCCCTGTGGCGACCCGGCGCGCAAACCAGCGCAACACGAGGAAGCGTTTACCAGCCCGATCTGATGATCGGTGGCCAGCGGGTCACCTTATCGCTGTGCTACGAGGACCTGCTCTGGTGGCCTCACTGGCGAATGCTGCTCAAGCGGCCCGACGTCGTCGTCAGCATGTCAAACGGCTGGTTCGACGCCGACCTCGCACTCGCCCGCATCCAGCAACAGTCCATCGAATCCATGGCCCGCATGGCGGGTGTGCCGCTGCTGCGCGCCACGAACCGTTAGCGCAGCGGGTTATTTGCGCGCGCCGTTCACCGCATCCTTGAACGCCTTGCCAGCGGCGAATTTGACAGTCTTGCGGCGGCGATGCTGATCGTCTCGCCAGTCGAAGGATTGCGGCCGGTACGAGCAGCGCGCTTGCGCTGGCTGAACGAACCAAAGCCGACAAGCTGGACACCATCGCCTTTCACCACAGCCTTCGTGATCGCGTCAATCACCGCGTCAATGGCTTCTCCCGTGACGGCCTTGCTCGAACCCGTGGTCGACGCCACTGCATCAATCAGTTCGTGTTTGTTCAAGAAATTCTTCCTCTGTCGGTGTATCAGACTGCCTGATACGTTCCCAAAAACCGCTACATGGACGGCGGCTACCGTAATACAACCCGCGTACCGTACCCTGAAGACAACAAGCCGCGCAAGCCCTGCCTGCCAGCTCGGCAGAACCGACACGGCTAGCTGGTGACCCTGGCTTGCACATACTCACAGTCATCGACCGTCCGCGTCATCAACGAGCGGCAATCGGCGGAGTGGCACGCATCGAGCTGATCGGCACGTAGCGAGCCATTGGAACGTCGAGCGCGTGCTGTACGGCGAGTCTCGCCGGTCGATGTTCGTGCGTCTGGGCAGCGCGATCGCGCATCAGGTTATGTTCGATCCCATACGTGACGTGCCCTCCGAGTTCACGCTCAAGCCGCCTGCGTCTGCGCACCATCGCCGCCAAGGCGCGCGACATGGTGGTCACGTATCACGCTTATGTCGATGCAGGGGACGGCCCGAACCCGTTCCATGAGCCGATGAGGGAATGATTCCGGGAAAGACGGGATGACGGTGCAGGCGTAGCAGACGCCGATATCCCTCGAAGGGCAGTTGCGCATGCCGAAGGTGCGGACATGAAGGAACCTTAACCGATCAGCGTTCGTCATCGTCACGCTCCTTCGCTGCAGCGACGACGATGACGACGCCGGCGGCCAGCATCATCACCGCGGACATGCCGCGGCTTAGGCACTAATCGCGAGCTTGCGATTTGCGCCTTGGCAAGGAGGCCGCAAGGTCCAACCGGGCCAGAGCGCCGGCACGCTCTGCGGGGAACGTCTGCAGTGACTCAAACAGAAACCTGATGCTGCACGCGGGCGTGCCAGTGGGTCTTGGCGCCAGCGAGTCGTCTCGTCGTGCTGCCTTCCCGTCGGCGCAGTCGCTCGCGAGCAGACAGATGCGCTCCAGCAGTCCGCCACGGCGGCATCGGATCTCCACCATCACCGGAGCCATGCAACCTTCACCGTAGCGACCATCGCGCGAGACCTGGACGAGCCATCCGTGAAACCGCGCAAGGTATGGCCCACGGTGTGCAACGGCCACGCCTTCACACGCCAGCGCCCGCAACATCCGGTGCTCCTCGAGGTCCGGCATGACCGTACAGGTGATATCCATCATTTCCATGTCCTCCTGCGCCATACCGACGCACCGATGTCATACGCGGCGAACGCACGGCAAACGGTGCCGGCCCATGACATCGATGACGGCGCGAACTACTGGGTCGCGGCCCCCGCCGAGCGGCGCGAACGCCGGCTGCCAGACTGGCCGGAGGACGCCATGCCGGAATCCGGGTTGTCCGACGGCGACCTCGGTTCGGCACCCGGCGCGGACGGCGCCGATTCGCCACCGGCCGGACCCGCTGGCCAGCCCTCACCGCGATCACCACCCTGGCCGTCTTCCTGCCCGTCATGCTCCTCCTGCTCATTCTGCGAAGGCCCACCGGAACCATCACCCTCGCGCATCTGGCGTGGGCGGTACACCACCTGGTCGATGCGAACGAGATTCAGGGAGATAGACTCCGCGTCGATATGAGCGCCGGCGTCCGCCTCATTGTCGCGGTTGACCCAGGGGCTCACGTAGAAGTCGCCGCGCACGACGACGCTGGCACCCGTGCGGACGTGCTGCAGCACGCGCTCGGTGAGACGCTCGTTCCAGATGGTCACGTCGACCGGAAAGGTTCGTTCTTCGCGCTGCTTCAGCGTGCCGTCCTCAAGCCGCCGGTAACTGGCGGACATGACGCGCAGTTCAACAATGCGCCGTGCGCCGCCGGCGGTAGTAACCTGTTTCATCGTCGGCACCGCCAGCACGTTGCCGACCAGTTCTGCATAGATGCCCATTGCTCACTCCGTTCATCAAGGGATTGCCCCGGTGAGTCGAACGCGCTGTGCACTGCCTTGCCTCCGTGTTCGGCCGCTCTGCGTCAGCCCTGCAATCCAATCGCACCGCACCGAGTCTCCGCGCTTGCGTCAACTGTCGTCGGTCCGCCGAACCTTCACCGTGCCGTGCTCCAGGTACATGGCGAGTTGGCTCGCCGCATAGCGAAACACCGACTCCAGCGCGTTGAGCTCTTTTGCGCGCGCATTGCATTCCTGCAGATACGTGCGCAGGGGCGCCGGCACGCGATTGAAACAGCCCTTGACGCGCGGCCAGGAAACGGCATGAGGCTCGCCGCGGACGAACCAGTCGAGCCGATGACGAATCGCCCCGCTCGCCAGTGCAATGCGCACGCAGCGAAGCGACACATCGATCCCGGTAGTCGCGCTATCCAAGGCGAGCGTCTGCATTTCGGTCACGGTCTCGTCGAGCCAGTGCTCATACGACCGTAGCAGCACGCGTATGCCAGCGTCTCCCGCGATCCTCGATACGGGTAGCGCTGTCACCGGTCCAGCCGTGCCGGCTCCCTTACCCTTAAAGGCCTTTGAACGTCGATCCAGATATGAAGATCGGTCAGTCATTGCCGCAGCCCTCACTGGACCAATGCGGCTGCCGCAGCTTCCGGGACCGCGCCGTCCCCGGACAGCGGCACACTATCCAGCAGCCGCAGCTCCGCGTCGGACAGGCGGCTCACGCGCCGCCGGCTGTGGCGCGGTTCACGTGTGCCGGCAAAGACGTCCCGCGGCAATGCACCGAGCAGCGCGCGGGCTGCTTCAATGCGCTGGCGTGCGGCAGCATCCGCGTTCGGCAGGAAGTCGACCCGCGAAAGCGGCAGCAGTTCGGCGCGAGTGAGGACCCGCTGGCAGTGCACCGCGAAATGGAACACGGACAGGCAACGATGCTTCGCGGAACCGATGCGCCGAAAGCCGTCTGTCGACGAAAGCAGGTCACGCAGCACCGCGGAACGCACGAGGCGCACCAGGTAATCTAGCTCGACGAGCAGCATCACGATCATGTAGCCGTACGGCGAGCCGAACCCGAGTGAAACCTGCGCTGGTTCGCGCGATTGCAGCACGGAGTACTCGAGACCTTTCTCGCGTGCGGCATCCAGCAGCTGACGGGCGTGCTGCTGCTCGAGTTCGTTCGCGCGCCGGATACCGGCGATGCGATCCGCGATCTCGATGAGCTTCCAGTCCGCATAAGGGTTGTCGTTGCCCGAGAGCGACCACAACGCACGCAGCGCCGCCGCGACACGCCGCCCGCCCGCCATGGGGCGGTGTTGAGGCGCCTGCTCGCCCGGCACGACGGAGCGGCCAAGAAATAGCCGCATGGCGTCGCGCGTGTGCAGCCGCATGCGGTCCGCGCCATCGCTACCCAGTTGTCCAATGCGGCTGATTTCCTGTGCCTCATGCGGACGCACGAGCGGATCGCTGCCCTGTCGCAGCGAGTGCGCCTCGCGCATATGATTCAGCGCTTCCTCGCGTTCGAGCAACAGCTGATAGCGTCCGAACAGTGGATCGGCCGGATCCGGATCACCGTCGGCGATCAGGTGCGCGAGGATAGCGCGTTCCGTATCGAGGTCATAACCGTCGGCAAACGGCGACGCCAGGGAGCGCGAAAAAGCGTCGACGGACTGATCGATCGCGGTGGACGATGTAGCAATCTGAACGGTGGACGAACCGGCGAATGATGTGCCCATGAGAGGCTCCTTGAAGAAGGCATTCCGTAGACAGTGAGGGGACCGCGAGCGCTGTTACCCCGGGTAACACGCAACCATGTGGTCGGGACCAGCTAACTGCTGTTACCCGGGGTAACAGCAGCGCGCAATACGCGCACGGGCAGGTCTGCGGGCGTGCTTCGTGGGGGCGATGGAGCCGGTCACGCATGAGCGCGCTCCTGACTGGCCGCCCCGCGTGCCGAATGACGCGCAGGCCGATGTGCGATCCGTTCGCGCAGGGCATCGCGGATCGCCGTCAAATGCCGGCGGGCCGTCTCAGGCGTCGACGGGCCCGGATCCGTCGCACCACCTGAGAGCGCTGACCTAGCGCTCCCGCTCTCACCCTGGATCGCCCGCCTGCGTGCCGCGCGTTCGAGGTGCGCTTTGGTAGGGATGAACGCGCCGGCGACGTAGCGACGCACGAGCCCTGCGATGTACGCGACGGGCAACTGCACTGGCTGGTGCCGGTGGCCTGCCGCCATCTCGTCAAGCAGCATCTGCCGGTCCGCAGCAGGAATCCGTGCGAGATGCGAGGCAATCAGCGTGCGGTCGTTCGCGGCCACCACTTCTGGCCAGACCAGCGCGCCGACGTCATTTGAACCGGATATGTGCAATACCGGCGAGGCACGAGAATCGGCACCACAGTCGATCCCCGCCACAACGGGGGCCGGCGTCTCGCCGGTCGAGATCGCTGGGCCTGCGGTCGTTGTAGTCCGGTATGTAATCCCTTGGTATACGCGCGCGTCTGGAACGCGCGTTTCCCGCCATCGGTAGTGGATCAAACCTGCCAACTGCAGCGTCACCGCGGGCGGATCCACATGCAGCCGGAGACTTCCGGTTGGCGACTTCGGGCGCGCCGCCGCGCAGGCAAGCAGGTGTGGCGCATGAACTTCAATGGCGAACGGCCGGCTGTTACTCGGGGTAACAGCTTCTGGCAGCGCTGCAGCTGCAAGCCCGCTCTCTTCATGCACAGTCTGCGCGAGGAGGCGCCTGCGTGTCGCGAGCCGCTCGCGCATATCGCCGCGCGATAGCAACCGTTCAAGCTGGCGCTTGAGTTCGCCCGCATTAACCTGTGTGAAAACACGCCGGCCGGTGCTCTGGCGCGTGAACTCTCGGATCAGCCCCTGCCTCACGAGCCGTGCTCGGGCGTTCTCCAGCTGACGCCTGTTCAGTCCCAGCGTGCGTTGCCAGTCGCACGCCGTGTGCGTGAACCAGGTGCATTGCCGATCGGCCTCGCGGCGCTGTAACTGCACCATGCGCGAGAGCAGCAGCGCGGCATTCACGCTGCTGACGAGATCAACAAAGATGCGTCGGTACGCGACAGTCGGACCCAGCAACAGGTCGCCAGAGAACGGGTCCGCCCGCATGGCTTCGATTGATGCAGGAAGCTCCACGGCCATTGGACAGGTCGAGCGCACGGCGGTCGAGATGGCTTCCACTTCCAGCCGGTAATGCATGCGCGCAGGCTGACCGCCCCTCCATTCGCTCACCAGATTCAGATTCCGCAAGCGCCGCCGCGCGTTTTCCTGTTCCTCGCGCGACAGCCCCGTCTCAAGCAGCCAGTGCTCGCGCGTCTTGTGGATCCAACCGCCGTTGGCCTCGACGTCGCGTCCGCGTCGGCTCCAGTAGACGAGCTGCGAGAGTAGCAGCGCCTGCTTCGGATGTCCTGTAATGCGGGCCATGCGTGTACCAAAAGCGATGGGCCGGTGCGGTCTCAGTAGCGGCCACATCCTCTCGAACTCGATAATATAGGGATGGCAGCCGGGCATCATGATTCGATCTCCTCGGGCCGCTCGGGGTGCTCAGCCTGTTGCGTCTGCGCCGGACGGTCGGCACGTGCGGGCGGCCAGACAATATGGGCCGTGCGCTCCCGGGCCTTGCGCTGGAGTAGCGCGACGACGGCCGGCCACAGGATTCGAAACTCATCCGTCGCCAGCATCTTTCTGCGGCGATGCGCGATCAGGCCTTTTGACCGAAGCACTCGCCGTGCGGCGCGCTGCTGCGGCTCAGTGAGCGCCAGTCGTCGCTCGAACTCATTGGGGGCGATCCGTAGCCAGACCTGCTGGCGTCCCGTCTCGCTCTCGACCGTCGACAGTTCGGTAAGCATGGCAGCCGCGGCGAGGTCGCTGCAGATTTCCACGAAACAGCGGTCGATGGTGATCGGCACGTCGAGCATCGAGAGGACCATTTCGGCTTCGGCGGGCGGCAGTCCGGGAGAGTCGTCCCAGGTCTTGCCGGGCAGCAGGTTGCCCTGCGGATCAAGTCGCATGTCGTACATGGTCAGACTCCTGGTGAGAAGAAGATGGAGCAAGGGCCTCGGTGTCCGCGTCGAGTGCCGCAAAAAGCGTCGCGAGTGACCATTGCCCGTCACACTGCTCATGCACCGCCAGATAGCGTTCGCGCAGGTCGCCGATGCCTTGGAGACTGACCCACGCCTCGAACAGCGCATTCATGTCGGAGCGCGACAGCGCGCGCGGCTTCGTCGGCGCAGCGACATGCAGTTCGGCGCGCAAATGCGCGATCGTTGCGCGCGTGGCTGTGCGAAAAAACCTGCGGATCATTGGGATACTGGCCTGCCGCGCCACAAAGGCGCGCAACAGATCCTGATCGCGCCACTGCCGCTGGATGAGTTCGCAGCGACGCTGCAACGCACCGGTGTCGACAAAGACATGCAGTGCACCTGCGCTCAGCAGATCGCGCACAAGGGCGCCCGAGCGGGCGTCGCCGAGCACGCGCCGGATTCCGTCCGGCAACCGGTCTGTCACCGATGTCCGATGCGGTGACGCTGTTTCACATGAAACTTCGTTATCCTCAGTTCCAGCAATGACGTATCGACCTGTCACGCCAGCACACGCAATCAGCTCAAGCAGCACGAAACGCTCGATCGCTTCGCTCTCAAGCCGAAGGAAGGCAATATCCATCACGCCCCTCCCCGCTGAAGCCGCTCGTCGGCACCTGGCTCGGGCCAGCGCGCAGGCGCAAAGCGTTCGGGGTACGCGGCACGGAACGCGCGCGCCGCGCGAATGACCTCCGCCCACCACTGACCAATCGGGTGATCCGGATTGAGCATCACGTCGAACATCACGTCCATTCGGTCGGCGAGCAATGGCTCGCCGACGCTCGCGTCACAGGTGTGGTTCCACGTCTCTTCGTCGCGAGCCATGTGTGCGAAACGGCTGTCGGCCGGCACGCGTGTGACGCCGGTGGCAGTGTTTTGCCGCGACAGGGCCACAAGCCACCACCAGCCGAGATACCGGTTAAGCACCTCTTCGTCGTGCTGCGCATCGGCTTGGGGCGACGAGCCGGATGAGAAACCGGGCGAGAAGCGCGGTCTGCCCGCCGGCGGAGGCTCGACCATGAATCCGTAAGGCAATGCGGGGGCATCGCGCACGCAGCCATCGAGACCGCAGCTCCGCGTGAAAGCCACCACCGCCTCGCGGAAAAACTCGTCCTGCTGCGAAGGCGATGCCGCGTGCTGCCTACTGTCCCGTTGCACGTCGTCGGCCATCACGATGGACGCGTCATCCCGTGCCCGTTCCCGGCCACCCGTCGATGCGCGAGACGCGCCCGGTGATACTCCAACAAGGGTCGGACGTGGAACGGTCTCGTCCGCGGCCGGCACCGTGCGCGGATGTTTGCCGGCACCCTCGCCTGACGGCTCCGAAGGACCTGCGGTTGTCGATGCACGATCCGCTTCGACAACGGACGTCACCGATGAAGTTTCGCGTCGTTCGAGCGGTATGCCACCGACTTCACGTAGTGCATCGCCAGCGACATCCGGCACGCGCTGTAGCAGAAGACACATCCGTTCGAACGCATCGCGGGGCACGCCGAGCTCACCTGAAAGACGTTGTCTCAATCCGTCAATCAGCTGCGCGGCATCGAACGGCGCGGGCTGCGCCAGCGCATCGGCCGCGTCCGGGTTATCCGGATGACAGTGAGTGGCGATGCGTGCCAGTTGCGGATCGATCACCCGCGTCTGCATCCAGCGATCGTCGAAGCCGAGGCGTCTCGCGAGGCGCAGCAGCATGCCGATGCCGGGCTGAATCACATCGACGAGCGCTCGCCGGCTCAGGTACACCGTGGCGGGTCCCAGTTCGGACAGACGATCCACCGCGAACTGGAAGAGCGATAGCAGCACGTGGCTCACCGGTGCCCCTTCCTGTTCGAGCAGCCGCGAGAACTCACGCAGCGACAGCGCTTCGCCCCGCTCGGACTCCAGGTCGGCCTTAAGCGCGAGGTAGCCGTTGGCCTTGTCCCAGAAGCAGAGGTCCGCACGCTGGTCGTTCTCGCGCAGGTGTGCCGCCAGCAGCTTCGCCTCGCCGGGATACGGCACGTAGACGAAGTCGTAGTAGAGAAAGCGTTCGTCGCGCGTTTCATCGTAAAGAGCCGTCGCCGCGATGACGCGCGAGTTGCCGCCCTTCGCGACCACGTAGCGCGTCTCCGTGGGACGGCGCGTCACGGTCACGATCTGCTCGATGCCGTTCGCGCGGATCGACTCCTTGAGTTCAATAAGGCGATCGTGCGACGCGCGGCGTGGATTGCGCTCGTAGACCATCACATCGAGGATCCGGAGCCGGATCACCGAGCTAAGCTGCGGTTCGGGCGTCTGTGCTACGGGTGGTAATACATCCAGTCGCCGCGCGGCAATCGCTTCGCGCGCCCTGCTGAGTGGCTTTCCCAAGGCGCTCATGCAACCGCCCCCCGCCCGATGTCAGAGGTCCTGATGTCGGCGGTCGTATGTCGCGAAGCCCCGGCATAAACGTTCGCGAGCGACGGGAACAGTTCCCATGCGAGACGGTGCATCACATTCCATGCGGAATTGTCGAACCGCCGGCGACGATCAAAGTCATGCACGGGAACGCGAGCGGTTGCAGCAGCCGCGTACGCAGCGGCTGACGGGATCACGGTGTCAAGCACCCTCACCTTCGCGTGTCCGGCAAACCGCTGCCGCAGCACGGCGGCAAGCGCGCGCGCGTTGGTGGTGCGTTCATGCGCATTGATGAGCGCGAGCAGGTCGCCGGAGCGGAACAATTCGCCGAAGTCGGCGAGCCGGTTCAGCTCATCGAGCATCGCAATTGTGCCCATAGCAAATTCGCTTGCGCTCAATGCGTCAGGCTTCACTGGCGACACCATGACGTCAGCCGCCATCGCCGCGGACTTCTGCAGTTCGCCGACTGCACCCTGCGTATCGATCAGTACCACGTCATAGGACTCGACGAGCGGACTGCGCATCGCGCGGCGCAGGATCATCAGGCGATCTTCGCGGCGGTTGAGCCAGTCCTGCAGGGCTGCATCAGGCGTATCGGAATAGACGAGATCGAGGTTCGAGAAGATCGTGCGACTGATGCAGTCGGCCGACGGATTGCCGCCTGATGTCACAACGGCGCTCAGGCCCTGCGGTGAACGGTAATGGACGGGAAAGAACCTGCTTAGACTCGGCTGGACATCTGCATCAATCGCGAGCACCTTCAGGCCGAAGGCTGCGAGCAGGCCGCCCAGATTGGCGGCAACGGTCGTCTTACCGACGCCGCCTTTGGTGGAGACGAAGGAGATAACAACCGGCACGGTGGGATATCCAGTACAGCGTCATTGCTTAAGTGGAAATTCAGTGAATAAAACAGAATTTGCGTAGCTACGTCGGATCGTGAGCTGGCCCATATGGATCAGGACCGGCACCCTCAGTGGCGCCCCCGCCGGCCTCGTTTCCGCCGGAGTGCATCAGTTGTGAGGCGATCCACTTTTCATACTCGTCGATGGGAAAAAGACGACGGCGCCCCACGCGGATCGACGGCGGCATTGGCAGCCCGAGCGTCAAACGGTTGCGGGCAGTGGCCGGCGCAATATGCAGCTCGCGCGCGATCTCTTCCAGCGTGTAGAACCGCCTGCTCGTCACCTGTTCTCCTCGATGCGCCCATAGCGCCTGTCCACTGACGACTCGTGTTGTCCAGGCACGTCCAAGCTTGTCCATTACTCAAACGTTCCTATAATCGAAGCACAAAATCACTCTAGGAATACGGAGAATACATGTCAAGCACTTCGGATCATGCGGACTATCGTCAGCGCCTCGCGCAGGTGCGAGAACATCTCGATCTCTCGCAGGAAAAGATGGCTCGACAGCTAGGACTATCGCTGCGTGCCTATGCGAATTACGAGCGTGGCGAGCGTGCGGTCCCGCTCGAGCTGCTGCGCGCACTGTACAAGCAGTTTTCGGTAGATCCGGTCTGGCTGATGACCAGCGAAGGCAACATGATCCTGGACCGCGATGTGCGGTATCGCCTCGACCAGAAGACGCTCGATGGTGTGCTCGTCGTCGTCGAGCGGATCGAGCAACGACTTGAAGCGCCACTCGACGCGAAGAAAAAAGCGCGACTGATTGGCCTGCTTTACGAGCAGTGCCAGTTGCTCGGCGCGAGCGCCGAGCATATCTTGAAGGACTCGCGCATCAGTCGCCTGACCCGCTGATTGCGCTCATGTCAGCGACGAGAACAATTTTGCAATCTTGCCCCCGATCAAGGGCCCAACATTACTCTTCCAACATAACGCTTTTTGACGCGCGCGTGAAAACGCCTGCGATATCGCTACCGATCATGGAGAAAGTCATGGGTCGCCGGGAAGAAATCAGAAAGGAACTGGATCAGCTCGCCATCGAGATCGAGAAGGATTCCATGCTTGCCAGATGCGAGCATGCCGCAAAGAATCGCCCGGCACTCGAAACGCATCTCCTGCTTGACATCGCGATTCCACAGAACGCGCCCACCAGATTGCAGATCCGCATCTCGACGCAACCGGCCGACGATGGCGAAACATCATAGCGTCTCACGCGCCCTTCGACGCCCGGGCCGCGCTGATGCCTGGAACTTCTGCTGCACATCCATCGATTCTCCGGACTGTATGCACCATCAGTACTCTGGTGCCGCGCGTCGCTCATTCTATGGGGAACCGCGCCGGCTCCGTTACCGCAGTCGCCCGTAATGACGCTGGCGACCATCCTCATCGCGAAGCACCGGGTGATCCCGAGCACATGCAGACGACGACATCATGATAGATGAGCGTACATCGACCCTGTAGCGCGGGCGATCAGGTGTCCGCCCAGCGCTCTTCCTGATTTTCAGCGTCAGGTATCGTGACGTCGCGTGACGTTTTCAGTTCTGCATTGCATCGTCCCGCGCATTCACAACCCGCTGGCGTATTGCGTTTTATCCGCACCGCTATCCGGAGCATTTCCTTGCGTTGCCATTGAAGCGGTTCAGAGTAATCGCATCCCGTCGCGCATCCGATTGCCGCAAACGCAACGGCATGAATATTTTCGCAATTGCGTGATCAGCCCAGCACTCCTTTCGTAAGATCAAAAACCTGGTTGTGTTCCCACCCGTTTGTGTGCCATGCAATTCGCGTGCGGCGCAGACGACGTGTTCGTTTCGTTCTGAGGTGTTCCACACGAGGTAATCCATGGGAGGTATCTATGAATAGTCGCGCCGTGATTCACGACCAGGATCTCATCCGCTCCGCGTTCCCCGAATGGAATACTCTTCATCAGGCCATGACATCACCCGACGTGATTCACCTCATGGTCGATATCGTGTTCGACTGGTTGAGCATCGCCGTCGCCATGCTGGTCCTGCATCGTCTGGGATGCTGGTCGACGCCCGCGATCGTTGCATGGGTCGGCAACCGGCAGCGTGCGCTCGGCAACCTGCTACACGACGCCGCACACCGGAATTTCGCACGTTCGAGCAAGCTCAACGATGCGCTCGCGGTGCTTTTCATCGCGCCGGCGCTCTTCAACAGTCTTGCGCTCTATCGTGAACTGCACGCCCGTCATCATGCGTGGCTCGGCGACCCACGTCGCGACCCTGACTACATCGCCATTCGGCCCAGCGAGCGCGACGGCTGGTGGCAGCCGTTTTTCAAATTGCTGCTTACGCCAGCGGCCTGGTTGGGTTCGACGTTCGGGCACCTGCATGTGCGGAGGCTCGGCTGGACGCAGCGCTTCGTCATCGCCGGATGGTGGGCCGCCGTGCTGGGTGCCGTGACGCTTGCACGGGGAATCCATGCGGCGGCGCTTTTCTTCGGCATCTGGGTGCTGGCGAGGGCCACCTTTTTTCACGCGATCACCACGTTTCGTGAGCTGTGCGACCACTTTGGTCTGGTGCAAGGCGGGATCTTTAGTTACACGCGAGACGTCTCGGCGCGCAGCATCTGGCGGCCAGTGATTCACCCACACAACAATGGCTACCACCTGACGCATCACCTGGTGCCGTCGATTCCCTATCACCGCCTGCCTGATGCGCAACGCGGGCTTCTGGCCATGCCAGCCTTCGCCGCGACGGCGAAAGTCTGCCATGCGTATTTTCGTGGCGCTGATGCAGTCGTGCGTGAATGGGAAGTTCATGGAGGCGAAAATGCTGCAGCGTAATCTCGGGGCGGTTCAGGTCGCCGCTTTGCTCGTCTCGGCAAGCTATGGTGTCGCGTTTTTGCTAGGCTCTGGCGAGATAGCGGTTCGTGCCGGCATGCTGGGGAGCCTGTATCCGATCGTCACAGCTCTCGGGATGCTGGTGCTCGCGCTCGCCGCGCCGACGCTTTGGCGTGGACGCCAACTCATCTGGGACGTATTTGGTGAACGCTACGGCCTAGTGGTACGTAAACTGGTGGCGCTCCTCTCGCTTGTGTGGATGTCCGGCGTATTGGCCGCGCAGATCCACGGCGGTATCGCTGTGCTTGTCGCGGTGGGACTTCCTCCAACGCATTCGCTGACGCTGGTCGCTGCAGCGCTGCTGGTCATGTCGTCCATTGAGCTAGGCATGGCATCGATGTTCTTCGCATGCGGCCTGCTGGCGACAAACTTCGCCCTTGTGCGCGCGCTCGTCTACTGTGATGGACTCAACGTGTACCTGCGTGCCTGGCCGTCTTTGATCCAGGAGGCCGGCGCTGCGCCGCGAGCAGATACCCTGGTGACCATCGCAGCGGTCGGATTTCTGGTGATCACGGGATCGGACTATCAACAGTTCGCCATCGCTGCACGCCGGGCGCGCGATGCGTGGGTCGGCTGCTTGCTCGCAAGTCTCTTTCTCATGATAAGCGGGTTTCTTCCGGCCGCCACGATTGTTGCGGCGATTCATGCCGGCAAGCTCTCCGGCCTGACGGATACCGCGAGTGCGATCCCGTGGATCATGCTGCATACCAGTGGGCCGATGGGAATGGTCTGCATCGGCGTCATGCTGCTTGCCGCGCTGGGTTCTGGAACTGCAATCACGCGAGCGATGTCATCGGCTCTAGAGGGTCTGCGACAGGGAAATGAGCACCATGGATTCGCGTGGCGCGTGCTGATCACTGCCACCGCATGCGCGATCGCGACGGATGGTCAGGCGATCATATCGACCATCGTTTCATTGAACACCGTCTACGTTGCGGCCGTCGGTTTGCTGTTCCTTCTTCACGAAGCCGGACGAAGAATCCCATCATGCTGCGCATCATGGATGCTGGTGTCCGGGGCCGGGGCCTCCCTGTTCGTTTCAGCGATGAACTGGGCGGGTGTCGGCGATCTGCCTGGCTGGCTCCCGCTGCCGGCAGGGCTACTCGCGTCTGCCTGCGCGCTGGTTGCATGGCGGTTTGCCCCACTTCTCCGTCGCGTCCGCCCCTGACCGTGAGCCGCCACACTGGTTGAACTAGTGTCCGAAACGCGCCACGCTAACAGTGTCATGACAACCGTCCTTGTATCAAGCCCGAATCTGCCGCCGCGCAATGACCGCAAGCGTTGCTGGACCGCGCGCAGTGCGACAGCCGATCTCCCCCGAGAAGTCCAATCTGGTACTGCGTGCAAAGTTCAAGATAGGGCTTGTTCGGTGATGTTTCGTCGTTTCGGTGGATCGAGATCAGGCAGATAGCAGTTGCGCGACAGTCGTCTACTCCGATAAATCGCCTCGCGCTTCCCGTCCACGATCACCGGAGCGCACGCACGTTGTGCCATCTTCGCGCGCATGGATCTTTCGACCAAGTCCCGCACAAACCGCCTTGCTAACGCCAGGCTATGTCCTGAACGCCGCCATGTCAGGCGCTGCAGGAGCGTCGCGGTATTATCGGATGCGGCACAGTCATGGTACCCGGCGTGGGAGCCGCGTAATGCTATCTCGCGTCGTGCACGACGCCGGCGATGCGGGCTATTGAATCGGCTCACACTCGTCGCACAAGAAGGAAGCCTTGCACGTGGGTGCATCAGCAGGCGTTCAGGAACTCAAGCTGTTTCGCGATCTCCGCGACACCCACTCACCCAATGCAGCGATTCGACCGGTGCGGTCCGCGATCGGGATGC
This sequence comes from Paraburkholderia sp. SIMBA_030, assembly GCF_046535245.1. NCBI lineage: Bacteria > Pseudomonadati > Pseudomonadota > Betaproteobacteria > Burkholderiales > Burkholderiaceae > Paraburkholderia > Paraburkholderia sp. SIMBA_030. The sequence continues at coordinate 383,387 of NZ_JAWRXB010000001.1, forward strand.
ATGCGGCCGGCAAGAGTACGCCACAGGCTTGGTGTCGCCAGCGCACAAAGGCGTCCCGATTCGCGACTGAACCGTCCCGGACCTCGGCGATTGGCTGATACTCGACTCGCAAGCGGCCAGCGCAGACCAGCAGTTCTGGACGCGTGCTTCCATGCTTCCGGTCGGTTGCTATTCCCGCGTTGGCTCCAATGTGTGAGGTGTCCCCGGACAGAACTAACGCCTTTGACATCAATTTGATAATTCGGTGCGCCGAACGGTCGCAAAGAGCGACGGACTCGCCGCCAGCCATCCGGACAATCAGTTCTCTACTCTTTCCTGGTTTCAGGTTTTGCAATCAGCAGTAGACATTGTCAGCCGCATAACCGGCCCCTCATGCTCCGGCGGATAAATGCACCGTTTTCCATCCCTGTGACGATAGAAGAACATCGCCCTTGATTCAGCTCCATGTCCGAGACGACGCAAACGTGGCGGCCAAGACCGGACCTTCCAACATGACTGACTCTGAACCCTCTTGCCGGGTTTGGAGCGAGCCAATCGGCAACCATGGTTCTCAATGACCTTCCCGCGCCTGCCACAACTATCTACGTTTCGTTCAATGTGAGCCTGTCGCCATACCAGGCTCCGGCGCATTGGCGATTTCAAGGTTGCGCGGGTATATGTTCAACAAACCGATCGGGTTGATAGTGAAGATCAGCCGACACATTGGATACATGGTGATAAAGCCGCCGCGCAGTGGCGCTATCACGGGCGCGACGGTTGTTAGGCTGAGCCGATTAATGAGGCGAAGGAATTCACTCTTCGGCATCGGACCGATGAATACGCTACGTCCACCATTAATGCACCACCGATCCCCTGTACTACGTGCGAGCCCAACACGAAGCGTCCCGACACCATGCGGCAATCGCTCGTCAACTGTCCTCCTCCCCCTTCGGGATCGGTTGAACCAGGCTTCGGCGTGCCGCATCCATCACCAGTGCACTGATCTTCGCGAGCGACTCGGGCTCCTCCTCCCAGTGATGCCAGTACAGATCGATCATCACGTCGTGATCTGGGGCGAGCGCAACTAGGCTGCCCACCGTGATGAGCGGCTCTGCCTGCATCGCGGGTACGAGGCCATACCCGAGGCCATCGACGATCGCATTGAGCAGCGCCGACGGTGAAGGCAAATAGTGCTTGATATACCTGCCTATGGTCGTATCGAAGTATGATCTGAGAAATTCGTCATGCAACCTGTCTTTCCGGTCAAACAGGATGGCTGGTGCCTTGAGCACGCCGGGCAAGACCAGGCCGTGCGCGAAATATTCGCTGGAGAACCCGGGCGAGGCGACACACTGATAGCGCATCTGTCCGACTGGCTCAGCCGCGAAACGATCACCGACTGGCTCCCTCTGCGTCGAAAGAAAGCCTTTGACGTCTCCGCGCGCCAGCGCATCAAGCGTGTGATCTTGATCATCGACTAGAACCTCAAGCTCCACGTGATGCTGGACCAGCTCGCGCATAATCGGCTCGAACCAGGTTGCAAGGGAATCAGCATTGATTGCGAGAGCCAGCGCAGTCGTCCCGGCTCTTCCGGGGTCGATATCCCGTAGTAGATCGTCCTCGCGAAGCCGAATGGACACGAAATGACGATAAACTTTTTCACCTGCCTGCGTCGGCATCACCGTCGGTTCACGGATCAGGAGCAGAGCCCCCGTTGACCGTTCGAGCCGCTTGACCCGCCGTGTTGCTGCAGCAGAGGAGATGCTTAGTGCAGCGGCCGCCTGCGAAAAACTGCGATACTCCACCACTGCGGCGAACGTCTCAAGCTCGGTCATGTTCAACGTCGTGTCCTCTTTCTTGAACATGCATAGGTATCTATAACAAATCCGTCTGTAATGCGACAGCGCCGTTGCGCAGGCGAGAGATCATCTGCCGGTTACTCGCTGAGTCGACTACGCAGAAGCATCAGCAGCCCCTCTTCCAGATCTTGCCGAAAATCGTAGCGCAGCGCCTCCAGATCTGGGCGCGCCATTACTTGCGCCGCGACCTCGCCGGGATTGCTAAGCGGCCAGAGTCCGATAAGCAACGGCAGTGACTGGTGAATAAATTTCTCGAACGCGGATGGGGAGATAGAGGGCATGCAGTTATGAAAGTCGAGCGCCGTCTCCTTTCGTATGTTCAGCAGCCCATGCTTGAATCCCACCATGCGCTCGGCGGAGACATTGCGCTCGAGAATCGACGGGAAGACGCTGGTGAGTCGGCACAACAGCGGGCGCGCTGCCATCGTCGCGGAGAACGCGCGCGCGATGTGTTCGATGGTTCCCCGACGTCTCGCCCCTCGGCCTAGTGCTGCGCGGAGCTCTGCGTGCCAGATCATGAACTCCTCAACGAGCACTGTGAGCAAAACGGCTTCGCCGCTCTCGAAGTATCGATACACGTTCGACTTCGTCATCTGCGCGCACCGCGCCAGCTCATTGATACCGAAGTCGTGCACGTCCGGGATTTCGAGCAGCAGTAACTTGGCGGTGTCAAGCAGGTGTTGCCGGCGCTCCTCCTTCTGCTCGGCAGAGCGCGCCCTTAAATACGTCGATGTCGTCATCCTGGAAGAATCCGAAAAGCTGTTCCGCGAAAGCACTAACTGTTCATGAGTCGGGCGATGATCGCCTGGTGTATCCAGCGAGGCGTCGCCCAGATCATCGCCACCGCTGACTTGTTTGCCCAGCCCGGAACCACACTGATGCGCCCCGCCTGCAGCGCACGTATTCCGGCGCGCACCACGGGCTCGGGCTTCATCATGAGCAGTTTCAATGCGAACGTAATCTTCTGTTTTGCCGCCTGAGCGAATCCGGTGTCCGAAATGCCAGGGCAAAGCGAAGTGACAGTCACGCCGTCGCGTTTGAACTCGCGGTGCAGCGCATCGCCCAGCCGCAGAACATAGGCCTTTGCCGCACCATAGACCGCCATGTCCTGCACGCCGTAATAAGCCAGGAGGCTGGCTACCAGCAGAATTTTGCCACGGCCTCGCTGACGCATGTCCTGGCCGAACAGGCGCGTCATGGCAGTCAGACTGGCAATATCCAGTTGCACCATGCTCATCATCGCATCGAGCGGCGCATTGAGGAACGGCCCTTGCAATCCATGGCCGGCGTTGTTTATCAGGACGTCGACGGCGATGCCTTGGTCACGCAGCCGCGAGTGCAACCGACCGATGGCGTCCATATCGGAAAGGTCGACCTGCTCCACGAGCACGTTGACGCCATACGTCCCGCGCAGGGAGTCCGCTAGCGTTTGGAGCTTGTCCAAGCGGCGTGCCACCAGTATCAATGAATGACCCTTGGCTGCGTACTGGCGAGCAAACTCCTCGCCAAATCCGCTCGAAGCGCCCGTGACGAGAACCCATGAATCGTTATCAGATGCCATATCAGTAGCCTTTGCATAAAGGTGATTGTGTCGGCCGGGGCGATTACGGTTGTTCGAGTCCGCGGCGCCAGGGCATAAACGACCGATGGTCTCCAATATAACAGACTGTCGGTCTCTTGAGCGGCGATTCTATTCAAAACGCAGGACAGATAGGGATGACGGCGGATGCTGGGGCGCCACTGGTGGCGAAGGCCAGATCGCGCAGGCTTTGCGCAAAGCCCTGCAGGGCGCGCAGCGGCAGTCGGAACACGCTCTTCAGCCCGAGCAACGCCTGAATCAGTGCATCGCTGTACAACCGCGGTCGGCCGCGCGTCGGATCGGCGTCGGGCATGCTCACAAGTGCGGCTTCATCGATCCACATCGTGACGTTACCTCGGTTGATCAGACCGGCGTTGTATGTGCCCAGTTCTTGACACGGTAGCGCGCCTTCGGCTCGTGCGTCCTGCTCCTGTCCCTGCGCATCTTCTCGGCAAAAATCGAGAATCTACGCAAGAACCCCAATTGTTAACAGAGGCATCGCCCCGGTCGTTGCGCGTAAACGTCGCCGAGACGCGGCCGGACTTATGCAACAACGCCCCTGCAACGCGAACATGCCGCGCCCGGTGAACCGTTACTCTGAGTCTCTAGCCCCGCCCTCCAAGTCCGTGTTCGAGAAAAGAGATCACCTCTTCAGCCAGATCGGAATATCGTAGTTCGCCGTCCGGCTTCAGCCAAGTGAACGTCCAGTTGATCATCCCAAAGACCATCATTGTTATCGCCGTCTGATTACTGGCCGAAACTCGTTCAGGAAATGCCGCGCGTAGTTTCTGGCGAAAATTCGCGACGATGGCGCGCTGCCGTGCAAGGATAAGATTGCGCTCAAGTTCGCCAAGGTACTTAAGATCGTTGACGAGCGCGGCGTGGCAGTGATGCGACTTCTCGTATTCAGAGAGAAACGCGCGTATCAACTCCGCGACTGCGGCGTGCGCGCTCAACCCACGCGAGACACACACGCAGTCCACTTCATCAGTGATCTCGACGAGACGGGCGGTGTAGCGATCAAGAAGATCGAAAAGGATCGCATCCTTGCCCGCATAGTAGTGGTAAAAGCGGGCTTTCGAAGCTCCGCTAGCAATCGCGAGGGTGGCCATTGACGTGTTAGGGTAACCCGTCTGTGCGAACTTCTCTGCAGCGAGTTCTAATATCTTTTCCCGCTGCAATTCGTGATTTTTGGATAAAGGTCTGGACATTTTTTAGACCGTACGGTCTTTGCTTCCAAATGACGAGAGGCATTCCGTCGCGCGTTCGTCTCGATAATTTCGAGTTTCGAAGTTCACGTGGGCATGATACCAGTCAACTAACACAGTACTTTGAGATCCAGGAATTGTGGCGGATGGGGAGCATAGGCAACTAGATCCACATCCGCCACAGAACGTTAGGCCTCCAGGGTTGGCTGGCCAAATGGCGGCAGGCTCCGTCGGTTTCAATAGCCACAGGTCCGTCAGTGATGAGCGTGCGCTTGTTCGCGCCCAATGCCCGTGATCGATCGAACAAGCTGATCCGCGTAACGTCCACGCTCCTCCCGACCACCGTGCGTTCTGTCTAACTGGGAGACCAAAATCGTCGAGCCAAAGGCCGCGATCATAGAGAAAAGAGCCGGGTTCGCGTACGGAAAGATGGCGTGCTGATGCTTCAAAACATTTACCCAAACAGCCGGGCCGAGTATCAGCAGCCCGACCGACGAGATCAACCCAATCAGGCAACCAGTCACCGCGCCCCGGGTGGTCAAACCTTTCCAGTACATTGAGAGAAACAGAACGGGGAAATTGACCGAAGCGGAGATCGCCAGAACAAGCCCCGCCAGAAACGCGACGTTTTGATCCTCGAACAAGACAGCCAGCACCGCTGAGATCACGGCAATTGCCACCGTCGCGAACTTGGACACGCGAACTTCTTCTTTCTCAGACGCCTTCCCTTTCTTTATTAGTGTCGCGTATAAGTCGTGTGAAATCGCCGATGCACCCGAAAGTGCAAGGCCTGCAACGACCGCGAGAATCGTAGCAAACGCCACGGCCGAAATGAACCCAAAAAAGAGATCACCGGCCACCGCATTCGCCAGATGCAACATGACCATATTGCTTCCGCCAATCAGTGCCCGGGAGGAATCCCGATAGGCCGGGTCTGCACCTACGATGACAATCGCCCCGAATCCAAGAACCAAAATCAACAGATAAAAGTAGCCGATGAACCCAGTAGCGAAAAAAACGGAGGTGCGAGCCTCCTTGGCACTTTTGACGGTAAAGAAACGCATCAGAACATGCGGCAGCCCCGCCGTTCCGAAAATCATTCCAATGCCGAGGGATATTGCATCGACAGGATTTGCGACGAGCCCGCCTGGTCGGAGCATCCCCTGGCCATGCGAATGTGTCTTCACCGCCTCGACGAACAGTTTCTGAAAATCAAACCCGAATTGGCTCAAGACCATGAACGCCATGAACGTCGCTCCGGCCAGAAGAAGAACCGCTTTGATAATCTGCACCCATGTGGTCGCGAGCATGCCGCCGAACATCACGTACAAGACCATCAAGAAACCGACGATCACAACGGCGGAAAGATAACTCGCCCCAAACAGGAGCTGGATGAGTTTTCCGGCGCCGACGAGCTGTACGACAAGGTACAGGATCGAGACCGTAAGCGCCCCCAATGCCGAAACAATCCGGACAGGCGTGCGTGACAACCGAAATGACACGACATCCGCAAACGTGTATTTACCGAGATTCCGTAGACGCTCCGCCACCACAAAAAGAATAACCGGCCATGCCGCAATAATACCTAGGGCATAGAGCAGACCGTCGAATCCTTTATCAAATATCATGGCCGATATGCCGAGAAATGATGCCGCGGACACCATATCGCCGGCAATAGCCAATCCATTCTGCAGCGCGGAAATCCCGCCCCCCGCGGTATAGAAGTCGGAGGCCGAGCTTGTCCGCTTGGCCGCCCATCTCGTGATTGCGAGAGTGATGAATACAAAGATCAGGAACATGGATACTGCCGCGCCGCTTACACCACCGCCTCCATGAGCAACTTGTGCGGTACCGTCCGCCTGAACCGCCGTACTCAGAGTGAGTGCAGTGCCGCCGATGTATGCGAGAAAGAGCCGGCTCATTTTTCCACCTCCACGAGCAAAGCAGCAACGATTGGATCGAAACTCACGTTTGCGCTCCATACATAAATCCCTGTGATCGCGATGGCACACAGGATAATAAACACGCCTCCAAGTATTCCAATACTGAAAATTCCACCAGGGCCGGGCGACGCCAGATCATCGGGCAGAAATGCCGACAAGGATATAAATCCGAAATACAGTGCGAGTATAAAGAATGTCAATGACCAACTTAGTCGCCGCTTCATTCGCACTAGTTTTCTGAACTCCCGGCTATCACTCACGCGGGAAATACTCAGTTGCGCCATGTCGCCTCCAAACGTTTTCGGTATTTTAAAATTCAAAAATCGAGTCTCATGTCACGAAAACAGCGCGACGAGGACTTTTCTGCAACAAGAACGACTATCTGAAAACGTGCTCGTCTGGTCGACCCTCCTGCGTTGGACAAAAAGGCGAAAGCGCGGTGCGAGAAGATTTGCAACTCGAAAGTTGAACCGTGCTCCTGCCTCTGCCTCGCGACTAGCAGACTTCAAACAGCGCGGCCGCTCCCATTCCACCGCCAACGCACATCGCCACAACCACAAATCGGATGCCTCTGCGTGAGCCCTCAATGAGGGCGTGCCCCACCAGCCTTGAGCCAGTCATGCCATAGGGATGCCCAATCGATATCGCGCCACCGTTGACATTGAAACGGGAAGGATCGATGCCAAGTCTGTCGCGGCAAAAGAGCGCCTGGCAGGCGAACGCTTCGTTGAGCTCCCAGAGACCGATATCCTCCACCTTGAGTCCAAACCGGCTTAAGAGCTTGGGAATCGCGTACACAGGCCCGATGCCCATTTCCTCTGGAGCATTTCCGACCACCACCATGCCTCGATAGATCCCGATCGGCGCGAGTCCGTGCCTTTCCGCTAGGTCGCTTCGGGCCAGCACACATGCGCTCGCTCCATCAGACAGCTGGCTTGCATTGCCCGCGGTGACCGAGCCATCCTTTGACACCGGCGCCAGAGCGGCCAGTTGGTCGAGCGTTGTCCCCGGACGATTGCCTTCGTCTTTTGAAAAACAAATGTCTTTTTGAGTAGAAACGCCCGTCTCTTTGTCGACGACATTCATCGACGTCGAGATCGCGCAAGTCTCCCTATCGAAAAGACCTAGACCTTGTGCATGTGCCGTTCGCTGCTGTGAGCACAACGCATAGGCATCCTGATCTTCACGCGTAATGCCATATTTCCTGGCAACATACTCCGCAGTCTGTACCATGGGCATGTAGGCATGGGGTACCATCTGAGCGACGCGCGGATCGGCATCAGAAGCGACCCAGTCGAAATACCGCTTCTGCACGAGCGAGATGCTGTCCTGACCGCCAGCCACAACGACCTCCATGCCATCGCACAGTATCTGCTTCGCACCCGCTGCGATTGCCACAAGCCCCGACGCGCACTGCCGATCGACTGTTTGCGCAGCTGCTTCGACCGGTACGCCGGCGGCAAGAGCCGCCTGGCGAGCAAGGTTCAACCCCGCCGTGCCCGCCGAAAGCACGGTTCCGACAATCACATCCTCGACCCTCTCTCCCTCGAAACCTGAACGGTCAATGGCATGACGGATAGCATGGGCCATCAAGGTCGGAGACCGGGTCGCATTGAACGCGCCTCGGAACGCCTTTCCAATAGGCGTGCGAGCCGTGGAAAGCACTACAACATCATACATATGGACTCCAAATCAATAGCCGGTCGATAAGATCAAGGTAGCTGACCGTCGCCTCCACCATTGTGGAGGTATCCGTTCAAGTCATCAGCGATTCCAGAGCCTTTCGCATGGCCCTTGGAAGCGGAACAGATTTCCGTGTTGACCTGTCAACAAACACGTGTACGAAATGCCCCTCAGCGGACGGCGTGTCATCCCCCGCTCCAAACAGCGATATTTCATACCTTACCGACGAAGTCCCGATCCTACCTACGCGCAACCGAGCCTTCACCATTCCAGGAAAAGCAAGCGGACGATGGTATTTGCACATAGACTCTACGACCAGGCCGATCGTCTTACCGCCGTGGATATCCAGATCTCCGTTAGCGATAAGAAACTCGTTGACCACCGTATCAAAATACGAATAGTAAATTACATTATTCACATGCCCGTAGATGTCGTTGTCACTCCATCTAGTAGAGATCTCAGTACAGTAGGCGTTTTCGTCAGGCGAATTCATCTCACCGGCATTTGAAGACATTTCAAATTCTCTTAGGTGTTTCGTTGGAACAGCTGCGACTTAGCTATCCAATCCTGCGAACAGCGAATACTTCAGCTCGAGATACTCTTCAATTCCGTGGTGGGAACCTTCCCGCCCCAGTCCTGATTCCTTGAACCCGCCAAACGGCACGACTTCGGACGAAACTAGACCGGAGTTCACGCCGACGATTCCGTATTCGAGCGCTTCGCTCACACGGAACGCCCGTCCTAGGTCTTTCGTATAGAAGTAGGCCGCAAGTCCGAACTCCGTGTCATTGGCAGCTCGAACAACCTGGTCTTCCGCCGTAAATCGGAAAAGTGGCGCAACCGGTCCAAACGTTTCCTCCCGCGCGATCAACATTTCCGATGTGACGCCGGTTAGCACCGTAGGCTCGAAGAAGTTTCCTCCGAGCCGGTGTCGAATTCCGCCGACAATGACTTTCGCGCCTTTCTCGCACGCATCGGCGATGTGCTCCTCAACCTTCCCAACCGCGGCCCCGTTGATCAACGGCCCGTGAGTAACACCGTCGTCGATTCCGCAGCCCACTTTGAATTTCCTGACGGCTTGCGCGAGTAATGATGAAAAGCGGTCGTAGATCGAATCTTGCACATAGATCCGATTAGCACACACGCAAGTCTGGCCGACATTGCGGAATTTCGATTGGACAACGCCTTCAACAGCGGCCTCGATATCGGCGTCCTCGAACACAATGAACGGCGCATTGCCACCTAGTTCGAGACCAACTTTTTTCACGCCGTCTGCAGCCTGCTTCATCAAGATTTTGCCGATGGCAGTCGATCCCGTGAACGTCACAACACGCACAGAGGGATGGCGCGTCAGAACCTCGCCGATAGGCCCTGAAGCTCCGGTGATAACGTTGAGCACGCCAGGCGGCACGCCGGCATCCTCTGCCAGCTTTGCAATTGCAAGCGCCGTTAGCGGCGTCTCAGTTGCCGGCTTCACGACCACCGTGCAGCCTGCAGCAAGAGCCGGCCCACATTTGCGCGTGATCATAGCCGCGGGAAAGTTCCAGGGCGTGATTGCCGCAACCACGCCCGCTGGTTGGCGCGTGACAATAATTCTGGTGTTCTTTCGGAATCCTGGGATTGTCTCGCCATACACTCGCTTCGCTTCTTCCGCAAAGAATTCCACGAAGCTCGCTGCGTATTCAATCTCGCCCCTCGCTTCAGCGAGCGGCTTTCCCTGTTCCAGGGTCATCAGCAATGCGAGGTCGTCGCGATTCTTGATGATTAGTTGAAACCATCTTTGCAGGATCAGCGATCGCTCACGCGCGGTGCGTTGCGACCAGGCTGGGAACGCGTTGTGTGCGGCAATGACAGCTTTCTCTGCCTCTGCTGCACCGAAGCGCGGCACTGCGGCGATCTGTTCGTTATTTGCCGGGTTAAGCACCGGGATAGTCGATTCGCCGACCCACTGACCCGCTATATAGCATTGCTGCCTGAGAAGAGATGCATTACCAAGATTCATGATGATCATATCCAATGTGGCACAGGGCTCGTCAGAAAACAGCTTGATAAAGACGCACGGCGTCCTCCAAACTCACGGCCACGGGATTATTGACGAGCAGGCGTTGCTGCAGCATGGCATCTTGCGCAAGCCGCGATATATCGCTAGCTTTGACTCCCACTTCACGCAACGAAGTGGGAATGTTCGATAACTCGATGAGCTCGGTTATCGTCTTGCGCAAACCGTCCGCGCCGCCGCCGTTCTTATCGATGTAATCGCCCAGCTCGGCATATAAGGGCCTCGCTGCGTCCATGTTGAAATCCATGACAACGCGTAGCATCAACGCATTCGAAAGGCCGTGGGGCACGTGGCGCCGAGCGCCAAGCGGGTAGGCCAGCGCATGGACGGCGCCCACCGGCGCGTTCGCGAAGGCCATACCAGCAAGGCACGACCCGAGCAACATATTTGCGCGCGCCTTTATATCGGTAGGCCGTTCCATTACAGCCGGAAAGTTATCCACAAGAATTCGCAATGCCTCACGCGCGAGGCTATCCGAGATGGGGTTCTTCTTTATTGCGCTCGTGTAGGCCTCGATCGCGTGCACCATCGCGTCGACCGCGCCAGCTGCTGTTGCGGCCGGAGGCACCGTGAGCGTCACCAACGGATCGAGAATCGCTATATCCGGGAGCAACTGGGGAGCAACAATGCCTTTCTTCTCTTCGGACGCCGACGTGACGATCGCAATAGGCGTCACTTCAGAGCCGGTCCCTGCGGTCGTAGGCACCAGAAAGAGGGGTAGACGCTCGCCTTTCGCCGCATTGACGCCGAAGATACTTTCGATTTCGCAGGGCGTTTTCAGCAGGTAGGCCACCAGCTTTGACGTGTCAAGCGTACTGCCGCCACCAATTCCGACAACGCAATCGACGCCCTCGGGCGATGAGGCGACCGCGGCATTCACCATACTGACCGGCGGATCAGCTACGACTTGATCGAACACAGTTGTCTCTATCTGCCTCGCGTTTAGCGACTCGATAATAGGCGCGATAACGCCGGCGTTCACCAGTCCCCGGTCCGTGACAATCAATACCCGGCTGAAGCCGCGCTGGTTGAGCAGCGTCGCAAGATCGCGGCTCGCTCCGTCTCCAAGAATGATTCGAGGCGTAGTCAAGAAGTCCATCATACGTTCTTCCTCTTGATTTAGTGATCCACGACCGGTTCGCTCGCAAGTCTTTTGCGGCGCACCGGAGGCGGAGTGATAATTGACTCTACCGGAGCCGCGCCAAACGATGCCGCGCGGCGCGCGTCGCCTGCCTTCGAGTAAGTCGTCGTGCGCTGCTCGGGAATCCGCCCAGATTCGACGATCCAACTTTCGAGTGTCTCCGGCGTGGCTTCCTGGCCATGCACCGCGCCAGCAGCACGAGTGATTGATTCATTCATCAGGGTTCCACCCAAATCATTCGCGCCGGCGGCCAAGCACGCCCGTGTCCCTTCGCGGCCCAGTTTGACCCACGAGGTCTGCACATTCTTGATGAACGGATGCAGCGTCAGGCGCGCTACGGCGTGCATAAGCACGGTCTCACGAAAAGTAGGACCGGGTCGGGCCAAGCCCTTACGATAAATTGGCGCTTCTTGCGCAACAAACGGTAAGGGCACGAACTCAGTAAATCCCCCCGTTCGCCGTTGAAGAGAACGTATCGCCAACAAGTGGCGCGCCCAATGTTCAGGTCGATCCACGTGCCCGAACATAATCGTTGCGGTGGTCTTTAACCCGACAGTATGGGCAGCCTCGACAATTTCGAGCCATAGCTTCGTGGTAAGTTTATCCGGGCACAGAATCTTTCTGACCTCGTCATCCAGCACCTCTGCCGCCGTGCCCGGCAGCGTGCCGAGACCCGCAGATTTCAACATCTTCAGGAATTCTTCTACCGGCACGCCGAGAGTCTTAGCGCCCTGGTACACCTCCAGTGGAGAGAAAGCATGGACGTGAATCTCCGGAACAGCGGATTTGACGGTTCGGCAAATCTCGAGGTAAGTGTTGCCGGTGTAATCGGGATGAATTCCCCCCTGCATGCATACCTCGGTAGCGCCGCGATGCCACGCTTCGAGGGTACGCCTGCCGACTTCATCCATCGGCACGTCGTAGGGTTTGCCTCGCAGATCTTCATTCTGTCGGCCCTTGGAAAACGCACAGAATTTGCAACTAAAGGTACACACGTTGGTGTAGTTGATGTTGCGTGTAACGACATACGAGACGGTCTCGCTATTCACCGATTTCCTCAGTGTGTCCGCGCTTCGGCAGATGAACGCGAAGTCGGGTCCTCGCGCCTCGAACAATCGAACAACATCCGATTCGTCCAGTTCCCCACCGTTGCGGCAGCGCTCGACGATTTCGCTGATCTCCGCCGAAGCCTGATCCGCTCGGTCATAGCGCAGCAAGTCGAGATCGGCCGCCGGCGGTTGCATGGCCGCGCCCGCTGTCCAGTCAGATTCTCTAGCCAGACCGGTTGCATCTTGCAGACGCAATACGGCGGTATGCAGCCGTGAGTCAAGCCATGTCGTCGCATGCTCCAGGTACTTCGGGTAAATGGTTAAGCGACCAACGAGCGTCTTCCCCGCAGCCGCGGTCTCGCGACCGAGCACTTCGACGTGCGGCCACGGTGCCTCGGGATTCACATGGTCCAGCGTGACGGGCGACACGCCGCCCCAATCGTTGATGCCGGCGTCAATCAATCCTCGCAACGCTCGCGGACTGAGGTTCGGTGGCGCCTGGATGCTGACGCCCGATCCCAAAGCGAGCCGCGAAATCGCTATCGTCCTGACGAATTCTTCCTCTTCCGCGTCAGGACGAACCGCCATCTTTGTTCCCGGCTTCGCGCGGAAGTTCTGTACGATGACTTCCTGGATGTTTCCGTACTGCTCGTGCACTGAACGTATTGCCAGAATTGAGTCGACACGCTCGTCCACTGTCTCCCCGATTCCGACAAGAATGCCTGTCGTTGTCGCCAATCTTGCCTCACCTGCCCAGCGCAGCGTATTCAGCCGTTGTTCAGGGTGCTTGTCAGGTGAGCCGTAGTGCGGCATGCCCGGCTCACACAGCCGGGTCGACGACGTCTCCAACATAATTCCGATGGACGGGCAGACTGGCCGAACTAGCCGCAGCTCCTCTTCGGTAAGCGTCCCCAGATTGGCGTGGGGCAGAAGACCTGTCTCGTCGAGGATGCGTTGTGCGAGGTGGGCAACGTATTGGACCGTTGACGCGAACCCATGCTCGGCCAGCCATTCGCGCGCGACGTCGTAGCGCAACTCCGGCTTTTCGCCTAGCGTCAGGAGCACCTCATTGCAGCCTGCGGCCTTGCCTTGCCGCGCGACTTCAAGGACCTCCGCTTCTGTCATATACGGCAACTTGACTTGCTTCGGCGTCTTTGCGAACGTGCAATAGTGGCAAACGTCCCGGCATAGCTGCGTTACCGGCACAAACACCTTCTTCGAGTAAGTAACAATGTTGCCAAAGCCCGCATCCCGGACAATGCGTGCTGCTTCGGCCAACTCCGTGGTACTGAAGCGCGTGAGACCGAGTAATTCCTGTCTTGTCAGATGATGGCCGCCAATCACCAACTTTCCGAGCGCGACTCCGCGTGTGTTTGCTCTACGGGTATCCATCACGTACTCCAATTCAGGTCTCTTTCAACCAGACTTCTCAACATCGTTACGACGGGTGGTCTTTGCGTTTCTTCCAAAGCCTGTGCCGCCCGGAGGATCAACGGAACGTCGTCGGCCGTGTCCAGATCGAGCTCAAACGTGGGTGAGCAGATGCGTTCAAATGTCACGCTCTCCGCGATCGCCATACGTTCATGCTCTACGGCGCTCGATTTCCCATACATGCAAGGAATCGCGGATACAGGTCGGCAAAGACGCAGATTCGTTCCCTGGCCAATACGGTCGGAAACCAGGCTCATCTTTCTCACTGCGCCTCGTTGATGGGAGGCTATGATGCGTTCTAGTTCAGCGGAACTGAACAGTGGAAGATCCGCGTGTACGACGCATGCGTCATTCGCACCAAGCCTTCCGCTTTCCGCCAGCCCCCACGAGGCAGAGGCATTGAGCCCCCCTTCATGCTCCGCCTCCCACAGCAGGTCAAACCCATTTCCACGGATAGCTGGAATTAGCTCGGACTCCGCTGTTACCACGATGGCCCGGCGTATCGACCTCGTCAAAGCTAATTCATTCATCACCCAGTCAGCCATCAGACGGCAGAGCTCGTGCCTGATCTCCGGGGAAAATCGCTCGGAGAGTCGTTGCTTCCCCAATGAGAACCGCTTGATAGGGACGATGACATCCATCTATCTACATCCCTAGTGCATTCCAACGAGTCGTATCCCCGTCTGGCACTTGAGCTGTCGGTTGATCGTGATCAAAACGGACGTCAACGCTTCCGCCGCGATGGAGTTGCGAAGACCTCCGCCATAAAAACCCCGCATGCCCGCATCTTCGACCAGCGAAATCACGACGGGACGATCGTCCTTGTCGTCCCCAAACACAAGTACATCGCAATCGAGTTCCTCCAGCGATTGCAGCTTGTCGGCGGCGACATTGTGAAAGGCGGAGAACACCTTCACGTCTTCGCCCAGAATGCATTTTGCCGAAACAGCCGCGGCACCCGACTCGGGAACGTTTACCGTTCCCACCTTCGGCGGTAACAAGGGGACCGTCGTATCGATCACAATTTTCCCTTGGACAAATTCGCGGATGGACGCCAGCGTCTTCTCTTGCTGGTCGAAGGGCACTGTCACCACGATAACGTCCGCGTCCCGCGCGACATCAACGTTCAAGCCATAAGAAACGCGCGGTGCCTCGTTATCCCTTCCTTCAATTGCGCCCGCAACGATCGATTCGCACGTGGCCTGAGCGCTTTCGATACGACGGGAGCCAATCACGACGTATCGACCGGCTTTGGCCCAGCGAGCAGCCAGCCCCGAGCCGAGGGCACCAGTGCCCCCAATGATTCCAATTTTCAGCGGTGTATTCATGTTCAATGAAAATCCGTAGACTAGTTGCCGAGAGCGGCGAACCGCTATCGCTTAGCGACTTGCGGTTTCCTTAGTTTCACTCTTTTGTCGATTCGACTCGAAGAACTGCCCTATCCTGCTTTTGGCGTTTTCGGACAGTACCAGACGTACGAAACCTATAGTCTCTTCAGCGAACACCGCGTCGACGTCCATCGACGAAGCCAAGTTGGCGACCCTTAGAATCTCCTCGATCGCGGGATTCTGTTTGGCATCCTCCGAAAAATCCGCGACTACCTGCTGCGTCGAGCGACGCTCGGCCAACGGAGCCGACGACATCAGCAGCGTTTTTGGCTGCGCGTCCCATTGCTGTAGCGGTGGCACGGTACAACGCAGGATCCAGTCACGGGCCCGTTGCACCAGCTCCTCCGGCGTGTTGGCGATTTCATCCACCAAGCCGCAAACGTACGCCGTTTGCACATCGACCTTTCGTCCACCCAACAGGAACGGAAGCGCCGACGCGAGTCCAAGTAAGTAGCTCAACCTGACGACTCCGCCCGCAGCTGGAAGAATGCCGAAGCTCACTTCCGGCAGCCCGATCTGCACCCTGTCGCGACGAAGCGCGACTCTGTGGTGGCAGGCGAGGCACAATTCGTACCCTCCCCCCAAAGCGGTTCCGTTAATCGCCGCAACCACCGGCGCGGGAAGCTTCTCTAACCGCCTGAAGTAACCCTTGAGTTCGTTGAAGTGTTGTTCCAGAAACGCCTCTTGTCCTGGCTCCGCACGCAACATGAGTGCAAGGTCTCCGCCAGCGAAAAACGTCGACTTAGCCGAAGTCAGGATCACGCCGCGAAGTGCATTGCCATAGCCCTCCAAGCGGTCCATGATCTCCTTCATCGATGCCATGAACACTTCGTTCATGACATTGACTTTCCCCGGCATGTCGAATACTACGGTCGCGATCCGATCCTCATCCAACGTCAAAGAGTATGCAAGCATGGCTGTCTCAGCGGTGATCAACAATACCCTCAGGCCGTCTGGCCGAGGATGGCGGCGCGAGCGGCGTCTTCGCTATCGGCCTTGATATCGCGTACGAGCTGGGCGAGCGTGTCGAATTCTGCCTCGTTGCGAACGGGAATCGAGAATTCCGAATTGGTGACCACCTTCCCGAAGCGCTCAATGAGTTTTCGGCCGACCTGGTCATACGTTCCCACTACTGCGAACTGGTCCAAGATCTCATCCGAGATAAGTTCCGGGAGTTCTTCCCATCGCTGAGCTCGCGAAAGAAGTTTTGCCTCCGCGGCGAGATCTTCAAGGCCCAAATGCTCGAACGCGCTAACGTACGCAGGAGTCGATGCGTAAAATGCGATGCGCGCGCGTGCGTCCCGTACCTTGGGTTTAAGCTCCTCTTCGTTCAATGCCGCAGCAACCAAAGGCTTCATACTCACGCTGAAATTCTGCAAACTGCGGTCACTTTTCAGCGCACCTTCCCGAACTGCGGGGAGCATCACTTTCTCGATGTAGGACGGCGTACAAACCGGATGCGGGCGGATGCCGTCGGCGACCTCACCCGCGACCTTACACATCACGGGATTCACGGCGGCGACGTGAATCGGGATATCCGGATTCTCAAGCGGGCCGGGATTAAACAAGGGCACCATGAGGTCCATCTTGTAGAACTCACCCTCGTAATTGAACGGCACGCCGTTTTGCCAACAGTCCCAAGCTGCCCGCACCGCCTGAATGTATTCGCGCATCCATGGACCGGCCGGATGCGACTGCATGCCGTAGCGCCGCTCGATGTGCGCGCGGACCTGCGGCCCAAGACCTAGCGTGAAACGGCCTTTTGAAAGCTTCTGAATAGTCCATGCGCTTAGTGCCATGCTCGTCGGGCTGCGAGGGAAAGCGATCGCCACGGCCGTGCCTACACGCAATGTCGTCGTAGCTTGCGCTGCCAATGCCATGATCACAAACGGATCATCTTTCGTCTCTTCCGTCATCAGCGCGTCGTAACCCAGCTTTTCCACGATCTCGGCGTTACGGGCGATCGAGTTCAAATCCAGAGGCTGATCCGGCGCGCGCAGACCCGGGTCAACTTTTCCAAGGGGAAGGAGTGTTTCAATTTTCATATGTATTCCTAATTACTAAACATTTACTACGTTTTGAATTCCGCGAGTGACTACACGAGCGTTCGCCTGTCGATGGTGCGGATGGCCTTTCCCTGGGAGCGTTCAATAGTGCCGGGCTCCCCCACTTTGATGACAGTCGAGATGCCGACGAAGGTCTTGATCTTACGTGCCAATTCCGCCGAGACTCTTTCTCGATCCGCTGTCGCGCCGGGACAGGCCTCGACGTGTACTGTAAGGCAGTCGAGCGTTCCTTCCCGGGTCACTTCGATCTGGTAATGACCCGATAGATCGGCGATAGTCAGGACTTGCTCTTCGATTTGCGAAGGGAAGACGTTCACGCCCCGTATGATCAACATGTCGTCGGAGCGGCCGGAGAGTCTGGCGAGCCGCCGCATCGTCCGCGCTGTGCCCGGCAGCAGGCGGGTTAGATCTCGAGTCCGATATCGAATGACAGGAAGCGCCTCTTTCGTCAGAGAGGTCAGGACCAACTCCCCTTCACTGCCTTCGGGTAAAACTTCACCCGTCCCGGGATCAACGACTTCGGGGTAGAAATGGTCTTCCCATAGGGTTGGACCATCTTCGGTCTCAATGCATTCCGAGGCAACTCCTGGGCCCATGACCTCCGAAATGCCGTAATAGTCGAGCGCGCGTATGCTCAGCCTCATGTTAATTTGCCTACGCATCGCCTCGGTCCATGGCTCGGCGCCAACCAGTGCAACGCGTAGTGCCAGGTCTGCCGGATCGATACCTTGCCTCTCGACTTCGTCGATAATATTCAACAGGTATGACGGCGTGACCATGATGAAGTGAGGCTGCAGATCGACCAGAAGGCGCGCATGTCTTTCGGTTTGCCCGCCTGAAACGGGAATGACCGTGCAACCCAGCTTCTCGGCTCCATAATGGGAACCCATGCCGCCGGTGAAGAGGCCATAGTTGAACGCGTTGTGGACGATATCACCGGGCCGCGCCCCCGCTGCACGCAGACACCGCGCCACGATGCTTGCCCAGTTATCGAGGTCTTTCGCGGTATAGCCCACAACTGCGGCTTTACCCGTCGTTCCGCTCGACGCATGGATGCGCGATACCTTGTCGATGGGAACCGCGAACATCCCGAAGGGATAACCATCCCGGAAATCCTGCTTCACGCTGAAAGGGAAATGCCGCAAGTCGGCAAGCTCTCTCAGATCGTCAGGGTGAACGCCGACAGCGTCGCATTTCATACGGTATAGCCGCACGTTCTGGTACGTGTGCCCGATGGACCATTTCAGACGCTGTAGCTGTAAAGCCCTTAGTTCGTCAATGCTCGCTTTTTCGATATCATCAAGCAAAAGAGCGCTGCCGTTGGTATTCAATTTACCGTCTCCACTTTTTTTTTTGCTTATCGCGATACATCGCGAAAACATGGCCTACGCGGACACCCCAAATATAAGAGCGTGTGGTGCTGCAAAACAGGACTCAATTTGTCAAGCACAATCACCGAAACGATCATCGAGGTGGGCGAAGTCTGTTCAATAGCCGAACTCGAACAGCTCGGGAGCGTCATGCCACGGTGCATGGGCACCGAAGGCGTGCTATTGAATTTGCTGGAGCCCGTCGCATCCGGGCGGCAATCCCGCTGTACTCATCGAAGGGCGGATAGGCAAGAGGACGGCGGGTACAAGAATCGCTTGTGAGTTCGCGTGACCGGATTGTGACGCGCTGCAGTTTTGCTACGCGCTGACGCAATCGACGGGCTGAAGGCGGCGTTGAGGAGGGGCTCGAACACAGGCGGGTCCCGCGCAGAGGAGTCATTTCTTATTGGATGGTTTGCCCGAAACCTTTTCGATGAAATGTTCTCGATACTGTATTGGACTCATACCCGTCCATTCGCGAAACGCTCGTGTGAATGCGCGAGCCTCCGAATAACCCAACAATTCAGCTATCTCGCTTACCGGATGACGGCCTCGCAGGAGCTTTTGAACTGCAAGGTCACGCCGTATATTTTCGACTATCGTACGATAAGACATGCCTTCCTGATGCAGCTTCC
The DNA here is from genome assembly GCF_046535245.1 of Paraburkholderia sp. SIMBA_030. Classification (NCBI taxonomy): domain Bacteria; kingdom Pseudomonadati; phylum Pseudomonadota; class Betaproteobacteria; order Burkholderiales; family Burkholderiaceae; genus Paraburkholderia; species Paraburkholderia sp. SIMBA_030. The sequence continues at coordinate 402,777 of NZ_JAWRXB010000001.1, forward strand.
GCCTCAGGGTTTGTTCTGTCAGGTTGAATTGCGTGGCGACAGCACCAAACTCCGGAAACTCAAGAGGAAGCCTCCGCTCTTTTAGGAGGAAGGTTCTCACGCGGCGAGAGTAACTCACTACATCCGCGGGGATTGTCAAGAATCCCAAAGGGGCAACTGACAAGAACCGTTTTAATTCTTCCTTTGTACGTACAATCGGCAGCTTAAGATGGTGACGGTCAAAAACAAGCGCCGTGTATTTCGCGTTGAATTCGTAGTCGCAAGGGAACATGTACTTGAGTTCGTCAAAGTATTCTTCCGGATGCGGGTAGGCGAATGTCGCGAATCGTAGCGGCGCGGAGATCCCCCCCATCCATCCAACCAAACGGTACCAAATTGAGAGCAAAAACTCGATAAAATAGTGATTCGGATCAAGTTCGGGGCGCTTGAGAATCAGCTTGAGTTCTATCTCATCTTCTCTTGTGTCAAGTCCAAGCGATATTTCATCGGTAAACAGATTATAAAAAAGAACGCTTTTAACTAGCGCTTGCTCAAGCGACTCTTCAGTAAGAATGCAATGACTCATCATGGCGAAAGTTCCGGTCTTGCAGGGGCGCTCCGTAAAACCCATGAATTCGTCATTGAGACCAATCCATACAAGCTGGACGAGGCGCGCGAGCTGTTCCGACTTTCCCCGCCACAATGGATCGTAGATATCGTCTCGCGCGAGCCCAACTTCCGCGATGAGCCAGTCTCCGTCGAGGCCGCAGCGCTCCGCGCCGCGAATTGCCTCTCTGAAATAGTGAGAACATGAAGTCGACATATGTGGCGAGAACCTTTTATTCGCGCTTCAAAAGATCCACAGCGATCTAGCAGTTCCAGCCGTACCCTGTTCGCATCGCCATCCTGACCTCGCTTGCCCGAACCCCAGTGCTCAGACAGAATTGGTTAACGTAGATCTCTACATTGAATCGTACATTTCTCTTGAATAAAGAGATTGGAGTGAGCAGGGTGGCGAATTCGGAACGATCACCGTGAGGCGGTTCAGGTAACGCTTCATATGTCTTCAGGTCAGCGCTAAGCTGACCCTCTGGTTTTCCACGGTCATCGTATCGATAGAATCCCGCTCGAGTCGAGCGACCCGTTCGCCCGTCCCTTAGCAGAGTCTTGAAGTGTCCGTAATCCTCGAATCTGTACTTCTGGATGCCATCGGACTCCTCCAGAGAACTTTGAAGTTTGCGGACGATCTTCTCGAATACATCGATACCAATCATATCGATCAGACCAAATACTCCGCTTCTCGGAACGCCAAATTCCTCACACATCGCAACGTCTGCTTCGCGAAATCCAATATTCGACTTTATCGCTTCCATGGCAGACATAACAGCCCAGTACATGCCAATTCGATTCGCGATGAAACCGGGGCTATCTGGCGTGAGCAGAACAGATCGTTGCAAACTGTCGGCGCACAGGTCGGTCAGGAACAGGCGAACATCTTCGGTCACCGAGTCGCCAAAGACGACTTCCACGAGCGGCAAGCGCTCCACCGGCAGGAAGAAATGGGTCACAGCGAAGTGACTTGTGAATCTCTGCCCCAATCCCTGGGCCAAATCCCTGGCGGTCGAAATGGACTCGTCCGTCGTAACGATACACGATGGCTTTCTGGCGACTTCAATGTATTTGAAGAGCGCCCGTTTTTCCTCGAGTGAGAACCACGAGGCGTCGAATACCCAGTCCGCCTCGCTCAATGCTTCTAGCGAATCATGTAACGAGGCGTAGGAAATTGCGCTTTTATTCCAGCCAGTCCGTGTGACGCGCTCACTTCGACGCTCAGGTCTGCAATCCCCTGCCGTGGATGAGTTGAGTGAAGGGAAAACGAGTGCGGGTTCATGGCCTGAGTTCAAAAGCAAACCGCAGACGCCGTAGGCAATCGGACTGTTACCGATAATTACCACTCTTGCGTGTGTCTGGGTCGATTTTCCCATCAGATGGTTCTCCGCAATAATCTGGTCGACTTCTAAATAATTGCTTGGCCTCTTCCGCAAACGTCAAGGCAAGTGAGTGCCACGCGGCGACGATCGTCTGAGGTGTGCATCAAGATGTCGGCGAAGTTTCGTTGCGCCGCACTTTGCCAAGCCGTCCCTTCTTCCGTTCGATCCACCACGAAGAAATCGATCAGATCCCGATAGAATGTTGCGCATGCACTTGAGGTGCTACCGAGGTTGAGTTCATTCAAAATTTTCGCTGCAGGTCCCTTCACCGCTCTCCCGTTGATGATAGGTGACACAGCGACGACCGGCACATCGGTGCACTCTAGTGCGCGCCGCACGGGATTGACGGCAAGAATCGGCCCAATGCTCAAGATCGGGTTTGACGGAGCAATGACCACGCAGCCTAGCTGCGGGTCCCGCAGGGCGGCCTGCAATCCTGCTGACGGCGCGGCAAATTGCGCTCCCTCGTAACGAACACCTGTGGTCCGGGGAGCACATCGTAGGCGTACAAAATATTCCTGAAACGAGTACTCGGTCCCGTCAGATTCAATGACTGTGCGAACTTTATGCTCGGTCATCGGCACAATCTTGTGCCGCACCCCTAGTCGCTCTGCTATCTCCTGGGTAACCGTCTCGAGACTTTTCCCTTGGGCGAGGCGCGCGCTCCGGTGTAGATGGATGGCCAAGTCCCGGTCGCCCAACTGAAACCATGTGCTCGCACCAATCTGATCGAGCGCACCCATGCAAGACCACGTTTCATCGGATCTTCCCCAACCACGCTCTGCAGAGGCGAGCCCGGCCAGCATGTAGGTGACGCTATCGATATCAGGACTGATCGCCAGTCCCAGATGCTCGAAATCGTCGCCCGTGTTGACTGCAATAGTCAGCTTCTCGGGATCCAGTACCTGGGACAGGCCTTCTGCCAGTTTGGCCCCTCCAACGCCCCCGCTCAAAAGCAGAACCTTGTCCTTCATTTGAAGAGGTCCTCCGATAGAGGTCTAACCAGGGCGGCCGCTGCCCCTTCCCGCCGCACTAGGGACGTACCGCGGACGATCACGATTGGGGTTCCCTCTGACGACTGTCCCATCAGAAGCGAAGCCGCGGCGGCCAGTTCGTCGCCGATACCGACGATTGTGGATTCCAATCTTCGGCCAAATAGATCAAGCTGTCCGCGCAAGTCGTCGACCGTTGCAAGACCGTAGGCGCCAATACATGCTCCGCAGGTACCGATTCGCCATGCACGGCCCCAGCTATCGATGATAGCGACGCCCACTTCGACTCCGGCGGTCTCACGTAAAGACAGGCAACAATTTTTCGCACTGGCATCAGGGTCGACCGGGAGCAGGAGAACCCACTCGCCGTCGCATGGACCTGACACGTTGGAATGGTCGACGCCCGCGTTGGCGGCAACATATCCTTGCCTGTGACGCACTATGATCAAGCCGGGAACGCAGCGTACGACAGCCGTGGATTCGCGCAGGATGACCTCGATCAAACGCGCGTCCTTGCCGCATATCTCACCCAATTCGATCGCCGTCTTTGATGGGACAGTGTCACGAAGATTGACAAGACGATTTTCGGCTTTGGAGACAATTTTCTGTGCTAGAACGACGACGTCTCCGTCAGCGAGCGGACGACCGCTGTTCGTCGTCAAATCAAGGACGAGTTTCGCGATGTCAGTTCCCGGTGAGACAAGGGGCACATCGCCGGGCGCCCAAAGCAAGTATTCTCTCGACCCTTGTCGGGCCGTCGGCGTCTCAATGCTCATGCTCTAAGCTCCCCAGAAAACATGACCTACCAATTGACTCCGAGCCATGACGCCGCTGCAACGTGCATCGCCATTGCTGTTTATGCCGTCTTCGATCGCCATGGCGGAGTAGCCACCGGGAGCTGCTTCAGAAAGCCACCTCATTCGCCCCCTTCAAGGCGAGCATGCGGCGCGCGTCGGCTGGCGTCGCGATCTCCAGCCCTAGACCCTCGAGCACGTCCCGAACGAGTGTTACTTGCTCTGCGTTGGTCTTTGCAAGCTGACCCTTGCGTAGCCACAGCGAATCCTCGAGTCCGACGCGAACGTGTGAGCCCATCGTCGCAGCCAGCGTCGCAATCGCGATCTGATTGCGCCCTCCTCCGAGCACAGACCACTCGTAGTTCTCGCGCCCCAGCAGTCGATCGGCAGTACGGCGCATGTGAAGCACGTCTTCCGGATGAACACCGATGCCGCCCAAAATACCGAATACCGATTGCACAAAAAACGGCGGCTTCACCAGTTGACGATCCGCAAAGTGCGCAAGCGTGTAGAGATGGCCGATGTCGTAACACTCGATCTCGAATCGGGTCCCGTTCTCTTGGCAGGTCTCAAGGATGTATTCGATATCGGCGAACGTGTTCCGAAAAACTCGGTCTCTCGAACCCTCGAGATAAGGCACTTCCCAGTCGTACTTTAGCTTTGGGAAGCGAGTCAGCATCGGGAACAAGCCGAAGTTCATCGACCCCATGTTCAGCGAGGCGACCTCCGGCTTGAAGGCTGCCACCGGACGAAGCCGCTCTTCAATCGACATCGTCGGCGCGCCGCCCGTGGTGATATTGACCACGACGTCGCTGCGCCGCTTGATGCCTTTCAGGAATGGCTCGAATGCCTCGGGGGACTGATCCGGCTGCCCTTGGAACCCGCGCGCGTGCAGATGAACCATGGCTGCGCCGGCCTGCGCAGCCCCAACGGCGGCTTCTTCAATCTGTTCCGCTGTCACCGGCAGGAATCCCGACATTCCCGGTGTGTGGATCGATCCTGTGATGGCGCACGTGATGATGACCTTGCTTCCATTCGACATGTTGTTCTCCTAGTAACGCCAGCGGCTGGGCGAGCGATATACGTCTCCGCGCTGGCGACGGCGACGCTCACCTTCGTCTATGCCAGTCGCTTGGCCAAAGCGAGCTTGAAGACGGACACCGCTTCGCACCGGCTTAAGCGCTGATTGGCAAAGGTATCGGGTGCGGAGCGACACGCAGTGTCCGTTTCAACGCCGAGCGCTTGAATCGGCGCACCCGAGACCGCCGGTGTCAGTCGAACGCGCCGGCCGGATTGCGTCGGCTCAGCAACACTCGCTGGCGGCGCAATGTCTCCAGTTGCTCAGCGGACATGCCGCGCGCGGACAACACCTCTTCATTGCATTCGCCCTGGAAATAAGGCACGCCCGGCGCCGGCAAGTCCGAGCGGCTGAAGTGCCACGGCGGTCCTGGCATCCGTAACATGCCGCCCTCGCGATCGTCGACCTCTACGATCGCGCCCCAGTCCTCAGCCCACTCCGACGATGCAATAGCGTCAATGCTGCGAACGACCCCGATTGCAAGCCCCACCTCGCTCACCTGCGCCTGAAGTTGGTCGAGGTCTGCGAACGTCAGCACCCACGACCGCACTTCACTCATCAAGCTGGCGAGGTTCTCGCGTCGTAGCGTGGCCGATGCATAGCGGGGATCGCGCAACAGATCGAACCGCCGCATCATCGAACAATAGCGAGCGAAGATCGGCGAAAAGATGGGGCTGCCAGCGATGGTCAAGCGGCGGCCGTCCGGGAGTTCGATGATCGGCGACTCGTTGGCGCTCAGCGCATACGGCTCGTCGTTGACGTCCAGCCCCGAAAGCAGTGCCCCCGCACGCTCGTTGACCGAGAGCATGGTTGCCGCCATCGAGACGTCTACATGCTGCCCTTCACCGGTACGTGAACGGTGCTGCAGCGCAGCGAGCACGGCGATGACCGCTTGCAAACCGGTATAAACGTCCGCGTGGCTGCATGCGTCATTGCGCAATTCATTCATCGCTCCCGCATAGTGCTGCTCGATAATATGCGTCAAGCCTGACTCGGCATGAACCGTGGGTGCGAACGCCGGCCGGTTTCGCCACGGACCGGTTTGTCCGTATCCTGTGATTGACACATAAACCACAGAGGGGTTGAACTTGATCACATCCTTGTAGGCAAATCCAAAGCGCGCCAACGTACCGGGGCGGAAGTTCTCCACGATAATGTCGGCGTCGCTACACAGATCGGTAACGATCTCGTGCGCTTCCGGCCAATTGAGGTCGAGGCTGATATTGCGCTTACCGGCATTTAGCTGCGCATAGTAGAGCGACATCGCACCGACATGCGGTACGGCGGCGCGTCCGAGGTCGCCCGAAGGCGGCTCGATCTTTATCACGTCGGCGCCCAGATCGCGTAGGGCCTTGGTGCAACCAGGGCCGGCAAGGACACGGGTGAAGTCAATAACCTTCAGGCCGGCGAGCGGTGCACTACTCATGATCAGTTCCCCTCGAAGGTGGCGGTGCCTGGCCCGGTTGCGGCGAAGGCCGCGAGCCCGCGCACGCGGTCCTGGCAAGCCCACATGAGGTCGTTGACCTGCGCCTGCTGCTCGTCCGCGGCCTTCACCCCAGCGCGCGCGGAAAGGTTTGCCAAGCGCTTAATACCGGCCAGCGCCACGGTCGCCCCGGCCGCGAGTTGGCGCGCCCATGACAGCGAGGCATTGCCCAGTTCGCTTTCCTCTACGACGAGGTTAATCACGCCCCAGCGCTCGAGTGCGCGCGGATCATGGCGGCGTGCAAACATCGCGATCTCCTTGCCCCGCGCCGCACCGGCACGCTGCACCACTCTCTGCACGCCGCCTAGGATCGGCAGCAAGCCGAGCGTCGCTTCTAACATTCCAAACGATGCCGTATCGGCGGCGACGATCATGTCGCATAACAACGCGAGTTCGAACCCACCACCCAGCGCGGCTCCGTGAACCGCTGCCACGGTCGGAATGGTGATGTCTTCGAGCGCGGACCACATCCGATCGAAACGCTCCTGATCGCCACGCTCAGCATGGATCACATTCAGTTCTGCGCCAGCGCAGAAATGCCGCATCGAGCTGCGCAACAGGATGGCTCTGCAGCCATCTGTCTGCGCACGCTCGTATGCTGTCACTAGATCCGACAGCAGTGCGTTGTCAATCAGATTGTGCGGTGGTTTGGCAAGCGCCACGACACCGACGTTGCCATCTTTGTGGTACTCCACTGTTGCCATGGTTGTCTCCGAGGAAGCACGAGTAACAGCCGCTGTGACGGCCGTCGTTGTTTTAGTGGTCAGCTGCGCGAAGCTCACCTTTCCGAGAAAGCCAGCAGCGGTTTAGCGTTGCGAGCGGTGCGTTCAGTATCGGAAAATGCTTCGAACGCACGATCGGGCGGATAGCGGCGCGCAGTTGGTCGCGCTTTAATGAATTATGGTCACGACCAATCCGGTTGCCAAGGTCGCTTTCTGCCGAGTTTGGGGTGATTTTGTGACAGTGCGGTCCGTGCGCGCGGATCGTACGAGTGTCGTGCGATGGCAACCAAACGCATTGTGATGAACTGCTGAGTAGCGAGCTGATCGTCGCACGTCAACACATCAAAAAACTGGACCAGTGTCGCCAGACCCCGCTCGACACTGAGACCAATCGGACTGTTCGCCAGTGCCGATTCCAACGCGTGAACGAAACGCTGAAATGCATCCAGGGTTCCGTGGACGCTTCGGTACTCGGTGCGGCCGATTCTGCCGTCAAGTACGACCAGCATTCCAGCATCCGCCGCCAATTCCAGGATGTTCATTCCGTTTCTCCCGAGATCGCCCGACTAGCAACCCATCGCTTATGCTGCAAGCGGGTAAGCGCGCATCGCCGGCGTGCTCGCCTTTGCCGGGAACACGTTCCACGAACCGTCATCGTGCCGGAAGAAAACGATGGTCAAACTTCGGTCCGGCCGCACCACGCCGATGCGCACGTAGCGCCTTCGATCTGATGGTGTGCGACTGAACTCCACCACGCGTACGGTCATCACCGCCGAGTGCCCAAACCACTTTGCGACCAGCGATCGCAAGCACATCTCTCCGGAACCCATCTCGCTCTCCTCCCACCGCGGCGCCACCATCGTGTCCCGCCAATTCGTGGCTGGAACATTGCAACCGCGCTGCATTGATCGTGTCCAGTTGCGAGGGCCTGGTTATTTTCCTTCGCTGGAGTGACAACAGTCCTTCGCAACTGCATGCCTTCCGCAAGGCTGTCAAGGTCGTATGGCGTGGCCTCGGCAAGGCTGACGAATGAGCACGCGCGACCTGCTGTCATGAGTCTGTGGTCCGCGATGCTGGCTGCGTGCCACCAACCTTGAATACCGAAACCGTTTCGTCCAGCTTCGCCGCTTGTTGTTCCAGCGATTGGGCGGCGGCCGCGGCCTCCTCCACCAGCGCGGCGTTTTGCTGCGTCACCTGGTCCATCTGGCCCATGGCCTGATTGATCTGCTCGATCCCGGTGCTCTGTGCCTGGCTGGCGGCGGTTATCTCGCCCATGATGTCGGCAACGCGCTGCACGCTCGTCACGATCTCGTCCATGGTGGTCCCGGCATTCGCCACCAATTGGCTGCCCGCCTCGACCTTGCTCACCGAGTCACCGATCAAGCTCTTGATTTCCTTGGCCGCTGCCGCGGAGCGTTGCGCCAGGTTTCTCACTTCGGCAGCGACCACCGCGAAGCCCCTTCCCTGTTCCCCAGCGCGGGCTGCTTCCACGGCAGCATTCAACGCAAGAATGTTGGTCTGGAAAGCGATGCCATCGATGACACCAATGATGTCGACGACCTTGTTGGCCGACTCGTTGATCGAGCTCATCGTATCCACTACTTGCGCGATGACTGCGCCGCCCTCGATCGCCACGTCGGAGGCCGAAACGGTCAACTGGTTCGCCTGAACGGCGTTGTCGGCGTTCTGCCTGACCGTACTCGTCAACTCCTGCATCGAGGCGACGGTTTCTTCGAGAGAACTCGCCTGTTCTTCGGTGCGGGACGACAAATTCAGGTTGCCCCTCGCGATCTGCCGGGACGCAGTCGCAATCGTGTCCGTGCCGGTACGCACGTCGCCCACAATCTTCTTCAGGTTCTCGTTCATATCCTTGAGCGATTGCAACAGTTGACCCGTCTCGTCCCGGGTCTGCACCAGAATGCTGCTGGTCAGATCGCCGGCGGCGACCGCCTGTGCGACTTGCACCGCTTCTTGCAAGGGGCGCGTAATCGAACTTGTGATGAAATAAGCAAGGCCGATACCGATTAATAGAGCCGGCAGACCGAGCCCAATCATCAGATGACGCGCCGACTCGACGTTTTGCGCAGCTTGCGCGCCCCTTTCCTTCAGCAGCGTGTTCTGGAGATCCACCATGGCCGTGATGTTTGCCTGGAGCCCATCCAGGGCAGGAAGGGTTTCGTCACGCATCATGCTGGCGGCGTCATCCCGTCTTTGCGCTGCCAGCAACTGGACGACCTTGCTCAAGGAGGCCACGTATGCCGCGCGCGATTCCCTGATCTTTGCCAGCAGCGCTTTTCCGTCCGGCGTGTACACGAGCTTGTCGAGCGTTTCCAGCGCCCCGTCGATCGTCTTCTTGCTCGCATCTAACTTCTGATGAATCGCGTTCACCGTGTGCTGGTCGATCGTGATGAACAATTCCATGGTCCGCCGGGCGTTGGCACCGATCAGGAGATTCACGGTCTGCGCCGCATCGACCTTGACCCACTCCTCGCCGACGATCCGGTCGTTGATGTCGCCAATGTTGGCCAAACGGATCTGCGCGACAGCAATCAATGTCACGATCAGTAACATCCCGATCCCGAAGCCCGCGCCCAGGCGCATCCCTATTTTCATGTCTTAGACCACGTTGGTTTTCAGGATAAACCCGTCATATTTTGCAGAAATATTACGATCACCTCTTCAATGAATTATGGTCACGACCAATCCGCTTGCAAAGGTCGCTTTCTGCCGGGTTTGGGGTGATTTCGTGACAGTGCGGTCCGCGCGCGCATGGTACGGGTACGGGTACGGGTACGAGTGCGATGCGATGCGATGCGATGCGATGGCAACAGCATGCATTGCCATAACTGCTAAATGGCGAGCTGATCGTCCCACGTCAATGCATCAAGATGGAATCGACGAGATTCGCACAAGGTCGTCAGCAGTCGCGTTCTCGCTAACGGGTCACGCATGTTCATCGGGATGGTGTGGAGCTCAACTGAACCACTGTCGCAAAACGCCGCTCGGCGTACCAGTTCATTTTCTCCCTGCACTAGATGATTTTGCTTCACGAGCTGCATCGCCCGTTTGTGGATGCCTTCGGAGCAAGGGTGGCTATCCCCGGGCAGCCCTGGTGACGTGAGTGACAACACGCGCTGCATCTCTTTCCGGTAACAGCGCTCGCCGCGGGGTAACCCGGGTTCAGCAAGGAGTGTTTTTCTGCCAATATAGAGTCATTCAATGCCTTGGAGAATGCTATGGCGTCCACGTCGAACGCCGTAACCGACGACGTGTTCGTGGGCCACGCCGGTGGCCCTCATGCGCCGACGATGATGCTATTCGGCCTGGACGCGCTTTTTGCCGAGTTGGCCGACGAAGGTGTCCCTGCGCGGGACATATTGTCCGGAACCGGAGTCCGAATTAAGCAATTCGATGATCCTCGGACATTGATTTCGCGCCATCAACGTCTGGCCATCTACCGCAACGCCTATCGGCTAGCCAAGCGCCCCGATATCGGACTGCTCGCGGGTGCGCGGCAGCGTGTCAGCGACTTCGGGGTATACGGCTATGCCATTGCCAGCAGCCCAACGTTGGGCGCAGCGCTCGATCTGTGCCTGAAGCACCTGCGTCATGCGGGCCCCGTCCTGCCGATCAGTTCGCGTATCGACGGCGATATCGGAATCTTGCGCAGCCATGATCCCTGGTCTCTGGGAGACCTACTTCCGTTCGTGGCAGAATTCTGGCGCGCTTCAATTAATTCACTGCTTAGCCGCGTCCTCGAAGCGCCCTTTCCTTCGACCCGGATGTTGCTCCCCTACCCCGCCCCCGCACACCGGAGAGCCTACACGCGGATGTTCAGCTGTCCGGTGGAGTTCGACGCGCAAGTGATGGAGTGGCATTACGACGCGAGCGCACGCGATCGCAAGCTGCCGAACGCGAACCCGATGACTGCGCTTGTTTGCGACGACTTCTGCGAACAGGTACTAGCCGGCGTGGAGACCGACTCCGAGCTCGTATCCGCGATCCATGGCTTTCTCCTCAGGCAGCCTGGCCGCTTTGAGAACGTCGATGTGCTGGCCGAACGCTTCGGCATGTCGGTTCGCACACTACACCGCAGACTGGCGGCCCAAGGCACGTCATACCAAGCGATTTTGGATGAGGTGCGGCTCGGACTGGCCCGACAGTATCTCAATCAGACGTCGTTGACGATCGAGCAGATTGCGGAACGACTAGGATTCTCCGACGCATCCAACTTTCGCAAGGCATTCAAGAAGTGGACGGGCGCTGCGCCCAGCTTACAGCGCTCTGCGCATCCGGTCGCGCTGGGACAGATGTCGACCGATCGGCTTCCCACGCGATAACTTGGCTACGCCTATCGCGCGGTGCCAGATGGCAGGCCAAATCAAAAGCTTACCGATCTAGGCACCCATGCGATCTTTCACCCGATACCGAACGTGCGATTGAACATGCGACAGACAATCTAGAAGCGGAATGCAATACCGGCCGCTACGATGACGGGGTCGAGACGCGCGGAGGCATGGAGCGGCACCGGCCCAAGATATCCTGTTGCACTGGTGCGCAAAATGAATTTCTTAACGTCAACGAAGATTCCAACGTGTTTTGTCAGCCGGTACTCCAGTCCAGCCTGGGCCACCCCACCCCACGCATTGCGCACCTGAAAGTCGGAGATAGCACCGTCGGAGGTGTCGAATATCTTAACGTATGTAACGCCGGCACCCAGATAAGGGTACAGATTGTAACGAGCAAGCGCCTGAAACTGGTACTGAAGCGTTAATACCGTCGGGCCATATTTCACTTTGCCAAGCTTCCCCGCACCTGCTACGGTCCCCGCCCCGCTCATCGTCGTTGTAGGCGGTATGCCAATCGTCAAACCCAAAGACACACTTGGCGTTATCCGGTACCCGAATTCGGCCATGAATGCTGCATTGTCTTTCACGTTTGCGCTTGCTCCTGGGATCAACTGACCACCTGCCTTCACATCCGCACTGGCATTGAATGCCGCCCATGCGCCACCGGCACGGATCCACCAGCGGCTGTTATCCGGCTGGAATACCACATCTTGAGCACTGGCGACAGCCGGAATAATGCTAAATAGTACTAAACAACACTTGTAAATATTTAATGTCGACCTCTCCGTCTTGCGTTCCATCTTCGTCTCCGTTTATTTAAAATTTATACTGCGATTGACATCGAAAATTTGACTTATCGCCACCCCTAGTTTTTTGCGCAGGAGCAATCACACGGTCTGTCAAACCGCGAATCCCCGCCTCGTTCGAATTTTTTAGTCACTAGAAGCGTATGATTCGCAACACAATAACTCAGCCAGATCACATTATTAGGATAACTATTTTATTTCCCGGCATGAGCCGAAGCTGTAACGGTATGCGGCGTAGTGGCAGAGGTGCTTTGCGGCTCTTGACCGAGTATCTGCGCGAAGACCTGGCGTAAAGTCCCCAAAGGGTCAGCAACGAGATCATTGGCCCGATAGGCGACAAACCGGTCCGGCCGAACCACCACGCAACCGCCATCCTCGATTTCTCGGAGCTCCCCCCAACGCCCATAAGCGTCGAAGGTCCACGTGCCGTGAGCGATGACCACGCCATTCACGGAAATGCCGAATTCGTCGCCGACCTGTCGGAGTGCTTCGACCCAGGGTTGCCCGCCCATGCCGGTCAAGAGCGCGAAAGAGCCTTGCCCAACGACGTCCAGCGTAGAGACGCGGCTGCCTTCGTGTTGAATCCACGCGTGGGGTATATAGGCGCCGGGCGTGGTGGTCGCGTGATAGTAGAGTTCCGCGTCCCGGGTCGGCTCGGGAAAGCGAGCGTCGTCCCGCACGACTGCGGCGGAGGTATAGCGCTGGCCCAATTCGACGCCATGGCCATTGAACTGATAATTTTGCAGCTCGATCGCCGAGGCCAGCTGCTTCCTGCGTGTGCGGCCCACATGAGTATCGGAAAAAAGCTCGTCCAGCGAAGCCCATCCTTCGTCGGCTCCCTGGCCGTCGCGGAAGCCCAAAGCGTGTAAAACCTGCAACAATTCCATCATCGACTTGATGGCCCGGTTCACCACTTGCTCCGCCACCGGTTGTCGCTCATCGGAGTACGTCTGCAGCAGCGATGGAGCCGCCTGCCCCTTGACGATCAGTGCAAGCTTCCATGCCAGATTGAATGCGTCCTGTACCGAGGTATTCAATCCGAGCCCGCTGGTCGGCGGATGACGGTGCGCCGCATCACCCGCAATCGCGACGCGTCCCTTCACCATGTGGCGCGCAAACATCCGGTTAATCGCCCACTTCGATACGGACTTCACGCGCACCGGAATATCCGGGTCGCCAATCGTTGCGCGGGCCCTCGCGATGACCGCGTCCTCACTGAGATCCGGTTCCCCGTCGGCGGGGTTATAAAACGACACCATCACCCATTCGTTCCAGGGGCGCACGCAGACCCATACTCCGCTTCCTAGCCGGTCGCAGCCGGGCTGATACAGCCAATACAGCACGCCTGGACGGTGTGCACAGTATTGACTGAGATCGACCTCAAGCCAGCAGTTCAGTGCGTATCCGAGACCCGCCTCCCCTTCGAGTTCGAAGCTGAGATCTTTGACGACTACGCTTTGTGCGCCGTCGGCACCTACCGCGTATTCCGAAATCACTTCGATTTCTTCCCCGGTCAGGCGATCCACCACGCGGGAAAACACCGCCTCCTCGGTCTGACGTATCGACATCAGTTCGGTGTTGAAGAGAACCTGTGCGCCAAATTCCCGCGCGGCCGTCAGTATTGCCGGCTCCAGCAAATGCTGCGGCGCGTTGCACATTTCGGACGGGCTGGCCATCTCATAGTCGGCGCTTCGCTTTTCCCCGGTCCCCCAGGCCTGAAGGCGGCCGAGTTCGGTCCCAGCGAAGCTCGTTACCCAAACGTTGTTGGTCATCAACTTATTCGACGTGGAGAGCGCGCGCACGCGATCTTCGATGCCAAGGTCCCGAAACACTTCGACGGTACGTTGATTCGTAATGTGCGCGCGGGGCGTATGTGCAGTACCGGGGTATCGCGTAATAGCGAGAACCTCCACTCCGTATTTCGCCAGCAGCGCGGCGGTCGTCAGTCCTGCGGGGCCCGCTCCAACAACGAATACGGGGACGTGAATTTGTCTCATAGTTCCTCCTCTTTCGAGGTGTTATGTTCAATTGCATGTCCAGCATCGGGGGCTAAAGATTGCACGGGTGCCTGGATCGGCAAGGTTTTGGGCTCGTTCGTCACTGCCTTTCTGTCGTACATTCACGATCCTGCCGTTTGCGCAGATCCAACGCCACGTCCACAATCATGTCCTCCTGCCCACCGACCATGCGCCGGCGACCCAGTTCGAGCAGGATGTCTACAGTTTTTACGCCATACTTATGGGCGGCCGCTTCACTGTGGCGTAAAAAGCTCGAATACACGCCGGCATAACCCAGCGCAAGCGTCTCCCGATCCACCCGCACAGGACGATCTTGCAGAGGGCGGACGATGTCATCGGCTGCGTCCATTAGCCGATAGAGATCGGCACCATGATTCCAACCCATCCTGTCAGCCGCAGCGATGAACGCTTCGAGTGGTGCATTGCCGGCGCCCGCTCCCATTCCCGCAAGCGACGCATCAACGCGGTCGCAGCCTTCCTCCACGGCGACAATGGAATTCGCGACGCCAAGAGACAGATTGTGGTGCGCATGCATGCCCGTTTCCGTCTTCGGATCCAGCACCGCCTTCAACGCGCGGAAGCGTTCTCGCACGTCTGTCATTGTCAACGCACCACCCGAGTCCACAACGTAGACGCAGGTCGCGCCATAGCCCTCCATCTTCTTCGCCTCAACAGCCAGACGATCCGGCGTCGTCATGTGGCTCATCATGAGAAAGCCGACCGTGTCCATACCTAATTCACGCGCGTATTCGATATGTTGTTTTGAGATGTCGGCTTCGGTACAGTGCGTAGCCACCCGGACAACACGCGCCCCGGCGTCGTAAGCGGCCTTGAGGTCGTGAATCGTGCCAATGCCCGGTATCAGCAGTGTCGCGATTTTGGCGTGCGACACCACGTCGGCGACGGCTTCGATCCACTCCAAGTCGCTATGAGCTCCAAAACCGTAGTTGAAGCTTGAACCTTGCAGGCCGTCGCCATGCGCGACTTCGATGCTGTCCACTTTAGCTCTGTCGAGTGCTTGGGCGATGGTCCGCACGTGCTCAATCGAATATTGATGACGGATCGCATGGCTACCATCGCGCAGCGTCACATCCGAGATGTAGATCTTCTTGGTCATAATGTTTCCTGTTCTTAGGCAGCGGCAACCGGACGCACGCGCGCGGCCATCGACTCGGCGGTACGCAACGCCGCACTGGTCATGATGTCAAGATTGCCAGCGTACGAAGGAAGGTAGTGAGCTGCGCCCTCGACTTCGAGAAAAATGGAGGTTTTCAGACCGGTCATACGCTCACCAACGCCCGGAATGTTGATAGGCTGGTTCGCCTCTATACGGTCAAACTGAACCGCTTGCTTCAGACGGTAGCCTGGCACATAGGCTTGTACCTCGGCGACCATGCGTTCGACCGAATCAGCGATCAAGTCCTGATCGACGAAGTCACTGAGCGTGTAGACCGTATCGCGCATCATCAGGGGCGGTTCAGCCGGATTCAACACGATAATAGCCTTGCCTCTGCGAGCACCGCCGACCGCCTCAATGGCCTTCGACGTCGTCTCAGTGAACTCGTCGATGTTGGCGCGCGTACCCGGGCCCGCGCTCTTACTCGAAATCGATGCGACGATTTCTCCGTAGTGCACCGTGGCGACGCGCGAAACAGCCGCAACCATTGGGATAGTGGCTTGCCCGCCGCAGGTGACCATGTTGACGTTGGTCGCATCGAGGTGCGCCGCGCCGTTCACGACGGGAATGCAATATGGACCGATGGCCGCCGGCGTGAGGTCAACCAGGAGGATGCCGGGTTTCAGTGTACGCAGGAAGGCATCGTTCTTGACATGAGCGCTCGCGCTGGTGGCGTCGAAGACAAGGTCGATTTCGTCAAACACGGGCAGACGTGCGAGACCTTCGACGCCCTCGTGTGTTGTCGCCACGCCGAGGCGCGCAGCTCGGCTAAGGCCGTCGCTCTTAGGGTCGATGCCGACCATGGCGCCCATCTCGATGTGGCGACCATGACGCAGGATCTTGATCATCAAGTCTGTGCCAATGTTGCCACTGCCGATAATGGCAGCTTTGAATTTACGGGTCATGGTGATGCTCCTTGAGTCTGTTTATTTCGCGTTCGTGTGAACGCGCAAGCCTGTGAGAACAAGCCAGGGTTCATTCCTGCAGATTGCACTCCCACGACGCCGCCTTATTCTTTTTCGAACGCCGCGGTTACCGACCCCAGACCGTCAATGCATACGTCAAATACGTCCCCAGCCACCACCGGCACCATGGGCCCCAGCGCACCGGAGAGCACTGTGTCACCGGCGCGCAGTGGATAGCCGGCCCGCGCCATGACTGTCGCAAGCCACAGTGTGGAATTGAGCGGCGATCCCAGGCAAGCCGATCCAGCACCAGCTGACACCAATAGACCGGACCTCGCCATCGTCATGCCCGCATGGCGCGCGTCGAAATCGCAGAGCCGAGTCGGCTTGGACCCCAACACATAAAGTCCGGACGATGCGTTATCCGCAATGGTGTCGGTGATGCGAATATCCCAGTTAAGTACCCTGGAACCGACAATCTCGATGGCTGGCACCGCAAAATCGATGGCCTGAAACAGATCAGCCACCGTCAGCTGATCTGCGTCAAGATCGCGCCCGAGGACAAACGCAATCTCTGCTTCGACCTTTGGCTGAAGTACGTCTTTGAGTACGATCTCCTCGCCTTCGACGCGCGCCATATCGGCAAATAGCATGCCGTAGTCCGGCTGCCCCACCCCTAGCTGCTTCTGGACGGCCACGGACGTCAAACCGATTTTTCGACCCACGAGGCGGCGGCCCGCCTCCAGTGCCCGTCGCGTGTTGATCGCCTGCACTGCATAGGCCAGCTTCAAATCGGTTTCGCCGATTAGAGACCGTACCGGAGGTATGGCCACTCTCTTGAGCTCGGCCTCGTGCAGAAGATCGGCGGCTTCGAGTGCTGTGCGGGCTAACGCGGTATCCGGTTGATTCATTGCAACCTTCTGATGTGTTCCTGGTTTCGATGATCGCCGCGCAAGGGATTGCGCAACCGCGGTGATGGCGAGCACCTCTTGTCGTGACACCGCCTCAAGCGATCACGCCAATGCCTTGGCAATGCGACATTAGGCTTTACATGACAATTTGGTGTCCTATATACGACCGACTAGCTTATGTCCCCATACGCTGATACGGTCGTAGCGGACCACGGACCAGCCGACCTCCACATCGCGAGCGCCCCAGCCAAACTCGACCGCGAAGCCCGATGGCGTCGCCCCATAAAACGAAAACATGTGATCGTTGGTGTGGCGGCCGAGCGTCGTAACGAGGGCACCCTCGGCATCAAACCTGTCATAGGCGAAACCGACATCGTCCAGCGCTTCGCTTTGCAGCATGAAGTGATGGAGTTTTTTCGCCCCCGGCAGTTTGGCCAATGCCAGTGTGTGATGACGGCCGTTGCAATGCAGAAAATAGAGAGTTGTACTCAATTCAGCGTTGAGCTTCCAGTCAATAACGTCCGAGAGCTTCATGCCGACTGCGTCGGTATAGAAGCTGAGCGCGGCGTCCATATCCTGAACGTTCAGGACATAGTGACCGAGGCCCTGGTCCCCGGTTTGAAAACCCGATACGCCGAGCGGAGAAGCAAACGGTTGCTCGAATCGCTCCGTTGCACCGTAGTAAATTTCGACCCGGTTTCCGAATGGATCGGCGCAGGAAAGCAACCCGAGCACGCCCCGCTTCGCGACCAGATCGGCACCTTCAACCTTTACCTCGACGCCGTGAGCCTCCAGACGTTCCTGCACTCGGTAGAGTGCTTTTTCATCTTCGACCTCGTAGCCCGCAAAGAGATAATCATCGGAGGGGCCCTCGGTAACGGAGAGCCGCCAGTCGCGGGAATCGGTCCGGAACTGCGCCTGCGCCTCCGTTACAGCGCCCTCCATCGCGCCCAGCTTGCCCGTGACGAACGAGCGCCACGCAGATACATCCGTTACTTCAAATCCGAGATACCCGAGGCGTTGAATGCTCATATCCGTGTCTCCTGCTTAAATGAAATGCTTGTCGAGTTGTGCGCCAAGATTCGCACCGAACAAGCCGCGTACCCCCATGCCGCCGTCATAATTCAGCACGCTGCCCGTCAACGAAACGGTGTCCTCGCGCGTCGCGAAGAAGACGTAGGCTCCGGCATATTCGTCCGCCGACGCAACGCAACCGGCCGGCAGAACCGGTCCCAGTGCGTCGGCAAGCGGCACTGCCTTGATACTCGTATCCTGAAGGTTCAACGTCTCGGGGCCGCGCAAATCGGTACCAAGCACGCCTCCCGGCGCGATGCCATTGACACGGACATGAGGGCCCCACTCGTAGGCGAGTTGCTTGACCAGGCCGATCACGGCGTTCTTGCTGGCGGTATAGAGAACTCCGCCGCCTCCAGCGTAAAACGCGGCACTTGATGCGGTAAAGATCGCGCTGCCTCTGCTTTTGTACAGAGCTGGCAGCGCGGCTTTGGCTGCCAGCACATAGCCCTTGACGTTCACGGCGAACATCTCGTCAAATGCCTCTTCAAGGCGGTCAGCAGGGATGTCCACCAGCTGAGTCGAGAAATCCCACACGCCGGCATTGCCGACCAGACAATCGAGCTTGCCGAACGCCTCCGTGCAGCGCGCCACAGCTTCCCGATGACTATCGAGAAAGCGCACGTCACCCTCGATTCCGATCAGCGCGTCGCCATGACGGTTTCTGAGCTCATCCAGACCGGACACCGATTTGTCCAGCACCGCAACGCGAGCCCCTTCGGCGATATAGCGATCCACGATTGCCCGCCCAAGGCCGGCACTGCCGCCGGTAATCAATGCCACTTCGCCTTTCAGTTTCACGCTGCGTCTCCTTGATGTACGCGCAGAAAATCGCGCATGTTGTTCGATAAATCCCCCAATCGTGCCGGCTCCACAACTGCCCCTGCTTCCACCAGTCTCGTAGCTACGGCGAAGTCCCGCGGCGCGTCCATTGCGACAACGGCCTGAAGCCTCCCCCCCGAAAGACGGAAGAGCAGTGCCGCACCGTCACCCAGGGTTCCGCGCATGATGAACTCGCCCGGCCCCTCGATATCCCCGGCCATCTGCATTCGATGCCCGGCAATCTCTGTCCAGGAAACAGGCACCTGCGGCGCGGATCTTGCCTTTCCCAGGATTGCGGCAGCCACCGCTGCTGCCTGCCGCTCGGCATTCAGATAAGTCTCGAGTGAGCGCCGCCCGCCGTCACGAAGCGGCCAACTGGCTACATCTCCAACAGCAAAAACACCTTCAGCAGACGTTGCACCACGATCATCCACGATGACGCCGCGGTCGCAGGTTAGACCGGCCTGCCGAGCCAGCTGGTCAGCGGGTTCGGCGCCGATGCAGACAAGCGCGTTGTCGGCGGTAAAGCGGCGCCCATCACTGGCAGTCACCGCTTCGAGCTGCTGCGCTCCGGAAAATCCAGCTACGCCGGTACGCAACTCAACCTGCACTCCCATCGCTAAAAGGGCCTCGCGCAGCCACGCCCCCACACGCCGCCCCAGCACCCGAACCAGCAGCTCGTCTGCAGCTTCCAGGATGGTCACTTCCAGACCGAGTTTCCGAGCGGTCGTCGCGACTTCGCAACCAATCAGACCGCCGCCTACGATGACCAGCCGCGTTCCGGTCGTCCAGCTCCGACACAACGGCTGCACATCGTCATAGGTTCGAAGCGAGACGACGCCGCGCAACTGACTTCCCGGAAGCGGCAATCCTCGCGCACGACTGCCCGTCGCGAGGACGATGGCGTCCGCGGCAAGCGTAGCCCCGTCCTCGAAGCCGATCCTGCGAGCGACTGCGTCTAGGCTGCTGACAGTCCGGCCGGTCAGCAACTCGATGCGAGCCTCATCGAACCATGCGGACTCGGCCAGGACCGGAGGCCGCTCCAACAGTCCGCCCAGCACCGCCTTCGACAGCGACGGACGATCGTAGGGCAAATACGCCTCGCTTCCAATTAGCGAAATACGACCGTCGAAACCATCAGCGCGTAGCGCCTGCGCGGTCGAAAAACCCGCAACGCCATTGCCAACGATTGCGACATGGGACGTCATTGCTTCACCTCGCCAGCTTCAAGGTCGACATGCACCCCGCCCGCTTCCACCTTGATCGGAAAGATCTTGAGCGGCTTGCAGGTCGGCAGGGCTTTCACCTTTCCGGTCCGCACACAAAACTTGCCAAAATGCAGCGAGCACTCGATCACGTCGCCATCCAGGTAGCCATCGGACAACGCCCAGTTCCCATGCGTGCAAGTGTCCTGCACAGCAAAGAATTCGCCGTCGACATTGCAGACCATCACCGGTTCCTGGCCGCCCTCGTGACGTTGCATCTCGCCTGGCGGCAGATCCGTCTGCTGCATGATGTACGTCCATGCCATACTTTTATCCTAGAAAAAGAAGCTGAGATTGTTGGCCAGAATCGTGCTCTGATCGATCAGGATGGTCCGGTCGACGATTTCGAAGCCTGCGTCGGAATCCGTGCGGCGCAGGGTATCTCGCCGCTCGCCCGCGAAAATATCGGTTTGGCGTTCCAGGCGATTTCGATACACGATGAAGGCACTGGAGATCTGGTACTCGCCGGCGGACGCGCCATTGAGGATCATCACGTTGCTGACGAGATGGCGAGTACGTGACGCCGGATTTTCCGACCAACCGACGTCCGAAACGATTTTTCTCAACCGCCCTTTCATCGTCGTTGCGTCTTCATCGAAATGCGCTAACTCGTTGGCTTTCGAATATTCCTGAGCTGCATCACGCATGATCCGCGTTGTGCGGATCGGCATGAAATACCGGATGTCTTTCGCGAGCAGGGCAAACCACTCTTCGAATCGACGATCATTGAGCAGCTTGGCTTCCCAGTAGTAAAACTGCTCGATTTCGTGCTGTAGCTCGGGCGAAACAGGTACCGGCTTCCTGGTAAAGATGTCGGCTTTCTTGACGGGATCAGACATGACCATTCCCTCTGAATTTCTAATGGCAGGATCGCTGGATCAGACAGCGCTCAAGACCTGACTCCGGCCATCAACCGGCCGGCCTCGAGCCGAGGCATTAACTGACTCAGCGCGTAGCGTTCAGTGCGGCCCAATCCGGCGAGATCATCATCCGCGCCCATTGGCTGTAAAGCCCGCGCGCGGCTTCTTCGCTATAGACATAACTGATCCGCCCGGGGTATTCGGAATCATCTTCCGTGACCTTGCCAAGCCCCATTTCCATATTGAAGGGACGACTACGCGCCTTGGTACCGCGCAGGATATGCTGGATCTCAACCCAGTTTTCACCGTCGTCCTGCTCGAATACCCCACCTGCCGAGAAGGTACGCAACGACTGGCGACGGAACTCTTCCTTGATATCGTCGGGTGCGTCTGCATCGACGAGCGTGAACGCCCAGACTTCCACCTCGTTCGGCCCGCGGGGATGCCATGCGCGAATCGTGTTCAATCCGGGGAGGAAGGAACAGGTGGGAAAAACGGTCATATGCTGCGCCATGACGCGGGTCCCGCGCTCAACGCTGCCCAGTCGTTGAGCAGCCTTCTCGGCCGCGGGACCTTCGGTCCAGTAGCTCGCGATCTTCGGCCCCGAAATGGCAATCAGAAGATTGGGATCGCCAATATAGAAGCCCGAACCGTGCCCCCCCACTTGGCGCGGTACTGCTTGCCGACCGTCGGCGGCGCAAGGTCTGCAAGCTCAACGCCCTCGGGTAAGCCGGCGAGAATGCCGGAGAGGTGGGAAGTCGTGCCAGCGTGATACATGTCGCTGCAGAACTGTTCCGCCGCGAATTTCCAGTTGCACGGAATAACCCACTTTTGCACACCTGGAATCGCTTCGGTACCTGCCTCGGTGCGATCCAGCATGTGGTCCATATAGAACGTTGCATCGCCCAGATAGGTGATCAGGTCGGGGGCGTCGTTGTCCCAATTTGCGAAAATCAGCCCCTTGTAGGTCTCGACGCGCGCTTTCAGCGGGCTCCACTCTTTCTTGTCCAGACAGGGAAGCGCTTCCGCCTGGAAGGGGACATTGACCAAATTGCCGCCCGTGTCGTAGGCCCAGCCGTGGTAGCTGCACGTGAATGCCTTGGCGTTACCAGAATCCGCGCGGCAAATACGCATGCCGCGGTGACGGCATTGATTCAGGAAGACAGCAATGGTGCCGTCCTTCTGGCGTACAACAAGAACCGGGTCCTCTCCCATATAGTTGGTGATGTAGTCCCCCGATTTGCTTATCTGGCTCTCGTGCCCGAGCAACAGCCACGATCGACCAAAAACCCGTTCCAGCTCGAGCTGGTAGAGATCTTCATCGGAATAAATGCGCGGATCGAGGCGCCCTGTGTCCTCGCGCACCAGTGCCTGAATGTCGCTGTCCCGCCATGTCTTGCTCAGCTTGATAGGGTGTGTATCGTTGTGACTCATTGTCTCCTCCGGGGTTACTGTCAACTTTCCGCTCACCACATCACTTCGAAATCGCCCAACGCCCCAATTTCGGAATCACTCTGCGGAGAGGAAATCCTGGACCTGGCTGATGAATCCTCGTGTCTGCTCGATCTGTACCCAATGCCCGCATTTGCCGAAAACATGCAGCTGGGACGACTTGAGGAGCTGATTCAGCCGAATCGACGTTTCCACCGGGACCACTCGGTCCTCGCGACCGTGCAGTAACAGCGTCTCGTGCTGGATGGACTGGAGGTCGTGGTCGGGGATTGACAGTTCGTCGAGCCGCTGCTGCCTCGGGCTCGGGAACATCGCACCAAACGACTCCTGATGCCCGGGTCTGATACTGGCTTCGTAGCGCAATTTGGCCAAGTCATCCGTGACCCGGCTGCGGTCGTAGGAGAGGTAATCCAGCACGACCCGCATATTGGCCACAGACGGTTCATAACCCCACACAGCCTCAAGTCCCTCGGTAATCCTACCCTTGGGGCCACCGGAACCCATCAGCACCAACCGGCGAACCCTTTCCGGGAATTTGATGGCAAGCGCGAGCGCGACGGCACCGCCGAGTGAATTGCCAATCAGATCCACACGATCTAGTTCCAGCGCATCCAGAACCCCTGTCACATGGTCTGCCCAGGTTTGAAGGCCGTACGAAATTCCTGCCGGCCGCTCGGTGAACCCAAAGCCCACAAGGTCCGGAGCGACAACTCGCCGGGTCTTCGACAATTCCGGGAGGATCGTTCTCCAGTTCGCCCAGGCGGTTACGCCCGGACCCGAGCCGTGAAGCAGCACTACCGGCTGGCCGCTTCCGGCATCGTGAAGATTGGTGTCGATGCCCCCGGCTCGCACTTTGGTGCCAATTTCTACATTCGCGTTGCCCATCTATGAACTCCAGTTAGGAACTTTAGACTTGCGAGGGTGGAGAAGCCCGGCAGCGCAGTACGCTATCGAGATCGATGCGGCGTGACTTGCCTCCAGGCCCACAACTACGGCCACCTGCGGTGAGTTGCTACAAAAACGTCTTATCCTCAAAATATCGTTATTTGTGTACAATGACGTTATTGTGAGTGCGCGGACGTTTTTTGGAATCCGTGAAAACCCGATGATGCCCAAGTCCCAGTGGCATGCATCCAGGGCTGAGCTAGCGTTGCTAATCGAGTCGCGGTGCTCCATGATTGACATGCGAAACAGTTGAGACATAACAACACCGCCAGCTGCGCCGAGGTCCGCGTTCATACGCGCGCCCTCTGCCTGCGCCATTGGTCTGACGGGCCGATACGGCTCTGCATAGCTGTGCCGCAGTTACCGATTGATCGCAAACCAGACCAAGCTGACTGCTGTCTAACGAAGGGGAGAAAAGCGGTGACTCAGCAAAACTCGGGAGTTTTTAAAGAAATGAGCAAGTTGGCCAAGATAACCAACGGGTCGCGGGCAGACTTTGGTCTCGGTCTTAAAGAAGGAAAGGCGTCAACTGCCATCGAATCTACCTATGCAATGCTCAGGGACGGCATAATAAAAGGCGTCTATCCTCAGGGTTCAAGGTGCCACCTCGACACCCTGAAAACATCTCTAGGCGTCAGCGGAAGCACCTTGCGCGAAGCACTGACTCGCTTGATCGGAGACGGTCTCATCAGCGCCGAGGGACAGAAAGGATTCACTGTCGCCACCATGTCACTGGCGGACCTCGATGACCTTACCAATGCACGCATCACGCTGGAAACAACGGCTCTGATTGAAAGCATCGAGACTGGTAAAGGCGACTGGGAAGACAATCTCGTCCTCTGCTTCCGTAGGCTCACCCGGATCGAAGAACGGCTTAACATCGACCCGGCTGGAAGCTTTGACGAGTGGGAGATGCGTAATAAGGAATTTCATGAGGCACTCGTTGCGGCATCCCCGTCCAGGTGGCTTGCGAGGTTCAGGGATGTCTTGTTTCACAACTCGGAGCGTTACCGTCGTCTGTCCGGCACACAAGGTCCTCCGCCGGCCGAAGTGCATTTCGAGCACAAGGAAATATTCGAAGCCGCCATGAGCCGTGATACGGAACGGGCAGTTTCGGCTTTGGCTGCCCATATCCGTCGATCTGCAAATGTCATTCGGTCCAACGGGCTGCTGAATGATCCAGAAAGTTGATTCGTCCTTGCACAGTCGGTGAATTTGCGGCGCGATGACCATCAGCCGGTCGGTCAGTACCGCGCCGTCTCACAGCGGAACAACGACCGCGAAATTCCTACTAGCCTACAGGGCGCTATCACGTTGGCGGGGTGTTCGCGTAACATGATGCGATGACGAAAACGAAATCGCTTTATCCCAGCCACCGGTTTCCGGCGACGATCATCAGCCATGCGGTGCGGCGGCACTTTCGGTTCCAGCTCTACCTGCATGACTTCAAAGAGATGCGATCGAGCGCGCTGGCGTAGGACGAGACCGGATGGAGCCCTGCGGCGATAGCAGTAAGCACCGTCACCTAGCGTAGATTGCTGAATCCTTCATCAGTCTCTCCATCCAATCGAGCTTGCTCCCCTGTGTGAGTGAACTCGATCCGGCACTAGCTTGTTCTGCACCCGTTTCAGTTTCATGGTCAGTGGCCAGATACGCATTCTGAGTCAGCGTGAAGGTCTCTATCGTGGCGCTCCGGCTCCACTTCTTTAAGATGACAAAGACTCCGCGCACGGGCTACTCGACACTGAGACCAATCGGATTCCTCTCTGTTCGCCAGTGCCGATTCCAACGCGTGAACAAAACGCTGGAACGCATCCAGGGTTCCATGGACGCTTCGATACTCGGTGCGGCCGATTCTGCCGTCAAGTACGACCAGCATTCCAGCATCCGCCGCCAATTCCAGGATGTTCATTCCGTTTCTCCCGAGATCGCCCGACTAGCAACCCATCGCTTATGCTGCAAGCGGGTAAGCGCGCATCGCCGGCGTGCTCGCCTTTGCCGGGAACACGTTCCACGAACCGTCATCGTGCCGGAAGAAAACGATGGTCAAACTTCGGTCCGGCCGCACCACGCCGATGCGCACGTAGCGCCTTCGATCCGATGGTGTGCGACTGAACTCCACCACGCGTACGGTCATCACCGCCGAGTGCCCAAACCACTTTGCGACCAGCGATCGCAAGCACATCTCTCCGGAACCCATCTCGCTCTCCTCCCACCGCGGCGCCACCATCGTGTCCCGCCAATTCGTGGCTGGAACATTGCATCGTCTTGTCGGTTACCTTACCGACAAATATAGGTTATTCAACCTATAATGCAACTGCTTATTTTGACCGGCGAGGGTAAACGATACCGGCTTATAAGCGTTATTTCATCGGATATTTGAGGCGCCGATGTTTGAGGAAACCGGTTTTTCAACCTATACTTAAGTCCGGTTAGATAACCTGTTAAGTGGAGCGATTTCCGAAGAAACCGCCGCGGTCGCACCGCCAACCGTCAACGCGATGCCCGGAAAGCGCAGAACCGCACCGTTGATTGCTGTCGCACAGGGCGGGTGCGCCCCCACGGACCGTTGCCAGACGCGAACTTTGCGCCGAACAGCGGGACAGTCAGCGCCTCAGAACGGAGTACACGTGAAAAAACTGACCCTCACTTCCGCAGCGATATTTGATCCACGAACCGCGGCGCCCGCGAGACGGCGCGGCAATCGGGAGAGTCGGGTGCCCGAGATCATCGAGGTATCGATCAACGTGCTGATCGCGGCCGGTTACGCGGGGTACACGATCAACCGCGTGGCCAACGATGCAGGCATTCGCCTGAGCACGTTACAGCACTATTTTTCGACCCGTGAAGCGCTGTTGCGCGCCACGCTCGAGGAGGTCGCAAAACGGTACTTCGAACGCTTTCGAGGCTTCGCCGAAAACAGAAATCGCTCCCCGCAGGCGCGGCTCGAAGCGATCATCGACGACGCTTTCGCCGAGTTTGTCAAACCTGGGATGCCCGCAGCCCTCTTCGAAGGTTGGGGGTTGGCGCTGCATGAACCGTTTGCGCGCGATGTCGTTGTAGAGGTACAAAAGCAGTTCACGAGGCTCTTTGCAAAGCTCGTTGGCGAACTCAATCCGGTACTGTCGATGGAAGAACGCGAATTGCGCGCTGCATTGATCGTGTCCAGTTGCGAGGGCCTCGTTATTTTTCTTCGCTGGAGTGACAACAGTCCCTCGCAACTGCATGCCTTCCGCAAGGCTGTCAAGGTCGTATGGAGTGGCCTCGGCAAGGCTGACGAATGAGCACGCGCGACCTGCTGTCATGAGTCTGTGGTCCGCGATGCTGAGAACTCACTGCCCAAGCGCGCGCGGTTGAAAGGCGCCGCTTGCCGCGGGCAGTCCGACACGGCTCTGAAGGCCGTCACACATTCAGCCTGACGCCGCCAGATGGAGCAGGCCAGCGACTTTCACGGCGGCGAACCTCGGCGCCGGGACTGCCGCGACCAGATCGTAGAGGATGCTGTCGGGACTCCTGTCCGGATATTTTTACGCGATCGCACGAAACGTCGCGAGATGCCTGGTGGCCTGATTGGGCGGTGGTACCCGCGAACTGCTCGCCCAGACCGTCAGCACCCATCACACGCGCTGTCACTCGAAGCGCCGCGTATCCTGCAGCAGCATGCGGAGCAGATTGCCGGTCGATCAATGGTGAGCCTCGTCAGGCAAGCCCGGCCGGGGATAGCAGCAATGGCTGATCCAAGTTTGACTTGGCACAACGGGAGCGTGCTGCCGTACGCGTCGCTCTGGCATACAACGCTGCGCGCCTGCGCGCCCAATGCTTTGCACCGGCGTGATCTGCCCTCCCGTTTGGCGAGGTCTCCCGCGACCGTTGAGCTGATCGAAAACCGCGGCGACGTCGATGTGGCGGCATTAGCGCATTAGCGCACGCTCTCGGCGAATCACCGGAGGCATTCCGGTGGTCGAGCAAGGGCGGCCTGCCCTTATGGCTGAGCCGCGCACTCGTCGTACCGGGACCACGCCTTTGCTTCGCCTGCCTGGCGGCTGGCTACCATGCCGCCATGTTTTCCGTTGCGCTGCTCGACGCGTGCCCGATCCACGGCACCCCGCGCTTCGACACGTGTCACTGTCACTGCGGCGCGCCGTTTTCTGCGAGGCAGCGCTCTCAGGCCGACTACGTGACGGCCGGCAGTTGCCGGTGTGGACGACTACATTTCTTTACGCGCGACACCTGCCGTCGTCCTGTGCTGCCGGCAACCGCGACGCGCGCGCTCGATCCTGTCGCCGCTTGGCTGGACGTCGAAGCTGATTCGACCGGGACGTCTATCGCGAATTTGTGGCTAACACGAAGGCCGACGGCGCGTTCTGAGCCGGTCAACCTCGCGCATCGTCATGGCGCTCATGACTCCGTCGCGCGATTCGCAGGCCTCGTGCATCAAGACCAATTTGTTGCGCGTTACACGTACGCCGCGCGCACCGTTCGGCTGCGTGGCGCAGCAAGGACTTGCCCGCGTTCCGTATCTGTCACGTACATTCGCCCACGACCTAGAACTCAGCACAGAGGGGTGCTAATTCAAAATCAATGGGGCAACAGACTCGACCGCGGAACACATCAGCACCTTGTGCTCATTGTCGCTTTGTCGTAACCGGACGAACTTCGAACCCCGGCGACGATGAGCTCTTTGTCGACAGGCGTGCGCCCGGGACCTTGTGCGTTTGCTTCTTAAAGACCAGTTACGAGTTCAATTCGCTCGCCTACCGAGTGGTCTCAGGCAAAGAGGCTACGACACCTCGATGGCTCACCGACAGTGCATTGGAAAAGGTAATCATCGCAAGCCCCATGATCTGCCAGCGACTGATTCCTTGACCCAGTATCGACCACCCAATCGCTACGGCGACCAAAGGCTCGACACTCATCAAAATACCAAACTGATAGTGAAGCATTGTCTTTAATGCCCGCATTTCCAATGCATAAGGAATGAGCGGGTAAAAACACGCTGCGACCAACAGTCGACCGAGGACGGATACGGACGGTAGTTGGAAAGTGCCTTCTGCTAGACTGGTGACGCAGCTCAGAACGGCCGCGACTGCTAGTGCGATGCCCAAACTGCCGGCGCTGGAACTTGCTTGCCCTACCTTCTTGGCAACCAATATATATGCGGCCCAACTTGCTGCTGCGCCGATAGCAGGCAGCGCAGCATATAGTGATATATCGGCTGAACCCACCGCCAATGTAAAACAAATTCCGGCGAAAGCCAGCAACGCAATCAATACCGTGAACAGACTGCGGCTGGTTGCCACGGCTATGCCGAGCGGTCCGAGAAACTCAATCGCTGTCGCCAAGGCAAGCGGCATGCGTGTGACGGCACTCGAAAAGAATATGCCCATGCCCGCCATAGCGACGCCCATGAAAAGTGATGGCAGCAACGCGGTCTGTGTGAGGGACCGGGGGCGAAAAGCCGCGCTCGCGCCTACAGCGATGGCCGCGGCAAAGGAGAACCGGACAAAGGACGCTTGGACAGGTCCGATCAATGTGATGACTGGGAGGGATATTGCGACACCCGCCTGCACCGCGATCAATGCCATGAGGCAACAAATAACCGGAACTATCTTCATATCTACCGCCCTCATCTCCGAGTAAGTCGAGGAACGCTATACAGTGACGTTTTGACGGTATTCCTCCCGACACCACTTGGGCGTAGGCCGATCCGCTCGCACAGCGAAAACCTCAATTCCGTGTGCGATAACATTGCGCAGGACGCGACATCGCTTGCAATCCAGTTCGACACCGCACCAACAAACAAGGCTCAACCAATGCCACTTTCAACCGCAATCGCACTTGGCAACTCCACCTTTATCTGCCGGTCACTAGGGATCGCAGAAGTCATTTTGGAGAATCGTGACTTGCCGTGGAGATCATTTTGGACAAGGCCCGAAATGACCCGAAACGAATTGCCGAAAGCGCTCGGATTTGCAATCGGTGAAGAGTTCCCCTGGTGTGCCTTGCGCTTCGATCAGTCCCTGGTGGAAAAACACCACCCGGTTCGACGCATGACGGGCAAAATCCATCTCGTGAGTGACGACTAGCATAGTGCGTCCTTCCTCCGCCAGCGACCGCATCACGCGCAACACTTCGCCGACCAGTTCGGGATCGAGCGCGGACGTCGGTTCATCGAAAAGCATGACCTTCGGATGCATAGCCAATGCCCGCGCAATGGCCACACGTTGCTGCTGACCGCCTGATAGATGGGCGGGATAGCAATGGCGCTTTTCGTACAAACCCACCTTTTTGAGTAAGTCTTCCGCCTCTGACATGCACTCCGCTTTGGCGCGATTTTGTACATGCAGCGCACCCTCCATGACGTTTTCCAGAGCCGTCATGTGGGACCATAGATTGAAACTCTGGAATACCATGCCAAGCTGCGCGCGAACCCGGTCGACCTGACGACGGCTGCGCGGCTGCAGTCGCCCGTGCCTGCCATGAAACATCTCGATCATCTCTCCTGCAACAGACACCGTGCCTTCGTCCGGCGTTTCGAGCATATTGATACACCGCAGGAATGTGCTCTTCCCTGATCCACTCGATCCAACAATGGATATTACGTCGCCATTATGGGCATCGAGTGAAATGCCTTTTAATACGTGCGCGTGGCCGAACGACTTGTGAATACCCGTGACGGAGAGTGGGACTAGGTCTGCTTGGCTTCTGGTGATTTGCATGAATGGGCTCGCGTTCCTTGAAGGACTAAAAACCGGGTTGGGATCCAGATCAGAGATCGGCTCGCTGCGCATCTGCCCTGACCGGCTGTTCATCCGACCCCCGTGACGAGACCGCGCGAACAGGCTCGGCAACGGTTGAACGCCTTGCTCGAGTGTGCGGCGAAAGCTTCGCTTCGAGCAACGCAAGCGCGCGAACAATGAGGAAGTTCAGTACGAGATATATGGCTGCGGCGCACAAGAATACTTCCATCGTGCGGTACGTTTTTTGAATTATTTGCTGCGCCACCCCCGTCATATCCCAAACCGTTACGAGACTGGCCAGCGCAGTGGATTTCGCTAGGAGGACCACTTCAGTCGAGTAGGAGGGCAACGCATAGCGCAGTGCGATCGGGCCAACGATTCTGCGAAGCAAGGTAAAGCGTGACATCCCACAGGCAAGAGCGGCTTCTATTTCTCCATGCGGTACAGCCTGCAGTCCCCCACGGATGATCTCGGCTGTATAGGCGGCGGTACACAACGCAAGTGACAACACGGCGCACGAGAAAGGAGCGCGCAAAAGAGGCCATAAGAAGCTTTCGCGGATAGCCTGAAATTGTCCGACGCCGTAGTACACGAGGAACATCTGGATCAAAAGAGGCGATCCACGAAACAGCAGCAAGTAGCCGCTAGCGAGACGATTCAATGGCCATAGCGGACTTAGTCTCATCGCTACGATCGCCAGCGCTAGCAGGCCGCCTGCGATTAGCGATGACACAAGCAGTGCCAGGGTGACCGGAAGCGCGGCAAGCAGCTTCAGCAGCGTGTCTGCCAGGAAGTCGAAGTCTATGTTCATGTATATCGTACCTTTCCATGTCGAGGCGATTCGCGTGCAGACCCGCGCTGCCCGGTTACTGTCGGGCGAAAGTTTGACGGAACGAGCGTCCCACGCGTGCTTCGGCATGTTTAAAGACGCGGTTGGAGACGCTCGTCAGAAGAATGTATAAAATACCTCCCGCAACATAGAACGTGAAGTACTGGTGCGTTGAGCCAGCTGCAATTTGGCTCGTGCGCATCAGCTCTGCCAAACCCGTGACGGAGATCAGTGCCGAGTCCTTCAAGCTGAGTTGCCAGACGTTGCCAATGCCAGGTAGCGCATAGCGCACCACTTGAGGAATAAGTACACGGCGCCGGACCATCAAAAGCGGCATTCCAATCGCGCGTGCCGCTTCAATCTCGCCTGGAGGGACAGCGAGCACTGCCGCCCGATAGACTTCGGCCTGGTAAGCACCAGAGATAACACCGACCGCAATCGCTCCGACCGCGAAGGCCGGCACGCTGACAAATCCTTCCGAACCGAACAGCCTAGCCACTGCGGTTACCGCGTTGGAGCTGCCGAAATAGAACAAATAGATGATCAGCAACTCGGGCGCCCCGCGAAAGATCGTCGTATAGGCCTCGCCGACGATCATGACCGAGCGGCGCGACGACAGCTTCGCTGCCGCAACCATCGCGCCGATTACCGCACCCACGAGCAGCGCCACGAGCGTAAGGCTTACGGTAAGCAGCGTAGCGAGCAGGAGCGCGGCGCCCCACCCTTCGACCCCAAATCCCAAGATACGGTATAGATTCATCGCTGCTCCTCAACGCCTGTATGACCTGCACCGGCAAGCGAGCCGTCTTGCAGACGGCCTGGCCGCCGGACTCAAATTGCCCCGATGGACACGCTCAAGGTGTTACATCGACCTTGAACCATTTCATCGCCAACTTCTTGACAGTGCCGTCGGTCACGGCTGCGCTTACACCCGCATTGAATTTCTCTTGCAAGTCTTTGTCCGACTGTCGGAATGCCATTGCCTCTCCCGGTCCCCAGATCGATCCGGCGATCTTCGGTCCCGTGAACCCCAGAGTCTTGTTTTCCGGTTTGGCCAGCGCGACTACCCAATAGGTCACGTCGTCAAATGCTACGTCGATGCGACCGGACACTACGTCAAGGTCATGTTCCGGTGCAGTCTTGTACACGCGGATCGTAGCGATATCCTTGAAGTTATCTTCGATAAATTGCGTGTAGACCGACCCCGACTGAATGCCTATAGTCTTTCCCTTCAGATATTGACGCAGCAGATCGACGGTTGGCTTGTCAGCTTTCGGATCGCCACTTAGCCGCACAACCTGTCCGTTGCCGACCGGCTTAGGCAGCACGCCCGAGCCTACCGACACGAATGCTGCCGGCGTCGCCGCATGGGGGCGTGAGAAGGCAATAATTTTTTCGCGTTCGGGCGTGATCGAAATGGCGTCTACGAGGACATCGAACTTCCCGGCCTGAAGCCCGGGAATCATGCCGTCCCAATCTTGCGCGACCAGTTCGCACTTGATCTTGATCCGAGCGCAGACGTTCTCCATCAATTCTGGCTCGAATCCTCCAAGCTTGCCGCCAGGCAAGGTCATGTTCCACGGTTCGTAGCTGCCTTCCGTGGCAACCGTCACAGTCGTCCAGTCTTTTGCCTGCGCGTCGAGCGACAGCGTCGCCGCCATACTTAGGACCACATTTAATAATAGACAACGAGTAATGTATGAAGGGACATTCATTTTCGGTTCCTATGATTTGTGCCTGAGAAGGTCGGCGACCAACACCCAGACGTGAGCTAAGAAAAGTACGAGAAACATAGCGGTCCGCTCCGAGCCGGAGCGGACTTACGGCAGAACCGGGTGCTTTAAATCTGCAACACGAGGCGCCGGCTCTTGGCTCTCGAGCAACAAGGGGTGAACTGGTCGTTTCTGGCGTGCTCCGCGTCGCTCATGATCTGGTCACGGTGATCAGGGATTCCCTGTAGCACCGGAGTCAGACATGATCCGCAGATGCCCTGGTCGCACGACGTCGGTATGTCGATACCAGCGGAGCGCAGCACCTCCACAACGGTTTTTTCTTTAGGAATTTTCAGCACCAACCCCGAGCCAGAAATCTCGACCTCGAAGGAGTCGTCGACAGCATCAGCAACCTCAGGCGCTGCAAAATACTCGCGATGAAGCTGGCCATCGCTCCATCCACAGGAACGAGCCGTCCCCAGAATGTATTCGATGAAACCACCAGGGCCACATACATAAATATGGACATCCGGCCGCGGGTCTGCCAGAACAGCGCGCGCGTCCAGCTTCTGAGCGGGCGCCAACTGGTCGAAATGAAATTGCACTTTTGCTGCCAACCCGGAGTCCTTTATCTGTTCGACAAATGCAGCTCGCTCTGGCGCCCGAGCGCAATAATGAATTTCGAAGTCCGCGCCGACCTCCAATAATTCATATGCCATGCTAATGATGGGTGTAATACCGATTCCACCAGCAAACAATAAATGCTTTTCCGCGGCAGCCTTTAGCGGGAACATATTTCTCGGCTCACTAATCTGCAGCGAATGTCCCTCCATAATCTCTTCGTGCATCGCACGTGAACCGCCACGCGATGCAGGTTCATCCAACACACCAATTACGTAGCGGTGTTGCTCCAAGGGACTGTTGCACAACGAATATTGACGGATCACGCCCGGTGCAACATGGACGTCGATATGCGCCCCCGCGCTGAACCGAGGTAGCACTTTTCCAAAAGTTGGCTTGAGCTCGAAGCTGTAGACGTCATCCGCCTCCAGCTTTTTTTGACTTACGAGGACTTCGAGCACGGTTGCTCCCGCCATATGTGAATCGTTAGCACGTCAATAGCTCGCGCGATAGATCCGTTCGTTAAGCGCAACTCATCTGCACCAAAACAGAATCGGGTGTGATCTGCGTGATGAAACATTCCGCCGCTGCGATATCGTCACCCAGCGGACGATCGTCGGCATAGGTAGCGATCTCACTGCGCAGCGTTTGATACAACGCCGACGTCTGCGGCGCGGGAGCAAGTTCCTTGCCGAGCAGATCGTAGCTTTGGCATGCGGCTAACAATTCGATCGCGTAGATTTTTTGCAGGTTGTCGAGGATCTCTTCCGCTTTCAACGCTGCTGGCGTCGCGTGGCAGAGTATGTCCTCCTGGAGGCCCGAGGTCACGCCACCATCAAGACTAGCGGGGGCAGCAAGACGCCGGTTCTGAGCGACTAGAGACACGGCTGTGTACTGGGCAATCATCAGGCCCGATGCCACTCCGCCGGCCTGAGCAAGGAACGCCGGCAATCCACTGATCAGCGGATTGACCATGCGATCGATTCTTCGCTCAGAAATGGCACCCAGCTCTGCCATCGCGATACCCAAATGATCCATGGCGAGCCCGATAGCGGCGCCCACCGCGTGTGCCTGAGAATGGACTTCCGGCGCAGCGGGCGTGCCTGAAACGATGGGATTGTCGGTCACGCTCGCGAGTTCGCGGTTCACCACTGTCGCCACATCGGTCCATGCATCGCGCACCGCGCCGTGGACGTGTGGGACGCTCCTGAGACTCAGTGCATCTTGTGTCTTGCGTCCAGCGGCTGCCGCTAGGATGGAGGATCCCGACAGCATGCTAGTCAGCTTTTGCGTAACGTGCGTCAAACCGGGTGACGCACGTAGTGCCATCGACGCCAAATTGAGCGCACCTGTCTGAGCGCGCTGAGTTTCGAACGTCATAGCCGAAATTGCATCGGCCCAATCCATCATGCGCCTCGCACGCTCGAGTACGAGGCACGCGAGCCCAGTCGCACAGGGCGTGCCATTCACAAGGCACAGGCCCTCCTTTGCTTCCAATATGAGCGGGTCAAGGCCAATCCGCTGGAGCGCTTCTTTGGCGGACAAGTGCTCGCCATTGAGCATCGCGCGGCCGTGACCTATCAGCATCAGGCCGACGCGCGCCATGTGGCTGATATAACCTACTGAACCCTGACGCGGAATCACTGGAGTACATCCGGCATTGAGCAACGCAACGACACGTTCGACTACAACAAGACGCAAGCCTGAGTAACCGTGTGCATAGTTGTTGACGGCGGCCACCATGATCGCGCGCGTCTCGCTTACTCCCAACGGCGCCCCGACTCCCACCGAATGACTCATCAGGATATTCCGCGACAGCGCTGCTTGCTGCTGCGGCGGCACGATCGTGTCCGAAAGCGCGCCAACCCCGGTGTTCACCCCGTACGCACGGATATGCCGTTCCACCAGCGAGCGCACAATGGCGTTAGCGGCGCTGATCCGGCTCTTGGCCGCAGCAGTCAACTCTAGCGAGGCGTTATTGACGGCGATAGCCGCAACCTGTGACCAACCGAGCGGTCCATCGAGAATGATGGAATTCATATGCATTCCTCAGGGCCATCCCCCGGCATCGACGCCGGATCTCTGGCAAGACGTTGAATCGATTCCCACAAAGCAGTTGGGACCGTGATGCCCGCCTGGTTCCGCCTGCGTGCGTCTGTCCTGCGCGCACCAGGCACACGGACATCAGGCTCGGATTGCATTGCCATCAGCAAAGTCTCTGTGCGTTCGATAAAACTGTGACTGCCGAATACCAACGGATCGAATGCGATTACGAACTGCCCCGTTCGCGGGGGGCCGCCGTCGCTATCGCCGAATGACGACGCCTCGAACGAGAAGTTCGATCCGGTCAGTCCGCCCGCGAACAAATCGATCATCAGGGCGAGGCTTGCTCCCTTGTAGCCGCCTATTGGGCTTAGGCTGCCGGCCATCGCCGCAGCGGCGTCCGTGGTGGGCTGGCCGTCGGCATCCAGCGCCCAGCCAAGAGGCAGCGCCGTACCACGCTCACATGCATCGATGACAGCGACTTTCGCTACGACGCTCGACGACTGATCGATCACGAGTGGTGCCTCGCGGCTTCGAGGAGCTGCGAACGCGAGCGGATTAGTGCCGAAAAACGGGACCTTGCCACCATGAGGTGCGATTGATGGCGACGCGTTCGCAAACATCAGCCCGACCAATCCGCGCTCCGCCAGTTCCTCTATGAAGTAGCCTAGTGACCCGCATGCATAGGAATTGCCGATCGCAAGCGTGGCGACCCCGACGCGACGCGCTGCGTCATCCAATGCGGGCAATCCAAGCGCCAGCGCTGGATGAGCGAAGCCGGTCCGTGCGTCGACGCGAATCACCGCAGGCGATAGCACATCGAGCACGGGTTCCGCAAAACCATCGACCTTGCCACACGCAGCATGAGCGCAGTACGTGGGCAGGTAGGACAGTCCGACAATCTGTTGCCCGTCGCGCTCGGCATAGGCGATCGAGCGGGCGACCGCGTTTGCGTTGGCGGAACCGACATTCGAAGCGCGCAACGCACGTGCAGCAAGGGTCTCTAGGTCGGCCAGATCCACCGTGAGCGTGGCGCTCATGCTGCCGCTCCGTGCTCAGCATTGATCTGCAAGAGCGGAGCGAGCGCGGCTTGCATCTCGTTGGCATACCAGCGAACGAAGTCCCGCGTGCCCCCTTCGATCAACCCCGAATAAGGCCCCGGCCGATACGCACTGCCACGAATACCAAGTTGGTTATTCTCAGCAAGTTTCCGGTCCTGCGCGTTTGTGCTCGCCCAGATTTCGGTCAGCCGTTCGAGATCGTAGTCGACACCTTCTTGCGCATCTTTATGGACAAGCCACTTCGTTGTAACAAGCGTTTTCTCCGGGCTGATTGGCAGCACCCGAAAGGTTACAGCGTGGTCAGCCTGAATGTGATTCCAACTATTGGGCAAGCTGAGCAAACGCACCGATCCCAAATCCGGATCGGTCAGATTCCCAAGCAACTTCGTGCACGCCGGGCGACCATCTGCCGTCATCGACACTCGCCCAGAGGCGAAAGGCAAACGCACCGCACGGTAAACCTCGCTGCCATGCGTATGAGCGTGCGGAATCCCGAGCCGGTCCCAGTCCGCTCCCTTGCGTTTGACCAGTTCCTTGTATTCGGGTTTGATGCGTGGATCATTCGGGTCATCGAATTCGGTGATGATGTGCATCAGCTCCGGATGGGCGCCAACGCAGTGATAGCACTCACGATTGTTTTCAATGACCAGCTTCCAGTTCGCGTCTTCGACGAGATTTTGCGTGTAGGCCACCTTTGCATCATCGAGTCCGTGAGGCAATAGATACGGCTCAACGTCACGTTTAAGTGGTTCGAAATCCGCCGGACTGCTGGAGAAGTTGACGAAGATGTAGCCTCCCGCCACGCCGACGGCAACCGGGATCAGACCGAACTCATCCTTCGAAAAGTCATCACCCATGAGTCTCGCAGCAATGAGTTGCCCATCAAGGCCGTAAGTCCACTGGTGATACGGACACACGAGCCGGCCCGCGTGGCCCCGCTCCTCCTGACAGATTCGCGAGCCGCGATGCCGGCAGGTGTTGTGATACGCAGCAACTTCTCCGTCCTTCTTCCGAACGATAACCACAGACTCGCGACCAATGTCCACACGGACCCAGTCACCCGGTTCGGAGATCTCGCAAGTCATGGCCGCAAAAAGCCAATGCTTGCTGAAGAACAGCTTCATCTCTAGATCGAAAACGTCCTGTTCGACATAAAACGGCTGGTCGAGACTCCAGTCCGGTTTTCGCTTGCGAAGCATGGACCAGGTGCGATCGATTATGCTTTCTTTCATTTCAGCAGTCCTAATCATGCAGATCACTTAAACAAGCGGCAGACGACGATAGGTCCCAGGCCGGGCGGGATCGTGGTATTTGTTCATCGGCCCGTTTTTAAGATAATCCTGATGACAATAAGCAAGTCTCTCCCGCGACACGGTCACCCCCAACCCCGCGCCTTCGGGCACGCGAACAGTGTTGTTCCTGGGCGCGAACGGCCCCTCCGCGATCACATCTGTCACTTGCATGCGGAACAGCGACTGATTGGGCTCGCGAATCCAACCCAACGCGGCGCAAAGATGGAGATAAGCAGCACTGCCGACGCCAGAGTCCCCGCTGTAACACCAAAAATCGATCGCCGAATGCTCGCACGCGCCGACGAAACGAACCATGCGACCAATGCCACCCAGGACAGCGGGGTTGCCTACGATGGCGTCGGGCACTCGGAATGCCGTAGCGCGCGCGATGTCGGTGTTGTGGGTGGAAAACGGAATCGAGCAATGGCGCCGCAATTCTGCCATTTCCTCAATTGTTCGCACCGGATCTTCCCAGTTGCGCACCCCAAGTTCCTCGAGGGGGCGCGCGAGTTGGCGCGCGGTTGCGAGCGAATACGCCTGATTCGAATCGATACGCAACATGATGTCCTCGCCAAGGCGGGCGCGGATCAACTCAAGCATTCTCAGCGACACCTTAGGGTCCTGCGTCGAGAACTTGCCTTCAAAATACGTGGTGCCGTACCGCTCGTGTAACTCCACGCAGTAGTCGGCCACAGCTTCCGGGGTCTGCTCGCCGCGAACACGCGAACCGTCAAGCTTAATCGGACCGTCGGCGCGCAGAGAAAAATAATCGGTAAACGGTATGTCCTTTCGAACAGCGCCACCGAGCAGTTGATAAATCGGCTGGTTCCATGCCTTGCCGCGCAAATCCCACAGAGCCATCTCGACCGCGCCGAACGCGGCGATGCGCGCGCTATCGTTAATGCTTTGCACGCCCGCCCAGAATGGTACGCAGAGGAATTCTGCTCCTGCTATGTCAAGGGCATCATGGCCAATCAGTTTCGGCGCAAGATGCTCTCGAATGAGCGTCGCGGCGTAGGGCGACGGCGCCTCGCCGATCCCTACGAGCCCGTCCTCCGTTTCCACTTCCACAATGGTTGTGGAGAAACCGGGAAGCTCCCCGAAGACCCAGACGTACGGCGCATCGAGCGGCAAATTGATCGGTGTTGCCTTGACGCTTTTAATCTTCATTGCTACCGCCCCCTTTAAATTCGGATTAGGCTTTCGCACACGCGAAGTGCATTTGATGTATGCATTCAACGCGGGCAATTACATGACAGACTCAATGTAACTGCCTGAAAATAAACACAACAGAGGTATTTTCTCATGGTATCCATGCGTCCAGATCATGCATTCACCGGCACCAATTTCAACCGGCATCTGCCACCTCTCCATTCGCTTGAAGTGTTCGCGAGCGCTGCGCGTTGCGGAACGTTCAGTCGAACGGCCACTGAACTTTTCGTTACGCAGAGTGCGATAAGCCGGCAAGTGCAGCAGCTTGAAGAACATCTTGGTGTCGTGCTGTTCATTCGCCATAAGCGCGGCCTACGCTTGACGCCAGACGGCGAAGCACTTCTGCCCGTGGTAGAGGATGCCTTGGCGCGTCTTGCCAATATCTGTGAAAGTCTTCGCAACGCGGGCCAGGTCTTGACGCTACGGATGCCACCAACATTTGCTACGCGCTGGTTCTTGCCGCTCTTGCCATCTTTGCGTGTAGTCATGCCGGACGTGGACGTTCGCGTGACGACCTATGACGCTTGGGAGCCTCGTTTTGAGGACAACGATATTGACGCGGCCATTATTCAGGGACGCGGAGACTGGAAGGATGTAGAAGCGATAGAGCTAATGCCGGAGCGATTGACACCGGTGTGCTCGCCGGAATTGGCAAAACGCCTAACGGTGCCAGAAGACGTCAGGAGCTTGCCGTTACTGCACTGTTTTCCGATTCAAGGTTGGGGGCGATGGCTGGAAGCAGTCGGCATTAGCGGAACTAAGCCCCAGCGAGGACAAACCTTCGATACGCTGGATC
This sequence comes from Paraburkholderia sp. SIMBA_030, assembly GCF_046535245.1. Lineage (NCBI taxonomy): Bacteria > Pseudomonadati > Pseudomonadota > Betaproteobacteria > Burkholderiales > Burkholderiaceae > Paraburkholderia > Paraburkholderia sp. SIMBA_030. The sequence continues at coordinate 442,706 of NZ_JAWRXB010000001.1, forward strand.
TTGCACTGTCTGCGGCGACCCGCGGTCAAGGAGTCGCTTTAGGGGACCTTAATCTGGTGCGTGAAAGCTTGCGCGATGGCGTTCTCGTTGCCCCGTTTGATCATGTTCTCGAACAGGGCCTGTCCTATTACTTGATCTATCCCGCACCGCGAGCTCAATTACCTAAGATTCGGGCGCTGAGAGAGTGGTTACTGGAAGCCGTCGACGGGTAGGGTTTCGGCGTAAAAATCATTGAGGTGCTTTTGTCGCGACGCGCGTTTAATTGAAACTGAAGCGACTTGACAGGAATCCCTCAACGCCTGGTGAACGCAGCGGCACCGGGCGGTTTGAAGCCTGTCCGTTCGGGCCGTGTTCGAGAGGCAGACTCCCGACTTCGATCCAAGGCAAGGGCAGCGCGGCCAAGGCGCTTGCGAGCGAAGACAAGACCGGATTGTCTGTTCCAGTGTTTTCGTCCGGGTTCTGGTGCAAAATAGGTAAGCCGGATGAGAAGTTTCCTATAGTCAGGATATCTTATCGAGTGGACAGGACAGCATTCCATACGGCGGGCGCAGCGGCATCCTTGGGGCCGAGCTTCGCGAGATCGAACTGGTCCTTGCGAATTCGATGCGTCAACTCGATGCCTGAAATCGTGGTCGCGGCGCTCCCGAACCGTTTGAAACCGAGCATCACGTTCGTTCTGGATTTGATGTGGCGATGGTCCTGCTCGATCACGTTGTTCAGATATTTCGACGACCGGATCCGATGCAGGGCATCCTCGGGTTCCGTGGCAACGCCTTGGCCAACTGCGAGCAGCAAGTGTGCGCGCATTTTCCGGTCGTGGCGGAACTGGCCACGCCGTGGCGGTGGCGCAATGCCGGTGCGGAAACACTTGGACAATGGCTGCTGGAGGCTCGCCGCCTATTGATGGCTGGTCAGTCGGTGGATCTGCGCACCGGGCCACCAGCAAAGGTGACGTGGGTTCAGACCGTCCCGCCCAACGACCACCCGCAGCGACTGGCTGCCGCGCGGACGCTACCGCCCACCGCCGACGGACGCGTGCCGATCATTGCGGACAACCGCCCACGCCTGCAGCATTGTTCTCCGCTGCTCGGCATATTCGGCTTTGTTGTACACCGCTTTCACCCCGCGCTGCTCGTGAGCCAGACGTTTTTCTATCCAGTCGCTGTTGAACCCGGCCTCGTGCAACTGCGTGCTCGCGGTTCCGGGACCGGGCGCTTTTTTGTTTGGCTCATCGCGGATTTCGGTAGATGTCGCTGACCGCCCCCTTTCCGTCAGCGAGGTCATTGCATTAATTGTGGCTGTTCTCGAAGTCCCAACGGTCACTTGCCGGTCGTGCGCCTTGCGCATTTTCAGGCGCCGAAAACAGAACCCCGAGCTTGACTATCGGAGGAAGCCTTTGCGAACGAAAGGCCCCATTGCACCCGGGCGGGAGCGGTGGTCCTATCGGCTTGCAACGACCCCAGGATCGGTAGGTTGCCACCCTCCTCCGAGCGCCTTGAACGCGGCGACGGCTGCGCGTGCTGATTCCGTTTGCGCCTGCACCCGCGCATCCGACGCGCGTAGCAGGTTGTCGTCGGCCTGCAGGACCTCGATCAGGCTGACGACACCTTTTTGATAGGCCGCAAACGAGGCGGCTCGCGCCCGGCCGAGCGAGTTCACACCCTGCGCGAGAACGGCGGCCTGCTCCTCGCGCTTCACGAGTGCAGAGAAAGAATTCTCGACGTCCTCCGTTGCGTGCAATGCGGCAAGCCGATATGCGGCGAGCATTTCGGCATCCTGACCTTTTGCCTCATTGATCTGCGCATTGATGCGGCCGAAATCGAACAGACGCCAGCGCAGACCTAGCATGCCAGCGGCCTGACTGGCGCCGCTACTGAACAGGTTTCCGCTGGCCACAGAGGTGGCGCTCCCAATCAGTCCACTGAGCGACAGCTTGGGGTAATACTCAGCGATTGCCACACCGATACGCGCATTCGATGCAGCGAGGCGCCGCTCGGCCACGATCAGATCGGGGCGACGCCTGAGCAACTCGCCTGGCGATCCGGTGCCTGCGATTCGCGGAGCGGCCGGGATATCGCCGCCCTCGAGGAGTTCCGCCCGATGCGTGCCGGGCTGTGCACCCAGCATCACGTCCAGCGCGTTCATGGCCGCATCGAGGCCGGCCTCCAGCACCGGGATGGATGCCTTCACCTGCGCCAGCGCGCCTTCGGCCTGGCTCACCTGTAGATCGGCCGCCAACCCCTTTCCGTACAAAAGGTTGATGGTCGAGAGCAAATCCTGCTGCGTCTGCAACTGCTTGCGGGCCACCTGCAGACGAGCCTGCAATCCGCGAATCGTGATGTAGATGTCGGCAGTCTGTGCTGCCACAGCCAGGCGCGTGGCCGCTTCGCCCGCCTCTGAAGCCTGATAGTCGGCAAGTGCTGCTTCCCGCCCGCGGCGCAGGCCGCCAAACACATCCAGTTCCCAGCTCGCGCTGACATTGGCTTCGTAGTCGTTGCCGTAGCGATCAAAACCGGGCGTTGAATTCAGGACACGTCCCAGCGGAGTTTCAACCGACTGGTAGATCCGGGCTACCTGGCCGCTGACATTCCCAGATGGCAGCAGCGCCGCATTCGCTGCCCCGAGTCCCGCGCGCGCCTGCGAGACGCGCGCGGCGGCTTGCGCGAGGTCCAGGTTCTGCTCCAGCGCGAGCGTAATGAATCGCGCAAGTTGCGGATCGCCGAAACCCGTCCACCACGTGATCAAGTCTGCACTCTTGGCCGCCTGACGGTGATCTACCGCGGCCTGGCCCAGGAAATGGTCCGGCATGGTTACATCAGGCCGGCTATAGTCGGGACCGACAGCGCAGCCCGCCGACAGGCTGGCAGCAATGAGCGCGGCAAGGAGATGTTTGGGTAGCATGAGCGTCTCTGCGAAATTTCTAACTGTGACCATAATACCAAATAGTCACTGGTTGTCCATTCCTGTATGCTTTGTCCATGAAAAACATTCCCACGCCCTCCGCAGTTCCCGCGCGCGGTCCGGCTGATCACGAGGTACGGGACCAGATCGTTGCCGCCGCTACCGAGCACTTCAGCCGGTATGGCTACGAGAAAACGACGGTGTCCGACCTTGCCAAGGCAATCGGGTTTTCGAAGGCCTACATCTACAAGTTCTTTGAATCCAAGCAGGCCATTGGCGAGATGATCTGCGTCAACTGCCTGCAAGAGATCGAAAGCGAGGTCAGGACGGCCGTCGCAGAGACCGATCTGCCGCCGGAAAAGCTGCGACGGATGTTCAAGGTCTTTACCGAAGCCAGCCTCAAGCTGTTTTTCCGGGACCGCAAGCTGTACGACATCGCAGCATCGGCCGCGACGGAAAACTGGCAGGCCGTGCAAGCTTATGAAGCACGTGTTCAGAAGCTACTGCAGGAAGTTCTGCAGGAAGGTCGGCAAAGCGGAGACTTCGAACGCAAGACGCCGCTGGACGAAACCGCGATGGCAATCTATCTGGTGTTGCGCCCTTACCTCAACCCACTGCTTCTGCAATACAACCGGGACACCACCGATGTCGCGCCCGCGCAGCTGTCCAGCCTGGTACTGCGAAGTCTGTCACCCTGATGCGAGCACATTTAGTGACGCTTGACTGAAATAGTCACTAGAACCATAATGAAAGCCGTCATCACTTCACCGATGGGACTTTCATGTTCTCGCGTCGCCTCGCCACCTCCGCACTCGCCTGTGCGCTGCCGCTTGCGCTAGCGGCCTGCGGCGAAAAAGCACCGTCTGATCCGCGCACCGAGGTGCCGCTGGTGCGCACGGCCATAGTTCAGCGCGCCGCCCCCGCGTCCCGTTCGTTTACGGGGACCGTCGCGGCACGCGTGCAAAGCGACCTGGGTTTCCGCGTTTCCGGCAAGGTGCTGGAACGGCTTGTGGATGCCGGCCAGACCGTCAAACGCGGCCAGCTGCTGATGCGCCTCGACCCCATCGATCTCAAGCTGGCCGCGCAGGCCCGGCAGGAGGCGGTCACGGCTGCGCGGGCGCGAGCGCAGCAGACCGCGCAGGATGAGGAGCGGTATCGCGACCTGCGCGGCACAGGTGCGATTTCGGCTTCGGCCTACGACCAGGCCAAGGCGGCCGCCGATGCAGCCAGGGCGCAGCTCAGCGCGGCCGAGGCTGACGCCGGCGTGGCGCGCAATGCGACGGGCTACGCCGAGCTGGTGGCGGACGGCGATGGCGTCGTGATGGAAACACTGGCCGAACCGGGCCAGGTCGTCAGCGCCGGACAGCCCGTGGTGCGACTGGCCCATGCAGGGCGCCGCGAGGCTGTGATCCAGCTTCCGGAAACCCTGCGCCCCGTCATCGGTTCGATCGCCCAGGCCGCCCTGTTCGGCGACAGCGGCGCCAGCGTGCCAGCCACGCTGCGCCAGCTCTCGGATACGGCAGATCCGCGTACCCGCACCTTCGAAGCGCGTTATGTGTTGCAGGGTGCGCTGGCCGACGCGCCGCTAGGCGCGACCGTCACGATCGAGATACCGGACGCACGCGTGGTGCTCCAGGAAGGCATGCAGGTGCCGATCGGCGCGGTGCTCGACGCGGGCAAAGGGTCCGGCGTGTGGGTCGTCAACGGCGAGCCGGCCAGGGTTGCATGGCGGCCGGTGACGGTCCTTCACCTGGGCGACGACAGCGCGCGCGTGTCCGGTACGTTGAAACAGGGCGACCGCATCGTCGCGCTCGGTGCCCAGTTGCTGCGCGAAGGCGAGCAGGTCCGCGTGTCCGGCCAGGCCGTCGCGATGGCGAACGAAGGAGCACGTCCGTGAGCGAAGGCCGATTCAATCTGTCGGCGCTCGCCGTGCGTGAGCGCTCCATCACCCTGTTCCTGATCTGCCTGATCTCGCTGGCCGGGCTCCTGTCGTTCTTCAAGCTGGGCCGCGCCGAAGACCCGGCGTTCACAATCAAGGTGATGACCATCATCACTGTATGGCCGGGGGCCACCGCCCAGGAGATGCACGATCAGGTCGCCGAGAAAATCGAAAAGCGCATGCAGGAGCTGCGCTGGTACGACCGGAGCGAGACATACACGCGGCCCGGCCTGGCCTTCACAACGCTGACGTTGCTCGATAGCACACCGCCGTCCGAAGTGCAGGAGGAGTTCTACCAGGCCCGAAAGAAAATCGGCGACGAGGCAGCCAACCTTCCGGCCGGCGTGATCGGGCCAATGGTCAACGACGAATATGCTGACGTCACGTTTGCGCTCTTCGCACTGAAGGCCAGGGGCGAACCGCAACGCCTGCTCGTGCGCGATGCGGAGTCGCTGCGCCAGCGGTTGCTTCACGTGCCAGGGGTGAAGAAGGTCAATATCATCGGCGAACAGGCCGAGCGCATCTACGTCCAGTTCTCGCATGACCGGCTGGCAACGCTCGGTGTCGGCCCGCAGGACGTGTTCGCCGCGCTCAATGGCCAGAACGTCCTGACGCCAGCCGGCTCAGTGGAGACCAAAGGTCCGGAAGTGTTGATTCGCCTGGACGGAGCCTTTGACAACCTGCAGAAGATCCGCGATACGCCGGTCGTCGTGCAGGGCCGCACACTGAAGCTGTCGGACATTGCCACTGTCGAGCGCGGTTATGAAGATCCAGCGACATTCATGATCCGCAACAATGGCGAACCGGCCTTGCTGCTCGGCATCGTGATGCGCGACGGCTGGAACGGGCTCGATCTCGGCAAGGCGCTGGACAGCGAGGTCGGCGCAATCAACGCAGGGCTGCCGCTGGGCATGAGTCTGACGAAGGTCACGGATCAGGCCGTCAACATTCATTCGGCGGTCGACGAGTTCATGCTCAAGTTTTTCGTCGCCCTGCTAGTGGTCATGCTCGTTAGCTTTGTGAGCATGGGCTGGCGCGCGGGCCTGGTGGTTGCCGCCGCCGTGCCGTTGACGCTGGCCGTCGTGTTCGTGGTGATGGCCGCGACCGGCAAGAACTTCGACCGCATCACCCTGGGATCCCTGATCCTGGCGTTGGGCCTGCTGGTGGACGACGCGATCATCGCCATTGAAATGATGGTGGTTAAAATGGAGGAAGGCTACAGCCGCGTGGCCGCCTCTGCCTATGCCTGGAGCCACACTGCCGCACCCATGCTGTCGGGCACGCTGGTGACGGCGGTCGGCTTCATGCCCAACGGCTTCGCGAGGTCCACCGCAGGCGAATACACCAGCAACATGTTCTGGATCGTCGGCATTGCACTGATCGCATCCTGGGTCGTCGCCGTGGTCTTTACGCCCTACCTCGGCGTGAAGATGCTGCCCGACTTCAAAAAGGTCGAAGGGGGGCACGACGCAATCTACGACACGCCGCGCTACAACCGCTTCCGTCAGCTGCTCACGCGCGTCATCGCGCGCAAGTGGCTGGTTGCCGGTTCGGTCGTTGGCCTCTTCGCCTTGGCCATCCTGGGTATGGGCGTGGTCAAGAAGCAGTTCTTCCCGATCTCCGACCGTCCCGAAGTGCTGGTCGAGGTGCAGATGCCCTATGGCACGTCGATTTCACAAACCAGCGCCGCTACCGAAAAGGTGGAGGCATGGCTAGCTAAACAGAAGGAAGCCAGGATCGTCACCGCGTACATCGGGCAAGGTGCGCCGCGCTTTTTCCTGGCCATGGGACCGGAACTGCCCGATCCGTCGTTCGCGAAGATCGTGATCCGCACGGATAGTCAGGAGGAACGCGATGCATTGAAGGCGCGACTGCGGCGAGCCATCGCCGACGGTCTTGCTCCCGAAGCGCGCGTGCGCGTCACGCAACTCGTGTTCGGGCCATATTCGCCGTTCCCCGTCGCCTATCGCGTCACCGGTCCGGACCCGGACAAGCTGCGTGGAATCGCGGATGAAGTTGAGCGGGTGATGGAGGCGAGTCCGATGATGCGCACGGTCAACACCGACTGGGGCACGCGCTCGCCGACACTGCACTTCGCCTTGCAGCAGGATCGCTTGCAGGCGGTGGGACTGACGTCCAGCGCCGTCGCGCAACAGTTGCAGTTCCTGCTCACCGGCGTGCCTGTCACCGCCGTGCGCGAGGATATCCGAAGCGTGCAGGTGGTCGCGCGTTCGGCCGGCGATGTGCGTCTCGACCCTGCCCGGCTCGGCGACTTCACGCTGGCCGGCGCCAACGAGCAGCGCATTCCACTGTCGCAGGTGGGCAAGGTTGACGTTCGCATGGAGGAGCCGATCATGCGCTGGCGCGACCGCGTGCCGACGATCACGGTACGCGGCGACATTGCCGACAACCTGCAGCCACCGGACGTATCAGCGGCGATCACCCGGCAGCTTCAGCCGGTCATCGCGAAGCTGCCCAGCGGCTATCGCATCGAGCAGGCGGGCTCCATCGAGGAATCGGCCAAGGCGACGACCGCCATGTTGCCGCTGTTCCCGATCATGCTGGCGATCACGCTGGTCATCATCATTCTCCAGGTTCGCTCAATTTCCGCGATGGTGATGGTGTTCCTGACGAGTCCGCTCGGTCTCATCGGTGTCGTTCCGACATTGATCCTGTTCCGGCAGCCTTTCGGCATCAATGCGTTGGTCGGTCTCATCGCGCTCTCGGGCATCCTGATGCGTAACACGCTGATTCTGATCGGGCAGATCCACCAGAACGAAAATGCCGGTCTCGATCCGTTCCATGCCGTCGTCGAAGCCACTGTGCAGCGGGCGCGCCCGGTGATCCTGACGGCAATGGCGGCGATTTTGGCCTTCATCCCGCTGACGCATTCAGTGTTCTGGGGAACCCTCGCCTACACGCTGATCGGCGGCACGTTCGCCGGGACGATCCTCACGCTGATGTTCCTCCCGGCCATGTACACAATCTGGTTCAGGATCCGCCCCGGCAGCCCTGCGGGTTCGCACGAGAGCCGGGATCACCTGTCATCACATTACGAACCGATAACGCAGGATGCACTCGACGCGCGTTAAACACCATCAGTTCACCAAACGGAGTTGTTCATGTCGAATTCCACGGTTGTCGTTGTGACCGGCGTGTCATCGGGTATCGGACGCGCCGCCGCCGAGAAGTTCGCGAGGCGAGGTTGCCGCGTGTTTGGCACAGTGCGCAACATCGCAAAAGCGGCGCCTATCTCCGGAGTCGGGCTCGTCGAGATGGATGTTCGCGACGATGCGTCGGTCCAGGCCGGAATCCAGTCCGTCATCGAACGCACCGGGCGAATCGACGTACTCGTCAATAATGCGGGAACGAGCCTGATCGGTGCCGTGGAGGAAACGTCGACTGCCGAGGCATTGTCGCTGTTCGATACCAACGTCTTCAGCATTCTGCGCACGACGCAGGCAGTACTTCCCCATATGCGGGCACAACGCGGCGGAAGGATCATCAATGTCAGTTCGGTGCTCGGGTTCTTGCCCGCCCCCTACATGGGACTCTACTCCGCGTCCAAGCATGCCGTCGAAGGGCTGACCGAGACCCTGGACCATGAGGTGCGCCAGTTTGGTATCCGGGTAACGTTGGTCGAACCATCCTTTACCAGGACCAATCTGGACATCAACGCCCCTGTGGCAAGCTCGAAAATCGCCGACTATGAGCGCGAGCGGGTGCTTGCATCGAGCGCAGTCGTCAACAGTGTCAAAGGCGCTCCTGCGCTCGACGGCGTAGCGAAGACAATAGTTGACGCGGCGCTCGGCACCTGGCGTATGCGTCGCACACCGGCCGGCGAAGCATCCCTGTTGCGCAAATTGCGGCACTTCATGCCCTCCGGCCCCGTCGATGCAAGCTTGAGGAAAACATTCGGGCTCGCGTGAAGTCCGCTCGCCTGCCGCAAGGCGGCCTGTGCATCACGTTCGCGGGCCCGCCCCGCGCCGACGGGTGGTTAGTTTCAGGCGTCCATCGTCATGACAACTTCGGCGCCTTGCAACGACCCGCCCGCGGCAGCACGGAACTCTTTGCAACCCAGTCACCACGCATCCGGAACCGCGGATATGGAAAGTCAGAATGGCGAGTCGTCGATGCCCGCAATCGGGGAAATCTCCGCTCTCGCGCTCAACCATTTTTTCGCCCAGCGCGCAATGCGCGCTTTCTGGGCTCATTTCGACGAAGCGCTGCAGCATACGGACGTCAACGCATCCCAGTTTTGTATGCTCGCCTTGCTACATCTACGCGAACCAATGGTTCTCGGCGACATGGCAGCGCAACTGGAAATGGACCGATCGAATCTGTCGGCTAACCTGGCACCATTGTTCCGTCGCGGCCTTATCTCCGCGATCGCCCACGAAGGAGATCGACGGAAACGCCAGCTCGTCGTGACGACCAAAGGACGAAAAGCTGTGGCTTCAGCAATGATCCCCTGGATGCGTGCCTATCAGGATACCTTGGCGTTTGTGAGACTGATTGATTTCGATTCAATGCGCGATCTCTTCCACGTGATTCGGGATATGAAAAGGCTCGACAACGTGAACGACGCCAGCGGGGCTTCTGCTCGCCAGGAACCTCGACTGCTGCTGCGCAATGACTAGCCTAGTGAACTACAAGACGGCCCGACAGCCTAAAGGATCATCGTGACTGACATACGTCGGCCGCGTCGATCCACTTCGGAGCACGGGCGAATCGGCGCGCAGGCAATCGCTTGACCATCAGCTCGAAGAGACGTACGAGGCTTCCGGAGCTACCTGCCCCGTTACCAGGTTGAAGCATCTCCCAGTATTTGCCGCCGCATTTCGGCCCATTCGTTGAGCGCCTCGATGAGGGTCCGAGCGAAATTCCCATTTTGCTCAGCATGTATTCTGACCTTCGGAAGAACCTGGGACACCGGCTTTTCCGACCGTGGATCGCGAAGAGGTAAACGAGACGCTGTCCAGCTGGCGCGAGCCGGTGGAAGCGCGCGTTGTCGGCTCGAGTCTCTCAGCAACACCTGTCGAACGGCCGGTTGCTGGTGTGGAGCGGTCGCCCTGATGTCCAATCGACGCTGCCGGCGAATGACTCTTGGTGGCCGAATACTGCGGACGCCTGCCGCCCAGATGCCACGGGTCTACCCCAGCGACGCGACGGCATCATCGATCCCACTCCGACTCAAGAAGCGCCACTTGCCCGCACCATCGTTGGGCGCATTCAAACGACGATTACCGCCGCTTCACGTCGCCGGGCGCTGGGACGCACTCGACTCTGCACGCCAGGCGTTGCTCTCCGACATCCGGCAGGGAGAGGCTGCGGAGCGTTATCGGGCAACTCACTGACGCTGTCCGCGTGCGAGCGCAGTGTCCTAGGACGACAAAGGTCCGGACGCTAGAATCAAAGCGAGCTACAGAGACGCCCCGCCGCAAACCACGATCTGTTGACCGGTGATCGATCCGCCATCCGGTCCGAGCAGGAATGCGGTCAAGCCGGCCACTTCAGACGGTTGAACGAAGCGGCCGAGCGGCGGCATTTTCGGCGGTGTGCCCGCGCGCGCGGGATCGCGCAGCAAGGGCGTATCGGTCGCGCCCGGAGCGACCACGTTGACCGTGATGCCGCGCGGCGCAAGTTCGGCGGCCCAGGAGCGGGCCATGCCGACCAGCGCCGCTTTGGTGGCGGCATATTGGCTGCGCGTAGGCGCGCCGTTCGCGGTCCGGCTGCCGATCAACACGATGCGGCCACCTGCCGACATTGTCGGCAGCAATGCGTTGGCGAGAAATGCTGCTGAATCGACGTGGATGCGCCACATCGCGGCACCGTCGTCGGCGGAGAGTTCGCCGAGCGGCGCGGTCCTCATGAAGCCGGCGGCATGCACGAACGCATCGCATGCGCCGATCGATTCGAGAACCGGCGCGAGCGCCGCGAAGTCGGTCACGTCGACGGGGACGATGGTCAAACGCTCGACGGCTTCCGTTGCCGGCCTGCGGCACAAGCCGGTGACCCGCCATCCTTCTGTCAGCAGGCGTTGAGTGATCGCCAGGCCGATACCCGACGATGCCCCCGTTACCACGGCATGCCGTTGTTTCGCCTGTGTCGTCGTTTCCACTTCGCTCCCCTGGTTAGTCGTAAAAAGGAAACGCCGGAAACGCTTATCGAACCGCTACCGTCTCCACCGTCACCTCGCCTCGTTCTTCGAACAAGGCCAGCTCACGCGGCTCGGCCGCGTCATCGGTAATCAACGTCCACTCGCGTTCGAGCGGCGTCCAATGCTGCTGGCTTGCGCGCCCGAGTTTGTCGGCTGTCACCAGCACGAACACGCTCGCGGCCTGACGAATCACGCATTCCTTCAGATACGCCTGCTCCGCCGTTGCCTCGCACAAGCCACGCGCCGCCGTTACGCCATCGGCGCCGAGAAACGCCTTGTCGAACGTGAGGCGGCTCAATGCCAGTTGCGCAAGCGGCCCGAGCGTACTCATGCTCGAAGAACGGATGTCGCCGCCCACCAGCGTCACGCGCACCTTGCTCGACGCCAGCGCGCCGACCACCAGCAGGTTGTTCGTCACCACATGCACCGAGCGCTGTCCGATCAGCTGACGCGCCAGCGCCGCGGTGGTCGTGCCGCCGTCGAGAAACAGCGTGTCGTCTTCCTGCACATGTGCGAGCGCGGCGCGTGCGATTGCATCTTTCTGCTCGCGAAAGCTTTCGCTGCGTTCGTCGAGCGAGGCCTCCGGCTCATGCGCACTGACCGCTGCGGCCCCGCCGTAGGTACGCAGAATCTGACGGCCCTCCGCGAGCGCCCGCAGATCGCGCCGCACCGTCGCCTCGGACATGCCGAAGTGTTCGCACAACGTCCCGACATCTGTCATCCCGCCCAGCACAGCGTGAAGCATCGCCTCTCGGCGTTTCGCAACTTTCATGATCTTGGATCGTAGGAACCGGTTTAGCGACGGCGCGCGACAGGCGCGCCAATAAGTGTGCCTAGTGTAGCGAACTTCCATCGCACGCCCTGGTCCTTTGCGGTTCGCTCCGATCCAGCTCCCGCTAACGTTTCAGCCGCGCACCCACGCCTCGTCGACGCATACGTATTTGATGCGTTGGCGGAAGTACGTGTAAGCGATATGCAATGCGCCGTCGGCCGATTGAACGATCGACGGATATGAATACTCGCGATTGCGCTGCTCCGCCGAATTGTTCGTCATGCAGTAACCGTCGCCGATCTCCAGCGCGCGCCGGCGCGTCCAGGTCTGGCCGTTGTCCTCGGAGATCGCCAGCGACATCGGCGAGCGCGGTACGCCCCACACGGCCGTGCCGCGCGTCGACGCGCTTTGGTCGCGCAGCGCGCCGCTGTCTTCCGAATCTTCGATGTCGTCGTACAGCGACGCACGCCGCTCGGTACTGTGCGACGCATCGCTTTCGTTGAACACCAACGCGAGATGGCCGTTCCTCAGCGCAATGAACTGGATCGACGAATTGTTGTTTGGCAAGTCGGTCGCTTGCGGCGCGCTCCACGTGCGGCCGTCTTTCGAACGACTCGCGTAGATCGAATCCGCCCAGCGGCTGCGAAACAGCGCGAGCAGTGAACCGTCGGCCAGCACCTGCACGTTCATGTGTACACAGCCCACGCTCCCGGGTACCTCGTGTTCGCGCCACGAGCGGCCTTCGTCTTCCGAAATCAGCACCGCGCTGATGTCGTTGTTGCCGACCCAGCGCTCGCCGGGTTCCGTGCGGCACATGAAGACCGGGCACAGCCATGCGCCGCCGGGCAGCAATACGATCGGCTGGCGCACGAAGGTGCCCGGCCGGTCGAACAACGTTTCGATCGGCCCCCACGTGAGCCCGCCATCGGACGAAATACGGCGGCGCACGATCGCCGTGTTCTGGTGTCCCGACAACTGCGCGGTATAAGTGAGCCAGAGCCGGCCGTCGGGCGCGGTGAACAGCGCGGGGTTCTGTTCCGAGCGCGTCGGATCGTCCGACAGTTTCTCCGGCTCGCTCCACACGCCGCTACCGGCACGCAGCCGTGACATATAGACCGACACGTCGGGGATGCCCTCCTGCGTGCCGCCGAACCAGACGCACAACAGGTCGCCGTTCGGCAACGCATGCAGATTCGCCGCGTGGTTCTGCACGCAGAACGAAGGCAGATACGCGTCGCGGCGTTGCGCGTCCGCATAAGTCACGCGCACGTGGCTGTCCCACGTGGGCGCGTTGGGGGTTTCTGCGAGGATGGAAGACATCCGCTGTTCTCCTGATTGCTGCACTTCAATGTGATTCACGATGCGTGAGCCGGTCGCCGCTCGCGCCGACCGGCTTGGAACCTGCCGGAAACAGCAGCTTCTCCAATACGATGACAACGGCCGGCGTGACCAGCGACACATACATGTTGTCGATACCGAGCGGATTGCCGAGCAGATACCAGACGGTCGTGGCCAGCGCGGACACGATCAGCGCCGCCATTGCCCCGCGGCTGCTATTGAAAAACGGCAGATAGATGCCGATCAGCGCCACCACAGAAACAGTCAACCGCAATGCGCGCGTGAAGAACGACAGCGCGAGAATCTGCGGCACGAACAGGACGAACACGAGCGGAGCAAGTCCGACCGCCAGCGAAATCCAGCGCGTCATGCGCAGTTCGACATCCGGCGTCGGACGATAGCGCGGCACGTAAAAGTCCTTGACGATCAGCGAGGCGATCGCGAGCGCCACCGTGCACACGCTCACGAAGATCGACGCAACGAGCGACGTCGTCACCACGCCGGCCAGCAGCGGATTCATGTGTTGCAGAAAAACCGGCAACGCGTACAGGCTCTTGATGCCCGGAAACAGATACTTCGCGGCGACGCCGAGAAAGCCGAGCGCGAGCGAAATCGGCACGCACAGCACCGCTGCGAGCAAGGACGCGCTTCGCGCCGCCGCCGGCGAGCGTGTGGCGGAGATCGCCTGAATGATGAACTGCGTGGAGAAGATCGCACCCGCCGTGCCGATGATCCACGCGCCGATCGTGCCGTTGCTCAGCGATCCGTTCCAGGTGAAATAGTGCTCGGGCATGTTCGCCATCATCGGCTTGATGCCGCCGGTTAAGCGCCACGCCACCACCACCAGAATCGCAATGCCGATCAGCTTGACCGCGCTATGTACGATGGTCAGATACGCGACGCTCTTCAGACCGCCCCATGCGAAGTAGATCGTGCTGACGATCGCCGTGATCACCGCGGCGGTCGGCAGATTGATACGCATCACCGTCGAGATCGCCGCCGCTCCGCTCACGTAGTTGCCTACGTTCACGAGAAAGAGTGCATAGATCATGATCGCCGACACCACGAGTTTGGCGCGCTTGCCGTACTTCATGGCAATGAAACCGGAGATCGTGAATTCGCCCGAACTATAGAGGCGTTTGGCCATGAACAGGCCGAAGAACAGAAAGCCGATCGACGCGGCGATCACCGACCACGAAGCCGCGATACCGGCGCCGAACGCTTCCTGCGAGGTGCCCACGGTCGACTTCGCGCCGATGAACTCGGACATGAGCAGGACCGCGACGACCACAACCGGCATGGAGCGCGATGCCACCATGAACTGTTCAGAGTTGCGGCTGCGCAGCTTCACGCTGAACCAGCTGGTCAGAAGTATGTAGACCACGACCATGCCGATGATGATTGCGGTGTCCCAATAGCTGAAGGTTGCCATGGTGTCTCCAATGTATTTTTGCCGATGCCTACGCATCAAGTCGTCCGGCTGCGCGGCGTGTGCCCGCCGTCCCAGCAGCCGTTATTCGTTTCCCGTTCTAACGGGATGCCCGTTGACTAACGGCCCTCAGGCCTCCAGTTCTGAGTGGCGCGTGGCCAGATCGAGTGCCTGCTTCAGCGCCTCGAGCATGCTGCCTTCGTCGGCGATGCCCTTGCCGGCGATATCGAACGCGGTGCCGTGATCGACCGAGGTGCGGATCACCGGCAGCCCGACCGTCACGTTCACGCCGGCCTCCAGTCCCATCACCTTCACCGGCCCGTGCCCCTGGTCGTGGTACATCGCGACCACCACGTCGAAGTCGCCGCGGCCGGCGCGGAAGAACAGCGTGTCCGCGGGCAACGGGCCTTCCACGTCCCAGCCGCGCGCCTGCACTACCTTGACGGCGGGAATGATCTTTTCCTCTTCCTCGCCGTAGCCGAACAGGCCGTTTTCGCCCGCATGCGGATTGATCCCGCACACGCCGATGCGCGGATTGTCGATGCCCGCGCGCACCAGCGTGTCATGCGCGCGCTCGATGGTCCGTTGTACGAGCCCGGGTTCGATGCGGCGAATCGCGTCGAGCAGGCCGATGTGGGTGGTGACGTGAATCACGCGCAGCTTCGGTGCGACGAGCATCATCGAGACTTCGTCGATGCCGGTGAGATGCGCGAGCATTTCGGTGTGGCCCGGAAAAATGTGGCCGCCGGCGTGCAGCGCTTCCTTGTTCAGCGGCGCGGTGCAGATCGCGTCGAGTTCGCCGGCCGAGGTCAATTTGACGGTGCGCGCGATGTACTGATACGCGGCGTCGCCCGCAATCGCGGAGAGCTTGCCGTACGGCAGATCGGCGGGAATCAGGCCGAGGTCGATGCAGTCCACCACGCCGCATTCGAAGCCGGCATCCGCCGGGCTCGTGATCGAGCGCACGTCGAGCGAGACGCCCGCGCGCTGGCCCGCGTCGCGCAGACGCGCGGCGTCGCCGATCACGAGCGGACGGCATTGCTCGTAGACCGACGCGTGCGCCAGCGCCTTCATGACGATTTCCGGGCCGACGCCGGCAGCATCGCCCATGGTGATGCCGATAACTGGACGATAGGTCATTGTGGTCAGTCCTTTGATGATGGCCGCGCTGGGCCGGGCCTTGGGTTGGACGCCGGCGAGTTTTCGCCAGGCCAGATTGAGCGTGTCCGGATGGCCGAAGCCACCCGCTTTGGTGACGACGTGAAGACGGCGTCCGTTATGGACGGCATGCAGCAGCGGCACACCGCTTTCGATTTCCTCGACGACGCGCAGCTCGCCGATGCCCGCTGCGGACAGCAGCGCACGCGCCGTTTCTCCGCCGGTGGCGACCACGCCGCCGGCGTACCGCAGTGCGGGAACCAGAAGCGCGGCGAGACGCTGACAGAACAGCAGGCCGTCGGCCACGCTGGTGCGATCGGTCTGGCTCAGCGAGACGAGCACATCGAGTCCTCGTTGCAACGCCGCGCTCACGTCGGTGGTGAACTGCGCGTGCGCTGGCTCTGTATTACGCAACGTCAACGGATCGATTTCGAACGACGCTAGCGCCTCGCCCGCTTCCGTCCTGAGTCGTGCGACTTGCGCATGCGAGACGCTCGACATGCTGCCGACGACGGCCAGTACGGGTTTGTTCGGCTCCTGAGCCGCCGCCCTGGTATCGGTAGCGAGATCAGTGACATCG
Organism: Paraburkholderia sp. SIMBA_030; assembly: GCF_046535245.1. Classification (NCBI taxonomy): domain Bacteria; kingdom Pseudomonadati; phylum Pseudomonadota; class Betaproteobacteria; order Burkholderiales; family Burkholderiaceae; genus Paraburkholderia; species Paraburkholderia sp. SIMBA_030. The sequence continues at coordinate 458,983 of NZ_JAWRXB010000001.1, forward strand.
CCAAGATTCAAAGCCTGCATCAGATCGCGAGCGAGACCGGCCGAGCCGACCCAGAACACGCCATGCAGCGACGCGGAAGCGTGCGCGATGCGCCGCAGGTCGTCGTCCGTTTCGCTGTCGCATACGACCGCGTGAACGCCCGCCTGCTGCATCGAATGGAGCCGCGCCGACAAGTCTGCCTGATCCGAGCGCACGTCCGCCAGAGACAAGGTTTCGGTCCGCACGTCGTATTGCGCGAGCATCGACGGAATTGCAGCCTCGCCGGCAATGCCCTCGTTGCGCCATACTTCGGTCTGCTCTACCGGTACGCCGTTCAGCCATTGACGGCCGTCGCGCGTGGTGCGTCCCGCTGCGGGAAATGCCGGCGCCACGATAGCCATGCCCGCCAACGGGATCAGCGCCGCGACTTCGGCTGCGACGTTGCCGCGCAGCGTCGAATCGATCTTCTTATAGAGCCGTGTATCCGCATGACCGAGTTCGCGCCACACCTGGATGTTCGCGCGTGCCGCGGCTTCGGCACCGAGCCGGCGCGAGTCGGCATCGACGGCGAGAACATCGATGTCTCGCGTGACATCAGCCTCACCGCCCTCGCCCGCCAACTTAGGCATGCGTGCGTCGAGCACGACGACACTGCGCAGACCCAGGCGCGAGCCGGTCACGGCGCAATCGGCCGTGCCCGACAGATCGTCGCCGATGATGAGCAGGCGCGGCTCACGGGTGCGTTTCATGGCAGCAGGCGGCGATAGATCGCCTTCATGTCGTCGAGGGACAGCGGCTTCGGGTTGTTGCCGAGCAGCCGTTTGACTTTTGCCGCCGCGACGGCGAGCGCGTCGAGATCGTCTTCGCTCACGCCGAACTTGCGCAGGTCCTGCGGGATGTCCACAGCCGCGGTCCATTGGTCTATGCGCTCGATCAGCTTCGTGGCGGCCGCCAGATCATCGTCAGCCGATGTAGCCAGCGATAGCGCGCGCGCCACGTCGGCGAGACGGCCGGCGCAGGCATCCATGTTAAACGCCATCACATGCGGCAACAGCATTGCGTTCGCCACGCCGTGCGTGATGTTGAACATGCCACCGAGCGGATACGCGAGCGCATGGACCGCTGCGGTCCCGGCCGCCGTCAGCGCCAGTCCGCCGTACATCGAACCGAGCATCATCGCTTCGCGCGCCTTGATCGACTCGCCGTGCTCGTACGCTTCGATGATGTTCGCGCCGATCAGCCGCATCGACTCCATCGCGAATATGTCGCTGATCGGATTGGCCTTCGTCGAAATGTACGATTCGAGCGAGTGAACGAAAGCGTCCATGCCGGTGGCGGCCGTGATCGCCTTGGGCAACTTCAGCGTGAGCGCTGCGTCGAGAATGACGAGTTGCGGCAACAGATGACGGCTCACGATGCCGACCTTCAACTCTTCGTCGGGTAGCGTGACGATCGCGTTCGGCGTCACTTCGGAACCCGTGCCCGCCGTGGTTGGCACGAGAATCAGCGGCACGCCCGGCTTCGCGATCAGATCGATGCCGAGCCATTCACGCAACGGCTGTTCGTTGGTCAGACGCACGGCGAACAGCTTGGCCGCGTCGAGCACGCTGCCGCCGCCGATCGACAGGATCGCGTGCGGCGCGAACGGCGCAATCTGTTCGCTGAACACACTTTCCACGTTGCCGATGGTCGGCTCCGGTTCGACGTCGCGCACGATCAGCACTTCAATGTCTTTGGATGCAAGGCTCGCGATCACGCGGTCGATCACGCCGAGCGCTTCCATCGCCGGCTGCGTAATCAGTGCAATGCGTTTGACCGGCGTATCGAGCAGTGAGAGCTTGTCGGCGAGAAGGTCGAGGCTGTGTGCGCCATGCACGATGTGCTTGACAGTCTGGAAGTGATAGGTCGTGGCCATGGCAATGTGTCTTGAACTGTGAATGAGGTACGGACTGGCGAGAGGGCGAGCTTTAACGCGTGTCGCGCTTTAACGCGTGTCGCGATACGCCGAGAGCGCCTGTTCAAGACGGGCGCGAGCGTTCGCGTCGAGCGGTTGCGCGGGAGCGCGCGCCGGACCCGCCGGCATGCCGAGCATTTCCGCGGCGGTCTTCAGCACGACCGGCATGGTGCCGAGCGGGAAGGCGTCGCGCAGCGCGCGCAACGACTCCTGCGCGTTGCGCGCGGCCGCGATGTCGCCGGCCTGAAAGTGCTTCCAGATCGACGTGACAACGTGGGGCACCGCGTTGGTGGTTGCGGCCACCGCGCCGTCGCCGCCCGCGATCAGCGTCCACAGGATCATCGAATCCGTGCCGGTGAAGACGGCGAAATCGTCGCGGCGCAGATTGATCAGTTGCAGCAGACGATCGAAGTCGCCGCCGCTGTCCTTGATGCCGCGAATGTTCGGAATCTCCGCGAGGCGCCGCACCGTGTCCACATTCAGCGTGACGCCGGCCTTTGCGGGAATCGTATAGAGCATCACCGGCAGCGTGGTTGCGCGCGCGATCCGCTCGTAGTGCGTGAACAGCTCCTGCTGGGTCGCGCCGTTGAAATACGGCGTGATCACCGACACGGCATCCACGCCCACGTCGAGCATCTTGCTGTTCAGATCGATCACGTCGCGCGTGGCGTATGCGCCCGTTCCCGCAATCACCGGCACACGCGAGCGCGCCTGATCGACCGCGATCTTCGCGATGCGCAACTTCTCCGCTTCGTTCAGGGCGATGAATTCGCCGTTGGTGCCGAGCACGAACAGCGCATGCACGCCGGATTCGATCAGGCGTTCGATCAGCGTGCGCAAGCCCGCTTCGTCCACCTCTTCGGTTGCCGTCATCGGCGTGATGAGTGCGGGAATGATCCCTTTGAACAAGACTGTCATGCTCCACTCCACTTCCACGACGGAAGGCGTTGAAGCCTTCCTGTTAGATCAGATTGATCGAAACGCTCAGAACTTGTGCCGCAAGCCGAGTGCCGCGACGAACTGATGCGAGGTGCTCGACGCCGTGATCGGCCACAACGCCGCCGTCGCCGCGCGGCCCGTCGAATCGATGCCGCTCGCGGCTTGCCAGCCGGTGGTCAGATACACGTCGGTGCGTTTGGACAGAAAGTAGTCGGCGCCCGCGTTCACCTGGTTATAGTGCGCGTCGCCCGCGCCGTGCGTGCGGGTGTAGTTGTAGGCCACGCCGAGCAGCGTGGCCGGCGTCAACTGGTAGCGGAAATTTGCTTCGACGTTGTCGAAGGTCGCCGTGTCGCCGGCAAAACGCGCGACCGGTGCGGAGGCCGCGCCCGAACCCAGATCCTTGAACTTTGAGTTCGAATAGATCAGGCCGAACGTCGCCGCGCCGAAGCTGTACGCGCCGCCCAGCGCGGCGATCTGCAAGGTCCGCGCGGACGCATAGCCCGAATAGATCGGCGTGTTGTTCGGCGAAATCGCCGCCGCGCCAGCCGTGCCGTCGAAGAGTGCCGTATTCGGCGTGGTGGCGTTCATATACGACGCCGCGACCACGAACGGGCCGCTTGCGTAGGTGGCGCCGAGCCCCCACACACGATTGTTGGCGAAGTCGCCGGCCGTGCCGCCGAAGCTGTATAAGCCGCTGAAGCGGAAGCCCCCGTAGTCGTTGCTGGTGAACTTGACGCTGTTGCTGATCCGCTCGTTCACGTAAAGGTTGTCCGTATTTCCCGGATGCGCGCCGATGCCGCCGGCCCATTGATTCGCCGCCGTCAACGCACCCACGAAGTCCGCGGAGGTATCGTTCTGCCGACCCGCCGTCACCTTGCCAAAACCGCCGCTCAAGCCCACATAAGCGGCGCGACCGAACTCGCGGCCGTTCTGGCCGAGCGTGCCCGTCGTGCTGCTGAAGCCGTTTTCAAGGACGAACAGCGCACTGAGGCCTCCGCCCAGAGCCTCCTGACCGCGCAATCCCCAACGGCTGCCGGACAATGTGCCGCTGGACATCTGGATGTTCGAGTGGCCTTTCTGGCTGTTGGTGTAAACGAGCGCGGTGTCGATCAAGCCATACAGTGTGACGCTGCTTTGCGCCTGCGCGGTGGTCGTGGCGGCGCCAAGCACGCCCAAAGTGGCCAGGACCTGGAAGGAACGGTTTTTCAATGATGTCTCCGTGATTTTTCTTGATGGCACGCCGTGGCACTCGGGCCACGTTGAGACGGTCGGTTGGTTTGAAAGTGATTGCCCCGATCAAACTAACGACCGTTTCGATCAATATAATGACCGAAACGGTCGGTTGCAAGTGTTTTTTTCGATTCGATCACTTCGGTGATTGGATCGGTCAATTGCGAGGAAGGGGTTTCGCGAGTGCTCGCGCGGATCGCGAGCTGGCGAATTGCGCTGATTCTGCTGGCCATATCCGCAGCGGCGCTGCCCTTATTTGGTATCACCTCGGTTCCCACATTTTGCTGAGCGCGGCAGAGCAGTAACGCCGGATCTGTCAGGTCGCGTTGCCGTTTCCGTCACAGGCGCGTCATTGAGGCCGAGCCGATGGCTGCGCGTCCGGCGGCGGACTATCGCGAATTTGTCTAACACGAAGGCCGACGGCGCGTTTTGGCGCAAGGCGAACAAGCTAGCCGAAGCAGCCCGGCTGCCCCGGATAACGCAGGCTGTGGCGGACCAGACGCGGCGAGAACGCGAATGAGGTGCTGGCCGCGGCATGCCATTCAGTTCCGGTGGAACGTTGGCACTGAAGACCGACGCCGGTAGCGATAACCAAATTAGTTGAAATGTCGACACAACTTTAGTTGTGTTAGCGGTCATCCGGGGCTCGCGCAAGCAAAGTTGTTACTACCGCAGTGCGGGCAGGATTTCTCACGAAGACGCTTCCACAAAGACTTCAGCGCGCCACTCCCGTCAACAAATTTTGTTACCACTGTGCTGCCCGGCTGTAACTAAATTCGACGGCGATGTGCGAACGGGCATTTCCCGATTGCAGGATGACCTTGCCCGAGCAGGCGATGGGCGCCCCAGTACCGCGCATCGCAGTCAGGAATGAATTTTCCTTGTGCCCGGATTGCTGGTACCTATTTGGCGCGTGGTCATCACCTGCCGCGCAGGCGTAGGACCGATGGCCTCCGTGTAGCGTTTTCGCGACAATCCGAGGAAAATTCCAGCGTAGCTCCGTTGAGTACATTGATGAGTACACGGTTGACCTAACACGGAACAATCCTTCTTTCTTATCAATGCGCTAGCGATCCTATGAGAGTCCTCTCCTGGCACCAAAAAGCTATCCAGCGTAATATAAAGGAGTCCAATGTATCTGGAGAAATTTTTCAACTACGCTGAAGTTTTGTTTATTGCCGTCCAGAGTGGAACATGGCGAGCTGGATGCAGACGAGTATGTTTTTGAGCACATTCAAAGTTCGAGATCAGCAATGTACTCACCATACCCCTCGCCGTTGGTGAGGTGAAGGCGGCCCGGCCCAGGTCGAAGCCCTACTGCGTCGCCGACGGCGACGGTCTTGTTCTCTGGGTGACACCGGATGGCACCAAGTTCTGGCATTTCCGTTACCGCCTGCACGGCAAGCAACCCTGTATCTCAATGGGACGCTATGCGGACGGATGCTAGGCCACAATGCGCGACAAGCGACTTGTCGATCCTGCAACTGGGCTATCCGCTGCCTGAGGATGAAGAACTCGCTTGGGAGTTTTCTCGGCCGCAAGGTCGTCTAGGAAGTCCGCCCAGCATTGAACCATCTCGCGGCGCTGCTCGAAAAACGTCGCCCGGTCATAACTGTCACCCAGCTCCTCGTCTGAGCCGTGCGCAAGATGCCGCTCAATCACCTCGCGATCCCACCCAAGGCATTCCCGGATCAGCGTACGCGCCGACGCACGGAACCCATGCCCCGTGATCTGTTCTCGCGTGTCGTAACCAAGCGTGCGCAAAGCGCTGTTGATCGTGTTCTCGCTCATGTAACGCGAACCGTCCGAGCGCCGGGCCATGTTGCGAAACACGGGCCCCGATGGCCCGGTGAGCGGATAGATATCGCGCAGGATCTGCACGGCCTGCCTCGGCAGCGGAACCTGGTGCACAGGTGTGCGGCTGTCCCACTTTTTCCATTCCCGGATCTTCATCTTCTCCGGCGGACAACTCCAGACGGCCTTGTCGAGATCCATATCCTCCCAGTGGGCGAAGCGCAGTTGGCCGGGCCGCTGGAACACGAGGGGCGCCAGTTGCAATGCCGCCCGCGTGAGCACCTGTCCCTTATAGGCGCGGATGTCACGCATTAGTTGCCCGAGTTGCTCCGGATCGGTGATCGCCGCGTAGTGTCGCGCGCGCGGCGCAGGCAGACCGCCCGTGCGACTGTTGACGAAGTTCTGCACCGGCTCAAGGAGACCAATGTCGACCGCGTACTGGTAGACCTCCTGGACATAGCCCCTCACGCGCTGCGCGGTCTCGAAATGTCCGCGATCCCGAATGCGGTGCAGGCATCGCACGATTTCCGTCGGCGCAACGGACACCATCGGATGCCGGCCGGTCCATGGAAAAACATGCACTTCCAGTGCACGTATGACCTTGCCCGCGTAGTCTGCCGACCACTGCCGGTCCTTCCACGCCTGCGCGTGCCACGCTCGCGCGACCAGCTCGAATGTGTTCAGCCGCTGCACGCGTTCACGCTCCTGCGTCACGCGGCGATCCTGTTTCGGGTCAACACCGTTAGCCCGCTGTTCCATCAACGCCCGCGCCTTCTGGCGGGCAGCCGCGAGCGAGACGACCGGATAGCGGCCGAGGCCGAGCTTGATCTCCTTACCATCCTGCTTGTACCGATAGACCCACACCTTGCGGGTCGGACGCACTCGGAGGTACAGACCGTCCCCATCTGCGAGAAAGTATTCGGACGGCCGGTGCTGTGCGGCAAGGATCTGGCGGTCGGTCAGGAGGCCCATGGTGTACCCCAAAATGAATTTTTCGGATAATTCATTTTGGGGTACACCGCGGGGTACACGCAAACTGTGGATTCAGTCAGACGGGGCTAGACGTAAATTGACAGCAGAAAAGCAAAAAGCCTTGATTTCTCAAGGCTTTTTCGCTTTTGCCAGACTGTCCTGCACCACATCAGACTATCGATTGGTGGAGGTAAGCGGGATCGAACCGCTGACCTCTTGCATGCCATGCAAGCGCTCTCCCAGCTGAGCTATACCCCCTTGCAGAACAGAAACGGGATTTTAGAGGCCAAATCGCGCTTTGTAAATACCCTTTGAGCAGTTGCATGCGACTTTTTTCGCAAGCCGCATGCAAACCCCCTCATTGCACGCGCGAGCGCGCTCAGGCCAGCGCTTTTTCAATACGGCTCACGACGACATCGCGGCCGAACAGCATCAACACGCTATCGATCGACGGCGTGTGCGTCGTGCCCGCCACCAGCAGACGCACCGGCATCGCCAGTTGCGGCATCTTCAGCTTGTGCGCGCCGAGCGTGGCTTTCAACGCAGCGGCGATCGCTTCCCTGGTCCACTCCGCGGTCTTCAGCGCAGCGGCCAGATCGGCCAGCGCCGGACGCACTGCATCGGTGATGTGCTGCGCCAGCGCATCCGCTTCAGGTGCCGGTGTGCGATAGAACATCGCGGCATTCCCGGCGATTTCCTTCACTGTAGATGCGCGATCCTTCAGCAAGCCGACCACCGCCGTCAGATCGGCACCTTGCGCGATTGCGGCCTCGTCGATACCCAACTCGGCGAAGAACGGCCGTGCGAGGTCGGCGAGGCGCGCGTTGTCGGCTTCCTTGATGTAGTGCGCATTGAGCCAGTTCAGTTTGTCGTGGTCGTACTGAGCCGGCGATTTGCCGAGATGCTCGAGGTCGAACCATTCGACGAACTGCTCACGCGTGAAGATTTCCGCATCGCCGTGCGACCAACCCAGACGCGCCAGATAGTTGACCACTGCTTCCGGCAGATAACCGGCGTCGCGATACCCCATCACGCTCATCGCGCCATGGCGCTTGCTCATCTTTTCGCCCTGCTCGTTCAGCACGGTCGGCAAATGCGCGTACACCGGCGGCTCGGCGCCGAGCGCGCGCAAGATGTTGATCTGACGCGGCGTGTTGTTCACGTGATCGTCGCCGCGAATGACGTGCGTGATACGCATGTCGAGATCGTCCACCACCACGCAGAAGTTGTAGGTCGGCGTACCGTCCGGGCGCGCGATCACGAGGTCGTCGAGTTCTTCGTTAGAGATCTCGATGCGGCCCTTCACAGCATCGTCCCATGCGACCACGCCGGTGAGCGGATTACGGAAGCGCAGCACGGGTTCGACGCCCGCCGGCGGCTGCGGCAAGGTCTTGCCGGGCTCCGGGCGCCACGTGCCGTCATAACGCGGCTTTTCGCCGGCTTCACGTTGACGCTCGCGCAGCGCATCCAGTTCTTCTGTCGACATGTAGCACGGGTACACGAGCCCGGCGCCCTGCATCTGCTTGAGCACTTCACGATAACGATCCATGCGCTGCATCTGGTAGAACGGGCCTTCGTCGAAATCGAGGCCGAGCCACGCCATGCCTTCGAGAATGGCGTCGACCGATTCAGAAGTGGAGCGCTCGACGTCGGTGTCCTCGATCCGCAGCACGAAGGTCCCTTTCATCTTGCGCGCGAACGCCCACGGATAGAGCGCGGAGCGAATGTTGCCGAGGTGGATGAAGCCGGTGGGACTCGGTGCGAAGCGGGTACGAACGGAGGTGGTCATAAGCGGTTACTCGGAAGACGGGCGCCGGCGCCTGGCCAAACCTCGCCAGAAAAGCGCGGCAGCGGACCGCGTTCATGCGGCAGGCGGCGCCGTGCACGAACACGAAGGAAAAAACACAAGAGCCGAATTATACCTTCCGAAGCCATGTTAGCCGACCTCGTCCAGACGGCCGATTGCAGCGCACGATGCGCGCCCGGCGGCGCCTGAGGGCTTCCTCTGCAAGGTTTCATTACGGGCCCGCCGCGCGCCTGAAGCTTTGATTTATGATGTGCGCGCGCTGCCAGTCGGAGTAGCACCTGGAACCGCCGCGCAACACACGAACCGCGATCGCCGCCGGCGATCCCGTCCGTTTGGCTATCCGCCTGATCGCGGTACACGGTTACGCTGATTGCGTCGTCGCCTGTGCCGTTGCTGGAGAACTCGTTGAAACCGTCATCCCCCCGCCTCGCCCGCCGCCATTTCTCGCTTGCCGCCGCTTCGGCGGTGCTCGCCGCCTGCACCACGACAGGCGGAAAAACCGATAGCGCGCCGGTCGCCGCCACACCCACCGTAAGCATGCCGCCGCTCGACAAACCACTGCGGCCGATCCGCGTCGGCCTCGCGCTAGGCGGCGGCGCCGCGCGCGGCTTCGCGCACATCGGCGTCATCAAGGCGCTCGAGGCGCGCAACATCCAGGTCGACCTGGTGGCCGGCACCAGCGCCGGCTCGGTGGTCGGCGCGCTGTACGCGTCGGGGATGAACGGTTTTGCCCTGAACAAGCTCGCGCTGAGCATGGACGAAGCGTCGATCAGCGACTGGGCGATGCCGTTTCGCACACGCGGTTTTCTGCAAGGCATCGCGCTGCAAAACTACCTGAACACCACGCTCAACAACCTTCCGATCGAGAAGATGGCCAAGCCGCTAGGCATTGTCGCGACTGATTTGAAGACCGGCCAGCCAATCCTGTTTCAGCGCGGCAACACCGGTGTCGCCGTGCGCGCATCGTGCAGCGTGCCGTCGATTTTCGAGCCGGTGAAGATCGGCGGCCATGAATACGTCGACGGCGGCCTGGTGAGCCCGGTGCCCGCCTCGTTCGCGCGCAAAATGGGCGCGGACTTCGTGATCGCCGTCGATATCTCGCAGCGTCCTGAAAGCGGACTGACGGCCAGTTCGTTCGACGTGCTGATGCAGACCTTCACGATCATGGGCCAGACCATCAAGTCCTATGAACTTGACAAGTACGCCGATATCGTGATCCGGCCGAATCTCGCTGCCATGAGCGGCAGCGATTTTTCGCAACGTAACGCGGCGATTCTGGCGGGCGAGGAAGCAGTAGCAAAGATGATGCTGGAGTTGCAGCGCAAGCTGTCGGCGAGCCGCGCAGCGGTGTAACGCTCTTTGGCCGCCGCGTCGCCACATCGGCCGGCGCGGCGGCCGGTGGCGAGATGCGCGCAACCAGGGCGCCAAACGCAAAAAACCTGCCTCATTCGAGGCAGGCTTTTTTTCGCGCCGGTATTGCCGGCGCGTCAGATCAGTTATTGCCGCTGATCGTAGCGTTCACGCGCTTCTTCAGGTCCTCGCCGTCCTGATAGGACGTCTCGATCCGGCGTGCACCGGTGAAGCGCTTTTCCCAGTAGCCGCTATCCATATCGTCGACGCGGATCGTGCTGCCCGTGGAAGGCGAATGCACGAACTTGTTATCGCCGATGTAGATGCCGACGTGCGAGAACGTACGACGCATCGTGTTGAAGAACACCAGATCGCCCGGCTTGAGGTCGCTGACACGAACCTTTTCGCCGACGCGGCTCATTTCCTCGGCGCGGCGCGGCAGCGCCATACCAAGCGTGTCCTGGAACACGTAGCGAACGAAGCCGCTGCAATCGAGACCCGAATCGGGTGTATTGCCACCCCAACGGTAGCGAACGCCGATCATGTTCAGCGCGCCGACCACCACGTCGCCCGCTTTTCCGGCCATGCCGGACAGGAACGATTTGGCGCCGCCATTGCTGTCAGGAGCGGGCGATTGCGGATTCTGGAAGGACAGGGAATTCGACCCGCTAGAGGTCGAATATGAGGCATTCTGATTAAAATTGCTTACTTCGTCGGCGAACGCGCCGGGAGCTGCTGCCATCAAGACGCCAATGAACATCCCGGCGACGACGCGCGTGCAAGCCTGGGTAAGATTTCTGTGCCGCATTGGTCGGTATTTTTTGCCTAAAAATCAGTGGTCTACGGAAAAAAGTTTGGTCGATACTAGCCAGTAAGTATTCGTGTGTCAAAACAAATAGAAAAATACAATCGAGACACGCACCCAATTGGTGAAAGGGGTGAAAAATCAATGGCCGAGCGCCGCTTTCAGCAGCTTTCGAGTGTAAGGATGGGAGGGTGTCGCAAAAATCTGCTCAACCTCCCCGCTTTCAACGATTGAACCGTTTTGCATCACCGCCACACGGTGCGCCATCGCCCCGATCACGGCCAGGTCGTGGCTGATAAATACGAAGCCAAGGTTGTACTTGTGTTGCAACCCGGCGAGCAGTTTCAGCACTTGCTGCTGGATCGAAACGTCGAGCGCGCTGGTCGGTTCATCGAGGATCAGGATGCGCGGCTCCAGCACCAGCGCGCGCGCAATCGCGATCCGCTGCCGCTGGCCGCCGGAGAACTCATGGGGATAGCGGTACAGCACCGTGCGGTCGAGGCCCACCTCGCGCAGCACGGAAATCACCTTGTCGCGCCGCGCATCCTGGGTCATCTGCGGCCGATGCAGCGCGAGCCCTTCGCCGACGATCCGCTCGATGGTCTGGCGCGGCGAAAGCGAACTGAACGGATCCTGAAAGACCACCTGCATGTTCGAGCGCAAGGCGGTCTGTTCGGCGCCGCGATAGCTGCCGAGTGCTCTGCCCTGAAACTCGATCTCGCCATGAGCGGTGCGTTGCAGACCGAGCAGCGCCATCGCGAGCGTAGATTTCCCCGAACCCGACTCGCCGACAATCCCGAGCGTCTCCCCCTGGCGCACCGATACATTTGCATCCGCGACCGCGCGGAAGCGCCCTGCGCGAAACCAGCCGCTGAAACCCGGCAGTTTCGTTTTGAAATCGACCGAGACGCCGCAGGCTTCGAGCAGCACCGGTGAAATCGGCAGCACCGGCACCACCGTGCGTTCAGGCCGGCTCGCCAGCAGCCGCCGCGTGTAGGGATGCTGCGGCGACTCGAACACCTGCTCGACCGGCCCGCTCTCGACCAGCACGCCCCGTTCCATCACGGCGATGCGCTGCGCGAAGTGCCGCACCAGATTCAGGTCGTGCGTGATCAGCAGCACGGCCATGCCGCGCTTTTCCGCTTCGTCGCGTTGCAGTTCCAGCAGAAGGTCGACGATCTGCGCTCGGATCGTCACGTCGAGCGCGGTGGTCGGCTCGTCGGCAAGCAACAGGCGTGGGCGGCACGCCAGCGCCATTGCGATCATTGCGCGCTGCCGCTGGCCGCCCGAGAGTTGATGCGGATAGCTGTTCACGCGCTTGCCCGGCTCGGCGATGCCGGTGCGCCCCAGCAGCGCCACGGCGCGCTTGCGCGCCTCGCCGGCGGCCACGCCGTCGTGCACGACGATGGTCTCCGCAATCTGGTCGCCGATCGTGTAGAGCGGATTGAGCGCCGTCATCGGCTCCTGGAAGATCATCGCGATGTCCGAGCCGCGCATGCCGCGCATTTCGCGCTCGCTTTTGGCGAGCAGATCTTCGCCGTCGAAACGAATCGATCCACTCACCTGCGCATCGCTCAACAGACGCAAGATCGACAACGCGGTCACGCTCTTGCCCGAACCCGATTCGCCGACCAGCGCGACCCGCTCGCCGCGTTCGATCGCGAGCGTGACGTCGCTCACCGCGACGGTGTCGCCGAACGTCACATGCAGACGATCGAGTTCCAGCAGCGGCGAGCTCACGCCTTGCTGCGTTTTCTGCTCCACAGCGGCGCTCACTGATTGCCTCCGGCACGCATGGCATCGGAGATGCGGGTGTCGAGCGCGTTGCGCAGCGCGTCGCCCATGAAAGTCAGCAGCAACAGCATCGCGACCAGCACGCCGAAGGTCGACAACGAGATCCACCACGCGTCGAGATTCGCTTTGCCTTGCGCGAGCAGTTCACCGAGGCTCGGTGTCGGCGAGGGGACGCCCAAGCCGAGAAAATCGAGGCTCGTCAGCGCGAGAATCGCGCCGCTCATGCGGAACGGCAAGAACGTGATGACCGGCGTCAGGCTGTTGGGCAACACGTGCCGCCACATGATCTGCCAGTTCGACAGCCCCATCGCCCGCGCGGCACGCACATAGTCCTGTTGACGATTGCGCAGGAACTCCGCGCGCACGTAGTCGGACAAACCGATCCAGCCGAACAGCGACAGCAGCACGATCAGCAGAATAAAACCCGGCTCGAAAATCGACGTGAAAATGATCAGCAGGTAGAGCTCCGGCAATGCGCTCCAGATTTCGATCAGCCGCTGCCCGACGATATCGATACGTCCGCCGAAGTAACCCTGCACGGCGCCCGCCGCAATCCCGAGCACGGTGCCGATCAGCGTCAGCACCAGCGCGAACTCGACCGACACGCGAAAGCCATATAGCAGCCGTGCGAACAGGTCGCGGCCGCGGTCGTCGGTGCCGAGCCAGTTATCGCGCGACGGCGGCGCCGGGTTCGGCGCCTTCGAAAAGTAGTTCAGCGTGTCGTAGTAGTAGCGGTTCGGCGGATACAGCGCGAAGTTGCCGGGCGTGTCGAATCGATGCTTGATATACGGGTCGAGGTAATCTGCCGGCGTCGGGAAGTCACCGCCGAAAGTAGTCTCCGCGTAAGTCTTGAACATCGGGAAATACAACTGCCCCTCGTAGCGCACCACCAGCGGCTTGTCGTTCGACCACAGCGGTCCGGCAAGGCTCGCCGCGAACGCGACCACGAATACGATCAGACTCCAGTAGCCCAGACGCTGCTGGCGAAAGCGCTGCCACACACGGCGCGCGGGCGAAGGCGACACGAATGCGCGAACCGGTTCGGTACGCGGCGCCGTATCGGCCGGAAGGCGGGCTCGATTCATCAGCGCTCCAGTTGTTCGAATTGGATGCGGGGATCGACCCACACATAGCAAAGGTCGGAAATCAGCTTGGTGGCGAGGCCAATCAGCGTGAACAGATACAGCGTGCCGAGCACGACCGGATAGTCGCGCCGCACCACCGATTCGTAAGACAGCAGGCCGAGGCCGTCGAGCGAAAAGAGCGTCTCGATCAGCAGGCTGCCGGTGAAAAACGCGCCGATAAACGCCGCCGGAAAGCCGACGATCAGCGGCAGCAACGCATTGCGGAACACGTGCTTCCACAGCACGCGTTTCTCGGACAAGCCTTTCGCGCGCGCGGTCAGCACATACTGTTTGCGGATTTCGTCGAGAAAGGCGTTTTTCGTGAGCATCGTCACAACCGCGAAGCTGCCCACCACGGATGCCGTGATCGGCAACGTGATATGCCACAGGTAATCGACGATCTTGCCGCCGAGGCTCAGCTGCGCCCAATTGTCCGAGGTGAGATTGCGCAGCGGGAACAGTTGCAGGAAGGTGCCGCCGCCGAACAGCACGAGCAACAGCACGCCCAGCACGAAGCCCGGAATCGCGTAGCCGATCAGCACCACCAGACTCGTCGCGACGTCGAAGCGCGAGCCGTTGCGCACCGCTTTCGCGATGCCCAACGGCACCGATATCAGGTACGTGAGAAAGAAGGTCCATAAGCCGATACTAATCGACACCGGCAGCTTCGAGACGATCAACGACCATACACTTTGATGGCGAAAATAGCTCTGGCCGAGGTCGAACGTAGCGAAACGCTTTAGCATCAAGCCGTAGCGTTCGAGCGGCGGTTTGTCGAAACCGTACAGCGCCTTCAGTTGTGCGATCTGCTGCGCGTCGACGCCGTTATGCGCGCGCAGGCCGAACGGCGGGCCGCCCTCCGCGCCTTTGCGCAGTTCGTGCTGCATCTGCTCGACCGGGCCACCCGGCACGAACTGGATCACGACGAAAGTCAGCGTCAGCACGCCGAGCAAGGTCGGAATCATCAACAGCAGGCGTTTAAGGATGTAGCTCCACATGAGCGGCGTTTCCGGTGCGAAGGCAGTGAGTGAATGGACGTTTTAGCGCGGCTGCGCATACCACCACGTCGACGTGATCCAGCCTTCCGCTGAATAGTACAAGGGTAGCGTCTGCGGCCACGCGAGACCGCGCTTGAACGCGACCCGGTGCGTCGCGCTGTACCAGTGCGGAATCACATAGTAGCCATGCATCAGCACGCGGTCGAGCGCGTGCGTCGCGTCGACCAGTTGCTCGCGCGTCTGCGCATGCACGAGCGCATTCAGGATCGCGTCGACGGCCGGCGATTTCAGGCCGATCATGTTGTCCGAGCCGGGGGTGTCCGCGGACTTGCTGCCGAAGCGGTCGATCTGCTCCGAACCCGGCACCTGTACATCCGGCATGCGGATCGTGGTGGTGTCGAAATCGTAAGCGTCGAGACGCTTCTGATAGACCGCGAAATCGGATACGCGAAAGGTCGCGGCGATACCGAGCTTTTGCAGATTACGGATAAAGGTCGCGACGATCGGTTCCATCGATGAGGACGAGCCGGAATCGTCGAGGATCTCGAACTGGAACGGCTCGCCTTTGGCGTTACGCAACGCGCCGTCGCGGTAGGTCCAGCCGGCCTGTTGCAGCAAGGCACGCGCCTGGAGCAGATTGGCGCGCAGCGAGCCGGGCGGATCGGTGTCCGGTTGTTTCGGCGGCGGATCGAACACCGCCGGATCGAGTTTCGAACGCCATGGTTCGAGCAACGCCAACTCGCCCGGCGACGGCAGCCCCTTCGCCTGCAAATCGGTGTTGGCAAAGAAGCTGTCGATGCGCGTGTACTGATTGAAGAACAACTGGCGGTTCAGCCACTGAAAGTCGAGCGCGAGATCGAGCGCCTTGCGCACGCGCACATCCTGAAACAACGGCCGCCGTGTGTTCAGCATGAAGCCCTGCATGCCGGTGCCGTTGTGTTGCGCAAACTCGCGCTTGATCAACTCGCCGCTATCGAACTTCTTGCCGACGTCGCGCCGCACCCAATTGCGCGCGACATACTCGACAAGCGCGTCGTACTCGCCCGCTTTGAACGCCTCGAGCCGCGCCGTGCTATCCGAATACAGCTTGTAGACGATGCGCTCGAAGTTGTTCGTGCCGACCCGCACCGGCAACGCCGCGCCCCAATAATTCGGATCGCGCCGGTACGTGATCGTGCGGCCGTTGTCGTACTGCTCGATCAGATAAGGCCCGCTGCCGATCGGTTTTTCGAACGCCAGTTGATCGAACGCGATCCGGCTACCGTCCGGCTTCATCCCCCACTTGCGCGAGAACACCGGCATGCCGCCGGCCATCAGCGGCAGCTCGCGATTGCGCTGATGAAACTCGAAGCGGATCGTCTGCGGATCGATCACCACCGCACGCGTAATTTCGCCGAAGATTGCCGCGAATTGCGGTGCGGCTTGCGGGCTTTTCAACGTGTCGAGGGAAAACTTGACGTCGTCGGCGGTGACCGGATCGCCGTTCGAAAAGCGCGCGCGGGGGTTGATATGGAAGGTCGTCGACAGGCCGTCGGGCGCGATCTTGATGTCGTCGGCGAGCAGGCCATAGGCGGAGGCCACTTCGTCGCTGCTGCCGGTCGTCAGGCTTTCGAACAGCAGACTGACGCCCGGCGCGGTGTTGCCGCGCAGCGTGAACGGATTGAATTTATCGAAGCTGGTGAGGCGGCTCGGATTGGCCAGCACGAGCGTGCCGCCCTTCGGCGCATCCGGATTGACGTAGTCGAAGTGTTTGAACCCGGCCGGATATTTCGGCTCGCCATACTGGGCGATCGCATAGACCGCATGGGCCTGCGGCGCTGCGAGCAAGGTCCACGCGCTACATAGTGCAATGGCGAGCCTCACCTGGAACGAACGCGACACAACCGGTAAGCCGACACGCGAGAGCCTGTGAATCATGCTGCACCGAAGTGCACGAGACGCTTGAACCCATCGCGAGCCAGTTGTCATAGGGGCCTTGTTGGTCAGTGGGCGGTTGCAATGTGAGAGAATTCTACCTAATTAAATTCGCATAATCCGCACATGCGCGTCTGCGACGTGCGCGCCGCACCGACCTCATTAGGAGAATTCATGGGCTTCCTCGCTGGTAAACGAATCTTGCTGACCGGCCTGCTGTCGAACCGTTCGATTGCATACGGCATTGCGCAAGCCTGCAAGCGCGAAGGCGCCGAACTGGCGTTCACGTATGTCGGCGAGCGTTTCAAGGACCGCATCACCGAGTTCGCGACCGAATTCGGCAGCGACCTGGTGTTCCCGTGCGACGTCGCCGACGACGCGCAGATCGACGCCCTCTTCGCGTCGCTGAAACAACACTGGGACGGCCTCGACGGCCTCGTCCATTCGATCGGCTTTGCGCCGCGCGAAGCAATTGCCGGCGACTTCCTCGACGGCATGACGCGCGAAAATTTCCGCATCGCGCACGACATCTCCGCGTACAGCTTCCCGGCCCTCGCCAAAGCCGCGCAATCGATGCTGACGCCGACTGCGTCGCTGCTCACGCTGAGCTACCTCGGCGCCGAACGCGCGATCCCGAACTACAACACGATGGGGCTTGCCAAGGCATCGCTCGAAGCGAGCGTGCGTTATCTGGCCGTGTCGCTCGGCGCGAAGGGCGTGCGCGTAAACGGCATTTCGGCGGGCCCGATCAAGACGCTGGCCGCAAGCGGCATCAAGGGCTTCGGCAAGATTCTGGAATTCGTTGAAGGCAACGCACCGCTCAAGCGCAACGTGACGATCGAACAGGTCGGCAACACGGCGGCGTTCCTGCTGTCCGATCTGGCGGGCGGCGTGACGGCGGAAATCGTGCACGTCGACAGCGGCTTTAACGCCGTGGTCGGCGGCATGGCTGCCGTGGCCGAATAAATGTGCTTGCGTTGACACGAGTCGACGGCTTGGGGATCTCGTTCGGGCAATAAAAAACCGCCTTTTTCCAGGCGGTTTTTTTCGACTTGATTGCCGCCGCAGCGGCACCGGACTCGGCTCAGTGCCAGCCGCGACGGTTGTCGTAGTGGTCACGACCGTAGTCATAGCGGCCCGGCGGATGATGGCGATACCAGTCGTCGCGCGCCCAGTAGCGGCGGCCATCCCAATAGCGGTCGCCGTGCCAGCCGATCACGATTGCCGGGCCGCCGTAGTATACCGGCGCCGGTTGATAGACGACGGGCGGCGGCGGGGGCGGGGGCGGCGCATAGACCGGAGCCGGAGCGACGTAGACCGGCGCGGGAATGCCGATGTTGACACCGATGTTGAGCCCACCGGCCATTGCAGCACCTGACGCACCCAACGCGAAAACCCCGATCAGAAGTGGAACAAGACGAGCAGACTTCATTGATCACCCTTTTGGAGAATGTGTGTTGTTGGGCGAAATATAGCGCAACGCCACTTTCCGCGTATTTCAAGGCTGTAATAACTGATGCATAAGATTAATTGATGCATAAGATCGCACAGGTCACTGCACGGTTACGTCTCGTTACATCCGGCGTTCGACGAAGTGGCGCAAGCCGGCCCGCGGATCGAGTCGCGCGACGGCAATCCGGCGTGGGTGCAGTTCTGGGACGAGGTCGGCGCGTATCCCTCAGGACCGTCGCAATTCGTCGGCATGGTGGGGCTGCGTCACG
Source organism: Paraburkholderia sp. SIMBA_030 (assembly GCF_046535245.1). Taxonomy (NCBI): domain Bacteria; kingdom Pseudomonadati; phylum Pseudomonadota; class Betaproteobacteria; order Burkholderiales; family Burkholderiaceae; genus Paraburkholderia; species Paraburkholderia sp. SIMBA_030. Next base: position 477,364 of record NZ_JAWRXB010000001.1, read on the forward strand.
CGTTCTGATGCCGATAACGGGTTGAATGGCCGCGCTGAAGTCAAGCGAAGACCTTGTCCAGCGTAATCGGCAAATCGCGAATACGCTTTCCCGTCGCGTGCCAGACCGCATTCGCAATCGCCGCAGCGACACCAACCACGCCAATTTCTCCCACGCCCTTCACGCCTAGCGGGTTGACGACGTCGTCGGGCTCTTCGACAAACAGGACGTCGATATGGTCAATATCGGCGTTTACCGGAAAGTGGTACTCGGACAGATTGTGATTCATCACGCGGCCCAGGTCATGATCGAACTGCGCGTCTTCTTGCAATGCCATGCCGATGCCCCATACCACCCCGCCGGCAATCTGGCTGGCCGCAGTTTTCGGATTCACAATCCGGCCGGCCGCGACCGCGCTGACCACGCGCGTGACGCGCACCGTGCCCAGCGCTTCGTCGACGCGCACTTCCGCGAACACGGCCGAATGCGTGCCCATGGAATACTGCTGTTGCCTGTCTTCAGGACTGACTGTTGCCTGTTCGTCGAGCCGCTCGACGCCGGCACGAGTCAGCAACTCGTCGATCGTTATCGCGTCACGCCTGTCGGCGCCGCAAACCAGTTGCGCGCCTTCGCGCCGGATCTCGCCCTCCGCGCGAGCCGCATTGGCAAACGTTTCGCCGCCGTATTCGCGCGCCAGCGCGGCGAGGCGCTCGCGCAGTCGCGAACACGCCGCGTGCACCGCGCTGCCCACCGACGACACCGTAAACGAGCCGCCTTCGATCGGTGCTTCCGACAGCGTGGAGTCGCCGAGTTCGAAGCGAACGCTATCGATATCGACGCCGAGCGCATCCGCCGCGATCTGGGTCATCGCGGTGTAGGTGCCGGTGCCGATGTCGGCAGTCGAACTGGACACGACGACGAGGCCGTCGCGGGTCAGCACCGCACGCGCCGCGGCCGGCCTTTGCATTGCCTCCCACGCGCCGGTCGCCATGCCCCAGCCGATGAGTTCCGCGCCATCGCGCATGGCACGGGGCTGCAAGGGACGGCCAGCCCAGCCGAAGCGTGCCGCGCCTTGCCGGTAGCATTCGCGCAGCGCTTTGCTCGAAAACGGCAAGTCCCTGTTCGCGTCGCGCTCGGCATAATTGATCAGACGCAACGCCAAAGGGTCTATTTGCAACTTCTGTGCGAGTTCGTCCATGGCCGACTCGAGCGGAAACAGTCCCTGCGTCGCGCCCGGCGCCCGCATGTCGCCTGGCGTACAGACGTTCAGTCTCGCGACCTTGTAGCCAAGCCGCACGTTATCGCACGCATACAATTGCCCCGCCCAGTTCACGATCACGTCACAGTGATCCTCGAATTGCGAGGTCTCGGACACGGCCTCGTGTATCACTGCCGCCAACTTTCCGTCCGCCGACGCAGCGAGCGCGACGCGCTGGATCGACTGCGGCCGGTGCACGAAGTTGAACATCTGTTGCCGCGTCAGCGCGACCCGCACCGGTCGCTTCAGGTCGAGCGCAGCCATCACCGCCAGCGGCAGATGATATTGCGGCCGCAGGCCGGAGCCGAAAGCGCCGCCGACGAAAGGCGAGATTACCCGCACGTCGTCAGCCGCGAGGCCGAATACGTTCATCAGGTACTGCTGGGTATTCTGCACACCCTGGGTCTTCTCGTAGGCGGTGAGTCGCCCCTGTGCATCCGGCACGACGGTGCAGCCATGCATTTCCATCGGACTGTGATACTCGATCGGCGTCGTGTAGAACGCGTCGGTGCGCACGTCCGCCTTGACGAACGCGGTGGCGGCATCTCCGCGAGGCGCGGGCGGCGGCTCGAAGCCGCCCTTTTCCTGCGACGGCGGATAAGCGTGCGCAATCACCTCGGCGAACTCCGTGCAATGCGGCGTATGTTCATAGCGGATACGCACGAGCGAAGCAGCGTGGCGCGCGAGTTCGAGCGACTCCGCGACAACGAGCGCGACGGGTTGCCCGCTATACCAGATCCTGTCGTCCCAAAGCGGCCGGAACGGCATGCCGCCGGGCGCAATCTGGTCCTTGTAGCGGGCATCATGCAGCGGCAGTTCCGGCCGGTTCTCGTGCGTCAGGACGAGCAGCACGCCCGGCGTCTCGAGCGCCGCCGACGCGTCGATTGCAATGATGCGGCCGCTTGCGATCGTGCTCGACACGACGAAGCCATACACCAGGCCGTCGGCCGTGAAATCCGCTGCGTAACGCGCGGCGCCGGTCACCTTCAGTTTGCCGTCCACCCGGTTGACGGGCGTCCCGGTTGCCAGGGGCGGCGGATACCCGATATGCAAAGCCTCTTCTCGTGCCATCACGCCTTCTCCGTGAAACACTGTTGCGTTGCCATTTCGAATGCCCGGACGACGGCCCGCGTGGTGAGTTCGATCTTGAATGCGTTACCGCGCCGGCCGCGCGCTTCGCGCACCAACATGTCGGCGAAACCGCGTATTGCATCGGACGTAAGCTGCCTTCCGCGCAACCACGCTTCCGCTTCAACGTCGCGCCACGGTTTATGCGCGACGCCGCCGAGCGCGCAGCTCACTTCCTGAATCGTCCCGCCTTCAAGCTGGAGGCCTAGCGCAACGGACACCAGAGCGAAGGCATACGACGCGCGGTCGCGAATCTTCAGGTACGCGTGATATTCAGCGAACCCTGCGGGCGGCAACTCTATCGCGGTGACGATTTCGTCATCGTGGAGGTTCGTATCGATCTGCGGCGTGTCGCCGGCCAGCCGGTGAAAATTGGAGAACGGCAGCACCCGCGGCCCATCCTTGCCCGCGATATGAACGATCGCGTTCAGCGCCGCAAGCGCGACACACATATCGGACGGGTGCACGGCGATGCATTGGTCGCCCGTACCGAGAATCGCGTGGATCCGGTTGACACCTTCGAGTGCGGGACAACCGGTCCCGGGCTCGCGCTTGTTGCACGGCGTGCCCGTGTCATAGAAGTAATGGCAGCGGGTGCGTTGCAGCAGATTGCCGCCGACGGTCGCTACATTGCGGATCTGCGCCGAAGCACCCGCGAGAATCGCTTTTGCGAGCAGCGGATAACGTCGCGTGACGACATCGTCGTAGGCGACCGTGCTGTTCGTCACCAGTGCGCCGATCCGGATACCGCCGGCCGGCGTCGCGTCGATGTCTTTCAGCGGCAGCCGGGTGATATCGACGAGCAACGTGGGGCGCGCGACATTTTCCTTGATCAGATCCACCAGATTCGTCCCCCCGGCGACGAACGCCGCGGCGGCCGTACTCCGATGCAGGTCGATCGCCTGTTCAACGCCGGTTGCGCGAGCATACGAAAAGCGGTTCATTCTGCAGCTCCGGTGTCACGCCGCCCAGGTGCGCGTCCGTCCGCGCGCTCCGTGCTGCCGATACCCGCGACCTGCCCGATCGCGGTCACGATATTGACGTACGCGCCGCAGCGGCACAGGTTGCCGCTCATCAGTTCGCGTATGTCGTCGCGCGTGCCGACGTGTCCTTCCGCCAGCATTGCTACGGCCGAGCAGATCTGGCCGGGCGTGCAGTAACCGCACTGGAAAGCGTCGTGGTCAATGAAAGCCTGCTGCATCGGATGCAACGAGTCACCGTCCGCCAGCCCTTCAATCGTCGTGATGGATGCGCCGTCATACACGGCGGCAAGCGCGAGGCAGGTGTTGATCCGCTGTCCGCCGACCAGCGCCGTGCACGCGCCGCACTGGCCGTGGTCGCAACCCTTGCGCGTGCCGGTCAACCGGCAATGCTCGCGCAGCAGGTCGAGCAAGGTGGTCCAGGGTTCGATTTCGAACGCGTACTGCGCACGATTGATCTCGAAGGTCACGGCCACGCGCTGCACGTCCGAGCCAGCAACGTCCAACGTGGACGGGTCGTCTCGCGTGTTCAGCGTATTCATTTAGCGTTCCTTTATTTGTCGCGGGTTGACCGGATGCGGGATTGCCGCGCATCACGCGTGCCCGCCTGCGACCGTTCCCGGAACCCCTGCCGGCCGCGATACTTCGAGCCGACGATCAGCGCCGCGATGGCAAGCAGGAACAGCACCGTACTGAGAATCGCGACGGCCAGGCACCGGGCCTGTTGCCGCGAGCTGGCTCTATGCGCTTTACGCCGCGCTGCGGGAAATCGACGGTGGGAACCAACCGGCGGATGAAATTCGACATCAACCGTACGCCGGGCATCAAGAATGCATGCGCCATCTGGAGCGCGTGAAGAAGCGTACATATGCCGTGACTGGATTCTGCGACTGATGGAATATCTACATGCCTCGCGGCAAGCTTTGCAAACAGGGCGCGTCGCAGGCAACAGTACACAGAGGCAATCGGGGCGCAACTGACGCGTTTCGTCTGACAGGTCGGCAAATGAGGAACAACGCCAAAGGAAAGCCGCATGCGCCTATCGATTCTGATCAATTGTTCCGATCCGACCGTCAGCCACGACTACGCCGTGTTGTGGCTCGATATCGTCGAGCAAGCGTGGTCTCGGCAGCTTTGCAACGGAATCGAACTCCCTCCGTTCGGCGAGATACACAGCACGGGCGGTCTCACCCTACTCTGTCCACCCGGATCGGAGATACCGCTGTGCACGCTGCGCGGTCTGCGTATGGACCGCCATCAGCGCACCTCCATTGCCGAGGGCGCAGCGACGTGGCAATCGGCCACCCGGCGTATGCCGGTGGAAGGTTGCTGGCACCTGCGGGCGGTGGACCGACAGCTGCCGGGGGCGAGCGTATCGACCGCAGCGCCGCCGGAGCGGCTGTCCGGCAGCGAACGGCCGAATGCCCGGCCCCCTCGATGAGCGCCTGCGGCATCAGCGCTGCAAAGCACGCGGCGGAGCGCCGCTTCCCGGACTGTCACTCCCGCGCACCCCGTGCACAAATCGCCGGTCTACGCGATGCGGAGATAGCATCGACCATGCCGATGGCCGGCAGCGCCTACACCTATGCCGCCGGCAGCACGGTGCCCTACTTCCTGCCGGGAATCTCCCGCCCGCGTAGCGAACAACCCGTTGTCTCCGTAACGAAGATCAGGGCGAATGCGCCAATCGCACAAGCGCCCATCATGTAATACGCCGGCACCAGCGCATTGCCCGTATGCGCGATGAGCCATTCATTCACCATCGGTGCCGTACCACCGAAGATGGATGTCGAGATGTTGTAGGCAATAGCCATCCCGGCATAGCGCACCTGTGTGGGAAACATCGCCGGGAACATGGCCGAGATGCTGGCCAGTTGCGGGACGTACAGCAAGCCCAGCACGGAGAAACCCGCGAGCGCCCCGGCCAGACCATGTGTCATCAGGAGGAACATCGGAATGGCCGCGACAAAGAGTCCAACCAGCGAAAACCACCAGACGTTCTTGCGGCCGACCCGATCCGAGAACGTCCCGGCAAAAGGCAGAAAGACCATCATCGCCAACATGCCAATTAGCGGAACAAGCAACGACATGTTATCGCTCATGCCCAATTGCTTGTGCATGAAGGTCGGCATATAAGCCAGCAATACATAATTGACGACGTTTAAGGCCACCACCAGGCCGCCCAGCAACAGCAGCGGTTTCCAGTATCCGCTCAGCAAGGCTTTCAGCGGCACACAGGTATGCTGTTCCTTGTGAATCGACTGTTCCAGTTCGAGGAACACAGGCGTGTCCTCCAGTTTGGAGCGCAAATAAAAACCGATCAGACCAAGCGGCGCCGCGATTAGAAACGGCAGACGCCATCCCCATGCATGCATGTTTGCGTTCCCCAGTGCGACGGAACAACCAAGCATCAGGAAGGCGCCGAGCGAGAAACCTGCAAGGGTGGCGAATTCGAGGAAACTGCCGCAAAAGCCACGCTTCTTGTCGGGCGCATATTCGGCCATGAACGTTGCCGCGCCACCGTACTCCCCTCCAGTCGAAAAACCCTGGATCATTCGCAGGACGACCAGCAGCGCCGGAGCCCACCACCCGATGCGGGCGTAAGACGGCACGAGCCCGACAAGCAGCGTCGCCACCGACATCACGATGATCGTCAGCGCCAGCACGTGTTTGCGACCCAGGCGGTCGCCGAGCGGCCCCCAGAACAGTCCGCCAAGCGGGCGAACCAGAAACGAAATGGCGAAAGTGGCAAGTGCGAACAAGGTGGCCTGCGCCGTGCTCCCTGGGAAGAGTGCGGCCGATATGTAGCTCAGGCCATACGCATAAATTCCATAGTCGAACCATTCCGTGGCATTGCCCAACGCCGATGCGGCAATGGCGCGCCGTAATAGACCCGTTGAATGGTGTTGCAGGGTGTCGCCATTCCATGGCTGTACGTAACTCATTGTCTTCCTCCTGAATCTCGATCGATGAGGCACACTCGGCGCCGCATTGAATCCACAATACCTGCGGTGCACAGGGATGCACGATGTCCTGGGACAATGATTCCGCCGGGGTTTTCCATGACCTCCGTCCCGGCATGATGCGCTTCACTCGAAGTGCAGGCAGTGGCAGCGTCACCGGGCGCCCGCTCGCCGGTCAGGTTTTGTCCGGGCGCGTTTTTACGCCGACCAAACCAGCATACAAAGCCATATTCGGGATCCGATTGCTCTAGAACAATTCTTTTCCCCGGAGAAAACCGGTCGGCAACGAAGATTGAACTAGCACATTTAAAGCCGTTTTCCACGGCATTAGACTGCGGCCAGACATGCCTGCAGGTAGCACATTGCATGCATGAGTCGCCACCTTGCGCAACGACGTCACGCTCGGAGAGAGGGAAAAATGTCAGATACAACGCAACAGAAATCGCGAACTACGGCGCACGTCGTACGCCTGCCGTTCGAACGTGCCGAATACGCCGCCCGCATCGGCAAAACGCGCAAAGCGATGCAGGCAGCAGGGATCGAATTGCTGATCGTGTCCGATCCGACCAACATGGCGTGGCTCACCGGCTATGACGGCTGGTCGTTCTATGTGCATCAGTGCGTGCTACTCGCGCTGGACGGCGAACCGGTCTGGTTCGGCCGTGGCCAGGACGCGAACGGTGCAAAGCGCACCGTGTTCATGGAACACGACCAGATCGTCGGGTATCCAGATCATTACGTGCAATCCGCCGCGCGGCATCCAATGGATTACCTCGCCCGTGAGGTGATCGAAGCGCGCGGCTGGGGTGCGTTGAAGATCGGCGTCGAAATGGATAACTACTATTTCAGCGCCGCGGCCTACCGTTCACTCGTCGTTCATCTTCCGAAGGCGAAATGGCAGGACGCGACCAGCCTCGTTAACTGGCAGCGCGCCGTCAAATCGCCGCGTGAGATCGAATACATGCGCGTGGCTGCACGCATCGTCGAGAAGATGCATGCGCATATCGTCGAGCGGATCGAACCCGGCATGCGCAAGAACGAGCTGGTCGCCGAGATCTATTCGGCAGGAATTACCGGTGTGGAGGGGCACGGCGGAGACTACCCGGCGATCGTGCCGCTATTGCCGACTGGTGCCGATGCCGCCGCCCCGCATCTGACTTGGGACGACACGCCCTTCGCCAGGGATGCCGGCACGTTCTTCGAAATCGCCGGCTGCTTCAGGCGCTATCACTGCCCGCAGTCGCGCACCGTGTACCTTGGCACACCGCCGAAGCATTTCATCGCTGGAGAGCGCGCGGTGGTGGAAGGTATTGAGGCCGGTCTGGCCGCGGCCAAACCCGGCAATACATGTGAAGACATCGCCAACGCGTTCTTCGCGATGCTGCACAAATACGGGATCGAAAAAAACAGCCGCTGCGGCTATCCGATCGGCGCGAGCTATCCGCCGGACTGGGGTGAACGCACGATGAGCCTGCGCCCAGGGGACAAGACGGTTCTTGAACCGGGCATGACGTTCCACTTCATGCCCGGCCTGTGGCTCGACGACTGGGGACTCGAAATCACGGAAAGCATCCTGATTACCGAATCCGGCGTCGAAACGTTCTGCAACACGCCGCGCAAGCTGTTCATCAAACCGTAAGCCCGTTACCTGTGCCGCCGCATCCGCGTCGCGCCGCGGCACGCAAACCGGCGCGCCGATTCGTTACGCGCGTCGACCGCCTGCCGTCCGGCGGCGACCTGGTTTTTTTGGTTGTGGTATCGCCAAGCCAGCGTTTTTCTGGAATTCGCCGCGGCGTATGGAGATTTTCCGGCGACATCGCCGTGCGCTTCAACTGCCGTCGCCGATCGTTTGTTCCGCCCAGTCCGGCAAACCTTCCGCGCTGCTCTTCACCACCTTCGTGACAACGTAGGTAAAGTATCTTTCGATGCCCAGTCCGTCGGTCAGTAGCGAATCGATAAACCGCTGATAGTGATCGATGTCGCGCGACATCACGTGCATCACATAGTCGACGCCGCCCCCCGTCGCGTCGCATTGCACGACCTCCGGTGCGGTGGCGATCCGCTCCTCGAAGTGCCGCATGTCATGCGCGGTATGGCGCGCCAGCGTGACCTCGACCACCACGCGGCTGCCCTTGAAAGCACGCACCCAGTCGATATCGGCGCGATAACCGCGGATCACACCGCCCTCTTCCAGACGCTTGACGCGCTCCCACGCCGGCGAGATCGACAAATTGATCTCCTCGGCGAGACGCGATTTGGTGATGCGTCCGTCGCACGCGAGGATACGCAAAATCGCCAGATCGTAACGGTCGAGTTTCATCGTGCGCTCAGACTGCCACCGGTATGCCGCGCTCGACGACATCGGCCACCACCGCCACCGTATCGCCGACCCGCACGAGGCCCGGAAAATGCCGGGCCGCGAGCAGACCGCCGCGGCGCGTGCGATATTCGACGGGTGCGACGCCGGTGCGCGAAGCATCGTAAATCCGCGCAATCACTTCGCCGCTTTCAACCGTCTCGCCAAGGTCCTTGCACAACTCCAGCAGACCGTCGTGTTCGCTTGTCGTGAAGCAGGTGCCGTCGGGCATGTCGAGCAGCGTCGTGGTGCGCGGGGTTGGATACCCAGCCTTGCGCCCGGTTTCGTCCGGCACGAGGATGCCAGCCTGCTGCAGGAAACCGCGCACGCCGCGCTCCGCCACTGCTACGCTTTGCACCGTCGCCGTGCCGCCGCCGCCGAGCTCGGTCGACACGAACACCTTGCCCGCTTCTTCAACCGCTGTGTCGTACAGGCCGACGCTATCGAGTTCGAGCATCCGCATCGAATACGGCGCGCCGAATGCGCGCATCGCCGCTTCGCACCGGGCCTGCTGATTGGCATCCGGAAGCAGGTGAATCGCGGCGAACGGCACGAAGTCGAGCGTGCGGCCGCCGGCGTGCAGATCCAGCACGTAATCGGCTAGCGGCAGCAGATAGCGCTGAAAATAATCGGCGATCTTCTCGGTGACCGTGCCGTCCGGCTTGCCGGGGAAGCTGCGATTCAGATTGCCACGATCGATCGGCGACGTGCGTGTGCCCGCACGGAACGCGGGCAAATTCATGAACGGCACGATGATCGCGCGCCCTTTCACGTCTTTGGCTTTCAAGGTTGCGGCCAGCTTCGACAATGCGATCGGGCCTTCGTATTCGTCGCCGTGATTGCCGCCGGTGAGGAGCGCCGTCGGACCCTCGCCGTTGCGAATCACCGTGATCGGAATCATCTCCGCGCCCCACGCGGACATGTCGTGTGAATGTGGCAGCCTCAGAAAGCCGTGTTGTTCGCCGTCGGCATTGAAATCGACCGTCGGCTGAATGGGTGATGCCCGCATAGGTACTACTCCCTCATGAACAGCTTGTGCGGCGTGTTCCAAAACGTTTCGATGCCGGGACAGTACGCGCGTACCCCGTTCCAGTTGTGTTGTTTCACATAGCCCTGCACAAAAGGGTTTCATTCCGATGCTGTCGCGCCTGCGTTGTCACGCTGATTGCGGCCGCATCGTTTTCAATGCAGTCCAGTCTAATATTCTAAAAAACGATTCTCATTGTCCTAGTTCATTTCACGCGCCCCGCTTGAAATCACAGCGACCTCACGTAAAAACATCATGTGAAATCGTGCACCTGCGGGTACTGCTCGAACACGTCGCGCATGGTTTCCAGCGCGCTCTTATAGGCCTCTTCACCGACCTCGGCGCCGACGCAGACGCGCACCGCATTCGGCCTGTCCGCGTCACGCACCATGAACGGATCCGGCGAAGTCACGGCAATATTGCGGTTGCGCAGTTCCCTCACCACGCGGTCCGTACGCCAATGATCGGGCACGCGCAACCAGGCAGACAGCGCCTGCGGATGCGCGCCGAGCACATAGTCGCCCAGCGTTTGCCGCAACTGTGCCTGACGCCGCCCCAAACATTCACGCTGTATTTCCACGAGCCGTTCGGCCGTCCCATCGACGATCCAGCGGGTCGCCACCTCGGCCATCGGTGGGGTCGCCATCCAGCTGCTCACGCGCAGCACGCTTTCGGCACGTAGTGCAAGCCGCCGCGGGGTAGCGAGATAGCCGATCCGCAAACCGGCCATCACCGACTTCGTCAGGCTCGTGCAGTAGAAAGACAGATCGGGAATCAGACTCGAAATCGGCGTGCCGGCCTTTGCGGGCAAAGGACCGTAGACGTCGTCCTCGATCACGTAAACACCGTAGCGTTCGGCGATTTTAGCAATCGCGCGGCGCCGCGAGTCGGGCATCAGCGCGACCGTGGGGTTGTTCAGAGTAGGCGTGCAGACAAGCGCCGTGATGCGCTCGCTATCGCACATCTCCTCGAAGTGCTCAGGGTGAATGCCGTATTCGTCGATTTCGAGACCCTTCAGGGTAAAGCCGAGCACATTGGCCGAGCCGATCACTCCATGATCCGTGAGGCTTTCGCACAGCACCGTATCGCCTGGCCCCACCAGCGAAGCCAGCGCCAGAAAGATGCCATGCGCGGCGCCATTCGTGACCAGCAGCGTATCAGCCGAAGCCGGCATGCCCAATGACGCCAGCCACGCAATCCCCGCTTGCCGATGATGCTCGAAACCCGCAATGGGTCGGAATGCGCGAATCCATGGCTGGTCGTCGAGCGTCGAGAGAGTCGCGCACACCTTGCGCCACATGGCGTCGTGCTCCGCCGTATGGATGATGCGTGCGATCGAAAAATCGACCACCGATCGCTCGGCCGTATCGAGCATATAGCTCGACATGGTTTCGGTGACGCGCGCCGCGACGAAACTGCCGCGCCCCACCTCGCAGCGGATCAGCCCTTGCCGCTCCAGCTCCTTATAGGCGTTGGTCACCGTCTGCACGCTGATCGCCAGTTCAGCGGCGACGTCGCGCTGCGGCGGCAGCCGCGTGCCCGCCGGCAGCGACGCGCTTTCGATGTCGCCCGCGATCGCCTTGACCAGCCGTTTATATTTCGATTCCACGCCGTGCACCGCGCGCACAGCTTCCCGCCACTGCTCGATCACTGCTGCCCTCCGCTGTGTTCAGGTCACGCATTTGCGTTTTGCCTCAATAGTGCGGCCAAACAGTGCATGAAAATTATTGTCCTAGTGCATTAGCGGAAAAAAATAGGGCGGCATATGTCGTACCAAATCTGCAATGGTCATCGCGCAGCGGAATTGGTTATGTGCTCTTCCCGCCCCCATCTATCCCTGCGCCTCGGCGCCACACTTCTTTTCCCTTTTCGGATAGCTGGCCACTGCTATGCGTGGCATCGGGCTCCGTCCCTTCAACAGCCATCGAACCGCCCGATTGTTCTTGCGCTTTTTGCTTCTTGTGCTTTCGTGCGGCAACCCGTTCATCTTGAGATCGCCCTGCATAGATCTTCATTTCGCTCTCCGTAAGTTGCAGTAAATTTCACTCCGATTCGTATCGCGCGCATAACTTGTGCCTACACGCACCGCGGCGCATCGAATTTCGTTGCGGCCGACCCTTGCCGCGATTGCGCAACCGAAGGAACGCCCGTTGCTACGACACCCATGCACCCAACCTGTTCAGGAGGAAGATCATGCCGATCCAGACACAGACGCAAGGCGACCCGCGTCAGAACCAAGGCGCACGCATTGTCGGCGAAAGCCGCACAAACGCGGATGGCCCCGGCCCGGACATAATGGCGGCGGGCACCCTCGACGGCGACAAGGTGCTCAGCAGCGACGGCAAGGACGTCGGCAAGATCAAGGACATCATGCTCGACGTCCGCTCCGGCCGGATCGCGTATGCCGTGTTGTCGAGCGGCGGCTTTCTCCGCATCGGCGATAAACTGTTGGCCATTCCGTGGCGCGCGCTGACGCTCGATACGCAACAAAAATGCTTCGTGCTGGCGATGACAGCCGAACGCGTGAAAAACGCGCCCGGTTTTGATAAGGATCACTGGCCTTCAATGGCGGATCAGACGTGGGCTACCTCCGTGCACCAGTATTACGGCAGCGAGCCGTACTGGGGACGCGAGACGTTCGAGAGGCGCGACGATCTGGATGTCGGCGAGATTCCGGCTGGCTCATCGGATGCACCGGAGGCCGGTGGCGTGAAGCTGTAAGCCGGTGTACCAACAACGTCCACGGGAATCCGCTGTTAATTCGATGGTCGCTGTGTAGCTCGCATAAAAACAAAAACCCCGCAGAGCCTGGACTCTGCGGGGTTTCGCCACCATCACTGGCGCAGACGGAGGGGCACAAGCGCTGCCCGGAAACCCTTGCTGGGTTTGACTCCCAACTGTGGTGCCGAAGGTCACCCCTACGCCCACCCCGTACCGACTCTCGAAGGCAAGCCTCACGGCTGCATCAGTTCGTAGGCGCGGAGTGCCGCAATCTCCGTCACGCCGCCATCGACCGGCAGGCATACGCCGGTAATGAAACGCGCTTCGTCGCTCGCGAGAAACAACGCAGCCGATGCAACGTCCCATGCGTCGCCTTCGATGGCGAGCGGTGCGACCTTTCTGCGCCGCTCTTTAGCCTCCTCGTCCAGCATGCTCTCGACCATCGGCGTGAAGATATGCCCCGGCGCAATGGCGTTGGCGCGCATTCCGTCGCGACCGTACACCACAGCCAGTTCACGCGTGAGTGCGATCATGCCCGCCTTTGACGGCCCGTAAGCCGCCGTCCCGTGACTCCGGATACCGGCGGTCGAGCTGACATTGACCACCGCGCCACCCCCGCCCGCAACCAGCTGCGGTGCCGCGCTGCGGCACATCAGAAACGCGCTCTTCAGATTCACGTCGACTATGCGATCCCACGAGGCTTCGTCAAGCGTCTCGAAGCGGCCGCCCGGGCCTGCCACGCCGACATTATTGACCAGCACATGTAGCGCGCCATAACGCTCGACCGTGGCGGCTACGACACGCGCACATGCATCGTTATCGGTGACATCGGCAGCGCAGACAAACGCCTTGCCGCCCGCCTCGATGATCGTCGCGAGCGTCCCGGCTGCCCGCTCCTCGTTCTGGTCGACGAGGCAAACCGATGCGCCTTCACGTGCAAAAACGCGGGCGATGGCCTTACCTGTGCCAACGCCATCGCCTTGCGAACCCGCACCGGTCACGATCGCGACCTTGCCCGCAAGACGCTGGTGGAATGTCTTTGGATACGGCATGGATTTGCCCGATATAAAGTTGCCCGGCGAACAATTAGTGGGGAGGCCGCAAGACCGTTACGCAGCCGTCACGCGACGCCAGAATCACCTCGTCACCCACGTGAAAGTGCAGCGGGATTTCGTCAAGCGGGACCTTCCTGCCATCGATCCCACGGCAATAGGTGCTTTCATCGAGCGTGAACGCTCCGCTGCGGCCATCCTCGCCCTGCACCGCCACCTCGTGCTGCGTGATCGCGGTGATCTCGCCGATAATCGGCGTGTCGCCGGATGCGCCCATCACACGGATGTCCATCGACAGCCGGAAGCGGTCCGAGTAATTCGCCACCCCGGTATGCGGGGTGTTCAAATGCATGATGAGTACATCCCCAGGGCGATACGTCGTGCGACGCCACGCATGCGCGGGCACTGCGTTATCGGGAACCGGAAACAGCGGCGGCTGCGAGAGATCGTGCAGATAAGGCCCCTTGTGCAGCCCTTCGGCAAGGACCAGCCCGCCCACGTCAGCGTCTATTTCCACGAGCGGAATCCAGCAGATGGCGAACGGTATTCCCGCGTTATAGAAACCGTCCTGATGGACGTAATCGAAGCGGGAGCGGGAGCGGTCTTGAACCGGCGGCGTCGCGCGGTACTCGACTGTCGGAATCCAGAACGGCTCGTCCGCAAGCAGCCGGGTGAAGAAACGAACGACGGCCGGCTCGGCAACGAATGGCTTCCACGTCTTGCGTGCAGCGAGGGGTTCCATACGGAACGGGAAGTCATCGAGATTCTTGCCGCTGTAGCGGGCAGCTGGATCGCCCGGGGCAATCATGCCAAGTTGCGCAAGCTCATCGAGAAATACACCGCGCAATCGCCCAACCGCGTCCGTATCCAGCACATTGCGGAAGAACCAATAGCCATCGCGGTCCCAAGCTGCCTGGAGCGCAGCGCGATCGTCAAGAATATCGTTCGATACGTGCAATTCCTGCATGGCCGGCAACGCGCCAGCTTCCAGCACGGTACTCATTTCGTCTCCTTGTTGTGCGCCGTGTTTGTTCACACGGTCGACGCCCTGTCTGACGGGCCTTCATACCAGTTTAGTCTCCAGCATGACATAATGCAACGAACAGTTGCATTAAATGGAAAGCACAGCTCGCACAAAATCAGTCGTCACAGCATGGGGAAAACCAGACGATGAAAGGCGTTGTGTTTTTTGAATGACGTGCATATAGTTGCCTTAAATCGAAGATACTTTTTTGGCAGGAATCCAGTGGATCATCCGTCGGAACTTCAATTTGAGGATCGCCCCCTGGAGGTCGAAACCGCCTGCGTGGACGCTACCCTTCCGCTGATTGTCGAAACGCGTGCCCGGCAACTGCGTGGCTTCACGGGTGACGAAGTGAACACGCTCAAGCAGTTCATGGATCGCATGATCGATAACCTGAGCTGACGACGACCGACCCGACGCCGTATTTCGCGCCGTCGTCGCGGTGCTGGAACCGCACCTGATCGAATCTAACAGGAGTGCCAAATGGCTCACGTCGAAACCCCCATACGGGAAACCGGGTCATCACGTCAAAGCGACGCCACCGCGCCGCTGCCCGTGCCGCACGTCTATCGCGGGCGCACCGTTTCAGGCGATGCAGTGGCGCACGTGTCGCGCGATCTTGGCAAAGGCTTCTGCACGCCCGCGGTAGAACTCGACGATCTCGTCTGGCCGCGCACGCAGCCGGGCCCGGCGTTCGATCTGCCGATTGCACAGGTCATCGATTTCCTTGTCGAACTCGGTCCGCGGCTGCATCTGGACGTCAATCCGCTGATGCAGCACGCGCTCAAATCGATGATCGAAGTGAGCCCGCTCGGCCACCGGATTCTGGAAAACTGCTACCGCGATATTCCGAACCTGTTCGCGCGCGGCGTGATCGAAGATGAGTTGTGCGTCAGCTTCGGCGATGCCAGCGTGATCGATGGCTGGGTGCCGCGCACATTGCGCGGCCGGCCTAGCCGTCTGCGCGCGTTTCCGCCCCGCCTCGTTCACATCCTTGCGGGCAATTCGCCCATGGTGGCCGCGATGACGGTGATGCGCGCCGCATTAACCAAAGGGGTGCATCTGCTGAAGCTGCCGTCCAACGACCTGTTTACCGCGACCGCCATCCTGCGCACGATGGCCGCAATCGACCCGGCGCATCCGCTGACACAGTCGTTTTCGGCAGCCTACTGGCGCGGCGGAGACGAAAACGTCGAGTCGATCCTGTATCGCCCGCAATACTTCGACAAGCTCGTCGTGTGGGGTGGCGAAAGCGCCGTGCGCCATGCCATGCGTTATGCCGGCCCCGGCCTCGAACTGGTCGCTTTCGATCCCAAGGTATCCATCTCGCTGATCGGCCGGGAAGCGTTCGCCTCCGACGAACTGCTGCAACAGGTCGCACGTGCCGGCGCGGCCGACGTGCAATCGTTCAATCAGGACGCTTGCAATGCGAGCCGCTATCAGTTTGTCGAAGGCAACGAGGACGACGCCGACCGCTATTGTGAATACCTGGCTGCAGCGCTCGGCAAAGACTTCCGCTATGGCGACGGCCAAGGCCCTGTGGTACCAAACGACATTCGCGAGGCAGTCGACGTATTCCGCGAAATGGAGCCCCTCTATCGCGTGTTCGGGGGCTACGACGGCAAGGGGCTCGTGGTCCGCTCGGACGAGCGGGTCGACTTCCACCCCATCTGCAAGACCGTCAACGTGATACCCGTGCAGAGCCTAAGTGATGCGACCCGCTTTGCAACCGTGGCGACACAGACCGTCGGCATCTACCCGCCGCACCGCGTCGCGGAAGTGCGCGATGCGCTGGCATGTGCCGGCGTGCAGCGCATGGTGACGCTCGGCGAGTCGATTTCGGACGGCGTCGGCGGCTATCCGCACGACGGCATGTTTCCCATCCACCGCTTCATGAAGTGGATATCCGAAGAAGCGGGCCAGCATGCCTGAGATTCCCTTTGCTGTCACTCGAGAGAGACCTTTGATGACTGCTATATCGACTTCCGCCGCGGTCTGGCTAATTACGGGCGTGTCGTCCGGCTTCGGCCGTTCCCTCGCCGAAGCGGTGCTCGCACGGGGCGACCGCGTGGTCGGCACCGTGCGCGACGCCGCGCAGATTTCAGCCTTCGAGCAGCTGTCGCCTGGCGGCTTTGCACACGGGGTATTGCTCGACGTCACCGACGCCGCGGCCGTACCCCATGCGATCGGGCAGGCGCTCTCCCGCGCGGGCAAGATTGACGTGCTCGTGAACAACGCGGGCTACGGTCTGTTCGGCGCGCTCGAAGAAGTGTCCGACGCCGAGGCCAGACAGGTTTTCGATACGAATTTCTTCGGCACCGTCAACACCATTCGGGCTGTGCTGCCGCACTTTCGCCAACGAGGCTGCGGGCATATCGTCAACCTGTCGTCGGTCGCAGGGTTGATCGGCATCGCGGGGTGCGGTTTTTATTGCGCGTCCAAGCACGCGGTCGAAGGACTCTCGGAATCCCTTGCGCAAGAACTCAAGCCGTTCGGCGTCCACGTCACGCTGGTTGAACCCGGTGGGTTTCGCACGAATTTCGCTGGCCGCTCGCTGCGATGGAGCGAAGCCGTTGAACCCGCCTACGCGGAAACCGTCGGCAGGGTGCGCCAGCAGATGACCCACTATCACGGCACGCAGTCCGGGGATCCGGCCAAGGCCGCAGCAGCGATCATCCAGGCGGTCCGTGCCGACGCGCCGCCCCTGAGGTTGCCTCTCGGGCCCGATGCCGTCAGCGTCCTGCGCAACAAACTTGCGTCCTTGCAGGAGAATCTCGACACGTGGGTCGAAGTCTCGAGTGCCACGGATTTCGATCAATAGCGCCAAAGCGCATACCGCCACGTCACGCTGGAGACACCATGTCGACGCTCAAGCTCTTTTACGACCTGCTCGAACAGGACGGCGATCCGTTTCGCCGTCATCCCGACAATTTGCGCGCGCTCCAACTGACGGCGATGCAGGAGCGTTTCGCTCAACGCCGTGAACAGATCAAGCTGTTGGGCCGTCGTGCCGCCGACACGGGCATCGACGAAATCCGCAACGAAGCCGACGTGGTGCCGCTGCTTTTCGCGCACCAGATTTACAAGAGCTACCCCGAGCAGTTCGTGGAAAACGGCCGCTGGAAGCATCTGAATACGTGGCTGCAAACGCTGACGAGCAGACCGGTGACCAACGTCGATGTCGACGGCGTCGACAACGTCGACGCATGGATGGATCGCCTGCGCGGCGCCGGGCACCACGTGTTCAGTTCGAGCGGCACCTCCGGCAAGTGCAGCTTCATCAACCAGACGCGCGCCGACCTTGACCACGTGACGGCGTCGTGCGTAAAACTCGGGGTGTATGGCAACAAGCTGATCAAACGGGATTTCGGCAAGCGACCGGTGTTTCTGATGATGCCGCCAGGCGGAGCCCATCGTCATGTCGGGCCAGTCCTGAGCGCCGCCACGCAGCTCGGCGGCGAAAGCACGCTGATGTTCGACGAGCCGGCGCTGGCTTCCGCGACGATCGCCATGGGCCGCATGCGTCGCGCGCTTGCGGACGGCAGCGCAAAGCCGAGTGAAATAGCCGCCTTCCAGCAGCAGGCAGTATCGCGTCAGCGGCACACGGGCGCGATGATCGACCGCTTTCTGGACAAACTACTCGCCCACCGTGACGTACCTGTACTCGTGCAAGGTAACTGGTCGCTGCACTGGACGCTGGTCGAACACGCACGCCGGCGCGGCGTCGCGGATCGCATCTGTCATCCCGAGACGGTCATCACCACAGGCGGTGGATTGAAAGGCAGCCAGGCACCCGCCGATTTCCGCGAGCAGATCATCGGCTTCTACGGCATCGAGTCCGCGAACGTCCAGAATAGCTATGGCATGTCGGAAATGATCGGTACCGGCCCGTGGTCGGACGTGGCGCACGGCTACGCGATCTGTCCGTGGATCGTGCCGTTCGTGCTGGACAAGGCAGGCGAAGAACTGCTGACCCCCGCCAGCGGGAAAAGCGTCGTCGAAGGCCGCTTCGCGTTCTTCGACCTGCTCGCCGAAGGGTACTGGGGCGGCTTCATCACCGGTGACAAGGTGACAATCGATTTCTCGCCCGAGGAGCCGACGGATGGTCTGAAGGGGCCGCTCGTCCGGCAGGTCGGCCGCTATGCGGATCTCGAGGAAGGCGAGGACAAATTGTCGTGCGCGGGTACGATGGAGTCTTATGTGCGCGGCATGATCGACGTCTGAAGCCGGTGAGCGCCACATCACGCCCGAACAGGCGCACGTCCGTGCTACTGGCGGATGGATAGGGACGTGAGTACACTGCCACTTTACCCTCGGTCTCCCACTGCCCATGGTCAGGTCCTCGGCACTTCGAGCTTCGCCCTCCGCCACCGCTGACGCCGCTGCGGCAGTCGCGGCCGCACCGCGCGCGGCGGGGCGGCCTACCCAGGACGCCGCCGCCGAATTGCGCGAAAGGCTCCTGAACGCGGCCACCCAGGTTTTTCGGGCAGAAGGGTTCGGCGGAGCCAGAGTCGAGGAGATCGCTGCGCGTGCGGGAATCAGCAAGACGACCGTCTACCGGCAGTACGGCACTAAGGAAGACCTGTTTCGAGCTGCTATCTGGCACGGCATGGAGGATCTGCGTGGCAGGATCGAATTACTACTAAAGCCGCGTCGCGACTTCCCGAAAACGCTGCTGGTCCTGTTACGCACGCTGACTGACCATATGGCCTCCACGGATACGATCGAAATCACCCGTGTCAGCGTCGGGGAATCGCATCGCTTTCCGGATGTGGCGAAGGGCTTCCTTCAATACGTGAACGCGATGCTGGAGCCGGTAGCGAACTTCATCGCCTCTGCCGCCCAAGGCGGGACGATCAGCGTGTCCGACGCGCCGCAGGCCGCCCGCGACCTGCTGACGCTTGTGGCCGGCAGCTCGGAAGTGCTGATGGGCATTCCGACCACGCCTGCGCAACGCCAGCAGCGTGCCACACACATCCAGCAGTTGCTGCTCTCGGCGTGGGGGTACAAGGCGCCTGACCGATAGGTCACACCGCAAACTTAGCCCCCGTGTTCTACGTGTCCATCTGCCCCATCACCTGAAACTGGGCCGATGCCTGCGCGAAACACCACGCTCGCTTCTTCTGTACCAGGTCGGGCCAACCATTTCGTGGAACGGCCCGAACGCCAGCATCAATTCGAAGCCCTCGCGGATCACATCGCCGTCATCCGGCACGCCTTGGGCGACGGTGGCGATAGGGCTTTGCATCAACGGAGTCCTCCTTGCGCGCCGCTCGCCCCGGCATGGGGGAGACGCTTTCTCACGGCAAAAATATGGCGTATCATTATCCGCACACAAGTCAACTATGCGCACGGAGACAAAGGTGATCACAGCGCCGCTTTTTACCCCTCTGCCGGTTCGCGGCATTACGCTGGCAAACCGCATCGTCATGTCGCCGATGACGCGCGGCTTCTCTCCAGACGGAAGGCCAGGGCCGGATGTCGCGTCGTACTACCAGCGGCGTGCCGAAGGCGAGACCGGACTCATCATCACTGAAGGTGTAGGCATCGATCATCCGTCCGCACTCGGCGAAGCGGGTCTAGGAGAGAACTCGATTCCAATGCTGGCGGGCGCCGGGTCGGTCGAAGCGTGGCGGTATGTTACCGATGCGGTCCACGCGAGCGGCGGCGTGATTTTCCCGCAGTTGTGGCACATGGGCCCAATGAAAGAAGCCGATACAGGGCCCGTCCCCGCTGCGCCGCCGATGCGTCCGTCCGGACTGTGGGGCCCGACGGGCCGCCTGAACTCGCTGGACCCAGCCTACGTGGCGCGCGTGAGCGCCCCCACCCGCGCGATGACCGATGAAGAAATCGCCGATGTCGTCGCAGCCTATCGCCGCAGCGCGTCCTACGCAAAGGCAGCCGGATTCGACGGAATTGCCATTCATGGCGGCCACGGCTACCTGATCGATTCGTTTCTGTGGAGCGAGACCAATCAACGCATCGACATCTGGGGCAAGGATCGCACTGCCAGGAGCCGATTCGCCGCGGAGGTGGTTCGCGAGATCCGCGCGGAGATTGGTGACGCAATGCCCATCAGCTTCCGTTTTTCGCAGTGGAAGCAGCAGGATTTCAAGGCACGTCTTGCGAACACCCCCGCTGAACTCGAACAGACTCTCGCGCCGCTGACCGAAGCCGGCGTCGATATCTTCGAGGCGAGCACGCGGTATTTCAATCGCGCAGAGTTCGACGGCTCGGACATGAATCTCGCAGGCTGGGCAAAGAAGGTGACGGGCAAGCTGTCGATGACCGTCGGCGGCATCGGCATCAACAAGGGCTTCTATGACTCGATGGCGGGGTCGGAGACCGTGGCGCAGCCCGATCTCACGCCCTTGCTCGAGCGTTTCCTGCGCAACGAGTTCGATCTGATCGGGGTGGGACGGTCGCTGTTGCACGATGCACACTGGGCTCGACGCGCACGTCTGGGTGAACCATTCCTGGGCTTCAGCACGGATTCCCTGATGCGCCTGACCTGAGGTGTACGGCCCTGGTTCGATCCGGCGCACCAAGGGGGATCGGGAGGGCCATGCCGGTTCAGAACACCGGGCCGCAACACCGCTGCGGACGACGCATTACCGGGCGAACGGGCGGCGGTCCCGTCTGCGCGCCAATCTATAGCCGGCCCGTGACCGGAATCGATGCGCCTGTCACGGCCATGGCGGCACGAGAAGCGAGGAAGAGAATAACCGCCGCGATGTCAGCAGGCTGCACCCAGCGCGAAAAATCGGCATCGGGCATGTCCTTGCGATTCTGCGGCGTGTCGATGATGCCCGGCAGAATCGCATTGACCCTAATGCCGCGATCCTTGAGTTCATCGGCAAGCGCTTCCGTGAGACGCAGCACGCCCGCCTTCGAGGCCGCATAGGCGCCCATCCCCGCGCCGGCACGCAGCGCCGCGCCTGCACCGATATTGACGATGCGCCCCCCTTCCTGCTCATCGCCGAACTGGTCCAGCGCCGCCCGGGAAGCTGTCGCCGCCGTGCGGACGTTCATCTGATACATCAGATCCCACGTCTCGATATCGCTATCCGCCAGGGTTTCCCAGCGAAAGCCGCCGGCCACGTTGATCAGTGCATTGAGCGGCCCAAGACGCCCGACAACCGCGGACATGGCCGTTCGTGCGTTGCCCAGATCGGTCAGATCGACGCCGCCTAGCCGGAATTGCGCGTCCTGTGCGTCCGGGGTTGAGGCGTCAGGCACCGGCGCACGGTCCAGCAAGGCAACCTTCCAGCCATTTGCGGCAAATGCGTTGCCGACCTCCCGTCCGAGCGTGCCGAAGCCACCCGTAATCGCGACTACCTGTTGCATGTAAAACACTCCTGTGTCAAACGCTGCACTTGACAGGATCGCCCAGTCGCAGCCAGATGAACGCGGCTTAGCGGCCCTTGAAAATCGGATCGCGCTTCTCGCGAAACGCATTCACCGCTTCCTGATGATCCTCGGTCTGATTGGATAGCGCCTCATAGGCGATGGACGCATCCAGTATCGAATGCGCCAGTTGCTTCAAACCGATGTTGATCGAGGTCTTGGTCCACTGGATGGCCTGTGATGCGCCCGTCGCGAGACGCGTCGCCATTACGGCAACGACCGCATCGAGCTCGTCGGCGGGAACGGCATAGTTGATCAGCCCGAGGCGGGCTGCTTCCTGCGCGCCGAGCAGATCGCCGGTCAGCAGGTATTCCTTGGCCTTCGCATAACCGATCAGTTGCGGCCAGATCACCGCCCCGCCGTCACCCGCGACGAAACCCATCTTCACATGAGGATCGCCGATCTTCGCGTGGCTTGCCGCGTAACTCAGATCGCAGAAGAGCGCGATCGTCGCCCCGAGCCCCACGGCATGACCATTGATCTTCGCGATGATGGGTTTCGGACAGTCGAGCATCGAGAAGATGATTTTCTTCGCGCGCTGCATGCCGCCGAGAAACTGCGACTGATCGTCGATCACCTGTTGCATGTGCTCGATATTGCCGCCGGCGCTGAACGCCCGGCCTGCTCCCGTGAGCACGACGACGCGGGTTTCGGGATCCTCCGCGACATCGGCGAAGAGCCGCGACATCTCGATGTCCATCTGTTCGTCGAACGCATTCAAGGTCTCGGGCCGATTGAGGGTAACGGTGAGAATGCCGCCGTCGCGCTCCAGCAGCAACGCCTGATAGTCCAGTAAATTCATGGCTAGCTTGTCCACGGTGGCGCAAGCGCGCGGGACATTGCACCTGCTCCCGCTGACGCTTGCATAGTCATTCGATCAGCCAAAACAATGCACACAGCGCGTGCGCCGCGGGTGTCGACCCCCTCGACCCGCTCGATCCGTTAAGTCCGTACAGGCATGAAGCGGCGACCGTTTTCGTACATGATTTTCCGGGTGTCCTCGGCAGACAACGGCTCACACGCTTCCGTTGCGAAATCTCGCGGCTCAGGTACACCTTCTGCGTGCGGATAGTCAGAGCCCATTAGCAGAAAGTCCGCCGACCCGGTCTGCGCGACGATCTGTGCGAGGTCGTCTTCCGGATACGCTACCACGAAGACATTCTCCTTGAAAATCTGGCTTGGCCGGCTCTTCAACTGACCACACGGCCAGTAGCCGTTTTTCGACATGCCCCGGCATTTGTCCATCTTGACCAGCATGGACGGCACCCACTCCGCGCCATTTTCCGCGCTGCACAGTTTGACGTTCGGAAAACGCTCGAAGAAGTTGTAGAAGATGAACGACGACAGCGTTTCGATCACCGGACGTTCGCTGTAACCATGCATCCACACAAAAGCGGTCTGGCGCTGGCGCGACTGCTGAACGGGTTCGCCCCACACGGCCATGTGGTCCTTCATGTAGATCGCTTCGGAAACGTGGAAGGTCACACGCACGCCCGCTTCGTTGAGAATCGACCAGTACGGATCGAAATACGGGTCGGCCGGCGCGCGCCCATTGAACGGACCCATCGGCATCAGGATCACGCGCACGCCATTCGCCACCAGCCACTTCGCCTCGGCAACCGCGGAGTCGAGATCGTCGAGCGTGACGACCGGCGTGCTGTAAATGCGATCTTTATAGTTGAAGGTCCAATCGTCGAGCATCCAGCGGTTGTAGGCGTGCAGCACGGCGTTTGCCGCAACGGGTTCGTTCAGATAGGAGATGCAAGCGACCATTTCGCCAATGTACATCGTGCACGCCTCAACGCCGAACTCATCCATCTTTTGCAGACGCGCGTCGCGGTTGAACATGTCCGGGGTGGGAGGAACCCGCATTTCGACGTTGTTTTTGCCGTCCTTCATCGCCCGCAGCCATTCGTGCAGTTTCCCCGGCGGCGGCACCAGCCCCTCTGCCGACGTGTAGCCTTCGCTGATCTCCACCTTGCGATCGCCGACATACATGCAGCGATTACTCTCTTCGGTGACCCGGCTGGTGAACCCCCAGTCTTTCTTGAACTTCTCGGGCAGGTAGCGGCTGAACGCGTCCTCCACTTCGTAGAAGTGCGTGTCGGCGTCGTAGATTTTTCCTTGGTAAGTCGACATGAAAAAGTCTCCTGTTTGTGAAACGACGATGAAGCGAGCGACAAGGGCGGCGCCTCTTGATATAGAAGTATCGGCGCACGCAGTTGACGTTCAAACCGCCATATCGAAATCAGAAGTCGCGATACCGGATTGATATCGGCGAAAGCAACCGCACCGGCGTACCGCTAACTCGACACACGAAAATAACAACTATACGCATATCGTTCAACTATGAGACGATAGTCGAAACCCGCTAGAAAGGAGACATCCCATGCAGGCTGATGCATTGCCGCAATCCTCTTCGCGTGAAACGCTCGCTGGAAGGCCACGGCGCTGGCTCCTGTTTGCGGTGCTGATGTCGGCGGTGGCGGCGTCGTCCGGCATCACCGTGATCTACACGATGCTCGTGACGCTCTACAGGGTCTTTCCCGGCTCAGCCGCGGTAGGCTGGACGGTCACCGCCTACTGGCTTGGCGCGGCAGTCTTTGCGGCCATCTGTGGACGGCTGGGGGATCTGCTCGGCTACCGGAGAGTGCTGCTGATCGTGCTGGTGGTCGCTGCGGCGGGAGGCGCAGTGGCGGCCTGCGCGGCCAACCTCGCCGTACTGATCGCGGGCTGCGTGATGCAGTCGGTCGCATCGGGCATCACGCCACTTTCGATGGGACTTGTCCGCGAAAATCTGCCCGCGCGGCAGATCCCTTCGGCAGTCGGACTCATCACCGCGGCAGGCATGGTCTCGGCTGGATTGGTCTACATCTGCGCAGGTATCGTGATAGATCGCTACTCGTGGCAAGGCGGTTTCTGGCTGAAGGTGGTGCTGTGCGTAATGACAATCGCGGCGGTGCGCTTGTGCGTGCCAAAATCGCATCGCAGGTCAGGCACACGAATCGATTTCGTGCGAGGCCTCGCCTTCGCGCCGGCGTTGTGCGCGCTCCTCTTCGCGGTCCAACAGATCCACGCGTGGGGACTGCGGGATGCCCACACCGGGGGTTTGCTGGCAGCCGGCGTGGTGACGCTATGGCTCTGGTCGAGGCACCAGCGCAACGCAGCGGAGCCGCTTATCAACATACGCTTACTGGCAAAGCGTCAGGTGATCCTCGCGAACGCCTGCATGATGTGCATCGCGATCGGCGCAATGCAGCTTGGGCAAGTGTTCTCGCTCCTGTTGCAGCAGCCGGTGTGGACGCGCGCAGGTTTCGGACTGACGGCAACCCAGGCAGGCCTGCTGATGTTCACGATCAACATCGGCGCAACGCTTGCCAGCCCCTGGAGCGGACGGGTCGCTGCACGCTACGCGGCGCGACAGGCGGCGCTGATCGGCATGAGCATGTTGGTGCTCACCTGGGCGTCGCTGATTCTGCTTCATCGCAGTATGTTGCTATTCGTTCCAGGCGCGATGCTCTGCTCGTTCGGCCTGGCCTTCGCGCAGACGGCTGTCTATAACCTGATCATCGAAGCGACCCCCGCGGAACAGACCGGCGAGGCGACTGGCCTGCTCTACGTGTTTTTTTCGTGCTTCTTCGCGGTTGGGGCACAAGCAGTGTTCACGCTGCTGCAAGGCGCCTCCGTGAGCGACGGCGGTGCGTCCTTTCCAGCGGCGCAAAGTTATATCGCGGTGTTCGGATATGTCGCCGGCAGTGCGCTGGCGGGGCTCGTTATTGCGTACGCGTTGCCGAAGCAACGCGACCCGGGCCATCGGCCCAGCGTTCTGGAAGCCACAGGATTGAGCGGCCCCGCACGCACTCGTTGACTGCACGCGATGACGATAAGCGGCGCTGACCGGCGCCGCCGTTTGTCGGCTGACATGTTGCGCGCCGCAAATGTTGCGTACCATGGCGCGCTTTGCCAGGCTTACTCCTCTTCGCTTACTTTGCTCAACGCCGACGCCCGCTGGGCGACGGCAAGCATGTGTTCCTCGAGGTGCTCCCGTTCGCGATCGAATCGCTCCAGCGGCGCACCGACTGCCATGGCCGCGATCACTTCGCCATTGGGTCCAAAAATAGGCGCCGACAGACCGGCCGAGTCGGGCCGCAGTTCACCGCGGCTGACCGACAAACCGGTCTCGACGATGTTTTGTAGCTCCTCGCGCAGGGCTTTCTTGTTGACCGTCGTTTGCTCCGTATGGCGCTCGAGTTTGACAGTCCGCAGGTATTCGGCAAGAAACGCTTCCGGCGCGTAAGCGAGCAGAACGCGCCCGGCAGCGGTGCAATACAGCGGCCGACGCATCCCGACAATCATCGAATATCGAACGGATTGCGCACTTTCGATGACGTCGACGTACGTAATGACCTTATGCTCCACATCGAGCACACCGATATAGACCGTCTCGTGGGTACGCTCCGACAGTTCGAGCAGAAACGGACGCAGCATCTTCGAAAAATTCCATACTGCCATTACATTTGCCGATAGCCGGAAAATGGCCGGTCCCAACCGGTACCGGCCACCGTCGTGCATCAGAAAGCCTTCCGCCACAAGGGGCCGCAACAGGTTCAGCAAGCTGCTCTTGGGCGACTCCAGCGCGATGTTCAATTCTGCAAGCGACATCCCGTCCGGCGCTTTCGCCAACACATCGAACAGCCCGAGCAGACGAGTCAGCGAACGCGGTCCGGTGACATCCTTGTCTGCCGAAGCCAGGATTTCTTTCGACATATCACTCCCCTTCTATTTCGATTCGGCTCATTATAAATGAATCATTCACATAGTCTCACGCTGGTCGCCGGTTTAGCACACTTATTCTTGGCGGATCCGGGATAACGCCAAGTCCATCCGGCAGCTCATCTGCAATATAATTGAACAACGTTCCAAAATGCGCCCACCCACGATACCACTCAGTGTCGTCAGCCAGTTTGGTCTGCATCGCGAGCGCGTCACCCATCGTTGTTTTACGAAGGAGTTTATTCATGAACGCACTAAAGGACCGGGTTGCCATCGTAACCGGCGGCGGGCAAGGATTAGGGCTCGGTATTGCGAATGCGTTGGCCAGCGAGGGCGCGAACCTTGTCCTGACGGGGCGCACCGAAGCCAAGTTGCGCAAGGCTGAAACGGCACTGAAGGAGTATGGCGTTCAGGTGCTCGTGGTGCCGGGCAACACGCGCAGGCGCGCTGATGCCGACCAGACCGTCGCCCTCGCCATCGAGCATTTCGGGCGCATCGATGCCCTTGTGAACAATGCGCAAAGCAGCACGCCGGGCGTGCCGCTGGAAGCGGTCACCGATGAAAACTGGTGCGAAACGCTCGAATCGGGCCTCTACGGCACGCTCTATTTCATGCAGGCCGCCTGGCCGCACATGAAGCAGCAGCGCAGTGGCAGGATCATCAATTTCGCGTCGCGCACGGGCATCGAAGGCACGCAGGGATTCGCTCCGTATGCCGCCGCCAAGGAGGGCATTCGCGGCCTGTCGCGAGTCGCCGCGCGCGAATGGGGCCCTTACGGCGTCACCGTCAACGTGGTGTGTCCCGCGGCCCTCACGCCTGTGGCCGACGCGTATCTGGATGCGAATCCCAGTGAACGCACGCGCTATCTGTCCGAGATTCCGCTTGGCCGTTTCGGCGATCCGCAGAAGGATATTGGACGCGTAGTTGCATTCTTATGCAGTGAGAGTGCGGGTTACGTAACCGGACAGACCCTCAATGTCGATGGTGGACAGACTATGCTCTAACGAAGCGCGAGCCGATGACGCCGGTTTTTCGATGCTCCGGAAGTCGCGTTCAAACTGCAGGCAGCCCACGCCCGTGGGCTGCGAAACAGATTTCTCTTCCATCGAACTTCGCGAGAGTGCGATGAAGTTCGGCCTTGGCTACTGCACACGAAGTCAGGGCCATTTTTGCGCTGCATTGTTCAGCCGCCGGGTTTAAATAACCTTGCGCGCACGCAATGCGTCGATTTCCGCGCCTGACATGTCCAGTAGATCGCGCAGCACGTCTTCGGTATGCTCGCCGAGCATCGGTGGCCGGGTGTACGACTCGATCGGTGTCCCCGACATCTTCACCGGGCTGGCGACCATGCGCACTGCATCATTCGACAGCGGATGCGCAACCTCCACGCACATGCCGCGCGCCTGAACATGCGGATCTGCGAACACCTGCTCAAGGTTGTTGATTGGACCGGCCGGAACGCCCGCTGCGTCGAGTGCAAGCAGCAACGCGTCGCTCTGCCACTGAACGATCAGCGGCTCGAACACGTCCCCGAGCGCCCGGCGGTTCCCGACCCGCAGCGCGATCTCGCTAAAGCGCGGGTCCGTTGCGAGTTCCGGATGCTTTAGCACCTGGCACAGGCGCGCATACTGCTCATTGTTACCGGCGACGATCATGATGTCGCGATCCGCGCACCGGAACATCCGCGACGGCATGCCGCCGTTGCCCTCGGTGCCGCGCCGCACCGGCACCTCGCCGGACACCAGGTATTGGCTGGCATAGTGCGAGGTGGCGGCAATCATCGAATCCAGCAGCGAGAGGTCGATGTACTGCCCTTCGCCGCCCTGCTCGCCCCCGGCGTCGCGGTGGTAGAGCGCCGCCACAATCGCCGATGCCGCATACTGCCCGCACAAAATATCCGCGAGGCTCGGGCCAGTCTTCATCGGGCCGCCGCCCGGCATGTCGTCGCCATTTCCCGTGATACTCATGAGGCCACCCATGGCCTGGAAGATCGAATCGTAGCCGGGTCGCGGACTGTAAGGCCCGGTCTGCCCGAAACCCGTGATCGAGCAGTAGACGAGGCGCGGATTGACAAGCTTGAGGCTCGCGTAATCCAGACCATATCGCTTCAGGTCCCCGACCTTGTAGTTTTCCAGCAGCACGTCGCATTTCGCCGCGAGCGAGCGAATCAACGCCTGCCCCTCGGGTGTCGCGATGTCACAGGTAATCGACTTCTTGCCCCGATTCGCGCTGATAAAGAATGTGGACTCGCGCGTGTCGTTGCCATCGCGGTCCTTCAGGAACGGCGGGCCAAACTGGCGCGAGTCGTCGCCCTTGCCCGGCCGTTCGACCTTGATCACTTCCGCCCCCAGATCGGCCAGCATCTGCGCGCCCCATGGCCCTGCGAGAATGCGGCTCAGATCGAGCACTCGAATCGCGGACAACGCACCTTTCGTCATATCGAACCGTTTCCGTTGAATTGATTTGCTGCCGGGTCAGGTTATTGTCCAATGAATCTCGCGGTGCGCTTTTCGATAAACGACTGCACGCCCTCTTTGGCATCTTCCGTGTTGTACAGCACCTGCTGGGCAGACTGGATTTTCGAATAGGCTTCCTGCCAGCCTGTCCCCAGCGACACGCGCGCATTGGCCATAGTAGCCTGCACGGCGAGCGGTGCCTGGGCGGCAATGCGCTCCGCGATCTCCAGCGCGCGCCCGAACTCTTCGCCCGCCGGCACGACTTCCTGCACGAAATTCATGCGATACGCTTCCTGCGCCGTGAATTCGTCACCGGTGAGCAGAATCTTCATCGCGTTACCCCACCCCGCACGCTCCACCATCCGGATGGTCGCGCCGCAGCCTGCCATGATGCCGCGCTTGACCTCCATCTGCGAGAAGCGGCAATTGTCGGCGGCCACCGCCACCTCGGACGCCAGCATCAGTTCGACTGCCACCGTAAAGCTGATGCCCTTCAGCGCGATCACAACCGGCTTCTTGCGCAACGGTTCGCGCAGATTGAACGGGTCGACTTCGCCCACTGGCAGCAACGGCTTGCCTGCGCGGCGCAACGGCACGACTTTCGGCATATCGAGGCCCGCGGTAAAGTGATCGCCCTCCGCGTAAAGCAGCCCGCAGAAGAGATCCGGGCTCGCTTCGAGACGCGTATACGCCCTCGCCAGTTCCTCGAACATTTTGGGGGTAAAGCCGTTGCGCTTTTCCGGACGGTCGATGCCGATCAAGAGAATATGGCCGCGCTGTTCGACGCGAATCTGCCCGTCCTCATGGCGTGTGGTCATGCTCTGCCTCCTTGCCCATTTTTCATGAAGCGCAGGCCCGAAGCCCAATTGACAAAGCCCCGTCGCGCATTCACAATTATAAACACCGTTCAAAATACGGGCAACCCCGCAACGCACCGATTCATCCCGATTCATCCCGATTCGTGCTGCGATGCAGCGCCGGAAGCGGCCGCGAATGGCGAGTGCGCGCACTGTTCCGGCGGCGGAAAGATGGCATAGGTGTTCGTCCGCATTGATGCGAGGAAACTCATGGCTTATGAAACGATCATCGTCGAAACGCGCGGCAGGACTGGCCTTATCAAGCTTAACCGACCGCAGGCGTACAACGCACTGAACAACCTGTTGATGGACGAACTGACTACCGCGCTCGACAGTTTCGAAACTGACGAAGCGATCGGCGCAATCGTGCTCACAGGAAACGAAAAAACCTTTGCCGCCGGCGCCGACATCAGGATGATGGGCGATTGGACTTACATTGATGTGTTGAAGCGCCAGTTCATCACGTCCAACTGGGAGCGCACGGCGCGCTGCCGCAAGCCGGTGATCGCCGCAGTATCCGGCCTCGCGCTGGGGGGCGGGTGCGAACTGGCCATGATGTGCGACTTCATTCTCGCTGCCGACAACGCCCGCTTTGCGCTGCCCGAAATCACGCTTGCCACCATCCCCGGCGCCGGCGGGACGCAACGTCTCACGCGCGCGCTCGGCAAATCAAAGGCCATGGAGATGATTCTCACCGGACGCAAGATGGACGCGATCGAAGCCGAACGCTGCGGACTGGTGAGCCGCGTCGTACCGCTCGACGAATTGCTGGACGAAGCGCTGAAAACGGCGGACGCCATCGCCGGATTCTCGCAACCCATCGTTGCGCTTGCGAAGGAATGCGTCAATCGCGCCTACGAGTCCAGTCTTGCCGAAGGCATCCTGTTCGAACGGCGCATGGCCTATGCAACGTTCGCCACCGAAGACCGCAAGGAAGGCATGGCCGCATTCGCCGAAAAGCGCAAGCCGGTGTTTCGCCATTGCTGAGCGCCGTAGGTACACGTGAATTCGCAGTCGCGTGCATCAGTTGCAGTGCTAGCACTCGATGGATTCTTTTCAACCTGTCATTCGCCCACACGGCTTCACAACAGATCATGAACGCTCAAAAGAATCGCATCACCGAATTGCTCGGCATCGACTACCCGATCATCCAGGGCGGTATGCGCTGGGTGGCGCGCGCGGAACTCGCGGCAGCGGTCGGCAATGCGGGCGGACTGGGATTCATCTCCGCGCACACCCATGCAAGCGCCGATGCACTGGCGCGCGAGATCGACCAGGTGCGCGCGCTCAGCGACAAACCGTTCGGCGTCAACCTGACGCTGCTCGGCAGTAACGCCGGGCTCGACTACGAGGGCTACGTGCGCACCATCGTCGAGCGGGGTGTGCCCGTGGTCGAAACCGCCGGCAGCAATCCCGCGAAGTACATCGAAACGTTCAAGGCAAACGGCGTCAAGGTGATCCACAAATGCGTCGCTGTGCGGCATGCGCTGAAAGCGGAAGCGCTCGGCGCGGACGCCGTGAGCATCGACGGGTTCGAATGTGCGGGGCATCCGGGCGAAGACGATATTCCGGGGCTGATCCTGATCCCCGCCGCTGCGGACAAGCTGAAGATTCCGCTGCTCGCCTCCGGCGGCTTCGCGGATGGCCGCGGCCTGATGGCCGCGCTCGCGCTCGGCGCGGACGGCATCAATATGGGCACGCGCTTCATGCTCACGCAGGAGTCTCGCGTGCACCCCGCAATCAAACAACGCCTGCTGGAAGCGACCGAACGCGATACGTTGCTGGTCGGACGCACGCTCGGCGATTCGAGCCGCGTGATCAAAAACACCGTCAGCGTCGCGGCAGTCGCCCTGGAGCGTGCAGGCGGCGCCACGGCCGCCGACCTGTACG
Source organism: Paraburkholderia sp. SIMBA_030 (assembly GCF_046535245.1). Taxonomy (NCBI): domain Bacteria; kingdom Pseudomonadati; phylum Pseudomonadota; class Betaproteobacteria; order Burkholderiales; family Burkholderiaceae; genus Paraburkholderia; species Paraburkholderia sp. SIMBA_030. Next base: position 509,235 of record NZ_JAWRXB010000001.1, read on the forward strand.
CGCTGACCGGTGCCAGCCGCTGGATGGACGCATTCGCGAATGGCGATGTCGAAGGCGGGGCCTTTCCGGCCGGGATGGTGACAGGCCTGATCCACGATCTGCCGACCTGCGCCGAACTGATCGCGCGAATCCTGCAGCAGGCGGCCGAAATCGCGGCACGGGGCCTCACGTTCAAGGTGCCTGCCGCATGAAGCTTTCGGGCGTTCGCGTGGTCGATCTGTCGCAGTTCATGCCCGGGCCGATGCTGGCGTCGAATCTTGCCGATCACGGTGCCGACGTCATCAAGGTCGAACCGCTGTCGGGCGATGCCGCACGCGGCCCGCTCGAGTCGGATAGCGAGTTTTTCGCGGCGCTCAATCGCGGCAAACGCAGCATCGCTCTGGATCTGAAACACCCTGATGGTCTCGCGATCGCGCGGCAACTGATCGACGCGGCCGACATCGTGATCGAGTCGTCGCGGCCCGGTGTGGCGGCGCGCCTGGGCATCGATTACGACACGGTGAGCCGCACCCATGCCAGGCTCGTTTACTGTTCGCTGACCGCCTTCGGCCAGACCGGCCCGCTGTCACAGGTGCCCGCGCACGACCCCGTCATCCAGGCCATGGCGGGAACCTTGCCACGCGACGAGCGCGGCGCTCCGATGACATCGGGCGCCTCCCTTGCCGCGCTGGCGGGCTCGTTGACGGCGTTGTCCGCGGTATTGATGGCGTTGTTGCACGCACGCGAAACGGGCAAGGGGGACTTCATCGATATTTCGTTGTACGACGCAGCGCTAACGGTGCAGCCGCATCTGACTAGCCACGCGCTGAACCCTGTAGCAGGCGACACCGTCGCTACTGCGCACGGCGGCAACGCAATCGCTCTGCTCGCTGTGTACCAGACGGCCGATTCGCAATGGCTTTGTCTCGGTGGCCGCGAACTCGACTTTGCGACGAATCTGCTAACGCCGTTAGGCCGACCGGACCTGATTGACGTCGCCGTGGGACCAGCCGGCACAGCGCAGGCCGAGCTGCGCGCCTTCCTTACCGGGACCTTCCTGACACGCACGCTGAGCGAATGGCTCACGTGGTTCGAAGGCCGCCGCGTCAGTGTTGCGCCGGTGCTGTCACTTCGTGAGGCGCTCGCGCACCCACACACGCAGGCCCGTCAGATGGTCAGCGCCGACGCGGCCGGCCGTCAGCATGTCGGCAACGCGATCCGTTTCCAGCGCGAACCGGCACAACCCATCCTGTCGATCGCGGCCATTGGCGAGCACACAGCGGAGATTCTCGACACGCTCGGCTACGCCGCTGAACACATCGCCGCACTCGATGCTGCCGGCGTCGTCCGCACGCAGAATGCGCCGCGAAGACACAGCGTCATGCCGTCGCCAGCGTCCTGATCAAAAGACTCAGAACCCTCCCCTTCGCCTCCCCTCAGGCTCATGCCCATACTCCTGCAATCCGGCTCCATCGACTTTGCGTCCATTGTCCGTGCTGGCGAGAACGTCATGTGGGGGCAGGCGAATGCGGAGCCGGTACCGCTGACTCAGGCGCTCATCGCGCAGCGGCACCAGATCGGCCGGTTCCGCGTGTTTCTGGGCGCGAGCGCCACCGATACGTGCCAGCCCGAACACGCCGACTGCATCGACTTCGTTTCCTACTGCGGCAGTGGCGCCAATCGCGCACTGGCGCGCGCCGACGCACTCGATGTGCTGCCGTGCCACTATTCGCAATTTCCGCAGTTGATGCGCGCGGGCGCGCTCAAGATCGACGTACTGCTGCTGCAGCTCGCGCCGCCGGATCGGGACGGCCGCTACAGTCTGTCGATCGCGCACGAGTACCTGGTTCCGGTGCTGGACACAGCCCGCGTCATCGTTGCCGAAATCAACGAGCAGGCGCCCTGGACGTATGGCGAACGCTATCTGCGCGACGCCGACCTCGGTTTCATTCTGCCGACCTCGCGCGCGCCACTCGAAAACGCGCCCAGCAAAGCCGGTAGCCTCGAACTGGCGATCGCCAGCCACGTCGCCGGTTTGATCGAAGACGGCTCGACACTCCAGTTCGGCCTCGGCGCGATTCCGGAAGCCGTCCTTGCGCGCTTGTCGGACCGGCAAAACCTGGGGGTCCACTCGGGTGCGATCGGAGACAAGGTCGCCGATCTGATGGACGCGGGCGTCATCAACAACACGCGTAAAAATGTCGATAGGGGGCAGACGATTGCCGGCGTCATGATGGGCAGCCGCCGCATCCACGACTTCGCGTACCGCAACCAGGCCGTGCAATTTCGCTCGACAAGCTACACCCACGATCCAGACGTGCTGGCCCGGATCGACCGTTTTGTCGCCCTCAATTCCGCGCTCGAAGTCGACCTGAGCGGACAGATCAATGCGGAAGTGGCCAACGGCAGCTACGTCGGCGCAGTGGGCGGCGCACTCGACTTCCTGCGTGGCGCACGGCGCGCCAAGGGTGGTCTGCCGGTGGTTGCGCTGCCATCGACCGGGGGCAAGCGGGCGAGCCGCATTGTCGCGGCACTCAGCGGCCCGGTCAGCACGCCACGCAGCGACGCCGGCGTCATCGTCACCGAATACGGCGTCGCGGACCTGCGCGGACTCACCTTGAAACAGCGACGCGAGCGTCTGCTGGCAATCGCCCACCCCGACTACCGAGCGGCACTTGAGCGCTCCGCCGGCGGGGCCGGCTGACGCAATCTGGATAACCCATGGCCGGCGGCACGACACCGTACCGTCGCCCGCCTCTTCCACGCCATTTGAAGGAGCGCATATGAAACGCGCAGCGATCGTCTCTCCCGTACGCACGCCGGTCGGCACCTTTGGCGGCAGTCTGCGCAGCGTGCCGGTCGAAGAACTCGGCGCACTGGTCGCCCGAGAGGTCCTGAAGCGCACGGGGCTCGACGCCGTGCGGATTGACGATGTGGTTTTCGCGCAGTCGTACGCGAACAGCGAAACACCCTGCGTTGGACGCTGGATCGCGTTGCAAGCCGGACTGCCGGTCGAAGTGCCAGGCATGCAGCTTGACCGACGCTGCGGCGGCGGACTTCAGGCACTCGCGACCGCTGCCATGATGGTCCAGACCGGCATCGCCGATGTCGTGCTGGCGGGCGGCGTCGAGAGCATGAGCAACATCGAGTACTACAGCACGGACATGCGATGGGGCGCGCGGGCGGGTTCGGTGCAGTTTTACGACCGGCTCGCGCGTGGGCGCGAACGCTCGCAGCCGGAGGAACGCTTTGGCCGCATCTCGGGCATGATAGAAACGGCTGAAAACCTTGCCAGCGACTTTCGCATTAGTCGCGAAGAAGCAGATGAATATGCGGTGCGCAGCCATCGCCGCGCGGCTGCCGCCTGGTCGTCAGGTCGCATGGCCGATGAAACCGTGGCGGTCAGCGTGCCGCAGAAGAAAGGCGCGCCGCTGGTCTTTGCCCAGGACGAAGGCTTTCGCGAAGACGCCAGTATGGAGAGCCTCGGCAAGCTGCGCGCATTGATCCCGGGTGGCACAGTGACGGCAGGCAATTCCAGCCAGCAAAACGATGCAGCAGCGGCCTGCCTTGTCGTCGCTGAAGACAAGCTCGAAGCACTTGGTCTGGAACCGATAGCGTATCTGAACGGCTGGGCCGCAGCGGGTTGCGAGCCGTCGCGCATGGGAGTCGGCCCAGTGCCTGCCGTGCAGAAACTGATGGCACGCACCGGGTTGTCGATCGATCAGATGGATCTTGTCGAACTGAATGAAGCATTCGCTTGCCAGGTGCTGGCTGTACTCAAGGGATGGGGATGGAACGATCCGGAGCGGCTGAACGTCAACGGCTCCGGCATCTCGCTGGGCCATCCGATCGGCGCTACCGGTGTTCGCATGATGACCACCCTGCTGTTCGAATTGCAGCGGCGCAAGGGCCGCTACGGTCTCGAGGCGATGTGCATCGGCGGCGGCCAGGGGCTGGCCGCGTTATTCGAGCGGGCCTGAGCGAGCTTGAGAGGCGTGATCGTAGCGATGTTACCGCCGCAAACGCAGTGAACGGCGGCGAGCGTCACACTTCAATCATCACAAACTCCGCCTTCGCAGCCCCGCATTCCGGGCAAGCCCAGTCGTCGGGAATGTCTGCCCAACGCGTGCCGGCTGGAAAACCCTCAACCGGAAGTCCAACGGCTTCGTCGTAGAAAAAGCCACAGAAGATGCATTGCCACTGTTTCATCGTCGTCGGTCCGTCATGTATTCAGGAAACAGATTCAGGATGCGGCTGTCGCCGTTAGGGACAGATAGAGAGGCGTTAGCATTGCGCCAGCCGATCGTTCACAATATGCAACGTCGTTCAGTTTTGCTATTATAAGGTGATGGACTTTCTACATCAACGCCTGAAACGAATGGAGACGACAGTGAGCGATATCGTGAAGGACAAGGTTGTGGTCGTTACGGGAGCGGGGGCCGGTATCGGCCGCGATTTCGCGCTCCAGTTCGCAGCGGCTGGCGCGAAGGTGGTGGTCAACGATCTTGGGCGCCATGCGGAGAGCGGCGAGTTCGCAGCGCAGCGGGTCGTGGCGGAAATCAAGGAAGCGGGCGGCGAGGCGGTGGCGAGTACGGATAGCGTTGCCGAATGGGACTCGGCACAAAAGATCGTGCAGGCCGCGCTCGATACCTTCGGGCGAGTCGATTGCGTGGTCAACAATGCAGGCATCGTGCGCGACCGGATGTTCTTCAACATGAGCCCGGAAGAATGGAAGGCCGTCGTCGACGTGCATCTAAACGGTTCGTTCTTCGTGGCGCGCGCCGCCGCACCGCACTTCAAGGCACAGAACGGCGGCAGCTACGTCCATATGACGTCCACTTCCGGCCTGATCGGCAATATCGGCCAGGCGAACTACTCGGCGGCAAAGATGGGTGTCGTGGCTCTGTCGAAGTCGATCGCGCTCGACATGGCGAAATTCAACGTGCGCTCAAACTGTATCGCACCATGGGCATGGACCGCCATGACCGCATCGATTCCGTCGGATACGCCCGAGCAAAAGGCCCGCGTCGAGATCATGAAGAAGATGGAAGCGTGCAAGGTGGCACCGCTTGCGGTCTATCTGGCATCGGATCGCGCAGCGAAGGTGTCGGGACAGATCTTCGGTGTGCGCGCTAACGAAATCTATTTCTTCAACCAGATCCGCATGGTGCGCTCGCTGCACCGCGATGGTGGCTGGACGCCGGAATCGATCGCCGACCAGGTGATGCCCGCATTCGAATCCAGTTTCTTCCCGAACGTGCCGTCGCTGACGCTGACGCCCTGGGATCCGGTTTAACGCACACGTTCTACGCTTCGCAAACGGCTGCCAACGCAGTCACTGCTCATCACAACGCTACCCGCTTCGCCCGACGATTCTCACCCGACCATCGCCAACTGACGCCGCGCCTTGAGCAGAACCGGCAGGTCCACCATTCGCCCGTCCACCGACACCGCGCCGCCCCCGGCGCGTTCGAATACTTCGATCACTTCCCGGGCCTTCGCGAGTTCCTCTTCGCTCGGGCTAAAGGCGGCATTGACCTGTGCGACCTGTTTCGGATGGATACAAAGCTTGCCGCCGAAACCCAGGCTTCGCCCGCGCGATGCATCGGTCGCGAGTCGAACTGCGTCGTCGAGCGCCACGCTGACGCCATCCACCGGCGCCAGCAATCCAGCCACCCGCGACGCAAGTACGATCCGCGAGCGCGCATAAAGCAGCGCTTCCCAGGCACCGGAACAATCCAGATCGAGTTCGAAATCCACCGATCCGAATATGAGCCGCTCGACGCCCGGCCCTTTTGCCACCTCGAGCACCTGCCACACGCCGAGCGCCGATTCGACGATCGGCAGAATCGGCTTGGTGGTCGCACGGACGAGCGCTTCGAGGGCCATCGTGTTCTCTGCTTTGGGCAATACGACGCCGTCGATACCGCCGAGCGCCAGCAACGAGAGGTCCTCGTCAAACCACGGCGTGCCGAAGCCGTTGATACGCAGTAGCACACGCGTGGTCGACGCAGCGAAGGCCGCCGCCGCATCGGCGACATGCTGACGAGCCGGCCCCTTGTCCACGGCGCCGACCGCATCTTCGAGATCCACGATCACCGCATCGGCGCCGCAAGCGAGCGCCTTGTCAAAACGCTCAGGCCGTATGCCGGGAACAAACAGAAAAGAACGCATCACGCTTCCTGAAAAATAACCACCGGTTGCAAACGCTCCGGCCATTCACGCCAGACAAAGGCGCCCAAACCAGCCGCTACGCCAGAACCGCGCTAGCCTCCATGCGCAACGTGCCGTCACTACCCGCAATCCATAGCTTGAGCGCTTTACCGTCATCACAGTCTGGACGTCCGCAGACGACGAACGGGGCCGTATCGAGCACCGGACTCGTGCCCCGAAACGAAAAGGCCGCGACGCGCTCTCCTGGCCGTTCTGCTCGCACCAGATCCAGCAGCAGTGTCGCCAGAAGCGAGCCATGCACGACGAGCCCCTGATAGCCTTCCTCCTCCATCGCATAGGGCCGGTCGTAATGGATGCGGTGACCGTTGAGGGTCAGCGCCGAATAGCGGAACAGCAGCACGGGATCCGGATCGATCGTACGCAGCCATCGGGCGCCTTCAGGGGCGGGGCGAGGTGTCGCGGGCGCTTCGCCGGCAGCGGGATGATCGCGATAGACGATGTCCTGATGCTCCTCGATCGCCACGCCTGCAGCGTCGCTGATCTGATGCAGTACCTTGACGAAGATCAGATCGCCGCTACGGCCATGCTTGTGGGTCACGGCCTCGATCGTCGATAAACGGCTGACCGCGTCACCGGCCTTTAGCTCGCGTAAAAACGCCAGTTGACTGCCCGCCCACATCCGTCGGGGCAATTCCACCGGCGGCAGGAAGCCGCCCCGCTTCGGATGCCCGTCAGGACCCACGAGCGACTGCCGGTGCACCGGCAAAAAGTAGAGCCAATGCCACAGCGGCGGTAAAGCGTCGCCGGGCACGACTGGCGCACTGTCATGGTCGAGCGTAGCGGCAAGCGCGGCGATCGGCGTCAGGCAAAGCGTGTCGGAAACACACTCGCTTCTGCCGATCCACTGCTGTAAATGGGCGATATCTATCGGCATAACGTCGAGTCACTCAGATTCAATGCTGCGCGGATTGCCCGCGCGACGGGCAACAAGGGATCTTCCTCCGGCGAGGTCGGATTAAACAACTTATTGTGACAGATCGCGACGGCTAGACCTGTGTCCGGATCGGCCCAGCCGATCGAGTTGCCCTGCCCCGGATGACACAGCGCGCGCGGCGATTGAACCGCTGTCACCGGCGGATGAATACCCCCGAACCAGAACCCGCCAATGGTGATCGGAAGCGGAAAGCCGAACATCACCGGGTCGGGTTCCTCGCTGTTCGCCCGCGGCGTATTCAACGTTGCGACAAGCTCTTTCGACAGCAGCCGCACGCCGTCAAGCTCCCCGCCGCCCGCAAGCATCGCCCAGAAGCGCGCCTCGCTGCGCGCATTGAAGATGCCACCCACCCCTGCCACTTCCGCGCGGCGCACATCGGGCCGCTCGAACACCGTTGGGTTCAACGCGACCTGCTCGGGCATCGACGCGAGAAACAGCGGCGGCAGATATTCCGACGGCACCGGCACCATCGCATCGGTGAGCCTGGCGATGCGGGGCTCGACCGCGTCGGGGATGCCGATCCAAAGATCGGAAATGCCGAGCGGCGCGGCGATTTCTTCGCGTACGAAGCGCCCCAGCGAGCGCCCTTTGGGATCCACCCGCCGCACCAGTTCGCCGACGATCCAGCCAAAGGTCATCGAAAGATACAACGTCTTCGTCCCGGGCTCCGCCAGCGGTTTCAGGCCGGCGATCGCAGCGGTCATCCAATGCCAGTCGCACATCCGTTCCGGTGTGACGCCTTCTGGCATCTGCGGCACGCACGCACGATGCGTCAACACGTCTCGAACCGTCGTGCGCGCCTTGCCGTGCGCGCCGTATTCGGGCCAGTAGCGCGCGACCGGCGCGTCGTAGTCAATGTGACCGCGATCGGCCAGCATGTGTAGTGCGGTCGCCGCAACGGCTTTGGTCACCGAGTAAACGTTAAAGAGCGTCTCGCCGTCCACCCGCCGTCCTGTTGCCGGATCGGCCACCCCGCTCCACGCATCCACGACCAGTTCGCCATTCAGAAAAGCCGCCACCTGGACGCCGATCTCGCCACCCGCCTCGCTCGTCGCGTAGTCCAGCGCCTGCTGGACGATTGCGGTTCGCTGCGACGCTTGCGCCGTCAAGTTCATGCCGGGTCTCCATGATCAAAGTTTCGCGCATGAAGGTTTGCGTAATGCCCGCGATACAGGTCTGGCGGGGTCATCGCGCGTCCTCCAGAATCAGGTCGGCGGCGCGCCACGCCATGGCCATCATCGGGCCGTTCGTGTTGCCGGAAATCATCGCCGGCGTGACGGACAGATCCATCACGCGCAGTCCATCAACGCCGCGCACGCGCAAGCGCGAATCGAGTACCGCAAGGCGATCCGTACCCATCTTGCAGGTGCCGCAAGCGTGGAAGCCCGACTGGCCTTCGCGCCGGTAAAGGTCGAGAATTTCGTCGTCCGACTGAACCGCGGAGCCAGGGCGCGTTTCGCCCCTCAGCAGGCTCGCCAACGGCTCTGCACCGAAGACGTTGCGCATCAGCCGGAATGCGTTGATCGCCATCTGCCGGTCGTAGGGCTCGGCGAGATAGTTGGCTGCCACCTCGGGCGCGACCTTGCGGTCGGCGGAAACGATCTTCACGTGCCCCTGGCTCTCGGGTCTGAGCGGATAGCTGAAAAGCTGCATGCCGGGAAACGGCTCGAAACCGGAGCCAGCCGCTCCGAAGTCCAGCGAAAACGGCGCCATCATCAATTGCACGTCGGGCCGGGTGGCGTCGGGCGTAGTTTTGACGAAGCCCCCAACCGGGTAAGAGCCCAACGCCATGACGCCGCGATGAAACAGAAAATACTGCAACGCATTGCGCCACAGACGCGCCCCGGCGAACTGCCGGTTGTGTGAATCGCGCCATTGCCTGAGGCGCGCCTGAGTCATGTACAGCAAATGTTCACGCATGTTCAGACCAACCCCTGGGCTCGCCGCAACGATACCGATACCAAGCGACTGCAGATGCTGGGGATCGCCCACACCCGACAGTTGCAAAAGCCGCGGCGACTCGAGCGCGCCCGCCGACAGCACAACCTCGCGGCGCGCCCGGTAAGCGGTGTCAATGCCGTTGCGATGGCATCCGACGCCCACTGCACGCGTGCCCTCGAAGACGACCCGGGTGACTTCCGTTCCAGTGACAACGGCCAGGTTCTTGCGCTTCCTCGCGGGCTTGAGAAACGCTTCAGCGGAACTCTGCCTGCGGCCGTTACGAATGGTATAGGTGAGATATGCCACGCCTTCGTGGTCGAGCCGGTTGATGTCTTCGACCCGTCGCACGCCAAGCGACTGGCAGGCGTCCAGCACCGCTTCGCCAAGACGGTCGCGCTCGGCATACGGCGACACTTTCAGCGGGCCACCCGCGCCGCGCAGCTCGTCGGCACCCAGCGCATGATCTTCGATGCGCCTGAAGCACGGCGCCACGTCGTGCCAGCCCCAGCCTTGCACACCGAGTGCCGCCCAACCGTCGTAGTCGTCAGGATGGCCGCGCATATAGACCATGCCATTGATGCTGCTCGATCCGCCGAGCATCTTGCCGCGCAACCAGACCTCATTGCGATGACCGTTACCGTCATCCGGCTGCACCGGAATGAACCACGCGTGAGCGGGATCGCCCAGCAGTTTGCCGAATCCTTTCGGCATGCGGATCAAAGGGCTGGTGTCTTCCGGACCCGCCTCGATCAGCAGCACGTCATGGCGGCCGTTCTCTGAGAGGCGGTTGGCCAGCACGCACCCGGCGGCACCTGCTCCCACGACGATATAGTCGAACTCGGTCATCCCTTCAGTCTCCGACGGCGCGTCGATTCGGATCGCTCACAGCGAGTGGCATTCGCCGCCGTGTGTTGTCGTCGCAGTGGCGGCATGGCCCGGCAGAATCAGGCGCATTTGACCCAGTCCCTGTGGCGCTCAGTCGAATACCACCGGAATCGAATGCGGCACGCGCATCATGATCCCATTGATAAGTGGCGCCGGCGCCGCGGGGTCAAGCCGCAGGTTGGGCAACCGGTCGAGGATCGCGTTGAGCGCACGCGTCATCTCGACGCGAGCCAGATGCTGGCCAATGCATACGTGCGGCCCATACGCGAAAGCGAAGTGCCGATGCGAGCTTGTGCGGAAAATGTCGAACCGGTCGGGATCCGTGAAGCGGCTGGGGTCGCGATTGGCGCTTCCCGCGACCACGTCGATAAATGCACCCGCCGCAATCTCGACGCCACCCAGCGTCACAGCGCGCGCCGCCATGCGCGATTGCATCACGACGGGTCCGTCCCAACGCAACGCTTCTTCGATGGCACGCGCCACGAGTGTGCGGTCGCGGCGCACGGCGTCGAGTTGATCCGGATTTCGTAGCAGTCCTAGCAGCAATACGCTGGTCGCGCGATAGGTCGTGTCGCCGCCCGCGTTCACCAGTTGCCGCAGAAAAGAAATGACGACCTCTTCGGGCAGCCGTTCGCCTTCGACTTCAGCCGTCGCCAGCATGCTCACGAGGTCGTCGCCAGGACTCTCCCGGCGCTGCGCGATGAGTTGCGCGAAATACGTGCCCAGCTTCGTCGAAGCCTCGACGCCGTGCTCGATATCGACCGAAACAAGCGTCTGCGCGATGGCGAGCTTGTGGAATACCTTGACGTCTTCGGGTGGTAGCGCCAATTGGCGGTAGATGATGTTAAACGGATAGTGCAGTGTGAATTCCTGCACGAGGTCGGCGTGGCCGCGGCTGGAAAATAGGTCCGTCAGCTCGCTTACCACGGGATCGACCAGTGCATCGCCCCACGCCGCCACGGTATTCGGCATAAAGGCCTTCTGGAAGATGCGCCGGTATCGCGGATGCTCGGGGACATCCATGGTCGAGATGCTGCGGCCGAAACTGATGCCGATGTTCCGTTCATAAGCCCGGTTCGAAAACGTCGCCGGATCGCCCAGCACCTGAGCGACTTCGTCATAGCCGAACACGCAGTAGTGCTCGACGTCTGACATCGTCAGGTCGGCAGGCGTGTCCATCAGCACACGGTAGTCGCCTTTCTGCACCGAACCCTTCTCGCGCAGCGCCGCAATGCGTGGATAAGGATCGCTGTGCGCGCCGTACGCCAGTGTGTCCTCGAAAAAGGGATTGAACGCAGGATCGTCGAAATCCTGAAGTCGCAGCCGAGCGCCCATGATGCTGTCTCCTGTCGTTGCGTTTATCGGTTCGCGGCGGCGTTCACACAGACATCTCGCCAAGTGCTAATATTTGAACTATGTTCGATTTTTCACGATTGTGCAACCCGGCTTCACGAGTATTGACAGTCGCGTCATACGACGTTCACAATTAAGAACAACATTCATAAATATAGATAATCGCTATCGCGTCGCCGGATGCACGATAGCCACGGGAGACGGGAGTCAGCCTTCATGAGCACTGCAGCATCCCCAGAGGACATCGCACTGATCGTCGGTGCCGGCCATGCGGCCGGCGAGTGCGCAACCAGCGTCCGTGACCAGGGCTGGACGGGCCGCATAGTGCTGGTCGGCGAGGAACCGCATCTGCCGTATCAGCGCCCACCTTTGTCGAAAGCGTTTCTGTCGGGCGAACTGAGCGCCGAACAGCTCCATCTGAAGCCGCAGGCCACTTACGACAAGGCCCGGATTGAATTCATCCCCAATACCCGGGCCGAGCGCATCGACCGCGCGGCGCACACCGTCGCCCTGTCGGATGGTCGCGAGATCGGCTATTCGAAACTCGTAATCGCGACTGGCGGGCATGCCCGCAGGCTCGCGCTGCCGGGCATTGAAGTCATTGAGAAGCAGCCGAACTTTCACTACCTGCGCACGCTCGACCATGTCGCGCGGATCCGCACGCAGTTCCATGCGGGCGCACGGCTCGTTATCATCGGCGGCGGGTATATCGGTCTCGAAGTCGCGGCGATTGCGGTGCGGCGCGGTCTGCACGTCACCGTTCTCGAAGCACTGCCTCGCGTGCTCGCAAGGGTGACGGCGCCCGAACTTTCTACATTCTACGAACGGGTGCACCGTGAAGCCGGCGTTGACGTACGCACCAGCACGGCGGTTAGCGGCTTCGAACTGGATGCGTCGGGCGATGCGGTCGCGGCGGTTGTTTGCGGCGACGGTTCACGCATCCCGGCGGATCTGGTCATCGTCGGTGTCGGCCTGCAGCCCGCCACGGATCTGGCCGCGGCAGCGGGCCTCGCCGTGGACAACGGCATCGTGGTGGACGAGCATACCCGCACCTCCGATCCGGACGTCTTCGCCATCGGCGACTGCACTAACCATCCCAACGGGCTGCTAGGCCGCCGCTTGCGGCTGGAGTCCGTGCCCAACGCCATGGAACAGGCACGCACGGCCGCGGCCACACTGTGCGGCAAGGAGCGCGTATACAACAGCGTGCCGTGGTTCTGGTCCGATCAGTACGATCTGAAGCTGAAGATGGTCGGCCTGTCGCAGGGCTATGACGAGTTCGTGCTGCGCGGCGCGCCGGAAAGCCGATCGTTCTCGGCGTTTTATCTGAAGGACGGCGTGATGCTCGCTGCCGACACCGTCAGCCGCCCGCAGGAATTCATGCTAGCCAAGCGTTTTGTCGGCGAGAAGATTCCGGTGCGCGCCACCGAACTCGCCGACGATTCGATCCCGCTCAAAAGCCTGCTGCCCGCAGCCTGATTAAACTGACTCGATCCAACGACATCATGCCCATCATTCGATTCATTCAGCCGGACGGCGACGAAACGGTCGCAACGGCCAACCTCGGCGAAACCGTCATGCAGACCGCCGTCAACCATCAGGTGCCGGGCATTCTGGGAGACTGCGGCGGTAGTTGCAGCTGCGCAACCTGCCATGCGTATGTCGACGAAGCGTGGGTGAGCCACATGCCGCCCGCCGAGTCGTATGAGACCGACATGCTGACCTGCGCGATGGACGTGCGGGAGAATAGCCGCCTCACATGCCAGCTCAATGTCACGCCTGAACTCGACGGTCTGGTGGTTCGTCTGCCCAGCACGGCCTGAAAGCGGTGCGGCGGGCGTTCTTCCCCTGCCCACCGTTCGCTCCGCACCGCTTCGCGACGTGGAGCGAGTCAGGGCGAACGCGTCAGCACGTCGAGCGCGGCCGGTTCAACCGCTTCCCAAAAGGACGCCCAGGTCGGGAAAGATTGTGGCAGGCGCGGCTGGTATTTGTCGCTCTCGTACTTGCCGGGCCAGTTCTGAAAGCGCGGTGTCCCTGGTCGCTCCAGCCAGTCGGTCGAGTACCAGTGGCGTTCATCCCGGCATTCGAAATACCAGTTGCCGTCGCGCCGTACGTAGTGGTCGAAATAGCAGATCGCCATGACGACCCATTTGCCGTTGTCCTCATGCTCGGCGCGGCAATACACCTGGCCCGTTGCATGATCGGCATCGACCAGATCGATGGCATGTCCGCAGATCTGGTGAATGCTGCGGTAGAAGCCGCGCAGGATATGCTCCGACCCGTAGAACGTCTTCAGCGCGGCGCGACCCACGCCCCACCGGCCGCAATTCACGTCGTCGGTGAAGAGCGTGACAAGGCTGTCCAGATCGCGCGAATCGACAGCAAGCGCGTAGCGTACGGGCAACTGCTGGATCGCCAGTTGCGCCTCGATACGGTCGATTCGAGCCAGCAGATTCGCATCGATTGTCATGTCGTTCTCTTCGCGCCGACCGTCACGCCGCCCGAGGTGCGGGCGCGGATTTCATCGGCGTAGTACGGTTGATGCGACAGCAGCCCGCCGTCCACGTTGATGATTTGCCCCGTGACAAAGGCCGCCTCATCGGATGCCAGGTACACCACCGCATGTGCCACGTCTTCCGGCTGCCCGAGGCGTGGCGTGAGATGATGGCTGAGCATCATCTCGCCCACGGCTCCCGCGTAATGGCCCACTGTCGCCGGCGTCACAATCAGGCCGGGCGCAATCGCGTTGCAGCGAATGCCCTCCTTGCCATGCTGAGCGGCCACATAGCGCGTCAACGCTTCAATGCCCGCCTTGCACACACCGTAAGCGCTATAACCGAGTGCGCCGGCCTGAGCGGCGCCCGACGACGTGTTGATGATCGAGCCGCCTCCGCGAGCGCGCATCAGCGGGATGGCGTAGCGCGACGCCAGCATGGTGCCGCGCAGGTTGATGCGCATCGTGTCGTCCCAGACGGAGACATCGACAGCCTCCACAGCGGCATCGACGGTACTCGACAGCGAGGTGGCCGCCGCGTTGTTGTGCAGCACGTCGAGGCCGCCCCACGTTTCGAGGGTAAGCGCAAACAACGCCGCTATCGAGGCCTCGTCGCCGATATCGACCCGCGCGGCAATCGCTCGACCGCCCTGCTGCTCGATGCGCTGGGCCTGCGCGACGGCCCCGTCGAAATCCCGGTCTGCCACGACCACCTGCGCGCCTTCAGCGGCAAGCATCGCGGCGCATGCCGCACCGATCCCGGACGCTGCGCCCGTGACGACGGCGATCCTGTCTTTGACTCTTAACATAAGCGCAATTCCTTGTGATTGGACACGTTGCCCGATTCAATGCATCGCCGCGAAGCGCGCGAGGTGAAAGTCGATATCGCCGAACATCTTTTCCATCATGGTCATCTTGCGGAAGTAGTGGCCGACCTGATATTCCTCGGTGATCCCCATGCCGCCGTGCAACTGAATGCCTTGCGCACAGACGAAACGGCTGGCGCGCCCGGCGACCGCCTTGGCCGCCGAAATAATGGCGCTGCGTTCCCTTGCCGGCCGATCCAGGTGAGCAATGCCGCAATAGAGTATCGAGCGGGTCTCCTGCACGGCGACAAACATTTCGGCCATACGATGCTGCAGTGCCTGGAATTTTCCGATCGGCTGACCGAACTGCACGCGGGCCTTGATGTATTCGGCGGTGATGTCCATCACGGCTTCCATCACGCCGAGAATTTCGGCCACACTGGCCAGCGTCGCGAGTCCCGTCGCGGCTTCGAGCACCTCGCGAGCGCGATCGGGGGCCACCAGTAACGAGGACGCCTCCAGCTCGACGTCGCGAAACTCGATGTCCGCGGCACGGGACCCATCGAGCAGACGATACGTACGGCAACTCACGCCTGCCGCGCGGCGGTCCAGAACAAAAATCGCGGGGCCTTCTGCGTGGTCGTCGAGACGCGCGGTCACCAGCAACTGGTCCGCCGAACCACCCGCCATCGCTAGCGTCTTGGCGCCGCTCAGCAGATAGCCACTGGCCGTCTTGCGTGCGACGGTACGTTCGCTGCAGCCCAGCTTGAACCGCGAACCCGCTTCACTGTCGGCGAGCGAAAGCAGCAAGCGGCCTTCGATCACAGCCGGCAGGAGCGCCTGCCGTTTGACATCCGAACCACTACGATCAATGATGGCCGAACACAGAAGCGCTGTTTGCACGAAGGGTTCGAGCACCATGCCGCGCCCGAACGCTTCCATCACGATGGCCGTCTCGACAAACGAGCAAGCGAGGCCGCCAACATCTTCGGGCAGCATCAGGCCGAGCCAGCCAAGTTCCGCGTAGTCCTGCCAGCGCGCACGGCTAAAACCCTCTTCGCTTGCAGCAATCTCGCGGCGCGTTTCGAATCCATATTCCTGCTGAATGAACCGGTCTACGCCGTCCTTCAGCATCAATTGTTCTTCGGAGAGGTTGAAGTCCATGGTCAAAGTCCAAAGGCGAGACGGGCAATAATGTTCTTCTGCACTTCCCGAGCGCCGCCGTAAATGGTCGAGGCGCGCCCGATGAGATAGCCCGTCGTACGGCCCGCGACGTAGCCCGGCCATGCGTCATCGGAGGCCGGATCGTCGAAGCACCAGTCGCCGTGCTGCTGGAAGCGCATGGTGCGCGGACCGAGCGCGTCGATCTGCAACTCCGTGACGCGCTGCTGCATCTCCGAGCCGCTGATCTTGAGCGCCGACACCACGGCGTCCAGATTGCGCGTGTTCTTTTCTCCGGCCAGGATTCGCAACACCGACCATTCGAGCGCCAGCAGATCCACTTCGACCGACGCCAGCTTGCGGGCAAATTCGGGCGTCTCGATCAGACGCACGCCGTCCACGATTTCCTGTTCGGCGATGCTTTTAGCGCGCTGCAATTCCCGCTTGTTGAAATAGAGGAAC
This sequence comes from Paraburkholderia sp. SIMBA_030, assembly GCF_046535245.1. Classification (NCBI taxonomy): domain Bacteria; kingdom Pseudomonadati; phylum Pseudomonadota; class Betaproteobacteria; order Burkholderiales; family Burkholderiaceae; genus Paraburkholderia; species Paraburkholderia sp. SIMBA_030. The sequence continues at coordinate 525,484 of NZ_JAWRXB010000001.1, forward strand.
GCGCTCGTCGTGCGCTCCTTTTCGAGCAGATATTTCGCGTAGGTCCAGCCCATGCCCGCCTCACCGACCAGCTGTGTGCGCGGCACGCGAACGTTTTCGAGAAAGATCTCGTTCAGGCCTGTTCCGCCTTCGATTGAAACGATCGGGCGTACGGTGATCCCAGGCGTATCCATCTTGACGAGCAGAAACGAGATGCCGCGCTGCGGCTTGACCGTCGTGTCCGTCTTGACGAGGAAGAAGCCCCATTCGGCAATCGAGGCGTCGCTGGTCCAGATCTTCTGACCGTTGATCACGTATTCGTCGCCGTCGAGTACCGCCGTGGTCTTCAGACCCGCGAGGTCCGAGCCTGCATTCGGCTCAGAGAAGCCCTGACACCAGAATTCGTCCCCGGAGAGAATGGCAGGGAGAAAGCGTTTCTTTTGCCAGTCGGAGCCGAACGCAATGATGACGGGTGCCACCATGTGGGTTGCCTGCCAGCCGTAGTCCATCGCGTCCGCGTTATACAGCTCTTCCATGAAGATATGCTTGCGAAAAGCCGTCCAACCGGTGCCGCCGTGTTCGACCGGCCAATGCGGCGCGCCCCACCCGCGCCGATGCAGAATGCGCTGCCACGCACGGATGTCGTCCTTCAACGGAGGATGCGCCCCGATCCTCCAGCGATGCGAAATCGCGGCCGGTAACTGCTCCCTGAAAAACTGCCGGACGTCCTGACGAAACGCTTCGTCCTCCGGGGTGTACTCGAAGTGCATGCCTGACTCCTCCTGCGATGTTCCCATCCGCGCGCCCACTGCAGGTCGCACTGCCTCGCGGGCGTCGCCCGCTTGCGGCGGAATTTTTAATCGACCTAATGCCCCTTGAAGTTGGGCGTTCGCTTTTCCCGCGCGGCAAGCCGTCCCTCGGCGGCATCCTCGGAATTCACCGCGAGTGCGACAGCATTCAGTTCCTGCGCGAGAAACGCTTCCATGCTGCCGGCGTTCAGGCGGAACAGCTGTTTGGTCAGTCCAATCGAGAAGGTCGGCATGGCCGCCAGCTCGGCGGCGAGCGCTTCGGCGGCTTCCATGAGCCCCGCGTCCTCGACGACGCGGCTCGCCAGCCCCGCTTCGAACGCCTCCTGCCCGGTCAGCTTGCGATTGAGGTACATGATCTCCTTCGCGCGAAACTCGCCGCAGTGACGGGCGAGTAGATGCACCATCCCGCCCTCCGGCAAAGTCGCACGCATCAGAAAGGCTGGAATGAACTGCGCCGTGTCCGAAGCCAGAAGCTGGTCGGCGCACAGCGCGAAGCTCCACGCAATGCCGACCGCCACGCCTCGCACCGCCGCGACCACGGGTTTATCGAGGTTGTAGAGCTTCAACGCAACCTGCTGATAAACGGCCATCGACTGGCGCGCATGCGACACGCTCATCTGCGACGGCGTTGCGCCACCACCCTTGATATCGGCACCCGCGCAAAAGGCCCGCCCTGCGCCCGTCAGGATGACCGCGCGGATTTCCGAATCACGCTCGATGCGATCAAGATGCTCGATCAGCATGGCCAGCATGTCCGGCGTCAACGCGTTGAGCTTTTCTGGACGGTTCAGACAAAGCGTGGCAATCGCGCCCTTCAGTGAAAGATCGACATCCATGATTTTCGGGTCTTACAGTAAGTGGATCAGCCGGATAACCCAGATGCTCCCGCATGACTCGGGAGCGCTTCATTCGCCGCGTGCGCGCAGCTTGATCATGCCGTCCCCGAAAGGCTCGTCGCGGCGCTTGAGCGCTTCCTTCAGACCAGCGGCGTCCATATCGGCCTTGAATTGCGCGCGGCGTGGCCCCTGGCTCTGATGCGCACGCGCGTCGTTCTCGACGGCGAGGCGCTGCAGCGTACGTGCACCCGCCAGTTCAAGCCCGAGATTCACGATCCGCTTGTTGGCCGAGAGCAGATCGGCATCGACGAAGGACAGCCGGCGCGCCAGTTCGGCGACTTCAGCGTCGAGTTCGTCGGCGGGAACCGCGTCCATGACCAGACCGATCTTCGCCGCGTCGCGGCCGGTTAGCGAATCCCCGGACAGCAAGAGGCGTTTCGCCCACTGCGGCCCGACGTGATAGAACCACATGTGCGCAGGCGGTGAGCCGTTGGCGCGTGTCGCGGGAAAACCAATCCGCGCGTTGTCCGCCGCAAGCACCATGTCGCAGGCGAGCGCGAGGTCGGTGCCGCCCGCAAGGCAGTTGCCGTGTACCTGCGCGATGATCGGCTTGTGTACATCCGCCATCAGGTTGACGGTTTCCGCCTGCCGCTCCATCGACCAGCAGTCGTCGTCGAAACTGCGTACCGTACCTCGATATTCACCCGGATCGACCTGCTCCGCCGCGCGGTCCGAATAGGTCGTGACGAGGTCGTAACCGGCGCAGAAGTCCTTGCCGGCGCCGTGCAGGACGATCACGTTCACCGACTTCAGATCGTCGGCCTCGAGCAACGCCTCTTTCAGTTCGCGCAACAGGACGCCGTTAATCGCATTGCGTTTGTCCGGACGATTGAGGGTAATCCGCGCCACCCGCTCGGCGACCTCGAATTGAACGCATTCCGTGCTTTTGAGCCATTTGCCCATGATTCACTCTCATTCGTAGAAAGCGGCATGGCCGCCACGCGTTCAGCGGCTGTACCGCTGGCGCAACACGACTTTGCTGATCTTTCCGGTAGGCAGGCGCGGGAGTTGGTCGACGAACTCGATCGACTTCGGACACTTGTAGCTGGCAATCAACTCCCGGCAAAACCCGATCAGGTCCGCCTCCTGTACCGTCTCACCAGGCCGCAGCACGACGATGGCCTTCACGCATTCGCCCCATTTTTCGTGTGGTACGCCGATTGCTGCCGCGTCGATCACGGCCGGATGCTGCAGCAAGGCGTTCTCCACTTCACGGCTGTAGATGTTTTCGCCGCCCGAGATGATCATGTCCTTCTTGCGGTCCACCAGGAAGACATAACCGCGGCTGTCCTGATAGCCCATGTCGCCGCTGCGATACCAGCCGTCGCGCAACGCTTCGGCGGTCGCCACGCTGTTGTTCCAGTATCCGCTCAGTTGGGTCGCCGAGCGCAGCCACACTTCGCCAGTCTCGCCCTGCGGAAGGTCGGTGCCGTTATCGTCGACGATGCGCAGTTCGATCCCCGGACAGGGATGGCCGACCGACGCCAGACGCCGAACTTCTTCCGGCGTGCCACGCGGCCGCACTTCATGCGCCGGCAGCCAGCAGGCGTTGCTCTCGGTCATACCATACTGGACCGCGAACACAGGACCAAGCACTTCGATGCCGCGTTCGAGGAGCGGCACCGGTACCGGCGCGGCTGCCGTTGTGATGTTCTCGATACTCGACAGATCGTAGGTGGACAATTCGGGCACATCGAGCAATGCCTGCAGCATCGCGGAAACGAGGAACGTGAAGGTAATACGCTCGGCCTGGATCGTCTCGAGCATCGCCCTCGGCTCAAAGCCGCGATGCAGCACGGTCGTGCCGCCCAGCCACGCGACCGCGTTCACATAACCGATGCCGCCCACATGAAACGCCGGCGTGGTCTGCAGCACCCGTGAGTGTCCGGAAAATTCGGTGACCAAGGCGCAGCTTTCCGCCGTCGCGCACATCGCGCGGTGCGTACGGACCACCCCTTTCGGGCTCCCGGTTGTACCGCTCGTGTAGATCAGATACGCGAAGTCGTCGGGCTGCGAGCGGATCGGCGGCCCGTCAGGCGAGCCGGCTTCCATCATGGATTCGAATGGCATCGCCCACGACGGCGCATCGCCAATACAGATATACCGCTCGACATCCGGCATCTGCGGACGCAGGCCATCCACCAGCGTGGCATATTGCGCTTCGAAGACGAGTGCTTTCGGCGCCGCATCCTTCAGGATGTGCAGGATTTCCGCAGGCGCTAGCCGGAAGTTGACGGTCGCGAGCAGAAAGCCGGCCCATTCGCAGGCACGATAGGTCTCGTAGTACTCGGCGCAATTCATCCCCAGCACCGCAACCCGGTCCTGCCTGCGCAACCCCTGCCGATACAACGCATCCGAGAAGCGGCGGGCGCGCTCCGCCATCTCGCCGTGCGTCACCCGCCGGTTGCCAAACACCAGCGCGTCCCTATCCGCATAGAAACGGGCATTGCGCTCTATCATCTCCCCAAGCGTTTTCATCTCGATCCTGTCGTTGTAGGTGGGGTGTCGGCGCTTCAGGCCGCAAGTGCCTGAGGGTCGGCGAGCAGCGTGGCAATCAAGGCCGTGAAGCGCGCCGCATCCGCACCGTTGATGACCCGGTGGTCGTAGCTCAGCGAAAGCGGCAACATCTTGCGCCACGCCACTCCGCCATCGTCCGAAGGCTGCGGTGTCAGCCGGGTTTTCGTCACCCCGAGAATCGCCACTTCAGGGGCGTTGATGATCGGTGTGAAACCCGTACCGCCAACGCCTCCCAGCGAACTGATCGAGAAGCAGCCGCCCGCCATTTCCGCCATCGAAAGACCTTTCTCGCGCGCCTTTGACGACACCGCCGTCAGTTCCCCCGCCAGTTCCAGAACACTCTTTTTGTCGCAGTCGCGCAGCACCGGGACCAGCAGGCCGAAGCGCGTATCCACCGCCACGCCGATGTGAAAGTACTTCTTCAGCACGAGGTTCTTGCCGTCGCCATCCAGCGATGCATTGAACTGCGGAAACGCCTGCAACGCACGCACAGCCGCCCTGATCAGGAACACCAGCGGCGTCAGCTTCACCGTCGCTCCGTCTTCGTTATACGCGTTGCGGAAAGCCTCAAGGTTCGTGATATCGGCGTCGTCCTGATGCGTCACGTGCGGAATCGCCAGCCAGTTGCGCGACAGGAATGCACCGGTCAACTTCTGGATGCGAGAAACCGGCTTGACCTCGATCTCACCGAACTCGGCGAAATCGACCTGCGGCCATGGCGGCAAATTCGCGCCAATCCCGGCTGGAGCCGAACCGGTTACCGCGGCGGGCGCCACGACGGAAGCGGGAGAGGAAACGGGTTCGACGCTCATTGCGGATGCCTCGCTAGACTGTTTCAGCCTGGGTGAATGACCGGTGCCGGCTCAGACGATTTCCGCCAGCACCGTGCCGACCGGATACACCTCGCCTATCTGGGCCACGATTCGCAGCGTTCCTGAGGCCGGAGACTCGACTTCCTGCACCGACTTGTCGCTCTCCAGCGCATAGAGTGCCTGACCTTCGGCGACTGTCGCGCCGTCCTCCAGGAGCCATTCGGTCAGCGTGCCTTCGTTCATCGAAAAGCCCAGCTTCGGAAGCAAAACCTGTGTGGACATAAGTAATCTCTTCGGGATGGTTAAAGTCAGGATTGGGCTCGCGAACCCGTGTCGTCGAGCGTCGCGCGAATCGCGGCCTCGATCTGCGCCGCGCCGGGTACAAAGGCGTCTTCAAGCGGCTTTGAAAACGGCACCGGGCAAAACTGCGACCCCACCCGTTGTACTGGCGCCTTGAGCTCGCGAAACAGCGATTCATAAATGCGCGAGGCGATTTCGGCCCCTACGCCAAACGGTTTGACCGCTTCGTGCACGACAACGGCGCGGCCGGTTTTGGCCACCGAGGTGAGGATCGTTTCCGTATCGAGCGGTGAGACCGTACGCAAATCGATGACTTCGCACGAGATTCCGGCCGTACCGAGCTGTTCCGCCACTGCCATCACTTCGTGCACGCGGCGGCTATAGCTGATCACCGTCACGTCCGTGCCGCCGCGTACCACGTTGGCCTTGCCAAGCGGAATCCGCACGCCGCGTTCCGGCGCCTTGCCCGGGTTCCAGTAGCTCGGCAGGTTCTCGATGAACAGGCACGGATCGTCATCTTCGATGCACGACAGCATCAGTCCGTAGGCATCCGCAGGCGTAGACGGCGCAACCACCTTGATGCCTGCGACGTGCGCAAACCACGCTTCGAGATAGTCGGCGTGCTGGCCACCCGTGCCAAACCCCGCGCCGGTCATTGTGCGGATCACGAGCGGCACATGCGTCTGGCCGCCCGACATGAAGCGCAGTTTCGCCGCGTGGTTGACGATCATGTCCATCGCGACCGTCGTAAAGTTCATCAGCATGATCTCGGCCACCGGACGCATGCCGACGATTGCCGCGCCAATTGCCGCGCCGATAATGGCCTGTTCCGAAATGGGTGTGGACCTGACACGCGAGCTGCCGTATTTCGACGACAGCCCTTTGGTCACACCGACAATGCCGCCTTCCTGGCCGTCGGCCACGTCCTCGCCGAGGACGATGACATTGGCATCGCCCGCCATCGCATCGTCAAGCGCGAGGTTGACGGCCTGAATCGTATTGATGTCCGTCTGCGTCTGGTTCATGCAAGCACCTCGTCTTTAAAGATGTCGCGCCGCAATTCGGCGACGTCCGGATAGGCGCTCGCCAGCGCGAACTCGACGGCTGCATCGATTGCCGCGTCGTGCGCCGCTTCCATCTCCGCCAGTCGCACTTCGGTTGCGTGTTTCGCCGCGATCAGCCACGCCCGGAACAGCGGCACCGGATCTTTCGCCACCCACGCTGCTTTTTCGTGCTGGTCCATATAGGCATCCGGGTCGCCGAATACGTGGCCGTGAAAGCGGAACGTGTTGGCTTCGATCAGCGTCGGTCCGCCACCGTCGCGAGCCCGCTCGACAGCCTCGCGCGCGACGCGATACATCGCGACCGGATCGTTGCCATCCACTGTGATTCCGGGCATCTGATAGGCCACCGCACGCTGCGCGATATTCGGCACCGACGTGCCATAGGCGTATTTCGTATGTTCGGCGTAGCCGTTGTTCTGGCAGACGAACACGACCGGCAGCTTCCAGACCGACGCCATATTCAGCGACTCGTGAAATGCCCCGATGTTGGCTGCGCCGTCGCCGAAATAAGCCACTGCCACGCGTCGTTCACCGCGAATTTGCGCGGCCAGCGCAAGACCGTTCGCGATCGGCATCGAACTGCCGACAATGCCTGTCGTGACCATCACGCCGGACGCAGGGTGGGTGACATGCATCGGGCCACCCTTGCCCTTGCAGGTGCCGGTGACACGCCCACCCAGTTCGGCCCAGAGATCCTTGAGCGGCACGCCCTTGGCGATCATGTCGTGCACGCCGCGATAGATCGTGCAAATGTAGTCGTCATCGCTGAGACAAACGGACACCGCCGACGGAATCACCTCCTGGCCACGCGGCGAGTAATACGGCATGACCAGCTTGCCGGACTTGATTACTGAACGAAAGCGCTCGTCGTTCTGCTTGATGAGCGCCATGCGCCGATAGATATCGACCAGTATTTCGCTGCTGGGCGGCTGATGGACTTTCATGCGAAGGTCTCCTTCGATCACCAGATCGATTGGGCGCCGCTGGCATGCAGCGCCGCGATGTATCCGAATACGAATGACGCGCCGATACTGCTGCCTGCGCCGGGATAACAGCGGCCCACCACGGACGCCGTGCAGTTGCCCGTTGCGTAGAGCCCCGGAATCAGCGAACCGTCTTCTTTCAGCACTCGGGCGTACTCGTCCGTGACGAGTCCGCCCGCCGTGCCGACATCGCCGGGGTACATACGGACTGCGTAGAACGGCGCCTGCTCGATCGGTCCGAGATTTGGATTCGGCTTGATCGTCGGGTCGCCGTGACAGCGGTCGAAGGCTCGCGAGCCGCGTCCGTAATCGCTGTCCACCCCCGTCTCGCAGAAACCGTTGAAACGTGTGACGGTCTCCTGCAAGCCGGCGGCGTCGATCCCGCATTTGTCCGCCAGCTCCACGATCGATCCCGCCTTGATCATGTAGCCGCTATCGAGCCACTGCTGCGGGATCTGCCCCTGCATCGCCGTACCCCAGGGGTAATACTTGCGTTGCCGGCTGTCCATCACCACCCAGCCAGGCACCGCCTTGCCGGTCTCCTTGTGGCGCCGATACATGCGTTGGCCGATCTCCATGTACGCGCCGGCTTCGTCGCAAAAGCGCTGGCCGTCCTGGTCGACCATGATCGAGAACGGCAACGACAGATCGAGGTGGTGCATGAAGGGCAGCGGCGAACCGTCCGGCGCACGCGCGCCCTCGGGCAGCGTCTCATTGGGACCCAGCGAGGTCACGACCCACCACGCCTCTTCCATGCAATCCACGGCTGCACCGATTGCTACGGCGGCTTCGAGAACTTCGCCGGTGTCTCCTGGGTTGGCGTTCGTCCAGTTGCTCGACGACGGTTGAGGCTGATACTTGCGGCGCATTTCGGCATTGCGCGAAAAACCGCCTGTGTTCAACAGCACGCCTTCACGCGCACGCACGCGCATTTCGCGCCCGCCGCGCGTGGCGATCACACCCGTGACGCGGCCATCCTCAACGATCAACTCGCGCACCGGCGTATCGGTCCAGATCGGAATATCGGCACGCAACGCCATTTGCAGCATGCGTCCCTGAATCGCGGCGCCGTTCGAAACCAGCTCTTTACCCGTGACCTTCTGATAGAGCATGCGGCCCGCGAGCTGCATTGCCTTGCGTTTGCCGCCCCACGTGCGCTTTAACAGGAACAACTCAGGAAACTCATTGGAGTTTGCGGGGATCGACGGACCCTTGTAACGCGAGAGCTTCGGCGCCCACTCGCCCAGTTCCTTGATGTCGAACAGTTTCGCCAGCAAGGACCGGCCACGCGGTTCGCCGCCGGGCAACGTGTCGTAGTAGTCCGACCAGCCGTCTGCGTAGACAAACTGCATGCCCTGCTTTTCCAGAAACTCCGCCATCTTCGGACCGGTTCGCAAATACGCCTCGCGACGCGCCGGCGATGAGCCTGGCCCCTGATAGGCAACCGCGGCATCGAAATATTGCCGCGCGCGTTCGTAGGAGTCGTTCACGCCGTGGCGTTTCATCACGTGGTTGTTCGGCAGCCACCAGACGCCACCGGAATAGCCCGTCGAGCCGCCTATCTTGTCCTGCTTCTCGATGATGATGGCTTCTTTGCCTGCGTTCTTGCATGCAAGCGCGGCACACATCGAACCGCCGCCGCTGCCGACCACCACGAAGTCATAGCTTGCATCCCAGGCAGCCATGTTCACGCCCCCTGCGCGATGAATTCCCGCAGCGCGCGGTGGAAATTGGATACCGACGTCTCCTGCAGCGGGTTCGTGCGAGCCCCCTTGAAACCGCGCGATTTCATGCCCTGCTGCACGTTCGTCATGTTCTGGAAGTCCTGCCACAGGATCAGACCGAAATTCTCCAGTGCGTTCTGCTTCCAGTCGTCGACGCCGTGGTAAAGCTCGCGCTTGAGCGGCGGCTCCGCACCCGGCGCATAGCGGACCAGCGACCAGATGTCGTAAATGCAGGAATCTGGATTGTCACCGTCGGGCCGCGCACGGTAGAACAGCGCACCGTCGGGGTAAGGCAGGAAAATCAGATTCGGGAACACGTGCCAGTCGGCGCCCGCGCGTCCCATCTGCTCGAACGAAATGTCAGGCCAGCCCGCACCTTCGGCAACGGCCGCTTCGCGCTGGAACTCCATGGCCTTGGCCAGTACTTCGAACTGGTTGCCGCTTGGGGCCATGTCGGTCAGCAGACGTTTGGAAGCTTCGTAGTCTCGCGCCGAGTTGATGGCCTTCAGCGTGTCTTCCATCACCTTGAAGAAATTGACCAGTCCCTGCCGCACGTCTTCGGGCATCGGCTTGCCGGTACGCGGCGAGGGAGCGCCGATAAAGCGCGTGGCCGTCGCGTAACCGAACATGCCGTGGCGTCCATAGGCGAAGCTGCGAGTCACGTCGTCGCCGGCGACGTCGAGCAGTTGCGGGTGCGTGGCCGAGACGTGATAGCCCTCGTTGAACGCCTCCAGCGCGACCTTCCAGTTGCACGGCAACCGGATCGACTTGTACCAGCGGTAGCGCATCTTTTCGAACTCGAAGCAGTTCGTGATTTCGGGTACCGGTTCGAGAAACTTTGCGAGCGGTTCGGCATTGGGATCCATGTTGACGAACACGAATCCGCCCCACGTGTCCACCCGTACCTCCTGAAGCCGCAGATCGCCGTCGGCCATGTCGGGGCAGCCTTCCCAATCGCTGCGATCGAGCACGCGCGCGATGCTGCCGTCGAGATTCCACTGCCAGCCGTGGAAATTGCAGCGAAACTTCGCCGCCTTGCCGCAGCCATTCGTCAAACGCCGGCCACGATGCTGGCAAACGTTGTAATAGGCGTTGATCCGGTCGGCCGCCGTGCGCACCACGATGATCGACTCATCGATCACATCGAACGTGACATAGTCGCCTACCCCGGGAATCTCCTCGAGCCGGCACGCCACCTGCCACACGCGCGGCCACAGGTGGCGCGTTTCCTGGTCGAGGAACTGCTTCGACAGGTAGCTATCCTTGGGGACAAAATCGAGGCGGACGGGATGCTCACCCGAACCGGAATTCGTCTCACGCATTGATATCTCCTTCATGGTTTCGCCGGCTCGCATGCCGATTCTTGTGTCTTCTTGCCGGCTCACCGCCCATGGAGGCTATGTGACGCACCGGTCGGTATATATGAACGCCGTTCAAAATACTAGGCTGATGGCGAGAACCTTGTCAATCCGGTCCAACGTCAGTCCAGCGCCGCGGTAAGCGCCGGCACAGCCTCGAAAAGATCGGCGGCGAGACCATAGTCGGCAACCTGGAAAATGGGCGCCTCGCCGTCCTTGTTGATCGCAACGATGACCTTTGAATCTTTCATCCCGGCCAGATGCTGGATCGCGCCTGAGATGCCGACGGCAATGTACAGCTGCGGCGCGACGATCTTGCCCGTTTGCCCGACCTGGTAGTCGTTCGGCGCGAATCCGGCGTCCACCGCGGCGCGCGATGCGCCGACTGCCGCGCCGAGTTTGTCGGCGAGCGCGTCGAGCAATCTGAAGTTATCGCCATTCTGCATCCCACGCCCGCCCGACACCACAATATTGGCGGCCGCCAGTTCCGGCCGGCTCGACTTAGTCAACTGCTGGTCGACGAAACGGGTCCGCTCATAGGCTGGCGCAGCCGGCGCCGGCTCGATCGGCGCGTTGCCCTGCAGTGGTGCGGACTCGAAGGCTGTCGTGCGAACCGTCAGCACCTTCAGCGGATCGGCGGACCTGACAGTGGCGAGCGCATTGCCGGCGTAGATCGGCCTCACAAACGTATCGGCGCCCTTGATGGCGACGACTTCGGAAATTTGTGCACAGTCGAGTAACGCAGCGACGCGCGGCATGAAGCTCTTGCCGACAGCCGTCGCTGCTGCAATCACATGGCTGTACGGCTGAGCCAGCGACAGCACCAGCAACGCGAGATTTTCGGGGAGCGGATGCGCGTAGGCGGCGGCGTCTACGTGCAATACCTTGCTTACTCCGCTGACTTTCGCTGCATCGGCCACCGCTCCCGCCGCTTCATGACCGGCTACCAGCAGATGAACCTCGCTGCCGATCTGCGTCGCGGCGGTCACGGCGTTGAGCGTCGCGCGATGGAGCGTCGCGTTGTCGTGTTCAGCAATAACAAGGATGGACATGATCAGATCACCTTGGCTTCGTTACGCAGTTTTTCGATCAAGGTCTGAACGTCGGGCACCATCATGCCGCTCTTGCGCGCTGGTGGCTCGGTCACTTCCAGTACGGTAAGACGTGGCGTGACATCGACATCAAGTGCTTCAGGCGTCAGCGTGTCGAGCGGTTTCTTTTTCGCCTTCATGATGTTGGGCAGCGTCACATAGCGCGGACTGTTCAGACGCAGATCCGTCGTTACCACTGCGGGCAGATCGAGCGCGACGCGTTCGAGCCCACCGTCGATTTCACGCGTCACGGTCAGCACAGCGTCGGCGACTTCTGTCTTGAAGGCGAAGGTGGCTTGCGGCCAGCCGAGCAGGCCGGCGAGTTTCTGCCCCGTCTGGCCGGCGTCGTTATCGATGGCCTGCTTGCCGAGCAGCACCAGTTGCGGCGCTTCACGCTCGACGATTGCTGCCATGAGCTTCGCGACCGCCAGCGGCTGCAGCTCGGTTGCGGTCTCGATCAGGATCGCCCGGTCGGCGCCCATTGCAAGCGCGGTGCGCAAGACTTCCTGCGACTGCGCGGTGCCAGCGGAAATCACCACGATCTCGGTGGCGACCCCTGCTTCCTTGAGCCGCACCGCCTCCTCCACCGCGATTTCATCGAACGGATTCATGGCCATCCTGACGTTGGCAAGATCGACGCCGGAGCCGTCGGATTTGACCCGGGGCTTCACGTTGTAGTCGATCACACGCTTTACTGCGACCAGTATTTTCAATTGACGCTCCAGACGTTTTATGAACGATGTTCTATATTCTGAACCTGTTCTTTTGCTGCTGTCAACGACTCCGACGTGCCGGATGCGCTGCGTCACCTCGAAAGCCAGCGCCATTTCCGCAAGATCCTGGTCTGGCACGGCTAGCGGTGGCGGGCCGGATGATCGGCGGCCTGCTGTTTCGACCGTGGCCTTTCCGGACCCTGCCCCGCGTATACCCCATTTCACGGCCGTCAGAATATATCCATAATTTAGAACGTCGTTCGCATTTTAAAAATCTCCGCGGATCGACTGACTGCGTGCTCTGTCGCAGGATCGTCGGCAGCGGCTCCCGGTGAAAACTCGTCCATGAAAATGTTCTCTCTCGATGGTCAGGTTGCGCTCGTCACGGGCGCCTCGCGCGGTCTCGGGCTGGCGATGGCCAGCGCGCTTGCGTGCGCCGGCGCGACGGTGGTGCTCGCCGCCCGCTCGCGCGCCTGTCTCGACACCGCCGCTGCGTCCATTCGCGCGGTGAGCGGCGGTAGCGGCGGCGGGATCGATATCGAGCCATTCGATCTCACCGATCAGGCCGCCATCGAGGCCGCCGTGCAGAACGTTCTCGCGCGTCACGGAAGAATCGACATCCTGCTGAACAACGCTGGCGTCTGCGAGTGGAGCGATTTCCTTCAATCGACGCCGCAGATGTGGCGCCGCACCATGGATACCAACGTCACCGCGGCGTACCTGCTCGCGCAACAAGCGTCCCCGTCGATGATCGAACGCGGACACGGCCGCATCATCAATGTCGGCTCGTACGTTTCGGTACTCGGGCGCGAAAAGCTGCAGGCCTATGTAGCGAGCAAGCACGCAGTGGCGGGTCTCACCAAGTCGCTCGGCGCCGAACTGGGGCGCTACGGAATCCGCTGCAATGGCATTTGTCCAGGCTATTTCATGACCGATATGGCCGAGCCTGTCACGTCGAATGCGCAAATGAAAGAGATCGTCCGCACGCACATTTCCGTCGGACGCTGGGGGCGCCCTGAAGAACTCGGCGGCGCCGCCGTATTCCTCGCCTCCGACGCCAGTTCCTATATGAACGGGCAAATGCTGATGGTCGACGGCGGTGTCTCGGAGATCCTGAGCTTCCCGATGTCGGTGCTCTAGCCACAGTCAGCGCCGCAGCGTGGCCGGCGCCCGCTTTTTACGCGCCCTTCTTACGCGCCCATTGCGCTCAGCCAGATCATCACGCTCCTTTCGAATTCTCGGCGAGCGCGATCGCGCTGCGTAACTCCGCGCGCCCAGGTCTGGACGACACCCCGCGCAACAGAAAGTGGGACAGCGACGGGATCAGAATCAGCGCGCCGATCATGTTTGTGACGAACATGAAAGTCAGCAGAATGCCCATGTCGGCCTGAAACTTGATCGGCGACCATGCCCACGTGACGACCCCCGCGGCCAGCGTGACGCCCACCAGCGCCACCACCTTGCCGGTGAACTGGACCGCTCGACGGTAGGCGTCCCGCAGCGGCAAGCCGGCGCGCTGATAGTTGAGCTGTACAGACAGCAGATAGAGCGCGTAATCGACACCGATGCCCACGCCAAGGGCGATTACGGGCAAGGTCGCCACCTTGACGCCGATGCCCAGCATCACCATCAGCGCCTGGCATAAAACTGAAGTGATCGCGAGCGGCACCAGTGCGACGACGGCGGCACGCCAGCTACGGAACGTAATCAGGCAGAGCAGGACAACAGCCGCGTAGACCAGCAGCAACATGCGCTCATTCGCTTCCTTGACGACGATGTTGGTCGCGGCATCGATACCTGCGGAGCCAGCGGCCAGCAGGAATTGATGGTCCGGGTCCTTGTGCGCATCCGCGAAACGTTGCGCAGCGTCGAGCACGCGATTCAGCGTAGCCGCCTTATGATCGGTCAGGTAAGCGATGATCGGCATCGTGTTGCAGGCCGCGCTGATCAGATCGGGGCGATCAAGTAAAACCTGGAAGAGCGAGCGATTCAGGATCGACGGCGTGCGATTGATCGTGAACCACTTCGGATAGCCTTCATAAGCACCGGATGTAACGAGCCGGGTGAGCGACGCGGCCGAACTCGTGGTCTGCACGCCGCTCACGTTTTGCAATGCAATCTCGAGACGATCGACATCGGCCAGCATCCGATAATGATCCGCGTCGCAATTGGGCTGTGACGATTTTCCGATCACCACGAACATATCGCTCGACAGGCCATAGTGCGCGTTAATGAAGGCATTGTCGCGGTTGTAGACCGAGTCCGCCCGCAATTCGGGCGCTCCCGCGTCGAGATCGCCGATCTGCAGACGCTGGCTGATCGCGAAACCGGCTGCCGCCAGCAGCAAGGTCACGGCGATCGCTCCCGACGCCCAGCGCCGTTCGGTGAAACGATCCAGCCAGTCCCACAGGCTCGCGATGCGTGAGCGGCTACCCGCTTCGGCGGCCTCTTCAATCAGCGTGCGCTGCGCGGCGGCGGGACTCACCCCGACATACGACAACAGCACCGGCAGTAGCAGCAGATTGGTGAAGACCAGCACGCCCACGCCGATGCTGGCTGTCAGCGCCAGATCCTTGATGACCGGGATATCGATGATCGTCAGGACAGCGAAGCCCACCATGTCGGCCATGAGGGCGGTGAGACCCGCGAGAAAGAGCCTGCGGAAGGTGTAGCGCGCCGCCACGTACTTATGTGTGCCACGCCCCACGTCCTGCAGGATGCCGTTCATTTTCTGCGCGCCATGCGACACGCCGATGGCGAATACCAGGAACGGCACCAGCACGGAATAAGGATCTATGACGAGACCCAGCGCCGTGACGATGCCGAGTTGCCACAGGACCGCGACCAGCGAACACGCGACCACCAGAAACGTGCTGCGCGGACAGCGCGTATAACAGAAAATCACGCCGAGCGCGATGGCCGCCGCAATACCGAAATACGTCATCACCTGCTTCAGACCGTCGATCAGGTCGCCGATCAGTTTGGCAAAACCCACGACATGGACGCGAATGTTGTCGTGCTGCTGCGTGCGTACCATGTCGTCGAGCAGATGCGAGAACTGGGCATAGCTGATCGGTTTGCCCGCCGCGTCGCGCTCGAGCAGCGGCACCACGATCATGCTCGACTTCAGATCGTTGGCGACCAGCGAACCGGTGATGCCCGCGCGCGCGATATTGGTTCGCAACGCGTCGATCGCCGCGGGCGAGCCGTTGTACGTCGACGGCATGACCGGGCCGCCCGCGTAGCCTTTCTCGGTCACGATATTCCAGCGCACCGCCGGCATCCAGATCGATTTGACCCACGGCCGGTCGACACCGGGCATGAGGAATACCGCATCGTTGATCTTTCTCAGTGCTTCCAGATACGCGGGATCGTAAATGTTGCGCTGCGTGTTCTCGACCACGATCCGCAAGCTGTTGCCGAGCCCCTTCAGATCGCCCTTGTTCGCCAGGTAGTTGCGGATGTACGCATTCGACTGCGGAATCATCTTTTCGAAACTGGCGTTGATCTGCAGCCCGGTCGCCACCTTGATGCCGAAAAAGACCGACAGCACCGCGCACAGCAGAATCAGGACAAGTCGATGATTGAAAACCAGTCGTTCCAGCGCATTGCCGGAATTCGAGTCGAACGCGCTGCGCTCCCGAACCACGGGCATGGAACTGATCTGTTCATTGCTCTCACCGACCATCTTGTTCTCCCTATCCCGCGATCACTTGATTACCGCGATGTTTTTTACGCCCCCGGCGCCCACTACCACAACGCCACCGCGAGCGAGGCTCGTACCGTCCCAGAGCGACCAGGGTTGCCCCGCCGCATCCGCCGCACTGAAGCTGGCGCCGCCGTCCGTGCTGATCAGCACGCGTCCATCCTGGCTGAACAACGCAAGCCGCCCGTCGGCAAGACTCGCCCCGCCCAGCAGACTGGCTTCACCGGGAATGCCGACCTTGGTCCAGGTTTGCCCGCCGTCCGCGCTGCGCAACGCATTGCCACGCAGGCCATAGAGAATCAGGTTCTCAGGTGTGCCGAAGATGCCGAAAAAGCTGCCCTTGTACGGCACCGGAATCTTGACGAACTGTTGTGAGGTCTCGTCGAGGCGCATGACCAGCCCCTGTTCGCCGACCACGTACAACACATTGCCGATTCTGCGTATCGCATGCAGATTCAGTGCGTCCTGTTCGTTTTCGGTGTGGTCGAACCACGGTGTCCAACTGGCCCCGCCATCGTCGGTCTTGAAGATGAGGTTGAATGAACCGATGATGAAGCCCGTGCGTTCGTTATCGAACCAGACCGACAGAAACGGCCGCCCCGGGCCGTCGTTGACAAAGCGCCGCGCTTCCTCGAGTCCGGCTGCAACTTTCGGGTCTGACTGATCCCGCTTCTGGTAATAGGCCAACATCGAGGCGGCCGCCGACCGGCCGTCGAGCTGCCTGCTCCACGTTGTCCCTCCGTCGGCGGTGTGCAAAACGATGCCGTCCTGACCGCTCGCCCAGCCCGCGCGCGGCGAAACGAAATACACCGAGACCAGGTCCGAGCTCACCGGCGCGGGAACCTGGCGCCAGGTCCCGCCATTGTCGTCGGAGAGGACGATCAGTCCGCGCAAGCCGACCGCGACCAGCCGGTCTCCGGCATGGGCCACGGCAAGCAGCGGTGCTGTCTGTGCATGCGGGTTGGCCGTGGCCGGCGTGTCGATCGGATCGGCGAACGCGGCAAGCGCCGGCTGCGAAACGGTCAGCGCGAGGGTCAGCGCGAGCGCCGACACTGCCGCGTTCATAGAGGTACTCAGCATCATGTCTCCTTATGCCCGCCTGATACTCAATGGCCGCGTTGGGCGAAACCCGCTGCGGCCCTGCCTCTCCAGGCTATGCTGCCGGCAACGCGCGAGGCGTCAGCGGATGCCGGTCGACTGCATTCGTTCAGGCGTGAAAAATCCGTTGGGAAAGTCCACGTTGAAGAAAATGCCGGCGGTATCCGCAGGATGACTGCCCAGCAGATACACGCCGCTGTTGAAGTCGAAGAACCAGTTGCCGAGTGAATACGGTACCTTGGTGTCGTAGGCCGGTACCGTGTCGGCAAAGCCGCCTCGATACAGTTTGCCCGCCTGATCATAGGCATCCATCATGCCACCGCCCAGATCCTCGTCCGAATAGATGATCTTTTTGCTGTAGAGGTGCCGGGCACCGGGTTTGAGCGTCAATTCAAGTATGCGCACGCGGTGCAGCTCCCAGCGGATCAGGTTGGCATTGGGGAAATGCGGTGTCAGCATGTCCTTGTCCGGGGTCGCGTATTGCCACTTGTAGCCGTTGTACGGAATGTACATTTCCTTGGTACCGAGCATCTTGACCTTCCAGCGATCGAGCTTGCCGTACATCAGCTGGATATCGTCCATTGTGATCACGCCCGAGTAGCCGGGGTTCGGCGTATCGTAAGCGAGGTCAGGGGCGACGCGTGTGCGACGCTGGCCCGGCGAATACGACCAGCCCGGCCAGTCACGCGAACTCGCGGTGTAGTCCCAGAACAGTGATGTCTCGCCCTTCAGGCGTGCGGGCGCGGCGTAATCGTTCTGCACCTGGTACCAGACGCCATCCGTCTTCTTGAAGCCGTCCCGGCCGAGAGTGGGATCGTAGTACGGAAAATAGATACTACTTTTGAACGAGCCCGTCAGCACCGGGCTGCCTGCGCTGTCCATCAGCCAGGTATTCACGAAGTTCTTTTGCCTGGTGCCGACGTAGCGCATGATGTAATTCCAGAGCGCTTCCTCGCCGGTCTTCGGAATCGGGAAAGGAATACAGCCAAAGGCGCCTTCGATATCCTGTCCGCCGTTCGTCAGCTTGGCCTGCACCGCATTGATCTTGCAATTTTCACCGTACCAGTCCGGAAACGACGCGCTGCGATGGGTCGGATAGACCATCATCTTGTAATCGGGAAAGCGCTTGAACAGTTCCTTGGACGACTCGCTCAGCTTGTCCGCGTATTCTTGATAGTTCTGCGCCGTGATCGTCAGAATCGCTTTTTCGCCGGCAAACGGGTCCATCCACTTGCCGCTATCAGGCTTGAACTCCGCAGGCGCCTTGGCGATGCCGCCCGTGTATGCCGGAATCTGACCGTCCGTGCTAGCTGCGGCGTCCGCGCCGAATAATGTAAGCGACGTGCCTAGCTTGGCGGCCTCTTCGGTCGATACTGCCGCGTGCGGGGTGGAACCATAGGTGGCGGCGATCAACACAGCCGTCAGTAACTTTGGGATGTTCATTTGCGAATGTCCTCTGAGGTACCAGATAGTCGGCTTTGGTTAAAGCGTGGTCTGATAAGTAATCCCGATCCAGCCTTTGTCGGAATACGGCGCGCCGTTCACATTGGTCGCTGTTTTCTTCCAGTTGGTATAACCGGTGTAGGTGAGATTCACAATGTGCTTGTTGTAAATCGTGAATTTCAGCCCTACCTGGTAGATGTTGCTGCCCTGGTTGCCGCCGTCGACAGTCGGTGTATTGCCGTGGATGTTCCATTGTACGAACATCGGCAGGTCGAGATCGACGCCGGGAAACACCTGATTCCAGTGCGGTGTGAACGACACGCCGAAGGTATAGAAATTCCTCGTCGAACAACCCAGTGCGACCGCATCGGCAGCCTTCGTGCAGGCGGCGGAGTAACCGGGAGAATTGAAGTTCTGCGCGCCCGAGGTCACCTTGATCAGGTGGGCCGCCGCGATTTCCATCGCGAGCGGCGCCTCGTTCCAGAGCAACGACTTGCCGAGGTAGGTGGTCGTGTTGATCAGTGCGTGCAACGTATCGCCGCGCGCGCCTTCGAGCGTGCCCGGCGTGCCGCTGCCGCCCGAAGCCAAAGGCGTATTGCGGCGATACGACACTTCGGCGCCGACCGCCGTGCCGGCAATCGTGCTGTTCACGCCGAGGCCCAGCAGCTGAACCTTGTTCGCGTAGATATCCTCGGCCGTGAAATTGTTCGCATTGAACTGAGCAAACCAGGGCGTCTTGTAGCTGAAGCGGCGATAGGTCAACTCCACTGTGCTCGAGAATTTTTCAAAGCGATACTTGGTTTCGACACCGATATCCCCGATCTTCCCTTGCGGTCCCTTGACGTTGTAGATCGGGAAGTTCGGCCCTGCATACGCGGCAATCGGCGGCCCATAGTCGATGGAGTCCGACCCACCGAAATAGGTGCCGCCTTCCGGAAAGCGGTCGTGCGCCCATTCGAATGTGTAGTAGCCGCTCAATTGCATCCGGTCGGTCAACTGGGCCGACATGGCGACCTGCCCTGTCGGCAGCGACAGTTCCTTTAGCGATGCCCCGGGGCTTTGCGTCGCGGCGATCAGGTTTTGCGGCGCCTGAGACACCGCGACCGAGTTGACGCCGCCCACGGAGCCGATCAGCGATTGACCCCAGATTTGCGCGAGGCGCCCTACCTTGATGTCCACCGGAACGGGGCCCGCATTGACGGTGGTGAATCCGAACGCGTCGCGCACCTCGGCCGATGGTCCGATGTAATACTTCTTGATGTAGCTGGTGTAGTTATTCCCCGGGTAATTCGCGACATTCGCGAGGCCCGGCCCGCTCTTGTCCTTCCCTGAATAGGCGGCGTCATACCAGCCAGCGACGCTGAACCGGAAGCCGGTCGTCCCCTTGTACTTGAAGTCGAATTCGCTCGTCACGTCGAGCCGCGCAAGTATGGTCTGGTAGCGCCTGAAGGTGTTGTCGCCTTCGTCGTAGCTCGGGTTGTTACCGATCGCCGGGTCGATGCCCTGCAGGCGTAACCCGTAGTTCGCGCGAACCGTCGTATCCAGATCCATCTCGATGTCCGGATTGGGCGTGGTAAACGTGAACGCATGCACTCCGTTCGCAAAACTGCCGCAAACACCAGCCAGCAGCATCGCTTCAAAACGACGCCGGTAAACGGCCCCGCCTTTGAAAATCCGATTCATTTCTGTCTCCTCCGTGAGGACATTCACACGAGTTCTATTCGTTGTATTTTTCGAGCCGGCCTGCTTCCCACATTTGAAGCTCATCAAAAATTTGAATGCTGTTCAAAATGGTAAACACCGCACCGTGGGGTGTCAATAGTGTTTTCCAGTAGAGACCCGGACTCTTGCGCACAGGTGCGCCGAGCTTCGGCCGGTCGCTTGAGACGTTAGGAATCCGTCTAAAGTCTCACGAATGCGGAATCGATTCGCGCGGCTGGCGAATGCCGATGCCGGCCGCGGCGGCCCCGTCACAACGGGACAAACAGAGCTGCCGCGGGCGCCCACCCGGGGATGCCTGACGAAATGCCATGACGAAGGCCGTCTCGCCGGTCGGCGTGAATGCGAGGATCCACGCGCTGCACGGCTTGTCCGCGGTGACGACTGATCCTGACGCCCGGACAGGCCGCCGATCGTCATCGCATGTTGTTCACTTCACGTCCCAGACCAGCGGCAAATGGTAGAGCGTGCCGTTGACGCCGCCATGCACGCCGGCTCTGGCGCCGGGCTTGAGTGAAAAATCGGGGATGCGTTTGAGCCACTCCTGGAGGAACACCTTGATCTCGACGCGGGCGAGGAACGAACCCGGACAACGATGTGCCCCATTGCCAAAGGTGGAATGAATCGGTGTCGGACGGTTGAAGTCGACTTCGAGCGGGTTCTGGAACTTGCGCTCGTCCAGACCGTGCAAGGTTGTCGGTATGACGATCATGTCGCCGGCCTTCATCTGCACGCCCTGATATTCGAAGTCGTGCGCTATCTGCCGTCCCTGGTTGACCACCGGAAAGCGGCGCAACAACTCGTCTACCGCTTTCTGCGTCAATTCCGGGTGGTCGATCAGTTGTTTGCGATGCGCGGGACTTTTCGCGAGGAAGTTGGCAATGAAACCCATTGCGGAAGCGACCGTATCGAGGCCACCGATCAGGACGAGGCCGCACAGCCCTTTAAGCTCCTGGTCGCTAAGAGCACGACCGTCAATCGTCGATTGAACGATCCGGCTGATCAGATCGTCTCCGGGGTTCGCACGGCGCTCGGCGATTTTCACGCCAAGGTATTCAAAGATCGCGCCGAGCGCTTCAAGCTTCTGCCCGGACGAGGCAGGCCGCACCATCTTGTCTGCAAGGCCCAGCAAATAGCCGCGATCTTCCGCGGGCAGCGCCACCATGTCCATGAAAATACCGATCGGCAGATGTTGCGCAAACTCGGAGACGAACTCACACTCGCCCCGCGCATAAAAGCCTTCGATCAGCTCGATTGCCATTTCGCGGGCCTTTTCCTCGAGCTTGCTGATCGCTTGCGGCATGAAGGCGGGTGCAATCAGCGCGCGGTAGGCGGTGTGTTCGGGCGGGTCGAAAAAGATCGGCGGCAGCGGTGCGTGATCGACCAACGGCACCGTCAACTGGCGTGACGAAAAATGCTCGTATTCCTTAAAGATGCGGTAGATGTCGTCGCCGCGCGTCGCGATCCAGTGTCCCCCGTTGCGCGGCGTCCAGAAGATATCGGGCACGGCGGGGTCGTGAAGTTTCTTGAGCGCGAGATGATAGTCGTCGGCGGCGCCGGGCGGATTGTATATGTCGAAGTCGACCACCAGTTGCGGCGGTACATGCGCGGGAATCGGCGCCACTTCGGGCGTCGTGAGTTGATGGATCTCTGACATTCGATGTCTCCTTCGTGATTCCGGGCCAGTTGACGGTTCACACAAACGCCACGCCAATAGTTTTTGAATGACGTTCACATATGTATCATACATTCTCTACTACTGGAACGACATGAAAGCGGGACGCGCGAAGCTGGACGAAGGCGCGCGGCGCCGCGTTACACGTATGTTCCATAGCGTTCCAGATGGTGCTCGGCGTCACCCCATGTCATGTCAATGCAGGTCAGCCGCTTGAAGTACCAGCCGATCGGAAGTTCGTCGGTCATGCCCATTCCGCCGTGCAACTGCACCGCCTGCTGGCCCACGAAACGGCCGCACCGGCCGATCAGGTTCTTGGCGGCGGATAACGCCCGGCGCCGCTCGCCGGCATCCGCCCCGGCCAGCCGCGATGCGGAGAAGTACACCACCGAGCGGGCCTGCTCGACCGCCGTCAGGATGTCTGCGGCGCGATGCTGAAGCGCCTGGAACTCGCCGATGGGTCTGCCGAACTGGGTCCGCGTGCGCAGGTAGTCGTAGGTCATCTCGGCCAGCTTCGCCATTGTTCCGACCGCTTCCGCGCATAAAGCGAACAGCCCGTGATCGACGGTCCATTCAAGCAGCGGATAGCCGTCGCCGATCGCGCCTAACACCGCGTCGGAGCCGACCGACACGCCTGAAAAGCACACTTCGGCGGCCCGCTGCCCGTCCAGCGTCGGGAAACCCCTGAGCGTGACGCCCGGTGTCTTCGGGTCGATCGCGAACAGCGTAATGCCGGCCGTGTCGTCCTGCGCGCCGGAGGTGCGCGCCGACACCAGCAGCAGGTCGGCGCTATCGCCGTGCAAGACCACGCCTTTGCGACCATCGACGACGAAACCCTGATTCAACGGCTTCGCGGTCGTCGTTATGTTCGGCAGATCGAAGCGCGCACCGGGCTCGAGGGTGGCCAACGCCGTTTTCAGGCGGCCAGCCGCAAGCTCGGGCAGCCAGCGCTCCTTTTGTATATCGGTGCCGGCGTGGCTGATCAACCGTGCGCCAAGCACCGCGGTCGAGAGATAGGGCTCCAGCACCAGCGCTCGACCCAACGCCTCCATCACGATCATGGTCTCCACCACGTCCGCGTTCATCCCGCCGTATTCGTCCGGAACGTTGAGCGCAAGTAGGCCCATATCGGCCAACGTGCTCCAATGCTGTTCGGACCAGCCACGCGGCATCGCCGATAGCCTGCGCCGCGCCTCGAATGAATATTCCTTCTCCGCGAAGCGGCCCACCAGGTCGGCTAGCATCTGCTGCTCTTCAACGAGCGTGAAATCCATGATCTGTCCTCAGATGCCAAGCGCCAGTTTGGCGATGATATTTTTCTGAATCTCAGTCGAACCGCCGTAGATCGAGATCTTGCGCCAGTCCAGATAGTGCGGCGCCAGTGCGTTGAGCAGTTCGCCGTGCGCCGTGGCGTCCGCGCCTTCGCTCCAATCCGGCTCGAGCGCCTGCTGCACAAACGGTACCGCGTACGGCCCCGCGCATGCCATGATCAGTTCGGTCAGTTCCTGCTGGATTTCCGAACCGCGGATTTTCAGCACCGAGGCCTCGGGCCCAAGCGGGCGACCGGCTGACTCGGCGGAAATCGCCCGCAACAACGACCATTCGTGCGCGATCAGATCGATCTCGACCTTCGCGATCCGGTCGCGAAACCGGATATCGTCGATCAGCGGCTTGCCGTGCTTCAGTTCGGTCCGCGCGATTTCCTTCAGCCGGAGCATGAAGCGTTTGCAGTTGCCGAGCCCCGCAATATTGGTGCGCTCATGGCCGAGCAGATATTTGGCGATCGCCCAGCCGCGATGCTCTTCGCCGACAAGATTGCGAACTGGCACCTCGACGTTCTCGAAGAACACCTCGTTGACGTCATGACCGCCGTCGAGCGTTTTGATCGGCCGCACGGTAATGCCGGGCGTCGTCATGTTGATCAGGAGGAACGAAATGCCTTCCTGCGGACGGCCATCGCCGTGGGTTCGCACGAGACAGAAAATCCAGTTGGCCCACTGCGCAAACGAAGTCCAGATCTTCTGCCCATTGACGATATAGAGCGGCTCGCCGT
This sequence comes from Paraburkholderia sp. SIMBA_030, assembly GCF_046535245.1. Taxonomy (NCBI): domain Bacteria; kingdom Pseudomonadati; phylum Pseudomonadota; class Betaproteobacteria; order Burkholderiales; family Burkholderiaceae; genus Paraburkholderia; species Paraburkholderia sp. SIMBA_030. The sequence goes on from NZ_JAWRXB010000001.1 coordinate 549,424, forward strand.
CGCGCGAAACGTACTCGGCGCGCGTCTTCAGCGAAGCGAGATCGGAGCCCGCGCCCGGCTCGGAATAGCCCTGGCACCACCAGTCCTCCATCGACACGATGCGAGGCAGAAAATAATCACGTTGCGCGGGCGTGCCGAATTTTTGCAGCACCGGCCCGACCATCGACAGACCGAACGGCATCTGACGCGGCGCGCCTGCGGTAAAGCACTCTTCATCGAAGATATTGCGCTGCGTGGCGTTCCACCCGGCCCCGCCGTATTCGACCGGCCACGCCGGCGCACCCCAGCCATTGGCTGCGAGGATGCGCTGCCAGCGCACGTAGTCGTCGCGCGGCAGGTGACGGAAATTCAGCACGCGGTCGCGAATATCCGCAGGCAGCCGGGCCGTCACAAACTCCCGCACCGACGCGCGAAAGACCTTATCGTCGCCACTTTCTTGCAAATCCATCAACCCTCTCCTTTGACGATCGGCTCGCCCCGGACCGGCAAGCGGTCCCACGCTCAGCTGATTTCGACAACGCCGTTGTTCAACACGACCACGTCGCGTGAATCGACGCGTGCCCGCACATGCATGCATGTGTCGCTCTCGCGCCAGAACTGAAAACGGATGACTTCGCCCGGATAAACCGGCGAAGTGAGTCGTAGCGCAAGCCGCCTGAGCCGTGCCGCGTCGTTTCCCGCCAAGGTGCGAATCGCGGCGTAGCCTGCCATGCCGTACGTCGCGAGTCCGTGCAGGATCGGTTGCCTGAAGCCGGCTTTCGTCGCGACTTCGGGATCGGCATGCAGCGGATTCGAGTCGCCGGAAAGACGGTAGATCAGCGCGGTCTGCGCCGAGGTCCCAAACTCGAATTCGTTGTCGGGTGCGCGCTCGGGAACGGGCGGCAATGCTTCAGGCGGCGCATCGCTCTCGCCGGATTCCACGCTGAAGCCGCCGTCGCCTCGCAGGAACGAGACCTGCCGCACTTCCGCGAGCCGCTCGCCGCTCGCCGCTTCGGTCAGATCGCGCCTGAGTTCGACGATCGCGCCCTTGCCTGCGCCCTTATCCGAAACGAGGCTCACACGCGTCTTGCTGACGATGGTGGCTGCCGTCGGCATCGAGCGGAGGAAGCGGACGTCCTGTTCGCCATGCACCAGCTTCAGATAGTCGACACCGGCGCGGGGGTCGCGCATCCACGACCTCGGCCATGCAAACGCCGCGGCACAGGTCGGCATCGCCTGCAGGTCTTTCTCGTAGACGTAGCGAAGTTGCGCCGCGTCGAGAGGATCGCCACCGATGCCAAGACCCAGCGCGTACAACATGACATCGCGTTCGGTGTACGTCTGGGTGACGTCTTCAATCGGCCAGTTCTTGACCACTTCGTACTTCAGCATGACTTTGCCCCGTAACGTATCAGTCGTCGGTGAAATTCGGCTTGCGCTTCTCAAGGAAGCTCGCGATGCCTTCCTTGTAGTCGTCGCACTGATTGGCGACGGGCATGTCCAGTCCGGCAGCCATGATCGCTTCATGGGGCGTCTGAAACGGCACCTCCCATAATTGCGCCTTCATGACACGCATCGAGCGCGGCGAGCAGTTCTCCGCGAGGTCTGACGCATACGCATAGGTTTCGTCCGCTAGCGTGCTGGACGGGAACGCACGGTTCACGAGCCCCATCCGCTCGGCCTCGACTCCCTTGATCTTGCGTGCCGACAGCAGCAGATCAAGCGCCCTTGCGTGCCCGACGTGATGCGAAAGTATCCACGCCATGCCATATTCGGCAGTCAACCCGCGACGTGCGAAAGCGGTGGTGATCGTGGCATCCTCGGCCGCGAAGCGGATGTCGCAAAAGAGCGCGTGAATCAGGCCGATGCCGACCGTTGCCCCATTGAGCATCGCGATTACGGGCTTCGGTATCGCCGGGTAATACGAACAGCGGGTTTGCCAGTCGGCGCGCTTGCGCATATCGAATGGACGCGGCAGCTTGGTCATCAGCGCATTGGGATCGCCGCCAAAGCTATGGATGTCGCCGCCAGCGCAGAATGCCTTGCCCGCACCGGTGAAGACGATGACGCGTACGCCGCGATCGGCGCCCGCGGCCTGCATGGCGTCGTACACCTCGGTGGCCACCGTGTCGTTCCACGTGTTCATCTGTTCGGGACGGTTCAGCGTGATCGTAGCGATCCGGTTCTTCACGTCGTACAGAATGGTCTCGTAGCTCATGGCTATCTCCTTCGATTGGCGCCGCTCAGAACGAACGCGGCATGTCCAGCACGTGTTCCGCGACGTAAGACAGAATCAGATTGGTCGAGATGGGCGCCACCTGATAGAGGCGGGTCTCGCGGAATTTGCGCTCCACGTCGTATTCGCAGGCGAAGCCGAATCCTCCGTGGGTCTGCAGGCACGCGTTAGCGGCCTTCCATGAAGCGGTGGCGGCGAGGTGCTTGGCCATGTTCGCTTCGGCGCCGCACGCCTCGTGGTTGTCGAACATCTCGCACGCCTTGTAGCGCATCAGATCCGCCGCCCGCACGTCGATATACGCTTCGGCGATGGGGAACTGCACACCCTGATTCATGCCGATGGGCCGGTCGAACACCTGGCGTTCTGACGCGTACTTCGATGCACGATCGACGAACCAGTAGCCGTCGCCGATGCACTCGGCGGCAATCAGCGCGCGCTCCGCATTCAGACCGTCGAGGATGTACCTGAAGCCCTTGCCTTCCTCGCCGATCAGGTTCTCTTCGGGAATCTCGAGATTGTCGAAAAACAGTTCGTTGGTCTCGTGATTGACCATGTTCGGAATCGGCCGTACGGTCAGCCCGTTGCCGATCGCCTGATGCAGATCGACCAGGAAACACGACAGACCTTCGGATTTCTTTTTCACGTCGGCCAGCGGCGTGGTACGCGCCAACAGGATCATCATGTCCGAGTGCTGCACACGGGAAATCCACACCTTCTGGCCGTTGACCACATAGCGCCCGTCTTTCTTCACCGCCAGGGTTTTCATTTTGGTGGTGTCCGTGCCGGTGGTCGGTTCGGTCACGGCCATCGACTGCAGACGCAGTTCTCCGCTGGCGATCTTCGGCAGATACGCGCGCTTTTGCGCCGCGGAGCCGTTGCGCAGCAACGTGTTCATGTTGTACATCTGCCCGTGGCAAAACCCGGAATTGCCGCCGTTACGGTTGATCTCTTCCATGATCACGGACGCTTCGGCGAGGCCAAGACCTGAGCCGCCGTATTCCTGCGGAATCAGCGCAGCCATCCAGCCCGCGCGTGTCAACGCATCGACGAACGCCTCCGGATAAACCCGTTCGTGGTCGACACGGCGCCAGTATTCGTCAGGAAACGCCTTCGACAGATCGCGCAATGCATCGCGCAGGTCCCGGTACGGATCGGAGGTGGTAGGTCTGCTCATTTAAAGGATTCCTGTCACACGATAAAGCGGCGTTCTTACAGAGCCGGGTCGATCAGTCCGCCCGCGTTAGCGAGCTGGGTCAAATGGTGTTCGGCCGCGCCGAACAGGATGTCGATCACGCTCAGGCGGCGCAGGTAGTGGCCGACCTTGCATTCCTCGGTCATACCGATGCCGCCGTGAAGCTGCACGCCCTGCTGACCGACAAACCGGCCGGCACGGCCAATCTGCACCTTGGCCGCGGCCATGCTGCGCGCGCGCTCCGCGAGATCCGGCTCCTCGCTCATCATGGTGGCGAACAGTGCCATACTGCGTGCCTGTTCGACCATGACCAGCATGTCCACTGCGCGATGCTGCAAAGCCTGCAACGAGCCGATCGCGACGCCGAACTGCTTGCGCACCTTCAGGTATTCAACCGTTTCCTCGTGCGCGGCCGCCATCGAACCGACCGCTTCGGCGCATAGCGCGGCGATCGCCTGCGCAACGACGGTCTCGATCAGTGGCAGCGCCTCGCCGGCCACGCCGATCACATCGTCGTCAGTAACACGCACGCCCGACAGATCGATATCCGCCGCGCGCAGCCTGTCCTGCGTCAGATATTCGCGGCACGTCAGACCCGGCGCTTTCGCGTCAACCAGAAACAGCGCGATGCCGTCGCGCTCGCGCCGTGCGCCCGACACCCGTGCCGACACGATCAGCCGGTCCGCGCTGCCGCCGTGAACGACGACGCGCTTGGCCCCCTCCAGTACCCAGCCCTCGCCGCCACGACGCGCGATGGTGGCTACGTCAGCCACGTCGTAGCGCGACTGCGGCTCGGCATGCGCAAAGGCCATCAGCAGCGAACCGTCGGCGACTCGAGGCAGGATTGCCGTGCGTTGCGCGACGCTGCCACCAAGACGAATACAGCCACCGCCGAGCACCACCGTCGCCAGATAGGGCTCGACAACCAGCCCGCGGCCGAATGCCTCCATCACGATCATCGTTTCGACCGGGCCGCAGCCGCTGCCGCCGGCGTCCTCATCGAAGGTCAGGCCCAGCAAGCCCATGCCCGCGTAACGGGTCCATTGCACGCGGCTGAAGCCGTCCGGTTCCGCGAGATAACGCGCACGCTGTTCAAAGCTGTACTCGTCCTTCACAAGCCGGTCGACGCTGTCCTTGAGCATGCGTTGCTCGTCGGTAAAATCAAAGTCCATGGCCGATGCTTCCCCTCGTTGCGATTGGCGCTCAAAGCCCGAGAACGGACTTGGCGAGGATGTTCTTCTGGATCTCGTTCGATCCGCCCACGATCGAAACGTGACGCGCAAAATAGTGATTTGGCGCGATGGTCAACGCCCAGTCGGGCTGGCGAAACGGATCACTCACACCGCGCAAAAAGTCGAGATCGAGCGGCAGCGCGTCGGGGCCGGCCACTTCCAGGAGCAGTTCGGCCGAGCGTTGTTGCAACTCCGAACCCTTGATTTTCAGAATCGACGTCTTGGGATCCGGCACGTGACTATCACGCGCGGAACTTTCGGCGATCACCCGCATCTGGGTGATTTCCAGCGCCTTCAATTCAACTTCGATTGCCGCGACGCGCTCGCGAAACTGCAGGTTGTCCCACAGCACACCGTCGCCACTCGGCACGCGTTTCGCGAGATCTTTGGCGTGTCGAATCCGCATCTTCGACACACCTACCCGCGCAATCCCGCTACGCTCGTTACCGAGCAGATACTTGGCGTAGTCCCAGCCCTTGTTTTCTTCACCAATCCGGTTTGCCACAGGTACGCGCACGTTGTCGAAAAACACCTCATTGGTTTCGTGATAGCCGTCGATGGTGATGATCGGGCGCACCGTCAAGCCGGGCGTCTTCATGTCGACCAGCAGGTAGGTAATGCCCTGCTGTTTTTTGCCGCTCGCGTCGGTACGCACGAGGCAGAACATCCAGTCCGCGTGATGAGCGGTCGAGGTCCACAGTTTCTGGCCGTTGATCACATAGTGGTCGCCGTCGCGAACAGCTTGCGTGCGCAATGCCGCCAGGTCCGACCCCGCGCCCGGTTCCGAAAAGCCCTGACAGAACCAGTATTCGAGACTCGCGATGCGCGGCAGGAACTCGCGCTTCTGTTCTTCGCTGCCGAACGCGATCAGCACCGGGCCGATCATGTTGACGTTGAACGACAGCGGCTCCGGCGCCGGCGCCATATGCAGCTCTTCCTTGAAGATGTACTGCCGCACCGCGCTCCAGCCCGTTCCACCCCACGCCTTGTCCCACGCGGGGGTCGCCCAGCCGCGCTCGTACAGGATGCGCTGCCAGCAGCGCAGGTCAGCCGCGGCGTAGCGTTGACCCAGCTCTGCCTTGCGGCGGATGTCTTCCGGCAACGCTTCCTTGAAAAAGGCTCTCACCTCATCGCGGAATGCCAGTTCTTCATCGGTGTATCGCAGATCCATGAGTGTCTCGTCTCGATTCATTGCCGCGACGCGCGCGGCCGTCCATTCTTTTTGTCCCGCTCATCGGCCTCTCAGGCCAACGTTCCCGCTTGCTTCAGGTCATTGATCTGGTGCGCGTCGAGCCAGCCAGACAGCGCGGCATCCAGCGTTGCCGGGTCAGGTGCTTCGGGCGGCGTCGGCGTCGTGGGCACGGTGGCCGAAAAGCGCGGCGCGGGCGCGGGCTGCACGATCCCGTCAACTTCGATAAAGGTTTCGCGCGCCCTCAGATGCGGATGCTCGGGCGCTTCGCACCACGACAGCACCGGCGCGAAACACGCATCGGAATGTGCCAGCAAGGTGGTCCACTGTGCGCGGCTGCGGGTCTTGAACTTAAGCGCAAACAAGGCGCGCGCGGCCGGCCAGTTGCGCTGATCGAGCTGGGCGCCGAGGTTATCCGGAGAGATATCGAGCAGGCGTAGCAGTCCCAGATAAAACTTGTCCTCGATCGGACCCACCGTGATCCATTTGCCGTCGGCGCATTCGTAGACATCGTAGAAATGCGAACCCGAATCGGTGATATTGGTGCCGCGCTGGTCAGACCAGATGCCCGCAGCCTGCATGCCGAAAAAGGTCGTGGCCAGGTTCGCCGTGCCATCGACAATCGCCGCGTCCACCACCTGACCCGCACCGCCATCGCGAGCGTGAAGGATGGCGGCAAGCAGGCCCATCGCCAGATACAGCGAGCCGCCCGCGTAGTCGCCAATCAGGTTCAGTGGTATCGAAGGCGGTTGGCCGGATCGGCCGATTGCGTTCAGCACGCCCGTGATCGCGATGTAGTTCAAATCGTGCCCGGCATACTGCGCAAGCGGCCCCTCCTGCCCCCAACCCGTAATGCGTCCATAGACCAGCTTCGGATTGCGCGCCAGACACGCTTGCGGGCCGAGTCCCAGGCGCTCGGTCACACCCGGGCGAAAACCTTCGATCAAGGCGTCGGCGCCTTCCACCAACGTCAGCACGAGTTCGATCGCGGCCGGGTCCTTCAGGTCGAGCGCAATCGTCTTACGGTTGCGCAGCAGCAGGTTGTAACGCAAAGGACGCTCGACACCGAGCTTGACCGGTTGCCGCCGGTCGATGCGCAACACCGTCGCACCGAGGTCCGCGAGCAGCATTGCGCACATCGGGCCCGGCCCGATGCCGGCCAGCTCGACGATCTTGACGCCAGCGAGCGGCCCCATGCTCAGCTTTTCCTCGCGTGGGCACGCATGGCGTCCCACTGTTCGTCGCTCCAGTCCTGCATCGCGCGAAACGTGGGACCGCCCACGCCCTGCATCCAGCGGCCGCCGTCGATCACGATCATGTCGCCGGTGATGTAGCCGGAACCATCGGAGGCCAGGTACGCGTACAGATCGGCAAGTTCGGCATGGTCGCCGAAGCGCCGCAGCGGCACGCTGCGATCCTGCGATTCGACCTGTGAGCCAGGCGGATAAAGCTGTTCCCACGCGCCTTCGGTTGGAAAGAGACCCGGCGCCACGGCGTTCAGACGAATCCCCTTTGGCCCCCATTCGACTGCGAGACTGCGCGTCATGGCGAGCACGCCGGCCTTGGCGGCCGCCGACGGTACGGTGAAAGCCGAACCGGTCATGGTGGGTGTCGAGACCGTGCTGATCACGTTGCCTTTGCGTCCGGCCTCGATCCAGCGTTTCCCCGCGGCAATTGTGCAATAGAAGCTGCCGTGCAGCACGATGCCGAGCACCGCATCGACCGCGCGCGGCGACAGCGTTTCGGTCCGCGCGATGAAGTTGGCGGCGGCGTTGTTGAGCAGCAGGTCCAGCGGGCCGGCGCTCCAGATCGTGTCCATCATCGCCTCGACCGACTCGGCGCTGCGCACGTCGGCGGTGATCGTGGTGACGCGCGCACCACTAATCGCAGCGCGAAATTCGTCGGCGGTGGCGTCGAGCACTTCCTTGCGACGCCCGCAGATCACCAGCTCCGCGCCGAGTTCCAGATAGCGCCGGCCAATGCTTTTGCCGAGGCCCGTGCCGCCGCCGGTGATCAGAATCTTTTTGTTCCTGAGTAGATCGGGTGTGAACATGGTCGGTGTACTTCCGTAAAATCCAGGGACAGAAAACTAGGCGCAACAAGACGAAGCGGCACAGGCGCCGTGACGCTCAAGTGCCGGTAAACACGGGTTTGCGCTTCTCCATGAACGCCGCCACGGCTTCAGTGTGGTCGCTGGTCTGCCGCGTCAACGGATTCAGATCGACTTCCATCCGCCACGCGTCTTCGATCGAACTGCCTGCGTTGACAAGGCTTGCCTTGAGCAGCGCAAGCGTAACGGGCGGATAGCTGGCGAAGCGCGCAGCCTGCTGGATCGCCGCGTCGAGCGCGCCGCCCGGTTCGGTGGTCTGATCGACAAGGCCGATGCGCAGCGCCGTCGCCGCGTCGAACACGTCCGCCTTCAACATCAATTCGCGCGCCTTGCCGCCGCCGACCTTCTGCGGCAACGTCCACAGCAGGCCGGTGTCAGGCAGCAAGCCCATCCTGGTGAACGCGCAGCAATATTTCGCCGCACTGCTGCTCACCGCGAGATCGCACGCGGCAGCCAGCGATAGCCCGGCGCCGAAGCACGTCCCCTCGACTGCTGCGACAACCGGCTTGGTACCGGTGTAGATCAACCGGAACAGTCGCACGCCGACGGCAATGCGCTCGCGCAGTTCAAGCAGCGTTGGCGTGGCCGCCTGCATTTCGGACAGGTCGCCGCCCGCGCAGAAATGGCTGCCCGCGCCAGTCAGAACGATCGCGCGCGTGAGCGCGTCCTCGTGAAAAAGGCGCTGGAACACTTCGATCAGCGCAACGCGCATCGCCATCGAAAAAGCATTGCGGCGCTGCGGGTAGTTCATCGTGACAACAGCTACGTCACCCTCGTGACGCACCTGCACAATATCGTTCCGTTCGTCCGTGCCCGGTACGCCGCCCGCGCCGATCGGCGCTTCATTTCGCTCGACACTCATCGGAGCCTCCCCAACGTTCATTGACCGGTAAACACCGGCGTGCTCTTGTCGAAAAACGCCTGGCATGCGGACTGGTGGTCTTTGGACTGCCGCAGTAGAGGCTGATAATCGATCTCGGCACGCAACGCCGCGTCCATCGTGGTAGCGCCGTCGGTCAGCGCTGCCTTGAGCAGCGCCACGCCCAGCGGTGGATGAGCGGCGAGGCCGCGGGCCACTTCGATCGCCGCAGCACGTGCGGCGCCCGGTTCGACGACCTCGTTCGCGAGACCGATCTCACCGGCCCTGACACCATCGATCTCCGTCGCGAGCGACAGCATTTCTCTCGCGCGCGCCATGCCGATTTTTTCCGGAAGCGTCCACAGAATGCCGGTGTCGGGAATCAGCCCGACCCGCAAAAACGCCGCGCAGAAGCGCGCATTCGACGCCGCCACCAAGTAGTCGGTTGCCACTGCCAGCGACAGCCCCGCGCCGAACGCCACGCCTTCGACAGCAGCTACAACCGGCTTTGCGCCCGCCAGCATATCTCGCACGACGACGCACGATTCAGCCAGGATTTCGCGGCTTTGAAGGATGGTCCGTTGCGTCATTTCGGAAATGTCGGCGCCGGCGCAGAAGTGCTCGCCCGCGCCGGTGAGCACGATGGCGCGCGATTCGGGATCGGCCGTCAGCAGGCGATGCATCGTGTCGCGCAGCGACTGACGCATCTGCCGCCCCATTGCATTGCGGCGACCGGGATTGTTCAACGTGACGATGGCCACGAGGCCGTCGCGGGTCACCTCGATCGACGCGGGCGCCTGGCTCTTGTCCGTCTGCTTTTCGCTCATGATGGGCTTCCCCTAGTCGGCCACGAATACCGGTTTGCGTTTTTCCATGAAGGCGCTGACGGCCTCCCGGTGCTCGCGGCTGCGGCGCAGGATGGGCTGCAGATCGACTTCGGTTTCGATCGCCTGATCGAGCGTGCGGATGCCGGTCGCCAGCGCCGCTTTGAGATGCGCCGTGGCCACCGCCGGGAGCGCCGCATACTGGTCGGCGATTTCCAGCGCGGCGGCAAGCGTCTGACCCGGCTCGACGATCCGATTGGCAAAACCGATCTGCAAGGCTTCCGTGCCATCGAATTCGCGGGCGCTCAGCATCAGCTCGCGCGCCCGCCCACCGCCGACACGCTGCGCGAGAGACCAATAGAGTCCCGTATCCGGCATCAATCCGACTTTGACGAACGCGCTCGCATAACGTGCCGCCGATGCGCTGACCACTACGTCGCACGCAGCGGCGAGCGAAAGGCCGGCGCCAAATGCAAAGCCCTCGACGGCGGCGACGATGGCCTTCGGCCCTGACACCATCAGTTCGAAGATTGCGAGCGGCAACTGGTTGCGCTCGCGGTATTCGAGCACCTTGCGCGGCTTCATCTCCGAAATGTCGCCGCCCGCGCAAAACGTGTCGCCGGCGCCTGTCAGCACGATCGCCCGGCAACCGTCCTCGTGGTGCATCAAGTGATGCAGACGCTCATACAGCGTCTCGCGCATCTTGAGCGAAAACGCGTTGCGCCGTTCGGGGTAGTTCAGGGTGACGATTGCGACCGTGCCGTCATGCCGGACCTGCACGATCTGTGTCGCGTCTTCGGTGGTCTGTTCACTCATCTGTCTGTCTCCTGTCGATCAGAGTTGGCGCTTTAGCGCCTACTCTGATCCCATGCAAAGCTGTCGATCAGAGTTGGCGCTTTAGCGCCTTACTCTGATCCCATGCAAACCTGTCGATCAGAGTTGGCGCTTTAGCGCCTTACTCTGGTCCCATGCAAAGCTCTCGAGCGGCAACGCCGCCGGGTCGGTGCGCTGCCTGCAAGGTGTCCGGCACTGCCCGGCGGATCCCTGTCACAACGTTTCTTCGGTACCGAGAATCACGGTAGCCTGACTCGACAATACGCCACCGTTGCCGTGCGCGACGGCAAGCCGCGCGCCCGGCACCTGGCGCTCTCCGGCACGCCCCGTCAACTGACGCAGCGCTTCTTCCATCAGAAACAATCCGTACATGCCAGGATGCACGCACGACAAGCCGCCGCCATTCGTATTCACCGCCAGGCGCCCGCCAGGCGCGATCGCACCGTCGGCAACGAAACGGCCGCCCTCGCCCTTCGGACAAAAGCCAAGATCTTCGAGAAACAGAATGGTGTTGATGGTGAACGCGTCGTACAGCATCGCGACGTCGATATCGCCGGCATTGACGCCGGCCATCTCATACGCACGTCGCCCTGAATCCCGCGCCGCCGTCACGGTCAGGTCGGGCATGTTCGCGATCTCGCGATGCGACGTGGCGGACGCCGCGCCGAGTAGATAAACCGGCTTGTCTGTCAGGTCGCGTGCCCGTTCGGCGCGCACCATCACGATCGCGGCGGCGCCATCCGTCACGAGACAACAATCGCGCACGGAAAGCGGATCGGATACGAGGCGCGCGCCCAGCACGTCGTCGACCGACAGGGGTGTCCGCACGAATGCCTCCGGGTTGAGCTGGGCCCATTGACGCGCCGCCACCGCCACTTCGGCGAGATCCCTGCGGGTCGTGCCGTACTGGTGCATATGGCGGGCCGCGGCCAGCGCATAAGACGACACCGGGTTCATCGGTTTATACGGACTCTCCCACGGCGACGGACGGGAGGACTGCACCAGTTTGCCCGCCCCGCTGCGCTGATTGCTGCCATAAGCGATCAGCGCGACGTCGATCTGGCCCGTCACCAGCGCCATGGCCGCCGTGTGCGCATAGATCTCGAAAGCCGAGCCGCCGCTGCGGTTGTTATCAGTGAACTTCGGGTGGAGGCCGAGGTATTCGGCGAATGTCAGGCCCGACAACATGTCGTCAGGCATGCAGACGAACAGGCCGTCGACATCGCCTGGCGACAACCCGACTTGCGCCAGCGCATCGACCGATGCCCGCGCTGCGAGATCCAGCGACGACATTCCCGGCGCCTCGCCGATTCCGTATGTCGCGCCTGCCACCAAGGCGGTGCGGCCACGTAAGTTGAATTCCATGCGATCTGTCTCCCGTCGATGCAGCGGGCGCATTCCACGCCTGCCGCCGGTTGGCTGGCCTCAGGCTGGCTCGAACACGAGTAGCGCCGCGTCGTTCCTGAATACGATCCGCGCCTGAACGGGCATGCCGATGCGCACGGCATCCGGTTCGACCCCTTCGACACAACTGAGCATCCGGACTCCTTCGTCGAGATCGATCAACGCGACGTTGTAACTCGGCGTGGGTGACTTCTGCCTCACCACCGTCGTGGAGTAAACCGTGCCCCGCCCGCAGGCTTCGACCCATTCGAGATCGCGTGCGCCTGTGACCGGCTCGGCTACCCGTGGATAGAACACGTGCCGGCCGCTGCTGCGGCTGCGCTGGATCATCAACCGGCCTTCGGCCAGAAACTTCTGATAGTCGACTTCAGGACAAACAGACTCCATTTCCCGCTCCTCCTATGCATTCCGCCACGGACCTTGACGCCAAACCCAGCCGCCACTTCAGTTTTCGACTGAAAATAAATCAAATAACCGAACACCGTTCTACATTCTAAACACGCATGGACCGCCATGTCAATCGCGCCGAACGGCCCTGGCGCGCCGTCCGACAAGGCTCTCACTACATCCGAACAACGCTCGGTCCGCACTACGGGCAAACCCCTGTCCGCTCGACATCACGCTTGACGAGTATCAAGCCATCGTTTACGTTACCGAACATTGTTCAGTATTTTGAAGAACGCGGAATTCCGGATCTGACTTGAACGTGCGTTCCACTTATACGATTTTTAGAACGCTGTTTACATATCGGGCCTCGCACCATTCGCAAGAGACTTACAACGTGACTTATCAACTAACAGACGACCAGATCCAGATTCGTGACCTGATTCGGCGCGTCGCAGCGGAACGGGTGGCGCCGCGAGCGGACGAAATCGACCGCACCGCCGAGTATCCGGACGACATGTACGCCTTGCTCAAGGAACTGGGTCTTTTCACACTGCCCTTTCCCGAGGCCTACGGCGGGGCGGGCAGCGTCATGTCGGCCTGTATCGCCGTCGAGGAATTGGGGCGGGTTTGCTACAACACGGGTTATCTGCTCGTCGTGCAATGGACCCCGTTCGGCGCGATTCTGGAAGGCGGCACCGAAGAGCAGAAGGCGCGCCTGCTGCCCGGGCTTGCGTCAGGCGAACTGCGCGGCGCGCTTTCCATCACGGAATCGCAGAGCGGTTCCGACGTCTCCGGTATCCGCACCACCGCCCGCCGCCACGAAGACGGCTATGTGCTGAACGGCTCGAAGATCTGGTGCACCAATTCGCACATCGCCGACTTCATGCTGGTGGCGGCGAAAACGCTGGATGAGGAAGGCAAACCGCTCGGCATCAACCTGTTCATCGTCGATCGCAAGACACCCGGTCTCACGATCGGGCGCGAGGAAGACAAGATGGGTGCGCGCGGCGTGGCCTCCTGCCCGCTCTTCTTCGACGACGCGTTGATCAGCGCTGACAACCGGCTCGGCCCCGAAGGCGGGCAAGGTTTCAAGGTGGCGATGGAAGCGCTCAACACCAGCCGGCCGATCGTGGCGGCGCGCGCGGTGGGCATTGCACAGGGCGCGATCGATCACACCCTCCGCTTCATTCAGGACCGCGTCGCCTTTGGGCAAACCATCAGCAACTTCCAGGGCGTGCGCTGGATGGTGGCCGACATGGTCACGCAAACCGAGGCTGCGCGCCAACTCGTCTATCGCACCGCATCACTGGTGGATGCCGGCGTGACCGGACGCGAGCTCGCGCCGATGGCGGCAATGGCCAAGATGTTCGCCTCCGACGTCGCCATGAAAGTCGCCACCGACGCGGTGCAGCTGTTCGGTGCCGCCGGCATCTCGAACGAATACCCGATCAACCGCTATTTCCGCGACGCCAAGGTGGTTCAGATCATTGAAGGGACCAACCAGATCCAGCGAAACATCGTCGCGGACAGCGTCCTCGGACGCGTCAAGAAAAACTGAGCGACGCGCCCCGACCCTAACGGCGCGCGACAACAAGAGAAAGGACAGACAAATGGCAGAAATCGAAACAGTTGGCCTCGGGATTCATTGGGAAGATCTGCCCGTCGGTCGCAGGTTCAAAACCGTCGGACGTACGGTGACCGAAGCAGATGTCGTCAATTTTGTTTCAGTGACGGGCATGCTTGAAGTGCTGTTTACCAACATCGAATTTCTGAAAGAGACGTCCGCCATCAAGGGTCGTGTCGCGCCGGGCGCACTGGTGTTTACGTTCATCGAAGGACTACTGACTCAGGCGACGATGCAAGGTGTCGGCTTTGCATTCCTGAACATGGAACTCGACATCAAGGGCCCGACCTTCGTTGGGGACACGATCCATGCCGAGTGCGAAGTGATCGAATGCCGCGCCAGCAACGGGCGTCCTGGGCTCGGACTCGTGCGCACCCGCAACCGGGTGTTCAAGCAGGACGGCTCGGAAGTAATGGTCTATACGCCGCTGCGGCTGGTGAAGGGCAAAAACTACAAGGCCTGACCATGCACACCCCACAGCAACCTCTGGATCTTCCGACCGGCCCGCTGACCGGTGTGCGCGTGATCGACCTGACAATCAATGTGCTTGGTCCCGTCGCCACGCAGCTCCTCGGCGACATGGGCGCGGACGTCATCAAGATCGAACCGCCGGAAGGCGATCAGAACCGCAAGAACGGTCCTGGCCGCAACCCGGACATGGCAGTGTTCTACACGATCATGAACCGCAACAAGCGGAGCGTGTCGCTTAACCTGAAGCGGGCCGAGTGCCGTGAAGCCGTGCTTCGTCTCGCCGAGACCGCGGATGTTTTCGTTCACAGCATGCGGCCCAGCGCGGCGAAGCGCCTGGGCATCGATTACGAAAGCATCAAGGCACGCAATCCGCGCATCATTTACGCGTCGGGTCCGGGTTATCGCCCCGATGGCCCCCACAAGGATCGCCCCGCGTTCGACGACGTCATCCAGGGCGAAACCGGAATTGCCGCGATGAATCGCGATGCGGACGGCTCGCCGCGCTACTTCCCCACCGTGATCGTCGACAAATTCTGCGGCTACGTGCTGGCCTCATCGGTGAGCATGGCGCTGTATCACCGCGAACGCACCGGTCTCGGCCAGTGCGTGCAGGTGCCGATGTTCGAAACGATGCTGCAGTTCAACCTTTTTGAACATTTGTGGGAGGGCGCGCTCGGCTCGGCCGACGGAAAGGGCCTCGGTTATACGCGAATGTTCTCGCCCCACCGCCGCCCCTACGCGACGAAGGACGGCCACATCTGCCTGCTGGCGGTCAACAACGACCAATGGCGGCGCGTGCTGTGCGCGATTGACGCAACGCACCTGCTCGATGACCCGCGCTTTTGCGACATGGCAGATCGCATGCGCAACATCAACGAGCTCTACAGCGCAGTCAGCGACGCGATCCAGACTCGCACCACAGCCGAGTGGAACACCATCTTCGCAGCCGCCGACGTGTCGCACGGGCCGGTGCGCGAGCTGAACGACCTGATGCAGGACGACTACATCAAGGAGACGGGGTTCTTCCGGCACTACGAACATCCCACCGAAGGCGACATGGTCATGACATCGATCCCTGTGCATTTCTCCGAGTCGCCGGGCAATGTGCGCTACCTGCCACCGAACCTGGGCGAGCACAGCATTGAAGTCCTCCTCGAAGCCGGCTACACCGCAAGCGAGGCGGCCAGCCTGACTGGCCGCCCGCCGGTCGATACGACGGACACGCTCGAAACTGTTACCAAGGCTTGACGGGCGCCGAAGCGCTCCGCTACATCATGCGAGGAATCCGAAAATGAAAGGTCTCAAGAACAAGGTCGTGGTCGTTACGGGTGGCGCGGGCGGCATCGGCACCGCCATCTGCAAACGCTTCGCTGAAGAAGGCTCCATCGTCGCCCTGTTCGACCTGAATACCGAAAGCGCGGGTCGGGTTGTTGCCGGGATCGAGGCCGCCGGCGGCAAGGCTCGCGCGTACCGCGTCGACATCACCGATCACGAGGGCGTGAATGCGGCTGTCGGGCAAGTCGAGGAAGAACTCGGTCCGATCGAGATGCTCGTCAATAACGCGGGCTGGGACATGGGCGCCTTTTTCCTCCAGACCGAGAAGCCGTTCTGGGACAAGGTCGTTGCCATCAACCTGTATGGCCCGCTGAATATGCATCACGCCGTTCTCAAGCGGATGGCTGAACGCGGCCGCGGAAAGGTCGTGAATATTTCGTCCGATGCCGGGCGCGTCGGCTCGTCGATGGAAGCGGTTTATTCGTTCTGCAAGGGCGGCATCATCGCCTTTTCGAAAACCATGGCGCGCGAAATGGCGCGGCAGCAGATTCCCATCAACGTCGTGTGTCCCGGCCCCACTGCCACCGCGCTGCTCGACAACCTCGCACAGGGCGAGAAAGGCGACCGCATCAAGGCGGCGCTGGTCAAGGCGGTGCCATTCGGCCGCATGGGCGAGCCCGACGATATCGCCGGGACAGTCGCATTCCTCGCCAGCGACGATGCCGCGTTCATCACCGGTCAGGTGATCAGCATCTCCGGTGGACTGACGATGGCTGGCTGAACGCCGCTCTCCGCTTATTCAACCCGCAACCGGAACAGGAACAGGAACATGGAATTTCAGGACATTCTCTATCGCGAAGCCGACGGCGTCGCGACGATCACCATCAATCGCCCGAAGGTCTACAACGCGTTTAACGCCAATACCTGCGAAGAACTGATCAAGGCATTCGGCAAGGCTGGATGGAACAAGGATATTGGCGTGGTCGTGTTGACCGGCGCCGGAGAAAAAGCCTTCTGCACGGGCGGCGACCAGTCCGGCGATGGTTATGGCGGGCGCGGCACGGTCGGGCTGCCCATCGAAGAACTGCAAAGCATCATTCGCGACATTCCCAAGCCGGTCATCGCACGTGTGAACGGCTATGCGATCGGTGGGGGCAACGTGCTCGTCACGATCTGCGACCTCGCCATCGCATCGGAAACCGCGGTTTTCGGCCAGGTCGGCCCAAAGGTGGGATCGGTCGATCCCGGTTTCGGTACGGCGTACCTGGCGCGCATCATCGGCGAAAAGCGCGCGCGAGAGATCTGGTATCTGTGCCGCAAATACAGCGCGAAGGAGGCGCTCGAATGGGGCTTGATCAACGCGGCTGTTCCGCCGGACCAGCTCGATGCCGAAACGAAAAAATGGTGTGACGAGATCCTGCAGATGAGTCCGACCGCCATCGCGCTGGCCAAACGGTCGTTCAATATCGACAGTGAAAACATCCGCGGTATCGGCGCTTTCGCGATGCAGGCGCTGGCGCTTTACTACGACACCGACGAATCTAAGGAAGGCGGCAATGCGTTCCGTGAGAAACGCAAGCCGGAATTCCGCAAATATGTGAAGTAAGGATTGCTCGACGTATCGAGGGCGGTTGTTAGCGAAGCCGTCTTCGCTTCACACCTGGCGTACAACGCCAGACATCTCCGAACTGGCGCTCAAGCTGTTATCGGCTTCGAAGCGGCCGGAGTTACGTCATGCAGCCAGAGCACGGGCGTCCGCCTGAACCTGGCGCGCATAGCGATTCAGGTGATACTCCATGTTGCCGAACAGCGCGTCGACGATCAGTATCCGCCGGTAGTGATGGCCGACCTTGTATTCGTCGGTAATGCCGTAACCGCCGTGCAGCTGGATACCTTGCTGCGTGACGAATTTCGCGCTCCTGATGGTTTGCGCCTTGCAACCCGACACGTCCACGCTGCGCATGCCGCTATCGTCGGTCAGCGCCTTGAGTGCCCGATGCAGGGTTGCCCTCGCCTGCATGGCATCGATCGCCATGTCGGCGATCCGGTGCTGCAGCGCCTGAAAGCTGCCGATCGGCAGGCCGAACTGCTTGCGCGTCTTCAGATATTCGGATGTGAGCTCGACCGTGTCGTCGACGTGGCCGATCAGTTCCGCGCAACTCGCGACCATCGCTTCGTCGACGGCGTCCTGTAAGCCCTGCAGCGCCTCGCCGGGTGTGCCGATCGCCACTTTCGCCCCAACGGTCACGCCGGCAAGCACCAGGTCGGCGGCGGGTGTGCCGTCGAGCAAACGGTACGGCTCAAGTGTCACGCCGGCCGCATGAGGATCGACGACGAACAGCGCGAGGCCGGCCTCATCGTGCACTCCGCCGGCCACACGCGCAACGACGATCAGGCGATCAGCCATTGTTGCGCCGACCACCAGCGTCTTGCAGCCGTCCAGTCTCCATGCGCCATCCCCAACCTGCTTTGCCGTCGCCGCCACGTGTGGCACGACACCTCGCGCTTCCCGTTCACTGTGCGCAACGGCAATCAGCGTTTCGCCCGAGATAATCTCTGCCAGCAACTCGTCGCGCTGTTGGCCGCTCGCGCAACGGGTAACGAGCGCCGCGGGGAACACGCCACACATGACGTAAGGTTCCAGGACCAGCGCCCGCCCCAGTTGCTCCGCGACGAGCGCGCTCTCCACCGGCGTAAAGCCCAGACCGCCGAATGCGTCGGGTACCGCGACACCGAGCCAGCCCATCTCGCCGAACAAGCGCCACATGTCGCGCGAAAATCCGCCTCCGTGAGCCGCCAGCTTGCGGCGGTGCTCGAAGGCGTAATTTTTCTGCATAAAGCGTTGTGCGCTGTCCTGCAACATCTGCTGTTCGTCACTCAGATCAAAGTTCATGCTGCGTCCTTTCCCGCCCGCAAGAGGCCGGAGCCGTGATGTCGTATCAATGAAGTGACTCGCGCCATTGCGTCCAGTCAGCCGTCACAGGCCGAACAACGCCTTGGCAATAATGTTCCGCTGGATTTCGGCGGTACCGCCGTAGATCGTGCACGCGCGCCGGTAGAACACCTCGGCGGCAAGACCCGGCGCGTAGTCCGGTCCCACGAAGCTTTGCTCCCGCAGCGCGTGCTCTTCGTTGGGATCGGCGTAGAACACCGCGCCGTAATCGCCGATCACTTCAAGCAGCATCTCGGTCAGCTTCTGATGCAACTCGGAACCACGCACCTTGAGCATCGAGCCGATGGCCATGCCGCCGCTGCGTTCGTCGAGACCTTGATGCAGGATTCTCTGCACCGCCATATCGATGGCGAGCACTTCGAGTTCGTATTGCGCGAGTCTGACCGCGAACGTCGGATCTTCGATCAAGGGGGTGCCGCCCGCACGCTCACGCATCGCATAGTGACGAATCTTGCGCAGATAGCGCTTCAACGCCGGCGCTTCGGCGCCAAGGAAAGCGCGCTCATTGAACAGCAGAAACTTCGTGTAACCCCATCCCTTGTTTTCTTCGCCGATCAGATTCTCCACGGGGACGCGCACGTTGTCGTAAAACACTTCGGCGAGGTGACTGCAACCGTCCAGCGTCGCAATGGGCCGAACCGTCACGCCAGGTGAACTCATGTCGAGCAGCAGAAAGGAAATGCCTTTCTGCGGTTTGGCTTGCGAATCGGTGCGGACCAGAACGAAGTTCCACTGGCCGTAGCTGCCGAAGCTGGTCCAGATTTTCTGGCCGTTGACGACGTAGTGATCGCCATCGCGAACGGCTGTTGTTCGCAGCGACGCAAGGTCAGAACCGGATCCGGGCTCGGAAAAGCCCTGAGTCCAGAACACCTCGCCACGCTGGATCGGCGGCAGGAAACGGCGCTTCTGCTCTTCATTCCCGAATTCGCAGATCACCGGCCCAACCAAGGACACGCCCGCCTGATTCTGCGCGGGCGCACCGGCCAGATAACACTCTTCCTCGAAGATATAACGTTGCGCCGCGCTCCACCCCGCGCCGCCAACGTCCACCGGCCAATGTGGCACCGACAAGCCTCGCGTTTCGTGCAGGATTCGAGTCCAGCGCAACGCGTCGTCGTCGCCCGCGAGAAATCCCTGTTGGCCACGCCAGGCAAGATCCGGAGGCAAATGCGTCTTCAGGAAATCCTGTACCTCTGTGCGAAAGGCTTTGTCCGCGGGATCGACGTGAAAATCCATCGTATGGGCTCCTATGGTTCGGTTCGCCGGATCCCGCCCGCCACGCTCGCGGCACCGGGGATTCGACCCACCAGCGTACGGGGCGTCGGCACCGATTCATACAGTTCGACCACCACGCCAGCTCTCCGCGCGAGGACGTTGGCCTGACTGATGGCGCCTTTTGCGCTCAATTCACCGTTATCGAGCGTGGGCGGATCGCTTTCGAGCACGACCCGCAGAATTCGGCTGGAACTGCCCCCAGGCCGTGTCGCCAATGCGTCGAGTCCGCGCTGAAAGTGCGCGCGCACACCCGTGCTGCCGACGATCCGGTTCGCGTCCGCCGCAGGCTCCAGCAGGTCGTCGCACAATGCCCGGCACGCCCCCAGGTCTGGAAACACCAGCGCAGTGAGAAAGTCGCGATCATGGCCGGCAATCACAACGTCCCGTGCATATGGCGAGAACATGTTCAACGCGACAAGACGCAGTTCGGCCACGTTCACCCACGTGCCAGTGGAAAGTTTGAAGTTTTCCGCGAGGCGGCCATCGAAGCGCAACCCCTTCTCCGGATGCTGCGGATCGATGAACGTGCCCGCATCGCCCGAGCAGAAATAACCCTCTTCATCGAACGACGCGGCAGTCCGTTCGGGATCCTTCCAGTAGCCAGGCGTCACGCAATCGCCCGCATAGCGGATCTCCAGCTTCGCCCCAACCGGGACCACCTTGACCTTGACACCGGGCACCGGAAGCCCGGCAATCGCTTCCCGACGTGGATCCCACGCCGCCGACATCGGCGTGGGTCCGGCTTCGGTGCCGCCGAGGCCAGACATGATCAGCACGCGTTGACCGATCGTCCTGACCGCAAGCTCGTCGAATGCGGCCCAGATGTATTCCGGCAAGCTGGCGCCGCCGTAGTAGATCAACGCCAGCTTGCTGAAGAAGTTCTGCCGCAGCGCGGCATCGGTGCGCAGATGCGGGATCAGCGCTGCCAATCCTTGCGGCGTATTGAGGTAAATGACCGGCGCGATTTCCCGCAATGCCTCGACCGTCGGACCGATCTGCTCCGGCGTAGGCTTGCCGGGATCCATGTAGTACGTCCCGCCACCGTAGAGCACCATGCCGAAGTTATGCGTGCCGCCAAAAGTGTGATGCCAGGGGAGCCAGTCCACCAGGACCGGAGGCTCACTCTGAAGAAAAGCGAAGGTCTGTGCGACCTGCTGCCGGTTGCTGCACAACATTCGCTGCGAGTAAATCACGCCCTTCGGCGCACCGGTCGTACCGGACGTGAACATGATCTTGCCTACCGTATCGGGGCCGACACTTCCAAACGCCTCGTCGACGGCAGCGGTAACAGGTGTCTTGAGCCAGTCAGAAACGAGCGAAGCCGCGCGCCCTTCTGGAGGCGTGCCGCTCACGAGGCATTCGACCTCGCCGAACACATCGCGCAGTGCCCGGCCGTAAAGCGCCCCGTCGTCCGCAAACACCAGACCTGGCGTGCACACCGCGGCGAGATGCTTCAGCTTGGAGAAGTCCTCGGACAGCAGCGAATACGCCGACGTAACCGGCACATAGGGCACGCCGACATGGAGCGCCGCCAGTGCAAGCAGCGCATGTTCGAAACTGCGGTCCGAGAGGATCATCAACGGCTTGCTGGCCGACAGACCTCGTGCGAGCAGCGCCTCACCGAGCGAACGTGCGCCGTCGAGCGCCTGGCGGTAGGTCAAATGCTCCCAACTGGCGCCATCGGCTGAGCGCCGTGCAAGCAGTGGCCGCTCAGGCGCGACACTGGCCCAATGCACCAGCCGTTCAGTCAGTCGCGTCGGGTAAGGCTCTAGCGCTTCCTCCAGTTCATAGACCACGGTCCCGTCAGAACGGTATTCGACAGCCGCCTTCGTACCGCCCAGGCAAGTGGGTCGGAACGGCACATCCATTAAAGGGTCATGTGAAAGCAGACCTGCATTCATCTCCGTCATCCTGTCGTTAGCTCGCCATGCTCATGTGCTCACTACTTTGTAGACCTTTTTCACTTTCGTCACAACAAGCATACGAACTGATATGTGAACATTGGTCATATTTAAGAACAAGAATATCGCTAAAACGCGCGTACGTCTATCCAGACTCGCCCGACGCAAGCAGTTGCCGGAACACGGCTTGACGTGTCCACCCGATCAATGGACCTGTGCTGCCCGGTCTCGCAAGCTTCTTAAGTCCAGACCACAAATCGCTCATGGACATTTCTCCAAGTTTGAACTATTTTATGAACGTCGTTCGTATTTTTAAACGATCCGATGATGTCGTCGTCCTTATGTTGGGAGAGCAAAATGCAGAGAGAAGTCGTAATTGCAAGCAGCGTTCGTACTGCAATCGGCGACTTCGGGGGTGCGCTCGCCTCCGTGGCGCCGACTCAACTGGGCGCGACTGCCGTCCGCGAAGTCCTCTCTCGCGCGCGTGTCGAAGGAGACGCGGTTGGGCACGTCGTGTTCGGCAATGTGATCCATACCGAGCCGAAAGACATGTACCTCGCGCGCGTTGTGGCACTCGAAGGTGGAATCAGCGTCGAAACGCCGGCATTGACAGTGAACCGCCTGTGCGGCTCGGGACTGCAGGCCATCATTTCAGCCGCGCAGGCGATCTGGCTCGGTGACACCGATATCGCGATCGGCGGCGGAGCGGAAAGCATGACGCGCGCGGCCTACCTCGCGACCGGTGCCCGGTGGGGTGCGCGCATGGGCGACATCCGTCTTATCGACATGATGGTCGGCGCGCTGACCGACCCGTTTAGCGCGTGCCATATGGGCGTAACCGCAGAGAACATTGCGGCGAAATACGGCATCACCCGTGACGATCAGGACGCACTGGCCGTGGAATCGCACCGTCGAGCCGGACGTGCGGTCGAAGCCGGGTATTTCACGGAGCAGATTGTTCCCGTCGCGGTACACACAAAGAAGGGCGCGACGATGTTCGAACTCGACGAGCATGTTCGCCCCACCACTACGGTGGATGAGCTGGCGAAACTGCGCCCGGCATTTCAAAAGGACGGCACCGTGACGGCGGGCAACGCGTCTGGTCTAAACGACGGCGCAGCGGCCGTGCTATTGATAGAAAGAAGCACGGCTGAAGCGCGCGGGATCCGCCCACTAGCGAGATTGGTCGCCTACGCTCACGCTGGTGTCGATCCTCGATACATGGGCATCGGTCCTGTGCCGGCGACTCGACAAGTCCTCCACCGCGCCGGACTAACCGTAGCGGACCTCGACGTCATCGAAGCCAACGAAGCGTTCGCGGCACAAGCCTCTGCCGTGGCAAAAGAATTGCAACTCGATCCGGCAAGGGTCAACCCGAACGGCTCCGGCATTTCGCTGGGGCACCCGATCGGCGCGACAGGTGCGATGATTACGGTAAAAGCACTCTATGAACTGGAGCGGATCGGCGGCCGCTATGCGCTCGTGACAATGTGTATCGGCGGTGGCCAGGGTATCGCGGCCATCTTCGAACGTATTTAGGTGCAACAGGGTCGCCGACAGTGGAACTATCGAAGGAAGTGGTGTGAGACGCCGCCGGGCAGGCGGCGCCCGCACTGGCCCACTACTCCTGAATGGTCGCGACCCGGTCGCCCAGTACTTCCCTGCAAGCCTTAAGCGCGACACTCACCGCAGGAAAGCCTACATACGGAATCGCATGCAGGACAACTTCCTCCAACTCCTTCTCCGTCAAGCCGTTCGCAAGCCCGATACGCACATGATTGCTGAACTCCCAAGGCGTGCGTTGCGCGATCAACATGCCTAGCGTAACGAGGCTTCTGGAGCGGCGATCAAGGCCTGGACGCGACCACGCATCACCGAACGCATTTTCAAGGGCAAGCGACGCCGCATCGGCGCCGAACCCGCCGGATGACGCGGCGGCATCCATCGCCCCCAGAAACTCGTCGCCCAACATTTCGCGAACAACCTGACGTCCCTTCTCACGACTTTCTGACACGGTCTGCTCCTTGTCCTTAACAGTTGTACTCAACAGTTGTACTCAAATCGTCATTCAGGCTGGGCACGCTGCCTCGTCGCCCACCTTGTCCATCATCGTTGCCAGCCTTCGGTGAATCAGATCGCGCGCCTGCGCGATCATGCGGGTCACCAGTTCTTCGCAGGTGGGAATATCGTGAATCAGGCCGATCGCGAGGCCGGCGGGAAACGTGCCGTCGTCCGTGTCGCCTGTTTCGTAAATGCGCCTTCCGCGCTCGCCGCTCACGAGCGGCTTCAGGTCCGCGAATGTCGTGCCCTCCTGGCGCTCCAGAACGAGCACCTGCTCCGCCACGGCGTTACGGAAAATGCGCGACGTGTTCTTGAGTGTACGGAAAATCAGTGCGGTATTCCGCTCATCATGTTCGAGCAACTGGCGCTTCACGTTTTCGTGAATCGGCGCTTCACGTGTCGCCATGAAGCGCGTGCCCATATTGATGCCGTCTGCACCCAGAGCGAGTGCCGCTACCATGCCACGCGCGTCGGCGATGCCGCCCGATGCGAGCATCGGAATGCGCAGTTGCGCCGCAGCAGCCGGCAGCAATACGAGATTCGGCACGTCGTCTTCCCCTGGATGGCCGGCGCACTCGAATCCATCGACACTGACCGCGTCGCAGCCAATCGCCTCCGCCTTCAGTGCGTGGCGCACAGACGTGCACTTATGAATCACCTTGATGCCCGCTGCCTTGAAGGCAGGCAGATAGGACTCGGGATTGCGTCCCGCCGTCTCGACAATCTTCACTCCGCTCTCGACAATAGCCTGCACATACTCGTCATAGGGGATTGGTTTGATTGTCGGCAGGATGGTCAGGTTCACGGCGAACGGCTCGCTCGTCATCGACCTCACGCGATCGATTTCAACGCTCAGCGCTTCGGGCGTCGGCTGTGTCAGTGCGGTAATGGTACCCAGCGCACCGGCGTTCGATACCGCGGAGGCCAGTTCCGCACGTCCCACCCACATCATCCCGCCCTGCACAATCGGATAGCGAATTCCCAGTAGCTCCGTGATGCGTGTTTTCATGGTTTTCCCTCCGTGAGGCGATGCAATGCTGGCACTGCAACCGCGATCGGAAACAGGGAATCGTCGCGAGGACCAACCCACGACGCCCAATTCCTATTTACGAACGTTGTGCAAGTATATACACTTCCGTCCATCGCACCAATACTCGTAACACTCACCATTTCGTGACCCGACGGCCAGATGGATACCCGGAGGGGCGTTTTGCTTGCCGGGCACAGGTCAGGGAACGTAAGGCAGTGCACGGCTTCAAGGAGGTTTAGTGAACCAGCGCGACGGTAGTGACTACCTGTCCATTCCAGCCCGGCCCTCGCAGGCAGAGGCGGAAGAGGCAGTTCGAACGCTCATCAGATGGGCTGGGGACAACCCGCTTCGCGAGGGACTCGTCGAGACACCCGCACGAGTCGCCCGCGCTTATACGGAGTTCTTCTCAGGTTATCTGTCAGATCCCATGCAGATTCTCGCCACGACATTTTCCGAGGTCGATGGCTATGATGAGATGGTCGTGTTGAAGGACATCCGCTTCGAAAGCTATTGTGAGCATCACATGGTGCCGATCATTGGACGGGCCCACGTCGCCTATCTGCCGGACCATCGAGTGGTAGGCATTTCGAAGCTTGCGCGACTCGTCGATACGTATGCGAAGCGGTTGCAGATTCAGGAAAAGATGACCGTGCAGATCGCGGATGCGCTGAATACGGTATTGCAGCCCAAAGGTGTCGGCGTGATCCTGGAAGCGGCACACCAGTGCATGAGCACGCGCGGCGTACACAAGCCCGGAACCTCGTTGGTGACAAGCAGGATGCTGGGCGCATTCCGCGAAGACCCGTCGACTCGCCGGGAATTCCTGTCGATCATCGGTAACGGTACGACCGCACCGCTACCCAATACCTAACGCCACGCAAGCATTTCGCCCACGGGCTCGGAGCGCCGCTGGCGATGCTCATCGCCATGCGTTCAGGGCAGCATGCGGAAAATTCCGCCATTCAAAGCGGTCATTGTTATGCAACTGCCCTGGCAATACACGCAGGGTTCCATGGATATCTGGCTGCTTACCGCCTTCTGCGCGCCCCATGTCGCCACTAGTACCGCGGCTATGCCCACTGCACCCAGCATACTGATCAATCGCACACGTCGTTTCATCACTATCTCCCCCTACGCGGGATACCCAAACGTCCGGAGCCTTCCAAATGATTCTCTGGACGATCAGCAAAGAACTGCAACTTCGTCATTTCAACGTGGTAACCAAAATGCCCAGTCAACAACTTCGTCTGGATTCCCAACCAATTCTCCGCGATCGTCAATCGCATCGGAGTGGTACGCCGACAGGTCAACTGTCGATCCATACGATCAAGGCCGCGACAGTAGCGATGAATGCAATCAAGAATCGCCTGTCTGTCCAGCAGGTTCTCCAGACGTCTTTCGAATTCTGGTGTCGTGATTGCCCGCTTAATTGAGGATAGCGGCAAAAAATACGATTGCGCCAATCAGCGCGCCGACAAAGCAAAAACCCTCGTTCTGCCCGTCCTCGCTACTCGGTCCGCGTCGCAAGATGCAACTGACCACGCCAAAGAACGACGCACCACCCAGCACGACGAAGACCATCACAACGTCAAATATCGCCGAGCGGCCAAGCTCCTCCATTCGCCAATCGCGTAACAACAGATAGGCGGCCAATGCAAGGATCGACACCAGCAGGAGCGGCAGCATGATCTTCCGCTCGTCGCCGGAAAGCTTGTGTGCCAGGCGGGTCATAAGCGTTCTCCCTCGAACACATCCGCTGGACCTGGAACGGTGTAGTTCCGCTTTCCATATGCAAGCCTGAGCGATCTGATCGTGCCAGGCATCGAGGTCCATTGCGATGGCTCGGCGACAGCAGCAAAAACCGCCTCAGACACGTCTTCGCACGGCAACTCTGCATCTGCATGCGGAGCGTCGGAATTGTGCGAGTAGTCGGCGAGAGGGCCGCATAGGTCGCTATACAGGAGATACATGGTTTGTCTCCTATCGGGGAAGGCCAGATGGGTGCTCACAGGACACCTCTTGATCACCATCGTAGGTGAGAGCGTTCCGTTATGCAACTATCCGTTCAATTATTCGGATCAGTATTTTCACTACCCTTCACGCACGTCCAGTGCAGCACAGGCACATAAAAAATCCCCGTCACCCTACTGGCGGCATCGGGGATGAACAGACACCATGCACAGGCTTCGCATGCTGCATGCAGCACGAGTAAACACCACCTGACTTGCGGCAGTGGGCGTGACCGGATACTTTTCTATCTGTCAGGAAACCTGAAATCCTCCATCGACCGCGAGCAACTGGCCCGTTACATAGTCCGCAGCGGGAGATGCAAAGAACAGCACGGCACTCGCGATATCTGCGGCGATGCCGATGCGACCCAACGGCATGCGCCCAGGTTGCGTGATCGGCCCGTGCGCCTGATGGACCTTCGTCGATGCCGCCGCGCCTTCGGTCGCGACGCCACCTGGTAGCACTGCGTTGACGCGAATCCGGTCCGCCGCGAATTCGAGCGCGGCGGTCTTCGTCAGATTGTTCACGCCGGCTTTCGACGCGCCGTAATCGCCATTGTCGAAAATCACGGGCTGCAGCGATGCAACCGAAGAAATATTGATGATCGACCCACCGGCCTTGCCGGCCTGCATGCGTTTGACAGCTTCACGCATGCACAGGAACGTCCCACGCAGGTTGATTCGCAACACCCGGTCCCACTTTTCCGCCGACGTATCGAGGAAGCTCGTCTTCGGATAGATCCCCGCGTTGTTGACGAGTATGTCGAGCCGGCCGAGTCTGGCGTGCGCCGTTTCGAACATCGCGGCGATCGAAGCTTCGTCGCCGATATCGACCTTCGCAGCAATCGCTTTACCCGATGCTTGCTCGATCTGCCCGACCGTTTGCCGGGCTCCTTCTTCATTCAGATCGGCTGCAACGACAACCGCTCCCGCGGACGCCAGCAATAGCGCTGTTTCTCGTCCGATACCCGACCCTGCTCCGGTGACCAGTGCAACCCGCCCGCTGAGGTTAAACAGGCTTGCAACATTCGATGTACTCACTGTTCCTCCAAGTGCTCGCGATGCGAGCGATTATTTTGTGAACGTCATTCACAAAAATAAACGCTGCAATCAGCAATGTCAAGACAGCGAAAAATCCGTGGGCATTCGGTGTGCGTGAGCAGGCCCAAGCAAGATGCGTCGCCACGCGAGATGTCGTCTGCTCGCGGCGTCAAAGGAAGGATGGGGCTTACGAGTTCCAGCGAAACGGATAGGCGCGCAACGAGCAGCGACGGGCGACCGCTCCCTACCGCGCCAGCTTCTACGGCTAGGGCGAATATCGGGAGCGGTTCATGCAGCGCCGGCGGCCCCGCTCACTTCGGCGAAGTATTTGAAAGATCCCGAATGATATCGAGCATCGCGCGATGATAAGGTTTGTGCGGACGATCGGTCCACACAAGAGAAACTTCCGTATCAAACGATGGCGAAAGATCTTCGATATTGACGAAAGCCACGCCCTGCACCGGAAGGTGCCTCGCCGAATCCAGCATCAGTCCGACGCCGAGTTCGTTCGCCACAAGATTAAGCATCGTATAAGGATGCCGAGCCTGCCGCGTGATTTTCGGCGACGCGCCAGCATCGCGCCGGGCAGCCTCGAAAGCTGCGAACACTGGCTGGGAGACTTGCTGAGGAAACATGATGAGCGGATACACCGCGAGATCCGCCAAGCTGATGCTGGTCCGCTGGGCGAGCGGCCAGTTCGCCGGAACCGCGGCCACCACGCTCATACGCTCGATGACGATATTTTCAAGTTCCGTCACATCAGCGACGCTGGTGACGACCACACCAAGATCAATGCTGCCGTTCTTCACACTGGCGACGGTCAGCGCACTGCCGCGCTCGATTAGACGCACGTCGACTCCGGGCCATTGTTTTCGGAGCGCATGCATGGAGAGCGGCAGGATGTGCATCGCGCACATCGGCACGAACGCAATACTCAGGCTGACCAGTTCGTCAGCGGCCTGGCGTACCCGGCGCTCCGCCAGATCGGCCTGGGCAAGCAACGGCTTTGCCTCTGCCATCAGGGCCGCGCCAGCAGGGGTCAGCGAGACCCCACGCGGCGTACGCTCGAGTAGCCTGGTACCCAGTGACTCCTCCAGACGCATGATGGACTGGCTAAGCGGTGGCTGAGCCATGCCGAGCCGTGCTGCCGCGCGTCCAAAATGCTGGGTCTCGGCGACTGCGACGAAATGCCGGAGGTGACGCAATTCCATGGCGTGATATCGCTTTGATATGGGGACCTGGCGGAAGAATATCGCTTTTGCAGTTTTGCGGCGAGCCGCGATCGCGTCAGCGCCATTACAGATCACGAATAGCTTGATCGTTTCCGTGGCGTCATCGATATTACGTGCGACTCGCGCGTTCGTCTGCGCCCACACCTGGCAGACCGCTCGCTGTGTAATCTCCGCCTGCGCGCTTCGTTCAGCAGCGCATCGGCAAAGCGTTGCAGTGCCTGTACGGATCCATGCACACTTTGGTATTCCTCATGACCGATCCGGCCGTTGAGGATCACCTGCATTCCTGAGTGCCTGGCGATTTCCAGAATGTCCACGACACGCCTCCTTGCGACATCGAGTCCGTTAGGTGCAAAAGGTCCGCTCTCCCCGGCACGAACCCGATCAGGCTGCACGTGGGTCGGCGCGCATTGCCGGTCGGTCGGTTGGAGGAAACACGCACCACGATCCGTCATCGTGCCGGAAGAAAAAGATCGCGAGCGGGCGCGCAGGTCGGGATGCTTCGACGCAGACATAGCGTCGTCGGCTCAACCGCGCATGACCGAACCGCGTGACACGAATCGGCATGCCCGGCGTCGGGGCAAGCCACTTGTCTATCAGCCAGCGCAAGGACTTTTCATCGGATCGCATAACTTTCCCCTTCAACCCGTTTCGATCAATCGCCACGGCCATGCACGGGCTTGATCATCAATAGGTCTCTTGACCGAATAATAGTAGCTGCGTGACCTATTCTCAAGGCAATTCGAATGGGAGAAATACCGATAAGGGTTAGCAGTCTTTCGGCTGATGAATGGCCCTTCTCAAGGATTGCAGAGGCCGGTTTGCAATTGGTCATAAAACCTATAATAAAACTGGCAGTGGCTGGGTTTAGCCGGTTTCTTGACCTATGATGAATGTACGGACCGAATAGAAAACGTTCTGCCACTTTTTCACCCCGGGTGCGCTTGCATGCAGACTGGCAAATCAGCGCCTGACTCCGGCGCGAGCGGAGGCTGAACACTACGGCGGTGATCTACTACTGGGGATTGGCGACAGATGAAGGAATTGATCATCACCTCGACAGCATTCCGGGGAACCAGCGAGTCAGGCGAGCCGAAGCGGCGAGGCAATAGAACAACCCGCGTGCCCGCAATCCTGGAGGCCTCGATCAGGGTCTTCGCGACCGAAGGCAGCGCCGGGTTCACCCAACGTCGAGTCGCAAGTGATGCCGGGATTCGCCTGAGCACCTTGCAGCACTATTTCAGTACCCGGGATGAACTGTTGCGAAGTACGATTGAAGAAATGGGCAAGCGCTACGTGGGGCGCTATCGTGCGCTGGTCAGGGACAAGCTTCGGTCGCCGGAAGCGCGCCTCGACGTCATCGTCGACGAGACGTTCGCCGCGCTGACGAGACCAGGCACCAGCTTGAGCGCCTTCGCCCTGCATTGTTGGAGTCTGGCCGAGCATGAACCTTTCGTGAACGAGCTGGCGATAAATATCAACGGCGAATTTCTGGAATTGCTTGCGGGTCTTGTTGCGAAAATAAACCCGGCGCTCCCGTCGGCAGAGTGCACACTGCGAAGCGCATTGATCCTTTCGAACATGGAGGGCTTGACCGTTTTCATCCGTCGCGCCGGAGAGAACGCGCCCGATCTGGACGCCCTTCGAGCTGCCACAAAAGTGGTCTGGAAAGCGTTGAGTAATGCGCCTCAATAAGTAAAAAATTGCCTCGAAAGCTAATGCCAGAGCCCCTTTGCGCCCCCTCATCCTGGGCCATACCGTCACTGGGCCGTTCGAATACCGTGGCTGTTGATTTGCACTGAATCCGGACCCACCTGATTGAGGTTGACCCGCCAAAACGGACACCTTTTGATCAGCCGGCGCGTGGCGTTCAGTTCAGCCGTTCGGCAATCGCATCGTCAATGGCAACGCCCCGGCTACGCTGCGACAACCGCACTATGGGTGATAGTGGCGTGCTAATCGCCGTCAGAGTCCAAGGAACAATGTTGCCTATCTTTCACAGATGGGCCGGGGCGTTCAGCGAGACCTGGAACTGGCAGATCCGGAAGCATTCCCGCCACATAGCCACAACTTATGAAATTGAATACCGGTTTTGCGGACCCCCAACATACCGCTTCTTCGCGATTTCGAGGATCTGTTCGCGAACCTGGTCGAAAGAACCGAGTATCGACCGCTCGTCAGATCCCACGCCGGCTTGCAGACGTCTTAGCACGGCGTCGTCAACCAGGAAGGTGATTTCGCGCGAGTTGTCGTACCCCCAGAAACACACACAATGGCGGGAGGCATCGTAGCTGCGGCTGGGGTTGGGGAATTGAAGCGCCACGATCAGCTCGTAACGCCTATGGCCGGGTAGCGCCACTTGCTAGCGTTGGAATTGATGGCTGCGTAACTGGCACGTCTCCTTTCCGCCCGCAGAGCATCCGCTGTGTCGAGTACGTGAGCACGCGTCCTACGCTCGATGGAATACTCGGTCTCGCTGCTAGCTGTGACCGAGGCAGGTTTAATTGGCGATCGCATGATGGTGTCCAGAGGAGGTCGCTCAAAGGCGACCGGCCATCTCACTGTATACCCTTTGGCTGGCACCGCCGTCTTTTCTTACCGGAACCGGAGAACGCAATGGTTGCCGGAATCGTTCGGCTCGCGATTCGTAGTTCACGGTCGCTCCTGGAGCGGCCATAAACGGACATCCGGCCGACCGGTCACGGCGGTTGTCAACGTAGTTATCGCCTCACCCGAATCGATTGATGTAAAGATGGGAAGACCTGCGCGCTCTTGCTGATTCCTTGATAGACAGACGATCATATAGATATCTTGAGCCGACGAATTTCCGCTTCGGCTCGCTGCAAGCGAAGGTGGAGAGCGGCTTGAGTCGGCGGCACGAGGGAACAACTGTCTGCACCAGCAGCTATCCATGAATTGAATTCTTTCATCACGTTTCCCGCCTCAAATGCGCATGCGTGTGTCGTGTTGGCCGGGCCCCTTCTATGAAACCTCGACGAATTGGGGGCGCTTTCGCAACTTCACCGTCGGAATTCGCAGTGGCGGCTAATCGCGTCGAATTGCGCACTCCGGATTCATCCACATTTTCTTTTTTCGTTTTTCTCAGATGAAACGTCAACTATGAAATAACGCGGGATATACGAATCGATAAGCCACCACGCCTTTTCATGGGTACAGTCATCCGGCTGGTGCGCCTCTTGCTGCTGCCGGTCATCCGTCAACCAAACAACGATACAATCCCGGCACGAAGCTATCAGCGGCCTCATCATGGAGTATCACGTCACCTACGAGTACAGCCTGGCAGATGACCCGGACAACTATATCGTCATGGTGCCTTCGCAACTCGTCCACGCAGCACCCTCCAACATCGCGCCTGTACTGTTGCCCGAATTCATCAGAATCGTCATTCTCCAGCGCTCGCCGCAGATAGCCAATATCCGCTGCCTGCGAATATTGCGGCCGACACCACCTGACTCCGTGCAGGAGTAAGACACGCCCGAGTATCGATTCGTTAGAGCGACCTCCCGCAGGAGGCCTCCGGCCAATCCAGCGAAGCAGTTGCTCTGCGGCGATGGCCAACAGGCTGGCTCAATTTCACCCCCGACCGGCTAAAAGCTCGACAGCGTCGTCCTTGCATGTTGCAGTCTCCGTACCGTTTAATGCATTGATCAGAATTCCGAATCGATTTGGCAAACGGAAGAGCGCCTCAGCGCATGAGTTAGCCCCTTTTTACAGGATCACGGGTCTGTTCTCTTTTTTTCACAGTTATCCTGATTGTTTCCTTCTGAAAGCAGGTACACTCCGCATACTGGAACCTTCCACTGCTGTCGATCGCCCCGTATTTTTCTATTCCACCTTCCACGCTCTTCAGGAAAGACGTTTCGAACCATTATGTCCGTCCAGAACGCGATCCCGCATACGTAAGAGAAGGACAACTCGCGAAGCTCGGCAACCCCGAGCACCTGCAGCGCAGCCAATGGATCAGCCTGGCGACTGTGGTTGCCATCACATTTCTTCTGGCCAGCTTCTCGACGCAGCGACGCGCTTCGACACGACCCGAGCATCTGACGGTCTACGTCAGGTCTCGGTACGCCCCGATGCCGCCGAAAAAAACCTGTGCCCAGCGACTACGCCAGTGTGGCCGACTATACGAGATTTGATGGCACTGTCGTGCTGTTTAACGGATTTGGCAAGAAGACGGTCGTGTCATTTCCAGACGCCGGAGTGGTCCGGACACTGCGGATGTGTTGAGCCCTCCTGAAATGGTCCGGACACGAGCGGGCATAACCCACAATCTAGCCATGCATCCGCCATTGCACAAACGATCCGGGAGGAACAAAACCGCTATATCGGCGTGGTCTCGCCTACTGCTGCACGTCCCATGACTTCCCTGCAATTCCCGGCCTCGTAAGACCACAGGTAAATTCCCGCTCCGACATGGCGGCACGCGGATAACTCTTGCCATTTGCAGGTGTGAACACATCTCGCGACATATCCTGCTGGCTGGATACCTCCTCGGCACGCCGTACCGCGCAGCGCGACTCCACCGGCGCTAATGGGCCTTCAGATTTCCGGCACAGTAGGCGGCCCAGTCGTCCATCATCCGACGGCGCCGCCGGAACATGTCGCCGCGACGGTACGCTGCCTCCACCTTGTCGTCAACAGCATGTGCGAGCGCCATCTCTGCCATTTCGTTGGGATAGTTGGTGCATTTGGCTGCCCAGTCGCGGAAGGTCGAGCGGAAGCCGTGCACGGTCAGGTCCGGGCGCTTCATCCGGCGCAGCACCCTCAGCATCGCCATGTTGGATCATGAATGCGGGCGCCTCGCCAAAGGAAGGCAACGCGGGATGATGCCGGACCTTGCGCACCTTCGTGCGTGCGGGCAGGATCTTGTCGAGATGGCCCTTCCATCGTGCCGGGTTCTCTCCTTCCCGGTACCTGTGCACCGCTGCCCAGTCGAGCACCGATTCGATACGTCCGCGTACCCGACTGGCCGTCTCAGGCTTCGTCTGCCAGACAGGCTCGAGCACACTCACGGCGAGCGTCGTGTCGATATCGGGTGCAGGAAGCGCGCCAATGATGGGTGACGCGTAGGTGGCCAGCGTGTTTTCCCCGCGCGGTTGGCCTTGATAAATGCTTTGGTACACTCATCAAACGTCCTGCTACGGGCAGCCGTCGCGCGCTGCTGCGCGTGCTCCGTACGTCGTGCCTCGATCGGATCGATGCCATCGAGCAGCAGTTTCCGGCACCGCGCGGCACGCGGGAAGATCCGGCACAAGAAAAAACCCCGGAAGGCCCATGTGGCGGCCTTCCGGGGTTTGGTCCGGGACATTGCGAGATGCCCCGGGAGGTGCTCCTGGCGGAGACGGAGGGATTCGAACCCTCGATCCAGGTTTTGGCCCAGATGCTCCCTTAGCAGGGGAGTGCCTTCGACCTCTCGGCCACGTCTCCCAAACTTTCGGTCGCGCAGGGAGTCAGCGCGACGAAGCCAAGATAATAGCGGGCCGAACCGCAGAGGTCAATGTCTACCGCACACTTTTTGTGCCAGGTTTGTCGTCAACGACGCAATTTGTTCGCACTGGCCGCGCATAACGAGGAAGGCGCGCTGGTACGCCCCGTCGTTTAACGCAAATCACGCTTGATCCAGTTCGAACGCCTTATGCAGCGCGCGCACGGCGAGTTCCATGTATTTCTCGTCGATCAGAACCGAAATCTTGATTTCGGAGGTCGAGATCATCTGGATGTTGATGCCCTCTTCCGACAGCGTGCGGAACATCGTGCTCGCGATACCGACGTGCGAACGCATACCGACGCCGACCACCGACACCTTCGACACCTTCGGATCGCCCAGCACCTGTTCGGCCTGCACGTGACCCTTCACCTGGTTGGTGAGGATATCCATGGCGCGTTGATAATCGCCGCGGCCGACCGTGAACGTGAAGGCGGTCTTGCCCTCGACGCTCTGGTTCTGGATGATCATGTCGACGTCGATATTCGCGTCCGCCACCGGGCCGAGAATCTGATACGCGATACCCGGCTTGTCGGGCACACCCATCACGGCGATGCGAGCTTCGTCGCGCTGAAATGCGATGCCCGAGATGACTGCTTTTTCCATGGTCTCGTCTTCTTCAAAAGTAATCAGGGTGCCTGACTTCATTTCAGCTTCGAGCGGCATCAGCGGATCGGTCAGACTCGACAGCACGCGCGTCTTCACCTGATATTTGCCGGCGAATTCCACCGAGCGAATCTGCAGCACCTTCGAACCCAGGCTTGCCATTTCCAGCATTTCTTCGAACGTCACGCGATCGAGCCGGCGCGCTTCTTCCACCACGCGCGGGTCGGTCGTGTAGACGCCGTCGACGTCCGTGTAGATCAGGCACTCGTCGGCTTCCAGCGCAGCGGCGACCGCGACTGCTGATGTATCCGAACCGCCGCGGCCGAGCGTGGTGATGTGGCCATCAGGATCGATGCCCTGGAAGCCGGTGATCACCACCACTTTGCCCGCGTCGAGATCGCGCAGCACGCGCTCGCCGTCGATTTCGTTAATGCGCGCTTTCGTGAACGCGCTATCGGTCTTGACCGGTACTTGCCAGCCGGCATAGCTGACGGCCTCGACGCCCGCTTCCTGCAGCGCGATTGCCAGCAGCCCCGAGCTGACCTGCTCACCGGTGGCGGCGATCATGTCGAGTTCGCGCGGACTCGGCTGACTCGTGATTTCTTTCGCGAGACCGAGCAAGCGGTTGGTTTCGCCGGACATCGCCGACGGCACGACGACCATCTTGTGGCCGGCCTTGTGCCATTTCGCGACGCGCCTGGCGACGTTCTTGATGCGCTCGACCGAGCCCATCGAGGTGCCGCCGTATTTATGTACGATGAGTGCCATTGTCGTTCTGAACTGGAGGAGAAACCGCGCTGGCGCGCTGGAGACGACCGCACAAAAGCACAAGAGCGCAACGTTTCTGGAACGACGGCAAAGTGTGTGGCGGCGTAGATGCAGCGCGCGCGTGCAGCACGCGCGGATTTGCCCGTGAATGATCGCTAATGGCTTACCGGAAACTACGAAACACGATCGGCAGCACGTCAAAAACGACGGCAAAAGCGGGTCGGGCAAACAAGTTAACGTACCTGATCGAGCGCAAAAAAACAAGCCGAAATGGCCGGAATAAGGGCTGAAAGGCTTATCCGGTGCGGTTTTGCGCCCTATTTCGGGAATTCACCGTATAGATAACCCGAATGTCCGACCGGCCGGTCAGGCGATCAGCAGATCCTCACGCCAGACGATCTTGACGCGCTGTCCGGCAGGGTCCGCGTGCCCGGACAGCGCGGCGCGGTTCACGCCGAGCAAGGGCACGAACAGCAGTTCGTCGCCGACGTAAAGCAGCGGTACGTCGCGCTTCCATGCGGGGATGCCGCGCTCCTGGAAGAGGTTCTTCAGCGTGCGGCTTTGACTCTTTTGCGCAGTGCCGATGCGCATGCGTTCGCCGCCGCTGCGCGAACGCGCGCTCAACAATGCGCGGCGTAGAACGCTGACGGGAACGGCGTCGAGGTCGTCAGAAGCGGCAACGACATTGGCGAACACAAAGGTGCCGCGCCATTGCGGCAAACGCCAGATCGATTCACCCTGCCATGCAAGCTCGCTAACAACACGTGCGGTGAGCGCGGTTTCGTCGGCGGCTTCGCTGCTATCGCCCGCTTCCCAGTAGATCAGGCCGCGATAGCTGCGCAGCGCCTGTCCCGCATGGTCGACACGCAGACTATGGCCCTTGTCCGCCTCAGCGACTTCGCGCAATTGGCGCAACGCGTCGGTCAGACGCGCGGTCGATGCGGTGACAAGCCCCAGCGAGCGCACCCAGTAGCGCATCAGATTGAGCGCGCGGGCGTCGTCGAGGGCGAGCAGCGCGTCATGCGATAGTGCACGCCCTTCCTCGCGCGCTGCGATGCTCATGTCGATGCGCGCCAGTTCATCAAGAAGATGCTGCGCCGACGCTGCATGCGCCGCCGTGCGTGCGAGCGCGTCGCGAAAACCAGGAAAGTGGACGGCCAGCGCCGGCGTCACGTCGTGACGCAACGCATTGCGCGCGTAACGTGTATCCGCGTTCGATTCGTCGTCGATCCAGTGCAGATCCCGGGCGATCGCATATTGCTCGATTTGACCACGCAGCAGGTGGAGTAACGGCCGCACCCGCACGGCAGACGCGCCCGGCGGCAGGTACTCGGGCGCCATCGCTGCCAGTCCGGCGAGCCCGGCGCCACGCAGCAGTTGCAATAGCACCGTTTCCGCCTGGTCGTCCGCGTGTTGCGCGAGCCAGAGCCTGTGCACGTCACGCGCCGCGCACAACGCGTCCAGCGCACGATAACGCGCGTCGCGCGCCGCTGCCTCGACGCTCACGCCCGCGTCGCGCGACACGTCGACACGCTGCGCCGCGAATTCCACACCCCGTTCCCGCGCGAACGCTTCGCAGTGCGCGAGCCACTGATCGGCGAAAACACTCAGCCCGTGATGCACATGCAACGCCACGCATCGCGACGCGCCGGCGACACGCACCGCCGCGTCGAGCAACACGCTCGAATCGACGCCGCCGCTGAACGCGATCGCAATTCGCGCCGTCGCCGGCAGCGCGGACGACGCCAAGCCGACCGCCTCGAGAACGAGGCGGTCGGCGGGCGAATCTGCTGGGGTGGTCACGTCGGTAGCGCGTTGAGCGCCGAATGACGAAAGAAAACGCGCGCGGGCTTACGCACCCGGCGTGGTTGCCTTGAACTTGCCGTACGACATCAGCCGCTCGAAGCGGCGTTGACGCAGGTCGT
Organism: Paraburkholderia sp. SIMBA_030; assembly: GCF_046535245.1. Taxonomy (NCBI): domain Bacteria; kingdom Pseudomonadati; phylum Pseudomonadota; class Betaproteobacteria; order Burkholderiales; family Burkholderiaceae; genus Paraburkholderia; species Paraburkholderia sp. SIMBA_030. The sequence goes on from NZ_JAWRXB010000001.1 coordinate 587,350, forward strand.
TGATGCTCATGCCCTGGAACTGGCGCAGCGAATCGGCAAGCGCACGGCGCAGCATCGCGGCCATGCCCTTCGGATCGCGATGCGCGCCGCCGAGCGGCTCGTTGACGATCTTGTCGATCAGGCCGAGCGCCTTCAGACGATGCGCTGTTAGACCCAGCGCTTCCGCTGCTTCCGGCGCTTTAGCGGCGCTCTTCCACAGAATCGACGCGCAGCCTTCGGGCGAAATCACCGAATAGGTCGAGAATTGCAGCATCAGCACGCTGTCGCCGACAGCGATCGCCAGCGCGCCGCCCGAGCCGCCTTCACCGATGATCGTGGCGATCAGCGGCGTCTTCAATTCGGCCATCACGTACAGGTTGCGGCCGATCGCTTCCGACTGGCCGCGCTCTTCCGCGCCGATGCCCGGATAAGCGCCCGGCGTATCGATGAACGTGAAAATCGGCAAGCCGAATTTCTCGGCAAGGCGCATCAGGCGTTCGGCCTTGCGATAGCCTTCCGGGCGCGGCATGCCGAAGTTGCGCAGCGCGCGCTCCTTCGTATCGCGTCCTTTCTGATGACCGATCACCATGCAGGCCTGGCCGTTGAAACGCGCGAGGCCGCCGACGATCGACAGGTCGTCCGCATAATGGCGATCGCCATGCAGCTCGTGGAAATCGGTGAACAGCTCGTTCACATAATCGAACGTGTACGGGCGTTGCGGGTGACGAGCGATTTGCGAAACCTGCCACGGGGTGAGGTTCGCGTACAGATCTTTGGTGAGCTGTTGACTCTTCTTGGACAGCCGCTCGATCTCTTCCGAAATATCGACGGCCGAATCGTCCTGCACGAAGCGCAATTCTTCGATCTTCGCTTCGAGTTCGGCGATCGGCTGTTCGAAATCCAGAAAGGTGGTCTTCATTGGTTGTAATCCTTGGACTTACCGGCAGCGCGTATTCTAACCGCGCGCGCCGATGTCAAAACCATCTCGCAACTATCAGCCATTAACAGTTGATAGTTTTTGAAGCAGCATCGTTTCTTGTTCTTCAATAGTCGACCGGTAACGGATCGAGACTACGCCACATATACCAGGTGGCGACGGTGCGCCACGGCTCCCAGTTCGCCGCGACTTCACGCGCTTCGCTGCGCGTAACCGGTTCGCCGCTAAAGTAATTCACGCTGATGGCCCGGATCAGACCCAGGTCGTCGAGCGGCAGGACGTCCGGGCGCGACAGATTGAAGATCAGGAACATTTCCGCGGTCCAGCGGCCGATGCCGCGAATCTGCGTCAGCTCGGCGATCACCGCCTCGTCTTCCATCGAGGTCCACTTGCCGACGTGCAACGCACCCGAGACGAAATGCTCCGCCAGATCGAGCACGTATTCGGCCTTGCGTCTGGACAGTCCGCACGCGGTCAGCTTCTCCTGCCCGAGCTTGATGAACTGCTGCGGCACGAGCTTCGGACACGCAGTCTCGACTTTCGCCCACACCGCTTGCGCGGACGCCACCGAAATCTGCTGCCCGACCACCGAACGCGCGAGCGTGACGAACGGATCGCCGCGGCTCAGCAAATGCACCGGGCCGAACTTCGGGATCAACTTCTTCAGAATCCGGTCGCGCTTGACGAGGTCGGCACACGCCTTGTCCCAATACGCCGGACGCGTGACTTCGGGCGTGAGCCCGCCGATCTGCACCGGCACTGCGACTTCGGTATCGCTCGCCGCTTCGCCGCCCGCGTTGCTCGACGTACGTGTCTTGCGCACGATTTCGCCTTCGTGCGCGTCGCGCGCGAGTTCCTGCACGTCGCCGGCCAGTTCAGCCGGCAATGCACCGTTGCCTTTTGCGCGCGACGGGCGCTGTGGTTTGGCCCGCTTCGAAACTGGCGCGTGCACCGACGCGCCGTTGAGCGCGCGTTTGACCGCGGGCTTCGTTGCACCCGCCGCTGCACTCACGCCGGCCTTTGCCGCCACCAAGGTGGCTTTCGACGATGCTTTCTTTACCGCGACGCTGCCCGCACGAGTCGACGCTCTGGTCGATTTTGCTGCGGCTGCCGCGTTTGTTTGAGACGCGGCTCGTTTAGCCGGCGTCTTCGTGGCCGTTGCCATCCTGCCTCCTGCCTGGCGAGTCGATCAAAGGGAAGTACGAGGTGCGCTCACACGCGCCGCCACTCGGTCAACCCGCCGGGTTTGTCTTCAAGTGCAACGCCGGCCTCGAGCAATTCGGCTCGAATCCGGTCCGCTGCCGCATAATCTTTCGCCTGCTTGGCGGCCACGCGCGCGGCGATCTTCGCTTCGATCGCGGCGGGCTCGAGCGCGCCTTCGACGGCGCTGCCCGCAGCCTGCTGCAGATACGCACGCGGCTCACGGCCGAGCAGTCCGATCACCTGCGCGAGCGAGCGCAATTGACGGGCCTGCGCGGCGTCGCGCGTGCGGTTGACTTCAGTTGCCAGCTCGAACAACACCGACACCGCAACCGGCGTGTTGAAGTCGTCGTTCATCGCCGCCTGGAAACGCTGCGCATGCGCTTCGTTCCAGTCGAGTTCCGCGCTGTCCGGCGTGACATCCTTGAGCGCGGTGTACAAACGCGCAAGCGCGTTGCGGGCGTCGTCGATATGCACGTCGCTGTAATTTAACGGCGAACGGTAATGAGCGCGCGCGATAAAAAAGCGCACGACCTCGGCATCGTACTGCGCCAATACTTCGCGGATCGTAAAGAAGTTGTTCAACGACTTCGACATCTTCTCATTGTCGATCTGCACGTAGCCGTTGTGCATCCAGTAATTGACGAATGTTTGTCCGGTCGCAGCTTCACTCTGCGCGATCTCGTTTTCATGGTGCGGAAACTGCAGATCCTGACCACCGCCATGAATGTCGAAATGATCGCCAAGCAACGTGCAGCCCATTGCCGAGCATTCGATATGCCAGCCAGGCCGGCCGCGCCCGTACTTCGACTCCCAGCCGGTGTCCGCCGGTTCCTCCGGCTTCGCCTGTTTCCACAGGACGAAGTCGAGCGGGTCCTGCTTCGCGTCGTTCGCCGCGACGCGTTCGCCCGCGCGCAGATCTTCGAGCGACTTGCCCGACAGCTTGCCGTAGCCCGCGAACTTGCGGACCGCGTAGTTCACGTCGCCATCGCTCGCCTGATACGCGTAGCCGTTCGTTTCGAGTTTCTCGATCATGCCGAGCATCTGCGCAATGAAATCGGTGGCGCGCGGCTCGATATCGGGCCGTTCGATGCCGAGCGCGTCCGCGTCTTCATGCAACGCCGCGATGAAGCGATCGGTCAGCGATTTGATGGTCTCACCGTTCTCCACCGCGCGCCGGATGATCTTGTCGTCGATGTCGGTGATGTTGCGTACATAGGTCACGTCGTAACCGAGCGTGCGCAACCACCGCTGCACGATATCGAACACGACCATCACCCGCGCGTGACCGACGTGACAATAGTCATACACGGTCATCCCGCAGACGTACATCCGCACAACGCCTTCTTGCAGCGGCACGAAAGTTTGCTTGTCACGCGCGAGCGTGTTGTAGATGCGCAGTGATTCCATAGAGAACGGTGCGTGGGCCGAAAGAAATCCGCAATGGGTTGCGTGCTGTTTTGTTTGTGACGCGCCCCGCTAGCAGACTGGCGGGTGCTTCACTGACAGCGGCAAACCGGTGCGCCTGGTGCGGCGATCAAGGCGGAGACGACCACGAGTGGCGAAAAGACAGTCGGCGGTTCGACGGAACGCGCAGACCTTTTGTTAGAATGGCTCGGAGTATAACATCCAGACCTGAGCCTATGAAACCTTCCAGCGGCCGCGCGCGCAGCGCTGCGACCCTCGCCGCGACGGCCTTGTGCGCCGTTGCCCTCACGGTCTTGCCGGTCGCTGCGTACGCGCAGAAAGCCGCCGCGTTGCCGACCGGCCCGGCTGTGCGCGACAACACGCCGGAAATCGACGCATCGATTGCGCAGAAGAACTGGGAAGCCTCGCTGAAGCAGCTCGACGCGCGAATCGCGTCGAATCCACGCGACGCGCAGGCCAAATTCAAGCGCGGCACGGTGCTTGCCCATCTGAACCGCGACGACGACGCGATCGCCGCGTTCACCGAGCTGACGCAGTTGTATCCGGAGCTGCCCGAGCCGTACAACAACCTTGCGGCACTTTATGCGAAACACGGCCGTTATGCCGAAGCACGCGCCGCGCTCGAAACAGCGACCAAGGTGAATCCGGGCTACGGTCTCGCGTACGAGAATCTCGGCGACCTGTATCTGCGCATGGCCGACGCAGCGTACCGCCGCGCGCAAGGCCTCGGCAAAGCGAGCGCCACGACCAACCAGCGCCTCGCGGACATCCAGAAGATCGTCTCGCCGCCCAAAACCAAAACGCCGCCCGTGAAAAAAGCCGCCGTCACGCCCGCCGACGAATACACCAAACGCGCCACGTCGAACATGACGGAGACACCGAGCTTCCAGTTCGGCGGCGCGAACGGCTCGCTTGCCATGCCACCCTACATGGCGCCGTCGAACTAAGGCCGTCACAGTTTTCGCCAATACGTTTTTTCCAACCCTGAGGATCTTCATGAAATGGTTGATGTTGGCGCTCGGCAGCGCCGCCCTGATCGCAAACGCACCCGCATTTGCCCAGTCCGGCTCGCAGGCCGCGCATCCGTCCGTCCTGTTCAAAACATCGGAAGGCGACATCCGCGTCGAGTTGTATCCTGAGAAAGCGCCGAAGACCGTCGCCAACTTTCTCGACTACGTGAAATCCGACCAGTACAGCGGCACGATTTTCCATCGCGTGATTCGCGGCTTCATGATCCAGGGCGGCGGTTATACGCAGAGCTTTGCCGAGAAGCCGACGCGCGCGCCGATTCCGCTCGAAAGCCGTAACGGTCTGAAGAACACCGCCGGCACGCTCGCGATGGCGCGCACCAGCGATCCGAATTCGGCCACCGCGCAATTCTTCATCAACACGGTGGACAATGCCGGCCTCGACTATCCGAATCCGGACGGCAACGGCTACGCGGTGTTCGGCAAGGTCACGGGCGGCATGGACGTCGTGAAGAAGATCGAAGGCACGCCCACCACCACGCGCGGCCCGATGAGCGACGTGCCGCAAAAGCCGGTCGTGATCGAGTCGGCTACGGTGGTCGGCAAGTAACTGCACAAAAACAGGCAAGCGCTATATCTACGCCCCGGCGCGGCCCGTCGTCATCTCATATGACGACTCGCCGCGCCTCTCACCCACCCCGTTCATCAAAGGATTCCATCATGGTTGAACTGCATACGAACCACGGCGTCATCAAACTCGAACTGGACGCTGAAAAGGCGCCGAAGTCGGTTGAGAACTTCCTCAACTACGTGAAGGCCGGTCACTACGACAACACCGTGTTCCACCGCGTGATCGACGGCTTCATGATCCAGGGCGGCGGCTTCGAACCCGGCATGAAGCAGAAGCCGACGGCCGAGCCGATCACCAACGAAGCGAACAACGGTCTGAAGAACGTCAACGGCTCGGTTGCGATGGCGCGCACGAACGATCCGCATTCGGCCACCGCGCAATTCTTCATCAACGTGAACGACAACGACTTCCTGAACCACTCGTCGCCGACGCCGCAGGGCTGGGGCTACGCCGTGTTCGGCAAGGTGGTCGAAGGTCTCGACATTGTCGAGAAGATCAAGAAGGTGAAGACGGGTTCGAAGGGCTTCCATCAGGACGTGCCGGTCGACGACGTCGTGATCGAAAAAGCGGTGATCGTCGACTAAGGTCGGCTCGTTTGAACTGATATCAGGCACCTTCAATGCTGCAAGAAACGCCGCTGCGAAGCGTCGCCGCGGGCGTGCCTGGCGAGGGCAAACGCCCGCACGCCGCACGCCCGTTTTTTTTCCTCTCCGATATTCATCTGAGCGAGGCGATTCCGCGCACGGTCGCCGCGTTCGAACACTTTGTCCGCGTGAGCGCCGAGCAGGCGGATTCGGTTTTCATTCTCGGCGACCTGTTCGAGTACTGGATCGGCGACGACATGCTCGCCGAGCCGTTCGCGGCCCGCATGGCGGCGTTGCTGCACACGCTGTCCGAGCGCGGCATCGCGCTCTACATCATGCACGGCAATCGCGATTTTCTGCTGGGCAAGCGCTTCATGAAAGCAGCCGGCGCAATCTGGCTGCCCGATCCGTTCGTGATCACCGCGTTCGGCACACGCATCGCGCTCGCGCACGGCGATGGGCTGTGCACGGCCGATCGCGGCTACCAGTGGTTCCGGCTCTTTGCGCGCAGCGGTGTCGCGCAGATGCTGTTTCTTGCATGGCCGTTTCGCTGGCGCCAGGCGCTCGCGGAGCGTATGCGCGCGAGCAGCGAGCAAGGCCGCGCGCGCCCGGTATCGTCGAAGTACGACGTGACGCCTAAAGGCGTGGCCGCCCTGTTCAAATCGACGAAAACGGCAACGATCATCCACGGGCACACGCATCGTCCGGCGCGGCATCGCGAACCGGACGGCACGCGCTGGGTGCTGCCCGATTGGGATCTCGACCACGGCGAGCGCCGTGGCGGTTATCTGCGGATCGACGCGGAAGGGATTCGGGCGCTGCGGTTGGATTGAAGCGAGCCCGATGCAATTATATTAGCGCTCCGCCGCAGCCCCTTCCACTTTTCCCGCAATCGCGGCCGACAGACGCCGCAGATCGAGCAACGCCGCATCGGCGCCTTGCAGCCCTTCCAGACTCGTCCCCAATCGCTCGAGCGCAACGACAATTTCATCGATACGTTGTGCTTGCGTGGCCGCGTGATCGATCAACCCGTGAATCGCCAGCGACACCGGATCATCCGCGTTCGGCGTGATGCCGTACGCACAAAATGCCGAACGCTCCGGCGCGGTTTTCGCGTCGCGCGCGGCGCCGTTCGCCGATGCGCGCGCCGCCTCGGCCGACGCCGTGGCAGCGCCCGCCGGAACGATGATCCGTGCCGGATTGCCCACCGCCGTACCGCGTGCCGGCACTGGCTTGGTGACCACCGCGTTCGAGCCGATCTTCGCGTCCGCGCCGATCGTAAAGCCGCCGAGCACCTTCGCCCCCGCCCCGACGATCACGCCGCGCTCGAGCGTCGGATGTCGCTTCGCGCCGCGTGTAAGCGAGGTGCCGCCGAGCGTCACGCCCTGATAGATCGTGCAGTCGTCGCCGATTAGGGCGGTTTCGCCGATCACAACGCCCATGCCGTGATCGATGAACACGCGGCGCCCCACGGTCGCGCCCGGATGAATCTCGATGCCGGTCATGAAGCGCGCCATCTGCGAGACGAAACGCGCCAGCCAGCGGCGCCTCGCGCGCCAGCATGCATGCGCGAGCCGGTGCAGCATAAGCGCGTGCAGACCCGGGTAACACGTGAGGACTTCCCAGGCGCTGCGGGCGGCGGGATCGCGCTCGCGGATCGTGGCGATGTCTTCGCGAAGTCTCGTGAACATGGCAGGGGACGTGGTTATGGGGGAGAAAACCGTCGGCGGAAAAAACCCACCAACGGTGGCGCATGGCGGTCGCATAGCAGATCGACAGCTTTGCTTAGAACGTTTCGAGCGATTGTAGGACGATTGCCGAAAACCTGCCGGAAGCCCACGCTGCCGGCAAGGTCGTCGCGGGCTGGTCGCGAGTTTGTCGGCCAGGCACTTTTATGGTGCGCTTGCGGTCCGGCTTACGGCTTGCCTTGTGGCCCCGGTCAAGGCGCGTCGCCGTCCGGGCGTTTGGTCTTCAGCAGGATGTGCTTGGCGATGCCGCGCACGATATTCACTTCCTCGCGCTCCAGCCCGGAACGCGCGAACAGGCGGCGCAGACGCGACATCAGCTTCTTCGGATTGGCGGGGTCGAGAAAATCGAGCGCGACCAGCGCACTTTCCAGATGCGCGTACATGCTTTCGATTTCGTCGCTCGCCGCCCGCGCGCCAACCGGCTCGTCCGGTCCTCCGGGCGCTCGAGCCTCCGCCGGCATGGCGTCGTCCGCGCACAGGTACGTGGTGCGCAACTCATACGACAGCACCTGCACGGCCTGCGCCAGATTGAGCGAACTGTAGGCCGGGTTGGCCGGGATATGCGCGAGCGCGCTGCAGCGCTCGACGTCCTCGTTCGACAAACCGGTGCGCTCGTTACCGAACACCAGCGCGATCTCGCCGTGCACCGCCTGCTCGCGCGCGACGCCAGCCGCGGCACGCGGCGTCAGTTGCGGCGGTCCGTATTCGCGCAGCCGCGCGGTCAGCGCCATCGACCAATGCACGCCGTTCAACGCGTCGGCAAGCGTCGGCACGATGTGCGCGGACGCCAGCACATCGTCGGCGCCGCTTGCCATTGCAATGGCCTCCGGATCGCTCTGCACGTGCGGCACGCGCGGCGACACCAGCACGAGGCGCGAAAAGCCCATGGTTTTCAGCGCGCGCGCCGCAGCCCCGACGTTGCCGGGATGGCTCGGCTCGACGAGTACGAAGCGTGTCGACGTAAAACCGCCGCGCAGGTCGGCCACGGTGGGATCGGAAGAATGGTGGGTGTGGTCCACGATGGAATTCGGCAAGCTAAAGAACGCGTATGGTAGCGCCAACCGGGGCCGGCGCCGAATTGCACATACAGTATGCGCGAATCCGGCCAGCAACGCGCCTATGCGACGGCCAACGCAGCACACGCCGCCGGAGCACCCGGACTCAGGTAAAATACGCAAATTCGCGCCCTCTTCGCACGAGCGCCTCGTTCTTATTCAATTTGTCTCCGTCGGCGGAATGCGCACGTGCTCCTGTATCGGACGTGCGTTCCGTGTTGTTTCCGCGCTTCGTTTGCGCACAATTACCGCTCATTTACCGGTACGCAGCCGCGCTGCCCCGGCACAAGGATCCAGGCTCATGCATCCCATGCTCAATATCGCTGTGAAGGCCGCACGCCGCGCAGCACAGATCATCAACCGCGCGTCGCTCGACCTCGATCTGCTCCAGGTCAGCAAGAAACAGCACAACGATTTCGTCACGGAGGTGGACAAAGCGTCTGAAGCGGCGATCATCGATACGCTGAAGACCGCCTACCCCGATCACGCGATTCTCGCCGAAGAATCCGGCAAGTCGGATAACGAATCCGAATTTCAGTGGATCATCGATCCGCTCGACGGCACGACCAACTTCATCCACGGCTTCCCGTACTACTGCGTGTCGATCGCGCTCGCGCACAAGGGCATCGTGACGCAAGCCGTGGTCTACGACCCGACCCGCAACGATCTGTTTACAGCCTCGCGCGGCCGTGGCGCGTTCCTGAACGACCGCCGCATCCGGGTGGCCAAGCGCGACCGTCTGGCCGACGGCCTGATCGGCACGGGCTTCCCGTTCCGCGAAAAGGACGGCATCGAAGCATACGGCCGCCAGTTCGCCGAAATGACCGGGGCCTGCGCCGGCCTGCGCCGTCCAGGCGCCGCCGCGCTGGATCTGGCGAATGTCGCCGCGGGCCGCATGGACGGCTTTTTCGAGCAGGGCCTGAGTCCGTGGGACGTCGCTGCGGGCAGCCTGCTGATCACGGAGGCCGGCGGTCTGGTGGGCAACTACACGGGCGACTCGAACTTCCTGCACGTCGGTGAAATCGTCGCCGGCAATCCGAAGGTGTACGCGCAGATGATCCCCATCCTGTCGCGCTTCAGCCATACCCGTCAGCAGCCGGCTTAAGGTCATGTCAAGGCCTTTGTCCGGCGGATGGTGCGCCGGCGCAAGGTAGTACGAAAAAGCGGCTTCGGCCGCTTTTTCGTTGGCGAGCCTGCATCCGGCGGGCGTTCGTGCTACAAAGCGGGAAGCCGCGCCGGCGCGCCTCGACATGCCGGGTGTGTTTCGCGCGCTTTTTGTCGCGCCCTGTTTTGTGCGAGATTCCCGCGCAGCTTCCGATCCGCTTCATGAAAAAAGGCTTCTACACGATCATCGCGGCACAGTTCATTTCGTCGCTCGCGGACAATGCACTGCTGATCGCCGCCATCGCGTTGCTGTCGGTGATCCGCTCGGCCGCCTGGGTCACCCCCCTCCTGCAGATTTTCTTCACCGTCTCGTACGTATTGCTCGCACCGTTCGTCGGCGCTTTCGCCGATGCGATGCAAAAGCGGCACGTGATGTTCGCCTCGAACGCGCTGAAGGCAAGCGGCTGCCTGATGATGATCGCAGGCGTTCACCCGATGATCGCGTACGGCGTGGTCGGCTTCGGCGCGGCTGCGTATTCACCGGCCAAGTACGGCATTCTCACGGAATTGCTGCCCGCGGAAATGCTCGTCAAGGCGAACGCCTGGCTCGAATCGGCCACCGTGCTGTCGACCATCGTCGGCACCATGGTCGGCGGCGCATTGATCAGCACCTTCGCGGACAAATTCGTCGCGCATGCGCATCTGCCGTTGATCCGCTCCGCCGCCGATCTGGCGATGTTCGCGGTGATGGTGACCTACGCGATCGCCGCCGCGATCAATATCTTCATCCCCGACACCGGCGCACGTTATCCGAACCGTCTGACAGAGCCGAAGAAGCTGGTCGGCGACTTTGTGTACTCGTTCAACGTGCTGTGGGCCGACAAGCTCGCGCAAATCGCGCTGTGGGTCACGACGCTGATGTGGGGCGGCGCTGTCACGCTGCAACTGCTGGTGCTCAAATGGGCCAATGTGAACCTCGGGCTGTCGCTATCCAAAGCGGCGGTGATGCAAGGCGTCACGGGCTTGGGTATTGCAGTCGGCGCAGCCGCCGCGGCCGCGTGGATACCGCTGCGCCGCTCGTTGCGTGTGCTGCCGGTCGGCATCCTCACCGGCGCAGTCGCGATCGCGATCGCGTTCTATAACAAGGACCTGTTTCCCGCGGGCGCCGGCATCCGTGTCGGCTCGCACGTCGCGCCGTTCTATATTTTGCTCGCCTATCCGCTGATGATCCTGCTCGGCGCGCTGTCCGGCTTTTTTATCGTGCCGATGAACGCGATTCTCCAGCACCGCGGCGCGACGCTGCTCTCCGCCGGGCATTCGATCGCGGTGCAGAATTTCAACCAGAATCTGGCCGTGCTGCTGATGCTCGGCGCCTATGCGCTGCTGTTGACGGCGAAGATGCCGGCGCAGTGGATCATCGTCGTGTTCGGCAGCTTCGTCACCTTGATGATGTGGCTCGCGAAACGGCGCAGCGCAGCGAATGAACGCACGGTGGACATGCGGGCGCTGGTCGAAGAATGACAGCGCGAGATTTCACGCAGCGGCATAAGCTTTGCCGTGCGGATTAGCCGTTCGGTCAGGGTCCGCTCGCCGCGCCGGCAGGTTAAACTCACGCCCTGAACAGCTAACGCAAGAAGACACCGAGGATGGGCATTCAAACCGCAGCGGCCAACGACGTCGCACAACATACGCCCATGATGCAGCAGTATTTACGCATTAAAGCGGATCATCCGGGCACGCTCGTGTTCTACCGGATGGGTGACTTCTACGAACTCTTTTTCGACGATGCGGAGAAAGCCGCGCGCCTGCTCGACTTAACACTGACGCAGCGCGGCGCGTCGGCGGGCAATCCGATCAAGATGGCAGGCGTGCCGCATCATGCGGTCGAACAGTACCTGGCGAAACTGGTCAAGCTCGGCGAATCCGTCGCGATTTGCGAACAGATCGGCGATCCGGCCACGTCGAAAGGCCCGGTCGAGCGCAAGGTGGTGCGCGTCGTCACGCCGGGCACGCTGACGGACGCCGCGCTGCTGTCCGACAAAAGCGATGTCTACCTGCTGGCGATGTGCGTCGCGCATAACCGCCGCGGCGTCGCGACCAGCGTGGGGCTCGCGTGGCTGAATCTGGCGAGCGGCGCGTTGCGTCTCGCGGAAGTCGCACCGGATCAGGTGGCCGCCGCGCTCGAACGGATTCGTCCGGCGGAAATTCTGGCGGCCGACACGCCGGCCGATTCGGCGAGTTGGACGCCGCCCGTGAATGCCGGCGCCCTCACCCGTGTGCCGGTCTGGCACTTCGATATCGCGTCGGGCACGCAACGCCTGTGCGATCAGTTGGAAGTAGCGGGACTCGACGGCTTCGGCGCGCATTCGCTGACAAGCGCGTGCGGCGCGGCCGGTGCATTGCTGCTATATGCGGCGGCCACGCAAGGCCAGCAACTGCGCCATGTGCGCAGTCTGAAAGTCGAATACGAATCCGAATATATCGGCCTCGACCCTGCCACGCGCCGCAACCTCGAACTCACCGAAACGCTGCGCGGCACTGAATCGCCGACGCTGTGTTCGCTGCTCGATACCTGCTGCACGACCATGGGCAGCCGCCTGTTGCGTCACTGGCTGCATCATCCGCCGCGCGAAGCCGCGATTGCGCAGGCGCGCCAGCAGGCGATCGGCGCGTTGCTCGATGCGCCGCCCGGCGCGAGTGTCGATTCGCTGCGCGGCGCGTTGCGGCAGATCTCCGACATCGAGCGGATTACCGGGCGTCTGGCGCTGCTGTCGGCGCGGCCTCGCGATCTGTCCAGCCTGCGCGATACGTTCATTGCGTTGCCCGAACTGCGCACGCAACTGGCGGCCGTTTCAGCCAATGCGGATTCATTGGCGCGTATCGACACGTCGCTCGAACCACCTCAAGCGTGCGTCGAACTGCTCAAGCGCGCGGTCGCCGAGGAACCTGCGGCGATGGTGCGCGACGGTGGCGTGATCGCGCATGGCTACGACGCGGAACTCGATGAGTTACGCGATATTTCGGAGAACTGCGGGCAGTTCCTGATCGACCTCGAAACGCGCGAACGGGCGCGCACCGGTATCGGCAACCTGCGCGTCGAATACAACAAGGTGCACGGCTTCTATATCGAAGTCACGCGCGGCCAGACCGACAAGGTGCCGGACGACTACCGCCGCCGACAGACGCTGAAAAATGCCGAGCGTTACATCACGCCTGAACTGAAAACCTTCGAAGACAAAGCGCTGTCCGCACAGGAACGCGCGCTGGCCCGCGAACGTTCGCTATACGACGCGTTACTGCAAGCGCTGCTGCCGTTTATCGCGGATTGCCAGCGCGTCGCCGCGGCGCTCGCCGAACTGGATCTGCTGGCTGCATTCGCCGAACGCGCACGCGCACTCGATTGGGTGGCGCCGACGTTTTCGCCGACCGCAGGCATCGAAATCGAACAAGGCCGGCACCCGGTGGTCGAGGCGCAGGTCGAGCAGTTCATCGCCAACGACTGCACGCTCACGCCGGAACGCAAACTGCTGCTGATCACCGGCCCGAATATGGGCGGTAAATCGACCTTCATGCGGCAGACCGCACTGATCGCGTTGCTCGCCTATGTCGGCAGTTACGTGCCGGCACGGCGCGCCGCATTCGGGCCGATCGATCGCATTTTCACGCGTATCGGCGCGGCCGACGATCTGGCGGGCGGCCGCTCGACCTTCATGGTCGAGATGACGGAAGCCGCCGCGATCCTCAACGATGCGACGCCGCAGAGTCTCGTGCTGATGGATGAAATCGGCCGTGGCACCTCGACCTTCGACGGCCTCGCGCTGGCGTGGGCGATCGCGCGGCATCTGCTCACGCACAACGGCTGTCACACGCTATTCGCGACGCACTACTTCGAGTTGACGCAGTTGCCCGCCGAGTTTCCGCATGCGGCCAACGTGCACTTGTCGGCGGTCGAACATGGCCACGGCATTGTGTTCCTGCATGCGGTCAACGAAGGGCCGGCGAATCAGAGTTACGGACTGCAGGTCGCGCAACTGGCCGGCGTGCCGGGCGCGGTGATTCGCGCAGCGCGCAAGCATCTCGCATATCTCGAGCAGCAATCGGCGGCGCAACCCGCGCCGCAACTCGATCTGTTCGCGGCGCCCATGCCGATGCTGGTCGAAGACGCCGACGACGAACGCGACGCCAGGCCGGAAGCGGCAACCGCTTCGCCCGCCATGCAAGCACTTGTCGAGCGTCTGCGCGCAATCGATCCGAACGATCTGCGGCCGCGCGAAGCGCTCGATCTGCTGTACGAATTGCACGACCTTGCCGCCGCGCCGGATGCGGATCATTGACGCGCGCAGGCCCTCGCAGCACCCGCACAAACTTTGCGCGGCGCTGACCTTTGTCCTCACGCTAACGCTCACTAGCGGCGGTACGCAGTTCGCGCACGCGGAAACGCCGCGTTACGCGTTCGCGATCGTCGCCGGCACGATGCAAAGTCCAGCCGACGAAGCGCCGACACAACGCCTGATCGATGCGATCGGCCGTGATCGCGAGATATCGTTCATCGTCTACGACGGCAACCTGAAGGGCGCGAAAGAAGCCTGCCGCGATGCGTTATACGAACGGCGCCGCGCGCTGCTCGACATGGCGCGGCCTGCTCTGTTCTTCATTCCGGGCCAACACGACTGGGCCAACTGCGGCACCGCTGAGGCCGGCGGCTTCGATCCGGTCGAACGGCTCGATCAGTTGCGCCAGACAATGTTCGCCGACGCGACGTCGATGGGTCAGAACCCGATCGCGTTGACGCGCGAAAGCGAAGTGCCGCGCTTTCGTCCGTTTCGCGAGAACGTGCGCTGGCAAGTCGGCGATACCGTGTTTGTCGGCCTGAACGCGCCGAGTCCGAACAATCACTATCTGACTGCGGGCGGCCGTAATGGCGAATTCGAAGATCGCGTTATCGCCAATGCGTTCTGGCTCGAACATGCCGCCGAATACGCAAAACGGCGCGACGCGCGCGCGATCGTCGTGTTCATTCAGGGAGACCCCGAACCGGAGCGTTACGAACGGCCCGACCGTTTCGCATGGCTGCGCTTCACGCGCAACGCGCGCCGTGACGGCTTTCTGGAATTCAAACGCAGCCTCGTCAAACTTGCGCAGATTTTTCGCGGACCGGTGCTGGTGATTCATTGCGACGACGAACGCGCGAGCGCCGGCTTCGTGATCGATCAGCCGCTACGCAATGACAAGGGGATGCTGGTGACGAATCTCACGCGCGTCGCGCTTGCGCCGCATGATCGTCTTAACCAGTGGATTCGAATTGAAGCGGATCTCGGCAGGAAACCGCCGTTCCGCGTGAGTGTGCGCGACGTGCCCAAGCAGATGCCGATGCCCACGGTACAACCTCTGCCGCGCGAGGAGCCGGCAGCGTCGATGCCGGCCGTGCCGGCGCTCGGTCCCGCTTCCGAATTGCCGCCGTTGTTGCAGACGCCGGGGCAACCGGATCAACAGCAACTGAATCAGCAACAATACGCACCGGTGGACGAGAACTGGAATGCTCCCGCCTCGACCGCCCTGCCTCATGTACCAGGCGCACCAGGCGCTTCAGACATTCCGGGCGCGCCCGCGAGCTCAGTGCAGCGTGGGCCCTGACTTGTCGTCTTCGGCTTCGTCATCGTCTTCGTCGAGGACTTCCAGGCCGTCAGCGCCATGCGCATGTTCATGCTGGATTTCGTCTTCGGTTGCCGGACGCACGTCCTTGACCGTCAGCGCGAAACGCAGCGCCATGCCGGCGAGCGGGTGGTTGCCGTCGAGCACGACTTTGTCTTCGGCTACGTCGGTCACCACGTAGACGAGCGAATCGAGATCCTCGTCACCTTCTTCCGGCGTGCCTTCGAATTGCATGCCGACTTCGAGCGGTTCCGGGAAGCGATCGCGCGGCTCGATCTTCACGAGGTCCGGATCGTACTCACCGAACGCGTCTTGCGGCTCAAGCTGGATCTGGGTCTCGAAGCCGGCCTCGTGGCCGTCGAGCTCTTCCTCGATCTTGGGGAACGTGCCATCATAGCCGCCGTGCAGATAGACCATCGGCTCGTCGCTTTCTTCAATCAGATTGCCCTGCGCATCCGACAGCTTGTAAGCGACCGACACGACGGTGTTCTTTGCGATTTTCATTCGATTCTCCAGAATACAACTCACATTATACGATGCCCAAGCGGCCCACTGACCACCTGGCCGACGCAGCTTCGGCACGGAATCCTTCACCGGCGCCGACGCCGGTTCTGCCGCCCTCGCCTGACGCGCCAACGCCGCTGCTCGGCAATCTGACGCCGTCGCAATTCATGCGCCGCTACTGGCAGAAGAAGCCTCTGCTGATCCGCCAGGCCATTCCGAACGTGAGCGCGCCTCTATCGCGCGACGAGTTTTTCGACCTGGCGGATAAAGACGAAGTGGAAGCGCGCCTGATCACGCACTTTCGCAACAAATGGCAACTGGAACACGGTCCGTTCGCGGCCGACGAATTGCCGTCACCGAAGCAGCGCGCGTGGACGCTGCTCGTGCAAGGCGTGGACCTTTACGACGACCGCGCGCGCGCGTTGCTCGACCAGTTCCGCTTCGTGCCGGACGCGCGGCTGGACGACCTGATGATTTCGTACGCGACCGATGGCGGTGGCGTAGGTCCCCATTTCGATTCCTACGATGTGTTTCTTTTGCAGGTTCACGGCAAGCGCCGCTGGCGCATCGGCGCGCAGAAAGATCTGACGCTGCAACCGGGACTGCCTTTGAAAGTTTTACAGCATTTCGAACCGGAAGAGGAATGGCTGCTCGAGCCCGGCGACATGCTGTATCTGCCGCCGCACATCGCGCATGACGGTGTCGCGCAAGGCGAATGCATGACCTGCTCGATCGGTTTTCGCGCACCGTCGGCGGGTGAGCTGACCGCACAATTTCTCTACCATCTGGCCGAGCGCGGCGAAACTGCCGGGCAACCCGGCGCGCTTTATCGCGATCCGCAGCAACCCGCCGTCGACCGTCCGGCAGAATTGCCCGCGGCGCTGGTCGAGCGGGTTAGCGCGATCCTTACGAAAGTTGACTGGAATGAGCAGGACATTGCGTCGTTCCTGGGTTCGTATCTCAGCGAACCGAAGCCGAGCGTCGTCTTCGATCCGCCGCAACGGCCCCTCAATGAGGCCCGTTTCATCGCGCAGGCGTCGAAGTCCGGCGTGCGGCTCGATCGCAAGACTAATTTGTTGTACAACCGCCGTTTTTTCTTCCTAAATGGAGAGAAAACAGCGTTTGTCGGCGGGAAAAAGTGGTTGTTTAACCTCGCTGACCGGCGGGCTATGAGTGCGAAACGCTTTGTAACACTCTCATACGATTCATCGGTGACAGCACTGCTGCACGAGTGGTATTGTGCGGGCTGGATACAAGTGGGCGAGTTTGTGTAACTCTGCCTGCTTGTAATACCGTACCGTGAAATTTTGTATGAGAAAGACAACGTATTGACCCCGGATTTATCGACTGTCAGTACGAAAGTGCATATAATTTCCGCCCAAGCCGTAGGGAAGATTCACGCTCGTCAAAAGAGCGTCTCCACCAGCGGCCCAGGTCGGTGTTGGAGCACATTACCGGTATTATTTTGCGCTGTTGCTTACCTTTAACCATAAAAGGACGTGATCATGAAGAAATCCCTCCTCGTAGCATCCCTGTTGGCAGCTGTGGCACTGGCTGCATGCAACAAGAGCAGCGACCAGGCAGCTACGCCCGCAGCTAGCGACGCAACGGCTGCTGCTTCGGCAGCAGCGCCCGCTGCTTCGGAAGCGACTGCAGCTGCTTCGGGCGCTGCTGCTGCTGGGAGCGAAGCTGCTGCTTCGGCTACGACCGCTGCTTCGGACGCTGGCGCTGCTGCTTCGGCTGCTGCTCCGGCTTCGGGCGCAAGCCAGTAAGCTGTCGCATAGGGTTCGCCTCCGGGCGAAAACTGCACCAGGGAAATCTTTTTGATTTCCCTGACAGTAAAGCAAAACGCCACGGATTCACATCCGTGGCGTTTTGCCATTTAAGGGCCGCTTTTTAAAACGGCGCCCATTACGGTTTACTGAGCCGGCGTCGCATTCTCTTCAAAGAACTCGCGCACGACGTCGATCTCGCGAGTGCGTTTGAAAGGCGGCAGGCTCTGCCATATACGGCGCCCATACGGTTTGTCGACGAGACGGGTATCGCAGATCATCAGCACGCCGCGATCCGTCTCAGCGCGAATCAGACGCCCTGCGCCCTGCTTCAGCGTAATCACAGCCTGCGGCAACTGATGAACGGCGAACGGGCTCAGCCCCTTCTTCGTCAACGCATCGAGACGCGCCGACAACACCGGATCGTCAGGCGGTGCGAACGGCAGCTTGTCGATCACGACCAGCGACAACGCATCGCCGCGTACATCCACGCCTTCCCAGAAACTCTGACTGCCCACCAGAATCGCATTGCCATGCGAGCGGAAACGATCGAGCAACTCCGTGCGGCTCGCGTCGCCCTGCACGAGCAACGGATAATTCCAGCCGCGTGCTTCGATCGTGTCGCGCAGCTTGGCCGAGATGCGGTCGACCGCGCGCAGTGTCGTGCACAACATGAACACGCCGCCGCCCGACGCTTCGATCGCGGGCAACGCGGCGTCGAACACGGCGTCGGTAAACATCGGCGACGAGGGCTGCGGCAAATTGCGCGGCACGTACAGAAGCCCTTGAGTCGGATAGTCGAAGGGACTCGGCAGCGTCATCGAGCGCTTCGCATTCAGCCCCATTTGCGCCGCGTAGTGCGTGAAGTCGCCGCGCACCGACAACGTGGCCGACGTGAAGATCCACGCACGCGGCACGCCGGCGCGCTGCTTCGCAAAGATCGGCGCGACCGAGAGCGGCGTCTCGTGCAACTGCACGGTATGCGAGAAGACTTCGATCCAGCGAACCTTTTCATTCGGATCGGCGCGTTCGGCTTTGGCATCCGACGCGGCGGCGTCAGCGGCTTCGCGTTCGGTTTCGGTGGGCGGCGTAGTCCAGCCCGCGAGCACACCTTGCAGCTCACGCGCGCGGCGCAAACACGCGCCGATGGATTCGGCGCGCTCGGCCTGGCCGGCCAATGCGCAAGCCAATGCATCGAGCTCGGTTTCGAGCGTTTCCAGCGCGGGGAACAGCGGATGGTCGCCGGGCAACTGGCCGATCGACAAACGCACGGAGTCTTCCTTGAAGGCGAGCCGCACGTCGCGCGCCGCGCGTTCGAGCGTCGCGCCGAGCTTCACCCAATCGACCGTTTCGCGAGCATGGCCGAGGCCTTCAGCCACCGAGTCACGCGCGAGTTCGAGAAATTGCGCGGTCGACAGCGTCTCGCCGAAAAACAGTGTCGCGGTCTCCGGCAATTGATGCGCTTCGTCGAAGATGACGGTGTTGGCCGTGGGCAGCAATTCAGCCATGCCGGTATCGCGCAACATGATGTCGGCGAAAAACAGATGGTGATTGACCACCACGATATCGGCCTGCTGCGCCTCGCGCCGCGCCTGCATCACGAAGCAGTCCTTGTAATGCGGGCACTCCTGACCGAGACAATTCTCACGCGTCGACGTCACCATCGACCACACCGCCGCCGTTTCGGGCACGCTCGCAAGCTCGGCCTTATCGCCGGTGCGCGTGATCTTCGCGAAGCGGACGATGTCCTGCAGATACGAGGTGTCCTGACGCGACGGCAGGCGGCCGTTGTCCGCGGTGCGCTGCAGGTAGTAATGGCACAGGTAGTTCGCGCGCCCCTTGAGCATCGCAACCGACACCGGCACGGCCAGCGCATCGCGCACGGTCGGAATGTCGCGCTGAAAGAGCTGGTCCTGCAAGTGCTTGGTGCCGGTGGAGACGATCACCTTGCCGCCCCACAGCATGGCCGGCACCAGATACGCATAGGTCTTGCCGGTGCCCGTGCCCGCCTCCACGATCAGCGTATTTTCGCTGCCGTCGGGTCCGTTCGCTTCCTCGGTTGCCTGAGCTTCCGCGGCTGGCGATGCATCGGCGGCACCCTGCGACGGCAACCGCCGCGCGGGACGCTTCTGCGCTTCGAACATCGCGGGCTCGGGCATGGCGCGCCCCGACGCTTCCATAGCCGCGGCCACGGCGCGCGCCATCTCGATCTGCGAAGCGCGCGAGCGGTAGCCGTCGATCTGACGCGCAAGCAGGCCGTCGGCGGCGAAGATATCGTCGAGCTCGGCGACGCGGCGCGGGTTCAGCGCGGCGGCCAGCGTAGCGGCCAGCGAGGACGCGCCGGCGCGGGCCGGCGCAGTGCCGGCCGCCGCGGCGTCATCGTCCGGGCCCGTGCCTGATCGCGTGACAGGCGGAGGTACAAGCGGTGAATTCAAGGCAAGCGTTTCCTGCAAAGTCCGGCGCGCGCGGCGCGACCCGGCGCCTGCCAGGCCGCGAACTCAGGCGCTCGCGTCCGGTTCGAGCTGCAATTGCAGCAAGATGATGGTGTCCTTGACTTTGAGTTTGCGCTTTTTCAGGCGCTGCAACTCGAAGTCGTCGATGCCCGGCTCATCCGACATTCGGTCGATCAAACGATCGAGCCCACTATGCTCCGATTCCAGTTGCAGAATTCGGTCGCGAAGTGTGTTCGCGTCGATGACGTGATTGTGACCGCGCATGCTCGCCTCCTCTCGTAAGCGGCACAGGCTGCGTGGTGCAGCCCGAGGCCTGAGGTTGCTGTCCGGCTTAAAACGCGTTACGGCGACTACTGCCCTGCTACAAAACTAGCCAACTACAGCACGATTACTGTCCTTGTTGCTGTTGCTGCTTTTGCTGCTGTTCAAGTTCCTGCTGCTGTTTCAACTGGTCTTGGCGTTTCTGCTCGGCCTTCTCGGCCGCCTGCTTCTGACGCGCTTCGACGTCGGCTTTGTGCTGCGCCGCATCGGCCTGCTTCTTCTCGAAGCTCTGCTGCTTCTGCACGCGCTCCTGGGCCTTTTGTGCCGCCTGCCGATGCGCCTCGTCGAGCTTGCGCTGGAAGTCGGCCTGTTTCTGATCGTATGCCTGCTGGTTAGCCGCGGCCTGCGGCGTGCTGATACCACGCTGCGCCTGATCGATCGCGTGCTGGCGCTGTTTGTCCTGATAGGCCTGAGCGTTGGCGCTACGCTGCGGCGCTTCGGCGTTACGCTGGGCCTGATCGAGTTCGTGCTGACGCTGCTTGTCCTGATAAGCCTGTGCGTTACGCGCGTCTTCCGCGGCGCGCTGCGGCGCGCTCGCTTCGTCCTGTGCACGCTTGAGCGCTGCCTGTTCGTCACGCTGACGGGCCCGCTCCGCGCGCTGCTCGCCGTCGAGCGCAAGCTGTTCCTTGCGGATGTCGGCCTGCACCACGCGCATCTTGTCGCGCGCCTTGCCGAGACAGTAATTGACGAGGAACTTGCTATAACAGTCGTGCTCGGCTACCGCATAGCGGTAGTTGTTCTCCTCGGTGCGCTGATCCAGGACCTTTTGCCGCGCGTCGAAGCTATTGCCGGCGGGTTCCGCGTTATCGGCACCTATATTGTTGCCCGTCGTGCCCGTGGCCCGCGCGCCCGAAGCGGCCGCCGGCGCCAACCCACGCGCAGCGCCCGTCGCACCCGAAGCGCCAGTGGGCGACACCGCGCTGCTGCCGACCGGCGCCGCGCTCTGCTGCTGCGCCGAGGCGGGCGTACACACGCCAACCGAGACGGCGATGGCGCACGACACAAAAAACGTCCCGTTGGACATGAACGCGAACTTGAACACGGACCGCGACGCCGACATAAGCGAAGTGAGTGGCGAAAGCGGCAAAGGTGACGGCAGTTGTGACAAGCGAGAGACCAAGCGAGAGCCCAGGCGGTTGAGGGACAAGGAGATCGGCAACGTCGTAGATAGTCAACGGAACATGCCTGAAATTCTATCACCCTGCGGTTGAGCCCTTTGGCATTTATGGCAAAATGCCCCGCTTCAGCAACCTGGCCGCAGTACGCACGCGCGGCGTGCCCCGACGTGTCGTAGCGCGGCCTTTGATTGAGTCCGGCAGGAACACCAAGACCTTATGACGGAAACCGTAGCACTCAAGATCGTACAGCGCATCGCCGCCGAACTGTCCGTCCAGCCGCGCCAGGTCGCGGCCGCGGTGCAACTTCTCGACGAAGGGGCGACTGTTCCGTTCATCGCCCGCTACCGGAAGGAAGTGACCGACAATCTCGACGACACGCAACTGCGCAACCTCGAGGAACGCCTGCTGTATCTGCGCGAACTGGAAGACCGGCGCGCCGCGATCGTCGCCAGCATCGACGAACAGGGCAAGCTCACCGACGAGCTGCGCACCGCGATCGAAGGCGCCGACAGCAAGCAGGTCCTGGAAGACCTGTATCTCCCGTATAAGCCGAAACGCCGCACGCGCGCGCAGATCGCCCGCGAAGCCGGCCTGCAGCCGCTTGCCGACGCACTGCTGGCCAATCCTCTGCTCGACCCGCAAACCGAAGCCGCCGCCTATGTGGGCGCCGAAAAAGGCGTCGCGGACGTCAAGGCCGCGCTCGACGGCGCGCGCGACATTCTTTCCGAACAATTCGGCGAAACCGCCGAACTGCTCGGCAAACTGCGCGAGTACCTGTTCAACCAGGGCGTGGTCTCGTCGAAAGTGGTCGAAGGCAAGGAAAACGCGGAAGAAGAAAAATTCCGCGACTACTACGACTACGCGGAAACCATCAAAACCGTGCCGTCGCATCGCGCGCTGGCACTGTTCCGAGGCCGCAACGCAGGCGTGCTGATGGTCAAGCTGGGCCTCGGCGAAGAGCTCGACGCGCAAGTGCCGCATCCGGGTGAAGCGTTGATCGCGCGGCACTTCGGCATCGCCAATCAGAACCGTCCGGCCGACAAGTGGCTCTCCGATGTGTGCCGCTGGTGCTGGCGCGTGAAGGTGCAGCCGCATATCGAGAACGAACTGCTGACCAATCTGCGCGACGAAGCCGAGCATGAAGCGATTCGCGTGTTCGCACACAATCTGAAGGATCTGCTGCTGGCCGCGCCGGCGGGCCCGAAGGCCGTAATCGGCCTCGATCCGGGTCTGCGCACCGGCGTGAAGGTGGCGGTGGTCGATCGGACCGGCAAGGTGCTCGTTACCGACACGATCTATCCGCACGAGCCGCGCCGCGATTGGGACGGCTCGATCGCGAAGCTCGCGCGCATCTGCGCGCAGACCCAGGCCGAGCTGATCAGCATCGGCAACGGCACGGCGTCGCGTGAGACGGACAAGCTCGCGAGCGAACTGATCGCGCGTCATTCGGAGTTCAAGCTGCAGAAGATCGTCGTGTCCGAAGCTGGCGCGTCGGTGTACTCGGCATCTGAGCTCGCGGCGAAGGAATTCCCCGATATGGACGTGTCGCTGCGTGGCGCCGTGTCGATTGCGCGCCGTCTACAGGATCCGCTCGCCGAGCTCGTTAAGATCGAGCCGAAAGCGATCGGCGTCGGCCAGTATCAGCACGACGTGAATCAGCGCGAACTGGCGCGTTCGCTGGATGCGGTGGTCGAGGATTGCGTGAACGCGGTCGGCGTGGATGCGAATACGGCGTCGGTCGCCCTCCTCGCACGCGTGTCGGGTCTGAACGCGACGCTCGCGCGCAACATCGTCGATTACCGCGATGCGAACGGCCCGTTCCCGTCGCGCGAACATCTGCGCAAAGTGCCGCGTCTGGGCGACAAGACGTTCGAACAAGCCGCCGGCTTCCTGCGCATCAACAACGGCGAAAATCCGCTCGACCGCTCGTCGGTTCACCCGGAAGCGTATCCGGTCGTCGAACGGATGCTCGCGAAAATCAGCAAGCACGTCGGTGAAGTGCTCGGCAATCGCGACGCGCTGCGTGGCCTGTCGCCGGCGGAATTCGTCGACGAACGTTTCGGTCTGCCGACCGTGCGCGACATTCTGCTGGAACTCGAAAAACCGGGCCGCGATCCGCGCCCCGAGTTCAAGACCGCGACTTTCCGCGAAGGCGTCGAGAAGGTCAGCGATCTGACGCCGGGCATGGTGCTCGAAGGTGTCGTGACGAACGTAGCGGCCTTCGGAGCGTTCATCGATATCGGCGTGCATCAGGACGGTCTGGTGCACGTGTCGGCGATGTCGACGAAGTTCATCAAGGACCCGCACGAAGTTGTCAAAGCCGGTCAGATCGTCAAGGTGAAAGTGCTTGAAGTAGACGTCAAGCGCCAGCGTATTGCGCTGACGATGCGTCTTGCCGACGAGTTCGGCGCAGCGGCAGCGCCGCGCAGCGGTGGCGGCGCCCAGCAGGATCGCGGCGGCGTCGGCCGTTCGGGCAGCGGCGGACGCGGTGCGCCGCAACAGCGCTCGCGTGAACCGGAAGCGGGCGGCGCAATGGCCGCTGCGTTCGCCAAGCTCAAGCAGAAATAAGCGTGTGCGGTCAGTGCGTGATCTGCTCACGCGCTGACGCTCACGATACGAAGCATCAAATAAAAAAAAAGCCCACGCAATTGCGTGGGCTTTTTATCGCGCCTCAACAGTCGAGGCGCGCGTTGAACCGAAGTCCGTCAGATCTCGATCTTCGTCCCCAACTCGACTACCCGATTCGCTGGAATACTGAAGAAGTCGGTCGGCTTCGCGGCGTTCTGATGCATCCACGCGAACACGCGCTCGCGCCACACCGACATGCCCGGCAATTGCGTCGGCACCACTGTCTCGCGCGCGAGGAAGAACGACGTGTCCATCATTTCGAAGGTCATGTCGTGCGTGCGGCCTACCTCGAGCAGCACGGCCTTCACGTCGGGCGTTTCATTGAAACCATACACCGCCTTGACGAGGTACAAGCCGCCGTTCAAATCCTTCACCGTCACTCGCTCCGCATCGTTCACGTACGGAATATCGCGTGTCACAAAAGTCAGGAAAATGGTGCGCTCATGCAGCACCTTGTTGTGCTTCAGGTTGTGCAGCAGGCTCACCGGCACGAGCGAATCGCTGCCGGTCAGATAGATCGCCGTGCCCGACACGCGATGCGGCGGATGCGCAAGCAAGCCCTGCAGGAACGGCATCAGCGGAATACCGTCGGCGGCTGTGCGCTCCTTGACGATCATCCTGCCCTTGAACCACGTCATCAGCAGGAAGAACAACAACGCACCGATGCCGAGCGGCAGCCAGCCACCTTCCGCAACCTTGAGCAGGTTGGCGCCGAAAAAGCCTAAGTCGACCGTCATGAACACACCGATGATCAACGCCACGAGGAGCTTGTTCCAGTTCCACACCTTCACCATCACGACGCAGGCGAGGATCGTGGTGATCACCATCGTTGCAGTCACCGCGATACCGTACGCGGCGGCGAGGTTATCCGAACTCTTGAACGCGATCACGATGCACAGGATGATAAACAGTAGCATCCAGTTCACCACCGGCACATAGATCTGGCCGATCGCCAGTTCCGAGGTGTGCAGGATCTTCATGCGCGGCACGTAGCCGAGCTGGATCGCCTGGCTCGTCAGCGAATACGCGCCGGAAATCACCGCTTGCGAAGCGATCACGGTCGCCACCGTGGACAGTACGACGAGCGGCAGCAACGCCCAATCGGGCGCAAGCAGGAAGAACGGGTTTTCGATAGCCTTCGGGTCGTGCATCAGCAGTGCGCCCTGCCCGAAATAGTTCAGCACCAGCGAAGGCATCACCAGCACGTACCAGGCCATCCGGATCGGCTTTGCGCCGAAGTGGCCCATGTCGGCGTACAGCGCTTCGGCGCCGGTCAGCACCAGCACGACCGAGCCGAGCACCACGTAGGCCTGCAGCACGTGCGCGGCCATAAAAGTGTAGGCGTAGTACGGGTTCAGTGCGCGGATCACATTCGGCGACTGCACGATATGCCACAGGCCCAGCGCGGCGAGCACCACGAACCACAGCACCATGATCGGACCGAACAGGCGCCCGACGGTGGCGGTGCCGTGCCGCTGGATCCAGAACAGCAACACGAGGATCACCATCGTCAGCGGCAGCACCAGATGTGACAGATCGGGGGCGGCGATCTCCAGACCTTCGACCGCAGATATCACCGAAATGGCGGGCGTAATCACCGCGTCGCCGTAGAACATGCAGGCGCCGAAGATACCGAGCATCATCAGCAGGCCGGCCATCTTCGTCTTCTGATCGACAGAGCGCAGCGCCAGCGCCATCAACGCGAGGACACCGCCTTCGCCGTTGTTGTCGGCACGCATCACGAACAACACATACTTGATGCCGACCACGATCACGATTGCCCAGAACAGCAGCGAAATCACGCCAAGAATCGATTGATCGGTTAGCGGAATGCCGTGTGACGGGCTGAATGCTTCTTTCAACGCGTACAACGGGCTCGTGCCGATATCGCCGAACACCACGCCGACCGCGGCAAGCGCGAGGGAAGGCAGCGGCTGTTTGTGCACGTGATTGGTATCTGTCATAAACGCGAGGAAATCCGTTCCTTGAGCGGAAAAAACGAGCGCTATTCTAAACTGCCCGCTTAGCGCCGCCCGGCCTGTTGTGGATACACCACGTGGATGGTCCGCGCAGTGTAGCACTGCGATTCAGGCGCGTCTGCTGCATTTGGGCTTGCGCCAGCACGGGTATCGCGACGCTTGCGAAGCGCGATTCGCACGCTGCGCATACAAAAAAACGGAGCCCAACTGGGCTCCGTTTTCTGGATACGACGCAATATGCACGACATCGCGGTGTGCATCACACCCCCGACGACTCCTGCGCCTGCGCAGTGCCGCGCTTGATCCACGCGCCGAGGTTGTGCGGACGTACCGTGTCCCACTCTTCGAACGGCTGATGAATCCACGGGTTCGTGGGCAAATACTGCACGTGATAGTCGGGTTTGACCTTCGAGCAGCCCTTGTACCACAACACTGCCGAGCGCACCGACGTGATCGCCGGATAGCGTTCCTTCAGATGCTGCTGCACGCGCGCCAGCGTCACGCCCGAATCGACCAGGTCGTCGACCAGCAGCACGTTGCCCGACAGCTCGCCGCGCGTCATCGTGATGTACTGCGCGATGTCGAGTTCGCCCTGCTCCGTGCCGGCCGCTTCGCGGTACGAACTGGTGGCCAGAATCGCCAGCGGCAAATCGTAGATGCGCGACAGCTGATCGCCGACGCGCAAGCCGCCGCGCGCGAGACACAGGATCTTGTCGAACTTCCAGCCCGATTCATGCACGGCCAGCGCCAGCAGTTCGATCAGCCGATGATACTCGTCCCAGCCGACCCACAGGTTCTTGTCGTCGTTGCGCGGATCTTTCATCGCAATCATGGGTACACCTTGCACCATGCCTTAAACCTTGAACGGATGACGAAGCAGAATGGTCTCGTCGCGATCCGGACCGGTCGACACCATGTCGATCGGAATACCCGCAACTTCCTGCACGCGCGACAGGTAAGCACGCGCATTGGCGGGCAGCTTGTCCCATTCCTTGATGCCGACCGTGCTTTCCTTCCAGCCCGCGAAGGTTTCGTACACCGGCACGCAACGCGCGACTTCCGATGCGCCACGCGGCAGCAGGTCGACATTCTTGCCGTCGACCGTATAGCCGACGCACAGCTTCACTTCGTCAAGGCTGTCGAGCACGTCGAGCTTGGTCATGCACAAACCCGACACGCCGTTGATCTGGATCGAGCGGCGCAGCGCGGCGACGTCGAGCCAGCCGGTGCGGCGCGGACGGCCGGTGACCGAGCCGAATTCCTTGCCGACGGTGGCGAGTTCGAGGCCGATCGCCTCCTGACGGGCGGCGTTATCCGCGTCGTACAGTTCGCTCGGGAACGGGCCCGAACCGACGCGCGTGCAATACGCTTTGGTGATGCCGAGAATGTAGTTCAGCTTTTGCGGACCGACGCCCGCGCCCGCAGTGGCCGCGCCGGCCACGCAGTTGCTCGACGTGACGAACGGATAGGTGCCGTGGTCGATGTCGAGCAGCGTGCCTTGCGCGCCTTCGAACAGCAGGTTGTTGCCGGCGGCGTTTTCGTCGTAGAGACGGCGCGACACATCAGTCACCATCGGCTTCAGACGCTCGGCATAGCTCAGCATCGTGTCGAGCGTTTGCTGGAAGTCGACTGCAGCGACCCCCAGATATTGCGTGAGCACGAAGTTGTGATAGTCGAGGTTTTCACGCAGACGTTCGGCAAAGCTTTCCGGCTCGAACAGGTCCTGCACGCGCAAACCGCGGCGCGCCACCTTGTCTTCGTAGGCCGGGCCGATGCCGCGGCCAGTCGTGCCGATCTTGCCCGCGCCACGGCGCGCTTCGCGGCCCTGGTCGATGGCGATGTGATACGGCAGGATCAGAGTGGCGGCTTCGGAAATGAAGAGGCGATTCTGAACATCGACCCCGGCGGCTTCGAGCTCGCCAATTTCCTTGAACAGTGCTTCCGGCGACAACACGACGCCATTGCCGATGTAGCACGCGACGCCGGGATGCATGATGCCCGACGGAATCAGACGCAAGATGGTTTTCTTGCCGCCGATGATAAGCGTGTGACCGGCATTGTGACCGCCCTGGAAGCGAACGACGCCTTGAGCGTGGTCCGTCAGCCAGTCGACGATCTTGCCCTTGCCTTCATCACCCCACTGGGTCCCCACGACGACGACGTTACGCCCGGGGTTCACATTCACTGCGCTGGCAGACATGTTGTTTCGTAAGCTGGTTAAAAACGTATTCTACCTATGTTCGCGGAACCTTCCGAATTTTTCCGTTTCCGCTCAACGGTATGCACGTTATGTTGGGTATTTCGAAATAGCGCGGCCGATGGCCGCGCCGGTGTCGTGCGCCGCTTTGGACGCCTTTTGAAAATGCCTTTGGGATGCCCCTCGGACGGTCTGGCGATTCGCGCTCAGGGACGGGGTTCGACGACCCACGTGCCGTTGCGCTCGACCAACACGCGGTCGCACGCGAACTCGTCCAGATCGTGTTCGTGGCCGGGCAGCGCCTGGATCACGACTTCGCCGGCATCGCGCAGCGCGGCGACGCTCGTGCTCAGTGCTTCGTCGTGCTGCCACGGCGCAAGAATCGCACTGCTGCGCGCTTCGACCGGCGAGATGCGTGCGACTTCGCGCAGATCGAGCGAGAAGCCGGTTGCCGCGCGCGCCCGGCCGTAAGCCTGGCCAACGTGGTCGTAACGGCCGCCGCGTGCAACCGCATTCGGCACGCCGTCGACATACGCCGAGAACATCACGCCGCTGTGGTACGCATAACCGCGCAGATCGGCGAGGTCGATCATCACTTCGGCGCCGTCCACCTGGCTCGCGAGGAACGCGAGATCGTCGAGCGCGCGGGCGATGGCCGGCGCGTTCGGTAGGCGCGCACGGGCCTCGTCAAGCACCGAAGCGCCGCCGTACAGCGTGGGCAACGCGCGCAGTGCGTCGCGCGTGACCGGCGTGAGATCGGCGGTCAATTCGACCAGACGCGGCACGTCCTTGCCCGCGAGCGCATCGTAAAGCGACTGACCCAGTTCGGCCGCGGCAGGCTCACCGTCGATCAGCGCGGCGAGCACACCCGCGTGGCACAAATCGAGCCGCACTTTCGCGAGGCCGGCCAGACGCAGCGCGTCGAGCATCAACTGCTGGATCTCGAGGTCCGCTTCGAGGCCCGCGTGACCGTAGATTTCCGCGCCGATCTGGATCTGCTCGCGCGTCGCGTGCAAGCCGCGCGGACGCGTATGCGCGACGTTGCCCGCATAGCAAAGGCGCGTCACGCCTTGACGGTTCAGCAAGTGCGCATCGATACGCGCGACCTGCGGCGTGATGTCGGCGCGCAGACCGAGCGTGCGGCCGGACAGTTGATCGACGAGCTTGAAGGTGCGCAGATCCAGATCGTGCCCGCCGCCGGTGAGCAGCGACTCGATATACTCGATCAGCGGCGGCATCACCATCTCGTAGCCGTACGAGCGGAAACGGTCCAGCAAATGGCGCCGCAACTCTTCGATCTTGCGGGCTTCCGACGGCAGCACGTCGGCAATATTCTCGGGGAGTAACCAGGTCGACATCGATACAGTCCTACGACGTTGCACACGGCGGCTGGGTGCGCCGGTAAGTGAAAGTGAATGGCGGACGGCGCCTCGATTCTGGCGGCTATCGCAGGATCGGGGGGTATCTGGGCCGCCCTTCGCCTCTGGCCTCGGCCCGCGTCGCAACGCTCTCCTCGCTGGCAACGCTCTCCTCGCTGTTATGCAATGGAGCGCGCTGTCAGGTCTCCGCGAAGCACCCCGTCAGGTCACGACAAACAGCAGGATCAGCCCGAGCACCATCACGATCAGCCCGCCGATACGAATCTGTTGCGACGGCCGTTCCGCTATTTTACGAAACGTGTCGCGCCAGGCGCTCGGAAAAACGAACGGGAACATCCCCTCGATAATCAGCATCAATGCGATCGCGAGCAATAACGAGCCGGCTATGTCCATGCGAGTGAAGGTGCCGCGATGCGGATGCCGCGGCGCTCCGGTTATCAGTGTTTGCGCGGTGCCGCGGCGGCGTCCGGGGCGGCACCGCCACCGGTCGGGCTACGCATGAAGCGGAAGAACTCGCTGCTCGGGTCGACCACGATGACGTCGCCCGGCTTGAAGGTGTTCTTGTATGCCTGCATGCTTTGGTAGAACTGGTAGAACTGCGGGTCGCGGCCGAACGCGTCGGCGGCGATTTCCGCGGCCTTGGCATCGCCCTCGCCCTTAATGGTCTGTGCCTGACGATAGCCATCCGCGAGTATCGCCTGTTGCTGGCCGACTGCATCGACCTTGATCTGGTCAGCCTCGGCGGCACCCTTTGCGCGCTGTTCGCTCGCGACCTGCTGGCGCGCGGCGATCATGCGCTTGTAGACCGAATCGGCCATTGCCGCCGGAAAATCGACGCGCGTCAATTGCACGTCGAGCACCGAGACGCCCAGCGAGGCTGCGGCCTTTTCCATCGTGCCGCGCGCTTCGTCAGCGATGTTCTGCTGTCTGGCGAGCGCGTCGGACAGCGTGTACTTGCCGAATGCGTCGCCGAGCGCGCTGCGCGACAGCAAGGCCAACCGGTCAGGCAGGCTTTGCACGTCGCCCCTGGTTTCGGCGAGCAGCTTCAGCGGATCGGTGACGCGATATTTGACAACCGGGTTGGCCAGCAAATCGGTTTTGTCGGACGTGACGTAGCGGTCTTCATCCGGCGCGTCGAGCGTCTGGATGCGGTTATCGACCAGCGTGACCGTTTGCAGCGGCGGCGGCAGCTTCACGTGCAGACCGGGGCCGAGCAAGGTGGGCGCGGTGTCGCCATGCGACGACAGCACCGCCATATGCCGCTGATCGACGACGAACACCATCGACGCCGCAGCAAACAGCACGATGACGATAGCAACAACGAGCGCAATGATCTTGTTCATGTTCTGCGCCCCTTATTGAACGTCGTCTTCGCGCATACGGCTGCGGAAGGAGTCACGTGAACGCAGTGCGTCGCTGCTGGCGGCTGGCTGGCTGGCTGGCGTCGCGACTGCGGCTGGCGCGGAGGCAGCGGCGCCCGGCGTTGCGCCGGACGATGCGGCAGCGCCGCTCGCAGCCTGCGGTGCGGCAGCGGACGTAGCACCCATCGCTCCCGCGGCACCCGACGCGGCGCCAGCGGCGTCGGCGACACGCTGGCGAGTCTGCTCGACCAGCTTGTCGAGCGGCAGATACAGCACGTTGTTGCCGCTCTTGCTGTCCACAAACACCTTGGTCGTATTCGAATAGATCTGCTGCATGGTTTCCAGGTACATGCGCTCGCGAATCACCGCGGGCGCCTTTGAGTACTGCGCGTAGACCTGCTTGAAGCGCTCGGCATCGCCTTGCGCCTGAGCGACCGTTTTGTCGCTGTACGTTTTCGCTTCGTCGATCTGGCGCGCCACGTCGGCTTGTGCGCGCGGCAGCAGCTCCGCCGCATAGGCTTGCGCCTCGCGTTTGGCGCGCTCGTTATCCTGAAGTGCTTTGGCGGCCTCGTCGAAAGCGGCCTGCACCTGGTCGGGCGTCTGCACGCCCTGGATCGTCACACCCGTCACGGCGAGGCCGGACTGGTATTCATCCAGGGATTGCTGGATCGCGGCCATCAGTTGCTGACGAATTGCTTCGCGATCCTGAGAGAGGATGTCTTTGGTGCTGCGCGCACCGACGATGCTGCGCACGGCTGCTTGCGCAGCCTGCATCACGCTCTGATCGGAATCGACGCTGCGGAACAGGTAATCGGTCGGCTTCTTCACCTGGTATTGCACGGCAAAGCGCACGTCGACGATATCGGCGTCGTGCGTGAGCATCGACGCGTCCTTCACATTCGCGAGACGCACCACGTTGTTGCGGCCGATCTCCACCTGACGGATCTGGCCGACATTGACGAGCTCGTGCGTTTCGAACGGATACGGCAGACGCCAATGCACGCCCTGCCCGGCGGTGTAGCGATACTGACCGAATTGCATGACGACGCCGGCCTGGCCATCCTGCACGACGAACACGCCGCTGCCCAGATAGATCGCGATCAGCACGCCGATCACGATCCCGACGCCGATGCGCGCACTGCGGCCGTTGTCCGGGCGGCCGCCACCGACGCCTCCGCCTTTGCGGTCGAATACGCGACTCAGGCGGCGATTGAAATCGCGCCACATTTCGTCGAGATCGGGCGGGCCTTCGCCGTCCTTGCCGTTCTGCGGACGCTTGGGTTCGTTGGGCCGCTGGCGATCGCCATTGCCGTCACCCCGGCCCCAGCGCGGATCGTTCAGTGAAAGCATGGCGCGCATGCGCAGCCAGATACTCCGCTCGTTGTAATCGTTCACCTGTGTTCGTTCACCAGAGTAGACAGCGGGTCAGTGCAATTGGAACGGGTCAGTGCCCGAATTCTGAGACCTTGCGGTCCTCGCGTGGTGCTGCCGACCGGTCTTCTTCCGACAGGTCGACCAGCATGTCGGGAAGAGGTTCGGCAGTAGCGATTTCAGCGATGGCAGCGCGCAATGTATCCAGCCCTTGCCCCGTGCGCGCGCTCAAAAAGACGCGCGAAATATTACCATACTCATCCCGCTCGACCGCGTCGCCACGGGCCGCCAGCTCCGGCACCGCATCGATCTTGTTGAACACCAGCACCTGGCGGATGGTGTCCGCACCGATTGCGTGCAGCACCTCGTTCACCTGATCGATCTGATCGAGCCGCACCGCGCTCGATGCATCGACCACATGCAACAGCAGGTCGGCGTGGATGGTTTCCTCTAGCGTCGCGCGGAATGCCGCAACCAGTTGGTGGGGCAATTCGCGAATGAAACCGACAGTATCGGACACCACCACCTGCCCGGCTTCGTCGCCGAGATAGACGCGCCGCGAAGTGGTGTCCAGCGTAGCGAACAGCTGGTCGGCGGCATACGCCTGGGCTTTTGTCAGCGCATTGAAGAGCGTGGATTTGCCCGCGTTCGTGTAGCCGACCAGCGAGACGGACATCGTCTGGTTGCGGCTGCGCGCGCGGCGCTGCGTGCCGTGCTGACGGCGCAGCTTTTCGAGCCGGATTTTGAGCGCCTTGATGCGCTCGCCGATCAAACGGCGGTCGGTTTCGAGCTGCGTTTCGCCAGGGCCGCGCAAACCGATACCGCCTTTTTGCCGCTCCAGGTGGGTCCATGCGCGGATTAGCCGCGTCGATAGATACTGCAGCTGCGCGAGTTCCACCTGCAGCTTGCCTTCATGGCTGCGGGCACGTTGCGCAAAAATATCGAGGATGAGACTGGTGCGATCGATCACGCGGCGATTAAGCGCCTGCTCCAGATTGCGCTGCTGCGCAGGGGCTAGAGCGTGATTGAAAATGACCAGCTCGATGTCGTTCGCCTCACACGCAAGACGCAGTTCTTCGGCCTTGCCGCTGCCGACGAACATCTTGGCATCGGGGCTGGACCGGCGTCCGGTGAGGGTGACTAAGGGATTCGCACCCGCGCTTTGCGCGAGCAGGGAGAGTTCTTCGAGACTGGCTTCGAAATCGATCTTACCGAAGTCGATGCCGACAAGCGCTGCATTGATCAAATTGGAGGGTATCAAAATGAGGCGGCCGGGAGTGATCGCCAACGGGCGACGCTACGCCGGCCGCGACGGGGGTTAGGACTGTTCGGAATCCGGGTGGAAATTCACCGGACGGGCAGGCACGACAGTCGAAATGGCGTGCTTGTAGACCATCTGGGTGACCGTATTCCTGAGCAACACGACGTACTGGTCGAACGATTCGATGTTCCCTTGAAGCTTGATGCCGTTGACCAGGTAGATCGACACCGGCACATGCTCTTTACGCAGTGCGTTCAAAAACGGGTCTTGTAACAATTGCCCTTTGTTGCTCATAGCAAACTCCGTATTTTTTTGCAGGTTGACTGAATTGACGACGAAGGAAAAAGAGATCCGCCGTCAACCGCTACACTATAGCCGATTTTCATTTTTGCGCGAGGGCCCCGGCCACCGGGCCAAACCCAACACACACGCGGGTTTCAGCCTTTGTCCGCGTAAGGGTTCGTCGATGATCTGAACTCTATGCGCAATGGAGTCCCGGTCAGCTTGAAAGTTTCCCGGAAACGGTTTTCGAGGTAGCGTTTATAGGTTTCGGTGATCGCGTCGAGCGCGTTGCCGTGAATCACGATGATCGGCGGATTCTGTCCGCCCTGGTGCGCGTAACGCAGTTTCGGCCGCACCGGACCACGTCGACGCGGCTGCTGGAATTCGACCGCATCGATCAGCGCGCGCGTGAGCTTCGGCGTCGGCAGCTTGGCCATGGCCGCGGCGTAGGCGTCGTCCACCGAACGCATCAGCGGGCCAATGCCGGTTTTTTCCGCAGCGGAAATGAAATGGAATTTGGCGAAGTCGAGAAATTTTAGTTTACGCTCGAGGTCCGCCTTGGTGCGCTCGCGCACATGCGGATCGAGGCCGTCCCATTTGTTCACGCCCACGACCAGTGCACGGCCTTGCTCCACGACGAAACCGGCAATGTGCGCGTCCTGTTCCGAGATGTCCTGGCGCGCGTCGAGCAGCAGGATCACGACGTTCGCATCCGAAATCGATTGCAGCGTCTTCACCACCGAAAATTTCTCGATCGCTTCGAACACTTTGCCGCGGCGGCGCAAGCCGGCCGTGTCGATCAGCGTGTAGGGCTTGCCTTGCCGCTCGAAATCGACGTAAATCGAATCGCGCGTCGTGCCCGGCATGTCGAATGCGATCACGCGCTCTTCGCCGACCAGCGCGTTGATCAGCGTCGACTTGCCGACGTTCGGCCGGCCGACGATGGCGATCTTCACGCCACGCGCTTCCTTCTCCTCGTCGCTCTCTTCCGGCTGACCCGCGTACGCGACGCCGAGCGCCTCGTTGATCATTTCCGTCACACCGTCGCCGTGCGCCGCCGAAATGGCGCGCGGGTCGCCGAGACCGAGTTCGTAGAAATCGGCCGCGACCGTGCTGTACTTCATCCCCTCGGCTTTGTTGACGACGAGGAAGATCGGCCGGCCGATCTTGCGCAGATAGTCGGCAATCGACTTATCCTGCGGCGCGAGACCGTTGCGGCCATCGACGATGAACACGACGATGTCCGATTCTTCGACCGCCTGGCGGGTTTGACGTGCCATCTCGTGCAGGATGCCGTCTTTTGCCACCGGCTCGAAGCCGCCGGTATCGACGACCAGATACGGCCGCTCGCCGGCGCGTCCTTCACCGTAATGGCGATCGCGGGTGAGACCGGGCAAGTCGGCAACCAGCGCATCACGCGTACGCGTGAGACGGTTGAACAGCGTGGATTTCCCCACATTGGGGCGCCCAACCAGGGCAATAACGGGTTTCATCAGATGTTGTTCACGGTGAAACGCGGGATCGAAATCGACCGCCCGCGTAGCGACGCCATGCGGCCGCTATACGGCAGCGTTTGACGAAAATTATCACGAATTCGGCCAGCCCCGGATGCGCTGTCAATATGCGCACCCGGGCGGACGGGGGTTTGGCTGTATGGGCAGCGCCAATGGGCTGCCAGATTCAGTCTTTCTTGCTCGACGGCCCGCATGCCAGATCAATGCGATTTTCCGCAATTACCGTCGAAGATGGCGCCGCAAGCAGCCACCGATGACCACGTGGGCCGTTTCTGATCCGACTTGCCGGACCAGCCAGTCCGGCGGAATATTTTTCTCTATAAAACGCGCGCGGCCGGCAAAGCCGGCCTGCGCGCTTGACGACGCCTGGCTGTCGATGAGACCCCAGCTTATCGCGGGCGGTAGCCGTACAGATCGCCGTCGTGCGTCAGCACCACCAGCGTTTCGCCGGCCAGCACCGGTGCCGCGGTGATCGCGCTGCCGTCGGTTTTCACGCGAGCCACGAGCGTGCCGTCGTCGCGCGACAGGAAATGCACGTAGCCCTGATAGTCGCCCAGCACCGCGGCGTGACCCAGCAGGAACGGCACGCTGACCTCGCGGTTCTTCAGCTTGTCGTTTTGCCACAGCGGCGCACCCGTGTTGACGTCGAACGCCGACACCACCGACCAGTCGTCGCCCGCCACCACGGCGCGATCATCCTGCGCCAGACCGCTCGTGCTCGAGAATGCCTTCTCCCACACTGCACGCCCGGAATTCGCGTCGAAACAGCCAATCTGGCCCTGGAAAGTCACCGCGCAAGTTTGCGAACCGACCAGCGTGGGCGGCCCCGTCACGTCGTTGATCCGCTCGACTTCGGTCACGCCCTTCGGATACGACACCGGCGTCTGCCAATAGTTGTCGCCGGTTTGCAGGTTGATCGCAGCGAACGCGCCGCCCGGGAAGCCGGCCAGCACCGCCGCGTCGCCCGCGAACGTCATGCCCGACGACACGCGCAGATTCAGCGGCACCGCGCGGTTGCGGTAATTCCACTTCTGCTCGCCGGTTTGCGCATTGAACGCCACGATCTGACCGTCGACCGTGCGCACGACCACGAGGCCGTTGCCGACCAGCGGCGGCGAAATGATTTCGCCGGGCGCCTTCGCGGTCCACAGTTGCTTGCCGTCAGTGCCCAGCACGTAGACATCGCCCTTCAGACCGCCGACCGCAGTCAACGTGCCGTCGCTGCCGACGCCTGCCGAGAGGTCATCGTGCAGCTTGACGCGCCAGATGTCCTTGCCGGTTTGCGCATCGATCTTCGCGACCGAGCCGTTCGCGCCGGCTGCGTACACCGCATTGCCGACCGCGACCGGCGAGAACAGGTAACGACCAGCCTTGCCCACGCTCGTCTTCCACGCCTGCTGCACATCGAGCGCGGGTTTGAACTCGGTGAGCGGCGTCGGCACGCGGCGCTCGTCTTTCGTGGATGAGCAAGCCGCCATGGTGAGGACAGTCATCGCACAGGCAACGGGCACAGCGTAACGTTTCAGCAGATTCATCGGTGGACGAAGCATTCAGGAAATTAATTAAAGGAGACCGGTTGGTCGTTGCACGCAGCGCGCCGCCTGCAACGATTAGCCGCCCAACGCGTCCAGCTTGAACTGAATCAACTGGCGTGCCGAGCTATCGTTTTTCGACAGCGAATCGAGCGCGAGCCTGTAAGCCGTGCGCGCATCGTCACGCTTGCCTTGAGCGGCGAGCAAGTCACCGCGGCCGTTTGCCACAATGCCTTTGAACGCATCGGACTGCGGCTCGGCGAGCAGCGCGAGACCCTGGTCGTAAGCCTTGTCGTCGAGCAGCAGCGAAGCGAGACGCAACTTGGCGATCTGCTTGAACTCATCGTCTTTCGCGTGATCGATGGTCCATTGCAGCTGAACCTTCGCAGCAGCTTCGTCGCCCGCGGCATACAGCGCCTTCGCGGCACCCAGCGCGGTCATCTGCGCATACGCGGTGCCGCTGAACTTGTCTTCCATGTCGGTAGCGACGCGCGTGATCTTCGCCTTGTCGCCCGAGGCAACGGCTTGCTGCACCTGGTCATACAGCACCGCGGCTTCCGCCGCCTGACGCCGTTGCCAGAAATTCCAGCCGTTCCAGCCGGCTGCGGCAACCAGCGCCACCAGCACGATCCACGTGGTTGCATTGCCCCACTGCGTCCACCATGCTTTCAGGCTTTCAATCGATTCTTGTTCGTCGTGGTAACTCATTGCCCGGCGATTTCCTCTTTCTTGATACATGTGCGTGTCGAGCCAATGGGCTCGACGACATCGCGATCAGTCGTCGCCGTCTTCGGCGGTTGCAACCATCGCATTGATTAGAAATTCGGTCAAGTCTTCGGCGGGCACGTTATGTTGCTCGTTTTTACCACCGTTAGAACTTGTATCCCGCAGGGGCTTGACGCCGACCGTGCCGTTGGCGATCTCGTCTTCGCCGAGCACGACCGCGAATGCCGCACCGCTTGCGTCGGCACGTTTCATCTGCGATTTGAAGCTGGCGGTTTGACCGTCGGCGCTGCAATGCAGGATCACGTCGAGACCCGTATCGCGCAAACGCTCGGCGATGATGAAGGCCTGCTCGCGCGCCGCGTCGCCCTGATGGACCACGTACACGTCGCAGCCCTCGTCTTCCGGCACGAGCTTGTTTTCTTTCAGCAATTCGAGGATACGTTCGACGCCCATCGCCCAACCGCATGCGGCCGTCGGCTTACCGCCGAGTTGTTCGATCAGCGGATCGTAACGGCCGCCGGCCGCAACGGTGCCTTGTGCGCCAAGCTTGTCGGTGACCCATTCGAACACGGTCAGATTGTAATAATCGAGACCGCGCACGAGACGCGGATTGATCGTGAACGGAATGTTGTTCGCTTTCAGAATGCGCTGCAAACCTTCGAAGTGCGCGCGCGATTCGTCGCCGAGAAAATCGATCAGTTTCGGCGCGTTCTGCGCGATTTCCTGCAACGCCGGATTCTTCGTATCCAGCACGCGCAGCGGGTTCGTGTAGAGACGGCGCTTCGCGTCTTCGTCGAGCACATCCATGTGCTTTTCGAGGTACGCGATCAACTCGACGCGATGTGCCGCACGCTCTTCAGCTAAACCCAGCGAATTGATTTCGAGCTTGATGCCCATCAAGCCGAGGTCGTCCCAAAGACGCTGGCACATCATGATGATTTCAGCATCCGCGTCCGGGCCCGCAAAGCCCAATGCTTCGACGCCGACCTGATGGAACTGCCGGTAACGACCGCGTTGCGGACGCTCGTGGCGGAACATCGGGCCGATGTACCACAGGCGCTTCGGGCCGTCGTACAGCATGTTGTGTTCGATCGCCGCGCGCACGACAGCTGCGGTATTTTCCGGGCGCATCGTCAGATTTTCGCCATTCAGCGCGTCGGTAAAGCTGTACATCTCTTTCTCGACGATGTCGGTCACTTCGCCGATACCACGCTTGAACAACTGCGTATGCTCGATGATCGGCGTACGAATATTCTGGTATCCATACGAACGCAGCATCGACTTGACGGTCGTTTCGAAAAATTCCCACAGCCCGGCTTCCTGCGGAAGGATGTCGTTCATGCCCTTCACGCCGGACAACTTTTCGAGCTTTTTCTTCTGTTCAGTCATCTGTCTTCGATTGACGGTGTTTAGTTGAGTGCTTCGGCGCGACCATAGCGGCGCTCGACGTA
Organism: Paraburkholderia sp. SIMBA_030; assembly: GCF_046535245.1. Lineage (NCBI taxonomy): Bacteria > Pseudomonadati > Pseudomonadota > Betaproteobacteria > Burkholderiales > Burkholderiaceae > Paraburkholderia > Paraburkholderia sp. SIMBA_030. Next base: position 626,485 of record NZ_JAWRXB010000001.1, read on the forward strand.
GTCACTCACGATTTGCTGGAATTCTTGCGCGATATTATCGCCGCGCAACGTCTTGACCTTCTCGCCGTCGATGAACACCGGCGCGGCTGGATTTTCGCCCGAACCCGGCAAGCTGATACCAATGTTCGCCTGCTTCGATTCACCCGGACCGTTGACGATGCAGCCCATCACCGCGACGTGCATCTTCTCCACGCCCGGATATTGATCGCGCCACACCGGCATCTGCGTACGCAGATAAGTCTGGATTTGCGAGGCCAGTTCCTGGAACAGCGTGCTGGTAGTACGGCCGCAACCGGGGCACGCGATCACCATCGGCGTGAACGAGCGCAAGCCCATGGTCTGCAGGATTTCCTGGCCGACGATCACTTCGCCGGTGCGCGACGCGCCCGGTTCCGGCGTCAGCGAAATACGGATAGTGTCGCCGATGCCTTGCTGCAGCAACACGGACAACGCAGCCGTCGATGCGACGATGCCCTTCGACCCCATGCCCGCTTCGGTCAGCCCCAGATGCAGCGCGAATTCGCAACGGCGCGCCAGTTCGCGATACACCGCGATCAGATCCTGCACACCGCTGACCTTGCACGACAGGATGATCTTGTTGCGAGCCAGACCGAGTTCGACCGCCCGCTCCGCCGAGCCGATCGCCGACTGGATCAGCGCTTCGTACATCACGCTCTGCGCTTCCCACGGCGTGGAACGCGCAGCGTTTTCGTCCATCATTTTCGCGAGCAGATCCTGATCGAGACTGCCCCAGTTCACGCCGATACGGACCGGCTTGTCGTATTTCACCGCCGCTTCGATCATCTGTGCGAACTGCGTGTCGCGTTTCGCGCCGTGGCCGACGTTGCCCGGATTGATCCGGTACTTCGACAGCGACTCCGCGCACGCGGGGTAATCGCGCAGCAGCAAGTGACCGTTGTAGTGAAAATCGCCGACCAGCGGCACCGACACGCCCATGCGGTCGAGCTGCTCGCGCACGGCCGGAACGGCCGCCGCCGCCTCCGGCGTGTTGACCGTGATACGCACCAGTTCCGAACCGGCTTGCGCCAATTCCTTGATCTGGATCGCGGTGCCGATCGCGTCCGCGGTATCGGTGTTGGTCATCGACTGGATGCGCACGGGTGCATCGCCGCCGATCGTGACGAGCTGGCCGCCCCAACGCACGTCGACCGCGTGCGACATGCGCCGCGCAGCCTGGCCGCCGAACACCGGCTCGTTTGAAACAATCTTGCTACTGGATTGGGATTGAGCTTCGGATTGCATCGAAAGACCCATTTACGCCGCAGGCGCCACACAAAGGTCGTCGCGCCTGAATTGAGAAAGAGAAAGCGTCGCGACCCGGTTGGCCGCGACGCATGCCACATCTATTAAGGCAGCGCGAAGCGTGCCACATTACCCTTGGCTGCCGAATATTTCGACGGATCGACCGGCTGGCCATCGAGCGTAATCGACTCGAGACCGGCCTTGTTGCCGATCGTGACCTTGAAAGGGGCCGCGCCTGTTACTTCCTTCGTATCGCCTGCGTGCACGAGGCCGGAGAACACCTCCTTGCCGTCCTTGCCGCGCACGCTGAACCAACTGTCTTGTGTCACGCGAAGCGCGACGATCGCCTCGCCTGCGGTTGCCACCTGTTCGGCAGTTTCGCCGGCTGCGGCGCTCGCGCCTTGCGCGGCGGCCTGGACCTGCAAACCCGCCTTCGGCGCCGCAGGGACCGCGGTCCCTGCCGTCACCGGCGGCGCAGAGGACGGCGCCGTACCGGTCGCCAGCGGCGCGGGCATCGGCGTAGCCGGCGCTGCGTTGTCCACTGCGGTCTGCGTTTGCGGCGCGGACGCAGCTTCGGACGCAGCTTCGACCGCCGTATCGGAACCTGCTGCCGGCCCCTGCGCAACCGCGCCCGACGCGCCGGTGGCGCCGCCAGCCGCGCCGTTCGCGCTCGCCTTCAACCGCGCGAGCCACGCCGACGAATCACCGCCATTGGTATGCCACATACCCAGCGCGATCACCGCGACGATGACCGCTGCAATGCCCCACAGCCACGAGCGGCTCTTTTGTCCGCTGCCGCCGAGCGACAGTGACACCCGGCCGCGCGGCAAATCCTTGCCAGACGACGCCGGCATCGACAGATCCGGTGCCGGCACACCCTTCTCGCGGCGCAGCGCCTGCGTGAATGGCGCGGGATCCGCGCCGAGCATCTTCGCGTAGCTGCGTACCACGCCGAGCGCGAACGTCGTATCCGGCAGATGGCTGATATCGCCCGACTCGAGCGCGCGCAATTTGATCGCGGACACTTTCAGACGCGCCGATACGTCGTCGATCGTCCAGCCCTTCGATTCGCGCAATTGAGTCAAGCGCGCGCCCACTGCCGCCAACGAATCCAAGCCGGTCTGAGCAACAGGCTGCACCACCGCCCGAGCGACCGGCGCCGGCTGGTCTGCGTTCGTGTCTGCCTCGTGACGATGCGGGTGCTGCGGCTCACTCATCCCAAATCCTTTCGCGTCGATTCTTTTTCACTTGTGCGACTCGACCAGGCGAACTGCCTCACGTCCGAATCGCAGACCGTTTATAACAAAATGTGCGGCCTTGTGTGCCGCTTCCGATCGCTTCTGCAAACTTTCTTTTCAATCGCCCGTGACGCGGCGGGTTTTTGCACCTGCGCGGCGCTTTCCGCCGCACAGGTGCGCCCTGCCGCTTCGTGCGATTACACGGCGCGAACCTCGATGATCTTCGCTGCCTTCCCGGTGCGTTCAGCGAGGCGCGTGCGGTCTTTCACCGCACCGGCCAGCTGACCGCAGGCAGCATCGATATCGTCGCCGCGTGTTTTGCGTACCGTGGTGACGACGCCCGCGTCCATCAGCACTTGCGCAAACCGTTTGATCTGCTCCGCCTTCGAACGGACGAGGCCCGACTCGGGGAACGGATTGAACGGAATGAGGTTGAATTTGCACGGTACGTCGCGCGTGACGGCAAGCAATTCGCGCGCTTGCGCTTCACTGTCGTTTACGCCGTCGAGCATGCAATATTCAAACGTAATGAAATCGCGCGGCGCGACTTTCAGATAGCGCTGGCAAGCCGCCATCAGTTCGCGCAGCGGATACTTCTTGTTCAGCGGCACCAGCATGTCGCGCAGCGGGTCGTTGGGCGCATGCAACGAGACCGCGAGCGCCACCGGCAGATCCGCGCCGAGCCGGTCCATCATCGGCACCACACCCGAGGTGGACAGCGTGACGCGCCGGCGCGACAGGCCGTACGCGTTGTCGTCGAGCATCAGGCGCATGGCGGGCACCACTGCGTCGTAGTTCAGCAACGGCTCGCCCATGCCCATCATCACAACGTTCGTGACGACGCGCTCGCCCTTGCCTTCGCCACCCGTGGCACGGCCGCCGGCCGCGCCGAGCGATGCGCGCAGCGCAAACTCAGCCATACGCAGTTGGCCGATGATTTCGCCGGTGGTGAGATTGCGGGAGAACCCCTGTTTGCCGGTCGAACAGAAACGGCAGTTGACCGCGCACCCGGCCTGCGACGAGACGCACAGCGTGCCGCGGGTTTCTTCCGGAATAAAAACGGTCTCGACCGCGTTGCTGTTACCGACGTCGATCAGCCACTTGCGTGTGCCGTCGGTCGAAATATGGTCGCTGACGATGCCGGGCATCGTAATGCTTGCGCGCCCTTTGAGCTTTTCGCGCAAGGACTTCGCCAGATCGGTCATGCCGTCGAAGTCGGCGGCGTTGTACTGGTGAATCCAACGCTGCAATTGCCTGGCGCGAAACGGCTTCTCGCCCAGGCTGTCGCAGTAGGCGACAAGCCCTTGGGCGTCGAGATCGAGAAGGTTGACGGTGGGACTGCTCGTCATATCGAATCCTGCCATTTCAGTGCGAGACTACGTTCATGCAACAAGCTGCATGAACGCAATGCCGTTCGCGCCCATTCCTGCTGCTTTACCTTACTACTTTGCCGGGCGATTCGTGCGATTAATCAAATCGGCTGCACGAATCGCACGAGACCATTCGGGCTTAACCAGGCATTAACGCGAGTAAACGTTCACTTGCGGGAAGAAGAACGCGATTTCGACAGCAGCCGTTTCAGCAGCGTCTGAACCGTGCACCGCATTAGCGTCGATGCTGTCGGCGAAATCAGCACGGATCGTGCCCTTTTCTGCCTTCTTCGGGTCCGTTGCACCCATCAGGTCACGGTGCTTCAGGATTGCGTTTTCGCCTTCCAGCACTTGTACGACCACCGGGCCCGAGATCATGAATTCGACCAGGTCCTTGAAGAACGGACGTGCGGCGTGCACGGCGTAGAACTTCTCTGCATCGGCGCGCGACAGGTGAACCATGCGCGACGCAATGATCTTCAGACCGGCGTTTTCGAAGCGGCTGTAGATCTGACCGATCACGTTCTTGGCCACTGCGTCCGGCTTGATAATCGACAGGGTGCGTTCGATCGCCATTAAAAACTCCAAAAAATTAAGAGGTTACAGATTTAAATGAATCCGCTATTGTAGCATGTTCCCGTGTATGATTGCGATTGGACCCTTACAGCACTGAAAGACGCCAAGCAGGACTTTCTGATTGCTGGTAGCGTAGGCCGTGTGAACATTTTCGGAGCATTGAAACTCCCTGCCTCCGCGCCAATCTCAGGAATGGACGTACCACGCGACTGGCGGCAAAAATCCCGGCCGGCGCTGCATAAACCACGACGCAACATGCTTCTGACGTAAGGAGAGACCATGAACGAACATCCGTATAGCTTTGGCCGCACTGGCGCGGTCAGCACGGTCGAAACACGCAACCGCGTGCTACGGAACACCTACTGGCTGCTCGCGCTGTCGATGATTCCGACAGTGCTCGGCGCGTGGGTGGGAGTGGCAACCGGTTTCTCGCTGTTCGCCGCCACCAGCCCCGGCATGAGCATGCTGGCATTCTTCGCGATCGCCTTCGGCTTCATGTTCGCGATCCAGAAAACCAAAGACAGCGCCATCGGCGTCGTCGTACTGCTCGGCTTCACGTTCTTCATGGGCCTGATGCTGTCGCGCATCCTGAGCTTCGTGCTCGGTTTTTCGAACGGCCCGTCGCTGATCATGCTCGCCTTCGGTGGCACTGGTGTGATATTCGCGTCGATGGCGACGATCGCCACGGTCAGCAAGCGCGATTTCTCCGGCCTCGGCAAGTGGCTGTTCATGGGCGTGATCGTGCTGCTGCTGGCGTCGGTCGCGAACGTGTTCCTGCATCTGCCGGCCTTGATGCTGACGGTCTCGGTAATGGCGATCGTGATCTTCTCGGCCTACATGCTGTTCGACGTGCAGCGCGTGGTGAACGGCGGCGAGACGAATTACATCACCGCCACGCTCGCGATCTATCTGGATCTATACAACGTGTTCGTCAACCTGCTCGCGCTGCTCGGCATCTTCGGCGGCAACCGCAACTAAGGTTTGACCTTGGGGCGCGGCGCAAAAGGCGCCCGCCCCAATAAAAAATGCCCATGGCGAGCAATCGTCATGGGCATTTTTATTGGCACGGCGGCGTCGCGTCAGACACCGATCACAGCGCCGGCAGCCCAAGCAGCGCTAAAGACTCAGCCAGGCAAAGCCATTATCCTGCGAAGCCACCACCACTTCGGTCGGCGCGGCACCCAGCACAGCCGCCATTGCGGCTTGCGCCAGTTCCGGCAAATTGTTCTGCTGGCTCAGATGCGCGGCGACCAGATGGCGCAAGCGCGAACGATCGAGCGAAGCCAGAATATCAGCCGCCGCGTCGTTGTTCAGATGCCCGTGATCGCCACCGATGCGCGCCTTCAGCGACTGCGGGTAGCGACTGCCCGCCAGCATCCGCACGTCGTGATTGCATTCGAGCACCAGCGCGTCGCAACCGCTCAGCACGGCGCTGATGTGCGGCGTGGAGGTGCCGACATCGGTCAGCACGCCGAGGCGGCTCGCGCCGTTGGAAAGCACGTATTGCAGCGGCTCGCGGGCGTCATGGGGAACGGTATAAGGCAGGATGCTGAGGTCGCCGATCGCCACCGCCTCGTCGCCCCATAGCACCTGCAGGTCGACATCGGCTTCATCGGCGCCCACCGCGCGCGCGGTGCCCCAACTCATGTACAGCGGAATCGACCACTTGCGCGCCAGCGTCAACGCACCGCCAATGTGGTCGCTGTGCTCATGCGTGATCAGAATGGCGTCGAGACCTTCGACGCCCGCGCCGAGCCGCGCCAGACGCCGCTCGACTTCTTTGGCGGAAAAACCGCAGTCGAGCAGCACGCGGGTGGTGGTCGTACCGCTTTGCGCCTCCACCAGCAGGGCATTGCCTTCGCTGCCGCTGCCGAGACTGGCGAACCGCACGGTCCGCTTAGTTCAGTTGCGCGTGCAGCAGCGACACGATGCGCTGCGCGTCGGACGAGTTATCCACCTGCCCGTTCGCGTCCAGCACCGCTACCTGCGTCACCGTGTCGCCCTTCGAGCGCACGTTGACGAGGAATTCCTGACCCGGCTTCTTCGACGAATTGCCGCTATAGAAAAGTTTGCCGAAGAGCCCTTCTTTCTTCAGTTCCGCCATCGAATCCGCGTAACGTACGTAATAAATGCCTTTCGCGCGATCGCGGTTGTCCACCGTGAAGTTGGTACGATCGAGCGCCAGGCCCACGCGTAGCCACGCACGGTCGAACGATTCCTGCAAATCGAGCGTCGATACACCCGCGCTCTGGTCGATCGTGGCCGGCGCGGTAGCCGGTCGGGCCTCGGTCAACAACTGCTTCGACTGGACCTCGGTCAGGCCGAACTTCTGCATCAGCTTGGTAAGGAACAACGCTTCGAGTGCCGGATCGCGCGGACGCTCCTCCCAGCGCGACGACGTCTTGTCCTGGCCCGTCAGCATTTCTTCCATCGCGCTATGCGTGATCGAAATATCGGTGGCGCCGGCCGGACCGCGCGACACGAGCGTGCGGAAGCTGTCGCGCGTACCCGACGAGTACGCGAAGTCGATCACTTTGCCGACCGTGCGGCGGAACCAGTCGTCCGGAATGTTCGCGCGATTTTCGGCCCAGTCGGTCGTCATGATGCCGGTGGCCGGAGCGTCGGTTTTCAGCGCGAAGCCGTTTTCCTGCCAGAACTCCTGCAACTGCGACCACAGTTGTTCCGGCGAGCGGCCGTCGACCACCAGCCAGCGGCGGTCGCCGTCGCGCTCGATGTGCATGCCGTACGGGTCTTGCGCAGTCGGCTGGCCTTCGGTGGAATTGCCGGCAGCCGTCACCGCGCGTTGCTGCGCGCCGCCCAGCGCCAGATTGGCCGGAGGCGCGACGTAGCGCTGGTCGGTCGGGGTGGTCGTCAGATCGCCCGGAACGGCGAGCGGAGGCGCGCTCCCCGCGCCCTTGTAGTTGACGCGGTCTGAAGCGAACCAGTCGTTCAGCGTGTCACAGCCGGCGAGCGTCGTGAGGGCAAGCGCCAGCGCCGCCATGCGGGTTGCGTGGAGGGAAAGTGCGGAACGTTTCATGTGGTCCTTCGTGATGCTGGAACGCGGTGCCTGGTTCTGGGTGCCGGGAACGTGGGCTGGATCGACGTCGGTTAAGGGAGTGCCGTGGCGGGCTTGGATTAGCGCTGGTGAGGGCTGCGGCTCGATCCGCTTACCCCAGCAGGCCCGCTTCGCGCAGCGCGGCGCGCACCACTTCGTGGTATTGCGCGTCGAGCGGCGTGAGCGGCAGGCGGATCCCGCCCTGCACACGGCCGAGTTGCTGCAACGCCCATTTCGCCGGAATCGGGTTCGATTCGATGAACAGGTTCTTATGCAGCGACAGAAGCTTCAGGTGAATCTCACGGGCGGTCCTGGCGTCCGCGGCGAGCGCGGCCTTGCACAGCTCGCTCATTGCGCGCGGCGCGACGTTCGCGGTGACCGAAATGTTGCCGTGGCCGCCGAGCAGCATCAGCGCGATCGCAGTGGGATCGTCGCCGCTGTAGATGCCGAAATGCGCGGGCGCCGATTTGATCAGATGCGCGGCGCGATCGATGTTGCCGGTGGCTTCCTTCACACCGATGATGCCCGGCACCTGCGCGCAACGCAGGATCGTTTCGTTGCTCATGTCCGCGACGGTGCGGCCCGGCACGTTGTACAGGATCACCGGCAGATCGACGGTTTCGGCGATCTTCGCGAAGTGGCGATAGATGCCTTCCTGGGTCGGCTTGTTGTAATACGGCACGACCTGCAGCGTGGCGTCCGCGCCGACCTCTCTGGCCTGCTGCGTGAGTTCGATTGCTTCGGTGGTGGAGTTGCCGCCCGAGCCCGCGATCACCGGAATCCGGCCCGCCGTGTGCTCGACCGCCGTCTTGACCATCAACACGTGTTCTTCGACCGACAACGTGGCCGACTCGCCGCTCGTGCCGACCACGACCAGTGCGTTCGTGCCCTCGGCGATGTGCCAGTCGATCAGTTTGCGAAACGCCGGCAGATCGAGGCTGCCGTCTTCAAGCATCGGGGTGATGATGGCAGGAATGCTGCCGCGAATCTGGACGCCGTCGTTGCTGTTGCGAATGCCGCTTTGGTTGCCGTTAGTCATGAAACGCCATGAATTTGATCAGGTAAACCGCGATTGTAGCGGATTAGCCAGCCAACTCGTAACAAGGCGGGGGCGCCGCCTCTGCAGGGTCGGCTGAACGCTCCGCCTCCAGAATTGCGCAGATCCGCTGGACGTAAGCCGGGCGCGGCTGCGCGAGAAAACCGTCCTGAAACGCGACCACCCGAAGGCGGCCGCGCACCACCTCGAGCAACTCGCCGGGCGCGAGCAAAAACGCTGGATTCGACGGCTTGCCGACCCTTTCATTGCCTTGCGCGAAAGTCTCGTAAATCAGCACGCCACCCGGCGCGAGCGAGCACAAAAGCTGCGGGAAAAGCGGCCGATGCAGGTAGTTCGTGACCACGACAGCGGCGAATTTCGCGTCGTCCGGCAAAGGCCACGCGGCGCCTTCGATGTCAGCCGCGAGTGTCGCGACGAGCGGCTCGTCGCGCATCGCGGCAAGCGCTGCCGCATCGCGGTCGAGAGCGGTCACCGGATGACCCAGCGAGGCAAAAAACCGCGCATGCCGCCCTGCTCCCGACGCGACATCGAGCACCGCGCCGCCCGCTGCGACCAGATGCGCCCAATGGCTCACCCAGCGCGACGGTTCGCCGTTGCCGTGCGATGCAATGCCGGGAGTGCTCATCACGCAAGCGTGCGCGTCAGTTGTACAACAGGCCCATCGCCTCGCGCACGTCGCGCATCGTTTCCGTGGCGAACTTGCGGGCTTTGTCGCAGCCGTCGGCGACGATCGCGCGCAACAGCGACGGATCGTCCATATACTTCTGCGCGCGCTCGAGCATCGGCTGCTGTTCACGCAGGATGCCTTCGATCACCGGCTGCTTGCACTCGAGGCAACCGATCCCCGCCGAACGGCAGCCTTTCTGCACCCACTCGTGCGTGGCTTCGTCGGTGTAGACCTGGTGCAGCTGCCACACCGGGCACTTATCCGGATCGCCCGGATCGGTGCGGCGCACGCGCGCCGGGTCGGTCGGCATGGTGCGGACTTTCTTCGTGATCGTTTCCGCGTCTTCGCGCAGGCCGATCGTGTTGCCGTACGACTTCGACATCTTCTGGCCATCCAGACCCGGCATGCGCGACGCTTCCGTCAGCATGGCCTGCGGCTCGACCAGAATGATCTTGCGCGAACCTTCGAGGTAGCCGAACAGCCGCTCGCGATCGTTCATCGACAGGCTTTGCGACTCCTGCAACATCGCGCGCGCCTGTTCGAGCGCCTCGTCGTCGCCTTCCTGCTGATAGGCGTTGCGCAGCTCGTGATAGAGCTTGGCGCGCTTGCCGCCGAGCTTCTTCGCCGCTTCATTGGCCTTCTCTTCGAAGCCCGGCTCGCGGCCGTACAGGTAGTTGAAACGGCGCGCGATTTCACGCGTCATCTCGACGTGCGGCACCTGATCTTCGCCGACCGGCACAAGCGAGCCGCGATACAGCAGAATGTCCGCCGCCATCAGCACCGGATAGCCGAGGAAGCCGTAAGTGGACAGGTCCTTGTCTTTCAGCTTCTCCTGCTGCTCCTTGTAGGTCGGCACGCGTTCGAGCCAACCGAGCGGCGTGCTCATGCCGAGCAGCAGCGCGAGTTCGGCATGCTCGGGCACCTTGCTCTGGATGAACAGCGTGGCCTGGGCCGGATCGATACCGGAAGCGAGCCAGTCGATCAGCACGTCCCACACGTTCTTTTCGATCACTTCGGGCGTTTCGTAGTGCGTCGTCAGCGCGTGCCAATCGACCACACAGAAGAAGCACGGGTATTCGGACTGCAGCCGCACCCAGTTTTTCAGCACGCCGTGGTAGTGGCCGAGGTGCAGCGACCCGGTGGGCCGCATGCCGGAGAAGATACGGTCTGGGAACATGGCTATTTAGAAAAGCGAAACAAGTGGAGTCAGAATTGCGGTGATTGCACTGTAGCCGAGCGTGACGAGCGGGCTCAACCAATAACGCGTCAGCGTGCCCGTCATCACCAGCGCCATGACGATGAAAAAGCCGTACGGTTCGAGGCGCGACAGCGCGATCGACTGCCGCGGCGGCAACAGCGCCATCAGCACGCGGCCGCCGTCGAGCGGCGGCAGCGGAAACAGGTTGAGTACGCCGAGCACGAGGTTCACGCCGACACCGGCTGCGGCCATCCGCGTGAAGAACGGCTCATCGACGCTCAGTACCGCGAGCGCGACCCCGAACAGGCCCCACACCAGTGCTTGCACGAAATTGCACAGCGGGCCGGCCGCCGCCACCCACAGACTGCCCCAGCGCGGATTGCGCAGGTTGCCGAAGGCGACCGGCACGGGTTTCGCGTAACCGAACATGAACGCGCCGCTGGTCGCGAAGTACAGCAGCAAGGGAATCGCGATCGTGCCGAGCGGATCGATGTGCCGCATCGGATTGACGGAGACGCGGCCGAGCACGTACGCGGTATTGTCGCCGAGCCAGCGCGCGACGTAGCCATGCGCGGCTTCGTGCAGCGTGATCGCAAAAATCACCGGCAACGCGTACACCGCTATGGTTTGTATCAGGGAGGAATTCATATTTCTCTATTGTAACAACGTGATTGCGTGCGTCTGCCCGCTTTCGCTCATGCCGTCTCTTCGAGGCCGAATGGCGCGAGCGAACCGCGCCCTGCTCGCACCAACACCGGCTCGGCGCCGGTCAGATCGATCACGGTCGACGGCTCGCACACGCAGGGGCCGCCGTCGATCACCAGATCGAGCTGCTTTTCGAGGCGCGCGCGGATTTCTTCCGGATCGTTCAGCGGCTGGATTTCGCCGGGCATGATCAGTGTCGAGCCGAGCAGCGGCTGACTGAGCTCTTCGAGAATCGCCAGCGTGATCGCGTGGTCGGGCACCCGCAAGCCGATCGTTTTGCGCGACGGATGCGACAGGCGCCGCGGCACTTCCCTGGTCGCCTGCAACACGAACACGTAAGGCCCGGGGGTCACCGACTTGATCAGCCGGTACTGGCGGTTATCGACCATCGCGAAGTTCGCCAGCTCAGACAGATCGCGCACCAGCAGCGACAGCAACTGCTTCTCGTCGAGCCCGCGAATCCGCCGCAAACGCTCGACCGCGTCCTTGTCGTCGAGATGACAGGCGATCGCGTAGCTCGAATCGGTCGGCATCGCGACGACACCACCGTCGTTGATGATCTGTACGGCCTGTTTGACGAGGCGCGGCTGCGGATTGTCCGGGTGAAGCCGAAAGTATTGGGACATGATGACTAACGGTGACTACAGGGGAGGAATCGGGCGGGCGCACGCGCCCCGAATGACGGCTGCTTCGCGTGTCGTGCCGCCGTGGCACGGCGCGCGATCAAAGCCAACGTTCCCAGACGGGCTTGAGATCGGCAGGCAGCGGCGGTAGCGTGCCGAGTTCGACACAACCTTCGCCGGGCGCGTGAAAATCGGAACCGCGCGACGCCTCGAAGCCGAAACGGCGTGCGACGTCCGCATATTCGCGATATTGATCCGGCGTGTGGCTGCCCGTCACCACTTCGATCGCCTTGCCGCCCAGATCGATGAATTCGGCGAAAAACGCGTCGAATTCGACCGGCGTGTACGCATACCGGCCCGGGTGCGCGACGACCGCCTCGCCGCCGGCTGCCTTGATCCAGCCGACCGCGTCGGCCAGTTTGGCCCAGCGATGCGGCACGTAGCCGGCCTTGCCGTCGCCGAGAAAGCGGGTGAAAACGTCTTGCGTCGAGCTGGCGTAGCCGCTTTCGACCATGAAGCGCGCAAAGTGCGTGCGCGAAATCATGTCCGGATTGGAAACGTACTTCAGCGCGCCTTGATAGGCATCCGGAATGCCGAGCGTGGCCAGTTGTTCGCCGATCGCCTCGGCCCGCGCGGCGCGGCCGTTGCGCGTGCGCGCGAGACCGTCGATCAGGATCGCGTTGGTTGGATCGATGCCGAGCCCGACGAGGTGCACCGTGCGCGAGGCCCACGTCACCGAAATCTCCACGCCGCTCAGATAACTCATGCCGAGCGCTTCCGCGGCGCTACGCGCCTCGTGCTGGCCGCCGATTTCGTCGTGGTCGGTCAGTGCCCACAACGTAACGCCGCCCGCGCGCGCGCGGCGCGCGACTTCGGCCGGCGCAAGCTGGCCGTCGGAAACGGTGGAGTGGCAATGGAGGTCGGCGTTCATCTGTTTCTTGAAAGGTTCTGAGGCCATTTTACTGCAACGCAGTAAGTGGCCGCAGCGCTATCTCTCGGAGCCGCCCTTATTCCTTGTACTTTTTGTCAAAAATTCAGGCGCAAAACCCTTCGATCAAAGCTGCGACCTGCTCCGGCTGGTCGTGGTGCACCATGTGCCCCGCTTCATCGATGGTCTTCTCGCGCCAGTTCGGAAACGCCTGAAAGCGCGCCTTGAATTCGTCGAGCGGAATTTCACCGGCGATCTGCGCGAGCGTCGGCGAGTTGGCCGCCTCGACGTGCAACACTTTCGCGCTCACTTTGCGCCACACGGCCATCACTTCGTCGATCCGGTATAGCGTCGGTCCGCGCAGCTTGTGCGCCGGATCGGCGAGCAGCATGAAGCGCCCTTCTCCGTCCGGCTTCGACCAGTGCTGGGCGAGAAACCGCGCGCGCTGCGGCGCAAGGCGCGGATTGGTCTTGATCAGACGGCCGGCAACCTCGTCGAGCGACGCGTAGCGCTTCAGTTGCGGCGGGTCGCGCAACTCGTCGAGCCAGTTGCGCAGACGCCTGGGCGCTTGCGCCGAGTGCGACGGCGCGAGACCGAAGCCTTCCAGGTCGACCACGCGCCGTACCCGCTCCGGCCGCACGCCCGCATACAGGCAGACGATGTTCGCGCCCATGCTGTGGCCCACCAGATTGACTTCGCCGACCGGCGCGTAGTGGTCGAGCAGCGCATCGAGATCGCCGAGATAGTCCGGAATCCAGTAGTTGCCTCCGCCACACTCGGCCACCGGCCAATCGGACAGGCCGAAGCCGCGCATGTCAGGCGCGATCACCTGCCAGTCGCCGCCCAACGCATCGACGACGAACTGGAACGACGCCGCCACATCCATCCAGCCGTGCAGCATGAACAGCTTCGGCGCGTCCGGATTGCCCCAGCGTCGCACGTGAAGACGGACGCCGCGCACGGCGACGAACTCAGACTGAGAGGTATTCATGAACAACGCGCCTGAAAAAAAGAATGGTCGTTCGATTATAACGAGATAGCCGGACGATGCGCTTGGGTGATGTCTGGAAGAACGCCTCAGTCCGCGACTGGCCGACGTTGATCCAACCCCGCCAGAGCGACCAGCGCGGCTAATTCGGTTTCGTCGAAACCGGCGTCGCGACGCGCTTCGAAATTGAACGGACCGCGTAATTTCGGTGCGTGATACTGCTCGGCAAGACGTGTGTAGGTGACATGCGGATCGAAACCGCCCTGCTCGCACAGATAGCGAAACCAGCGATTGCCGATCAGTACGTGGCCGATCTCGTCGCGCAGGATCACGTCGAGAATCGCCGCGGACGCGTGGTCGCCGGCCTGTTGCAAGCGTGCGCGAATCGGCGGCGAGGCGTCGAGACCGCGCGCTTCGAGCGTGCGCGGCACCAGCGCCATGCGCGCGAGCACGTCGTCGCGCGTGCGCTCGCACATGTCCCAAAGGCCGTCGTGTGCGGGGAAATCGCCGTAGGTATGGCCGAATTCCGCGAGCCGCGCGACCAGCAGCGAGAAATGATGCGCCTCTTCGGCCGCGACTTTGAGCCAGTCGACATAGAACGCAGCAGGCATGCCGGCAAAGCGCCAGACGGCGTCGAGCGCGAGGTTGATCGCGTTGAATTCGATGTGCGCGAGCGCGTGCAGCAAAACGGCGCGCCCTTCTGGCGATTGCATGCTGCGCCGCCCCAGCTTGCGCGGCTCGACCAGTTCGGGCCGCGCGGGACGGCCGGGCAGGCCGGGTGGCTCTTCGAGTTCGAGGTTTTCAGCGCATCCCAGGGTGCCGTCGAGCACTGCAACATAGAGCGCGCGAGCCGTGGCCGCCTTGCTCGCCGGGTCGACTTCGCGCAATGCGGCAAGCGCGCCGCTACGCGCGCAGTTCGACAGGGACGGGACAAAGGGATCGGACGGAGCAGCGGAAATCATGGCAAGCAGATCGGCAATTGGAACGACAAGCGGCGGCTAACGACACGGCGGGCACGGCAGCGCGTCGGACCGCCGACAGCCCGGCGGCAACGCCGAGCGGCCCAACCACACAAACGTTTACAATACTCGATTCGACTTTCGCGCGCGCCTGCTATGCCGGCAGGCAACCGGCCCCGACTGGACGTTTCCGGCAGCCTTCAGATCCAGCCGGCGCTCGCGCAATAAACCGCATGGGACCGGAGTAAGTGCTTTGCACCAACTCCGGTCGACACAGGAGACATTGTGACAATCTACAAGCTCGGCGAAGCCGCCCCGACCATCCACGAAAGCGTGTTCGTCGCGGATTCGGCGAACATCATCGGCAATGTGACGCTCGAGGAAAATTCGAGCGTCTGGTTCGGCGCGACGATTCGTGGCGACAACGAGCCGATTACCATCGGCGCCGGCAGCAACGTCCAGGAAAACGCGGTGCTCCACACCGACCCCGGCTTTCCGCTGACGGTCGAGCCGAACGTGACGATCGGCCACCAGGTCATGCTGCACGGTTGCACCATCAAGGAAGGCTCGCTGATTGGAATTCAGGCGGTGGTCTTGAATGGTGCGGTAATCGGCCGCAACTGTCTGGTCGGAGCGGGCGCCATCGTCACAGAAGGCAAAGTGTTTCCCGACAACTCGCTGATTCTCGGCGCGCCCGCCAAAGTGGTGCGCGAACTGACCGGGACGGACATCGCCAATATGCAGCGCGGCACGGCGGGCTACGCCGAGCGCCGCGAATATTTCAAGGCGCAGCTCGTGCGCATCGGCTAACCAGCCGCAGCACACGGCGCGCAAGACGCGGCATCAGGCAGCGTCATTCGACCGAGGAAAAGTTGTGAGCGACCAGTTGCAAAAATTCATGTTCAGCGCGGCGCCGGTGCGCGGAGAAATCGTTTCACTGCGTAATACGTGGCAGGAAGTGCTGACGCGCCGCGATTACCCCGCGCCCGTGCGGACGATTCTCGGCGAGATGATGGCGGCGTGCGCGCTGCTGTCGGCGAATCTCAAGTTCAACGGCACGCTCATCATGCAGATCTTCGGCGACGGCCCGGCCAAGATGCTGGTGGTGCAGTGCAGTTCCGACCTGTCGATGCGCGCGACCGCCAAGTTTTCCGGCGAAGCGGACGACACGATCGGCGACGACGCCACCATGATCGAACTGGTCAACGCGAGCGGTCACGGCCGTTGCGTGATCACGCTCGATCCGCAGGGCAAGCAGCCCGGTCAGCAGCCGTATCAGAGTATCGTGCCGCTGTCGGGTGAGAATGGCCCGCTCAAATCGATGGCCGAAGTACTCGAACACTATATGCATCACTCGGAGCAGCTCGACACGCGTTTGTGGCTCGCGGCGAACACCGAGCGCGCGGTCGGCATGCTGCTGCAAAAGCTGCCCGGCGACGGCGGCATCGTCCCGCATCCGGGCGAGCTGGACGCGGATACGTGGGAGCGCGTCTGCACGCTCGGCGGCACGCTGTCGCAAGACGAACTGCTGAAGGAAGAGCCCGCAACGGTGTTCCGGCGTCTCTTCTGGCAGGAAAACGTCCAGCATTTCGAGCCGGCCACCGCGCGCTTCGAATGTACCTGTTCGCGTGAAAAAGTCGGCGCCATGCTGAAGATGCTGGGCCGCGACGAAGTGGACGGCGTGATCGAAGAACGCGGTCACGTCGAGGTCCATTGCGAATACTGTAACCAGCGGTACGAATTCGATCCGGTCGACGTGGCGCAACTTTTTGTGGCCAGCGCGCTCTCACAAGGCGTGACGCCGGCGGCCGACCAGCGGCACTAACCGGCTCAGCGGCGCTGGTTCATGACGCTCGTGTTACGGCAGTAAAATACCGCGCCGCCCACTGCCTTTTCATGGGCCGGGCGGCGCGGTATCTTTGATCATTGCGTCGGATCATTTGCGGTGCGCGCCGCGCATGGTTTGCTTAGGCGTCCGACCGATGGAGATCGAAAATGAACATCCCTACTTCATTAATGCATTACGCACGCACGTTGGCCGTACTGTCCGCCATCGCAGGCAGCGCCGCGCTGACCGGTTGCGTAATGGACCCACCGGGCCCGTCGCCGATTTATAGCCGCCTTCCGGCCGACCAGTCGGCTATGGCCAGCACGGCCCGTCCGCTCACGCCTGAAGAGCGCCAGCGCTATGACGCAATCGATCAGCAAGTATTGTCCGAACAGAATCGGGCAATTGCCGCCGAGAATGCCGCGCAAGCGTGGTCGCGTTATTACGCGCCGCCCGTCAGCGTGTACGGCAGTTATTACGGCGGCGGTTGGGGACACGGCTGGGGCACCGGGGTCGGCGTCGGTTACGGACCCTACTGGGGCTGGTAACTCGAAGCGGACATATGCGGAGAAGATAGATGCCGATACGGCAAGGGGCTGACATACTGGCATGACGGGTCAGCCCAAACAAAAAGGCGCGGTTTTCACCGCGCCTTTTTTGCGTCCTGCGTCCTGAACCCGGCGTACGCGGCAAGGCTTAGTGTGTCGCCTTCTTGTCTTTCGCCACCTTACCGCCGTGCTTGCGATCCGCCTTCGCACGCGACTCCGGATTCGGCACCACGTGAAGCGGCGCGGCCGACATCTCACCGCGCGTCGAAGTGGTGACTGACGGCGTATTTGCCGTCGGCAACGGCGCGTTCGGCGACACGAACTGCACGAACACTTCGCTGTCTTTCACCATGCCCATTTCGTAACGCGCCCGTTCTTCGACAGCGGCCGTGCCGTTCTGCAAATCCTGCACCTCGCCTTGGATACGCTCGTTGCGCAGCTTCGCATCGACGTTCTTCTGTTGTTGCTGCGTCAGTTGCTGCTGCAACTCGTGCACGCGCAACCATCCGCCGTGCCCCCACCAGAGCGGGTACTGGATCAGCGCCAGCAGAACGATCAGGACAGCAGTGACAAGCCGCATGAAGTAAGCACGATAAATACACGCCGCCCTGCGCTATACGCAGGGCGGCGAGGTCAATCAGAAACGAAGGCGAACCGGGTCATCGGTCAGCGCTGGCAAATGGGCCAATGAGCGGCCATTTAGCGCAGATTGTAGAACGCCGACTTGCCCGGGTAGCTGGCGATATCGCCGAGGTCTTCTTCGATACGCAGCAACTGGTTGTACTTCGAGATGCGGTCCGAACGCGACAGCGAACCCGTCTTGATCTGACCGGCGTTCAGGCCGACTGCGATGTCCGCAATCGTCGAATCTTCGGTTTCGCCCGAGCGGTGCGAGATCACGGCCGTGTAGCCGGCGCGCTTGGCCATTTC
Organism: Paraburkholderia sp. SIMBA_030; assembly: GCF_046535245.1. Classification (NCBI taxonomy): domain Bacteria; kingdom Pseudomonadati; phylum Pseudomonadota; class Betaproteobacteria; order Burkholderiales; family Burkholderiaceae; genus Paraburkholderia; species Paraburkholderia sp. SIMBA_030. The sequence continues at coordinate 644,418 of NZ_JAWRXB010000001.1, forward strand.
GATCGCGGCGAAGGTTTCCGTCAGCGTGCCGATCTGGTTGATCTTGATCAGGATCGAGTTGGCGATGCCCTTCTCGATGCCTTCCTTCAGAATGCGCGTGTTGGTGACGAACAGGTCGTCGCCGACCAGCTGGACCTTCTTGCCGAGCTTGTCGGTCAGCGTCTTCCAGCCCGCCCAGTCGCTTTCGTGCATACCGTCTTCGATCGAGACGATCGGGAACTTGTCTGCCAGGTTCGCCAGGTAGTCTGCGAATTCCGTCGACGACAATTGCAGGCCTTCGCCCGCCAACTGATACTTGCCGTCGTGGTAGAACTCGCTCGCTGCGCAGTCGAGCGCGAGCAGCACGTCTTCACCGGCGCGGTAGCCCGCTTTTTCGATGGCTTGCAGGATGGTCGACAGGCATTCGTCGTTGCTGCCGAAGTTCGGTGCAAAGCCGCCTTCGTCGCCCACCGCCGTGCTCATGCCGCGGTCGGAGAGAATCTTCTTCAGCGCGTGGAACACTTCGGCGCCGCAGCGCAGTGCTTCGCGGAAGGTCGGCTGGCTGACCGGCACGATCATGAATTCCTGGATGTCCAGGCTGTTGTTCGCGTGCGCACCGCCGTTGACGATGTTCATCATCGGCACCGGCAGTTGCATCGCGCCCGAGCCGCCGAAGTAGCGGTACAGCGGCAGGCCGGCTTCCTCAGCAGCAGCCTTCGCGACGGCCATCGACACGGCCAGCATCGCGTTCGCGCCAAGGCGCGACTTGTTGTCGGTGCCGTCGAGTTCCAGCAGGGTCTTGTCGAGGAATGCCTGCTCGGAAGCGTCGAGGCCCATGATCGCTTCGGAGATTTCGGTGTTGATGTGCTCGACGGCCTTCAGCACGCCCTTGCCACCGTAACGGCCGGTTTCGCCGTCGCGCAGTTCGATCGCTTCGCGCGAACCCGTCGATGCGCCCGACGGCACCGCTGCGCGGCCCATCGTGCCCGACTCGAGCAGCACGTCGCATTCGACGGTGGGATTGCCTCGCGAATCGAGAATCTCTCGACCGATGATATCTACGATAGCACTCATGGTTTCCTCAAGAAATGACGTTGAATTCTTTACGGTTAATCAGTTGAAATCGCTTTCGAGGAACGGCGCGCGCTTGACGGCCTGATCGAGCGTAACAAGCGTTTCGAGCAGATCGGCCATGCGATGCAGCGGCACCGCGTTCGGGCCGTCCGACCTGGCTTGCGCGGGCTTCGGATGGGTTTCCATGAAGAGACCCGCCACGCCCGTTGCCACGGCCGCGCGTGCCAGCACCGGCACGAATTCGCGCTGACCGCCCGAACTCGTGCCCTGCCCGCCCGGCAACTGCACCGAGTGGGTCGCGTCGAACACGACCGGCGCGTTGGTTTCGCGCATGATCGCAAGCGAACGCATGTCCGACACGAGGTTGTTATAGCCGAACGACACGCCGCGTTCGCACGCCATGAAGCGGTCTTCCGACAGACCGGCTTCACGTGCAGCGTCGCGCGCCTTGTCGATCACGTTCTTCATGTCGTGCGGCGCGAGAAACTGGCCTTTCTTGATGTTGACCGGTTTGCCCGAACGCGCACAAGCGTGGATGAAATCCGTTTGACGGCACAGGAAAGCGGGCGTTTGCAGCACGTCGACCACTGACGCGACCTGCTCGATCTCGTGCTCCGCGTGCACGTCCGTGAGCACCGGCAAGCCGAGCTGGCGCTTCACTTCCGACAGAATGCGCAAACCTTCGTCCATGCCCAGACCGCGAAACGACTTGCCGCTGCTGCGATTGGCCTTGTCGTACGACGATTTGTAGATGAACGGAATGTTCAGCTTCGCGCAGATTTCCTTGAGCCGGCCGGCTGTGTCGATCGTCATCTGTTCGGATTCGACGACACAGGTGCCCGCGATCAGGAAAAACGGCTTGTCGAGCCCGATTTCGAAATCGCCCAGTTTCATGCTTTCTCCTCGACGCGCGACTGCTGATGCGCGAGCGCCGCTTCGACGAACGACTTGAACAGCGGATGGCCGTCACGCGGCGTGGACGTGAATTCCGGGTGGAACTGCACGCCGACGAACCACGGGTGCATGCTGCGCGGCAATTCCATCATTTCCGGCAGATCTTCACTCGGGGTACGGGCGCTGATGATAAGGCCGCCGGCTTCGAGCTGGGGCACGAAGCGGTTATTGACTTCATAACGGTGACGGTGGCGTTCGTTCACGTCCTTGCCATAGATCTCTTCGGCCATCGTGCCGGGCTTGATCGGGCAGCGTTGCGAACCGAGGCGCATCGTGCCGCCCAGATCCGATCCTTCAGTACGCTTCTCGACACGGCCCTCGCGGTCGTACCATTCGGTGATCAGCGCGACCACGCGGTTTTCGGTTTCCTGATCGAACTCGGTGCTGTTCGCGTCCTTCAGGCCGACCACGTCGCGCGCGAATTCGATCACGGCCAGTTGCATGCCGAGACAGATGCCGAGATACGGCACGTTCGCTTCGCGTGCATAGCGGATCGCGGCGATCTTGCCTTCGGTGCCGCGGCGGCCGAAGCCACCTGGCACGAGCACCGCATCCAGATGCCTGAGGCTCTCGACGCCTTGCGCCTCGACCTCTTCGGAATCGATGTATTCGATGTTGACACGGGTCGCCGTGTGCATCGAGGCGTGGCGCAACGCTTCGATCAGCGACTTGTACGACTCGGTCAGATCGACGTACTTGCCGACCATGCCGATCGTGACTTCGTGCTGCGGATGCTCGAGCTTTTCGACGAGGTTCGACCACATCGACAGATCGGCCGGCTTCGGCGCGAGCTTGAGTTCTTCGCAGATGATCGCGTCGAGCCCCTGGTCGTGCAGCATCTGCGGAATCTTGTAGATGCTGTCCGCGTCCCACACGGAAATCACCGCGTCTTCCGGGACGTTCGAGAACATCGAGATCTTCGCGCGCTCGTCGTCCGGAATGGGGCGGTCGGCACGGCACAGCAGCACGTGCGGCGAGATGCCGATTTCACGCAGCTTCTGCACGCTATGCTGGGTAGGCTTGGTTTTCAGTTCGCCGGCGGTGGCGACCCATGGCACCAGCGTGAGGTGCACGAAGCACGCGCTGTTGCGGCCCATGCGCAGGCTCATTTGACGCGCGGCTTCGAGGAACGGCAGCGATTCGATGTCGCCCACCGTGCCGCCCACTTCGACGATCGCGACGTCCGGCTCACCGCACGTGGCCGACGCTGCGCCGCGCTCGATGAATGCCTGGATTTCGTTCGTGATGTGCGGGATGACCTGCACCGTCTTGCCGAGATAATCGCCGCGGCGTTCCTTGCGGATCACCGATTCGTAAATCTGGCCCGTGGTGAAGTTGTTGGCCTTGCGCATCTTCGTGCTGATGAAGCGCTCATAGTGGCCGAGGTCGAGGTCAGTCTCCGCGCCGTCTTCCGTCACGAACACTTCGCCGTGTTGAAACGGGCTCATCGTGCCGGGGTCGACGTTGATGTAGGGATCGAGCTTGAGGAGGGTGACTTTAAGACCGCGCGATTCGAGGATCGCGGCGAGGGAAGCGGCGGCAATACCCTTGCCGAGGGAAGATACTACGCCGCCGGTGACGAAAACATATTTGGTCATCGCTGGATGCTCGCGGGAAAAACGGATTATACCGTAAAGCAGGGTCTCGACCCAGCAAAATGCGAGCGACATCCGCACCAATGCATGCCGTGGCGGCGGCGCTCGCCACGAGCGGACCATGCACCGTTTTTGCGGCCGAACCTGGCGGGCCGCGCCGCCAGCACCATCGCAGCGGCGCCCATTATGTGCCGGCGACCGCGCCGGCGAACTGATGCGTGGCGTTAGGCGCGGCGCTCCAACTCGCGCAACATCCGCTGCACCGCGCGCGCGGTTTCGAGTGGCTTTTCCATAGGATACAGATGGCTGCCTTCGATCCATTCCACATGACCGCCGGTCGCGCGGCGGGTTGCATCGAGTCCGGCCTGGCGGATTTCCTTCGAATGCGTGCCGGCAATAAAACCGACCGGCACCGGCGCGCCACGCGCAAGACGCGAGCCGAGCGTATGCGGCAAGGTCTTATAGATCTGGTATTCGGTACGCCGGTCGAAGGCCAAAGAACGCGAACCGTCGGGTGAAGTCTGCGGAATGCCGAAGTCGATGTAATCGGACAGCATCCGCTCATCCCAGCGAGCAAACGCCGGCTTCGAATGAAAATGCCGCCACGCCTCGTCGCGGCTTACCCAGTGGGTACGGCGCGCACGCGTGGCCGCCGCCGGCGAGAGTCGCTCGTCGAGCCCGGTCCATTGCGACACGCGCAGCATGCTGCTGCGCCAGCCGGCGATCACCGGCGAATCCAGCATTACTACGCCCCTCACCCACTGTGGCTTTTTCAGCGCGGCCATCAACGACAGGTACCCACCGAGCGAATGGCCGACGAGCCACACCGGCTGCTCGTACGAACGGCCGATGTCGTCGAGCAACTGCTCGACCAGATGCGGCCAGTCCTGGGTGACCGGATAACGCGCGTCGTGACCGATGCGCTCGATGGAACGCAGTTCGTAGTCGTCCGCGAGTTCGGCGAAGATGGTCCGGTACGTCGACGCGGGAAAACCGTTCGCGTGCGAGAAGTGGATGATGTTTTTCAACTGCGGCTATCTCCGTTCTAATTTGCATGCAGGCTGCCGGCCCGGCGGCGCGCTTTTTACCTGCTTCTTATCTGCTTCTTATTTGTCTCTTTCAACAATTCTGGACAACCCTCGGCAGTCAGTCAGCGATCCATCCAGTAGCGGCGCTGCGTGTCGCGATAGCGCTCGAGCGTGAGCGTCGCCCCATTCATGTCCGGGGCGGCGCCCGGGCTCACGTCCGGGTTGACGTCGACCCGCACCGCGCCGTCCGTATCGCTGCGCGCGAGTTCGATATGCCGCGCTTTGTAACGCTCGAACACCCCCGCGTCCGGATGACGAAAACGGTTGCGATAGCCTACCTGAAATAGCGCGACCAGCGGGTCGATAGAGTCGAGGAACGGTTCGGTCGACGAGGTCTTGCTGCCGTGATGCGCCACCACGAGCACCTGCGCGCGCAACGCGGCGCGATCGCGTGCGAGCAGCGTCCGTTCGGCCGGCGCTTCGAGGTCCGCCGCCAGCAAGGCGCTCATGCGGGGTGCATCGGTTCGACCATCCGCGGCTGACGCAGGCGCGGCGGGAGGCAAGGTGCTCACCCGCAATACGCAGCAATGCGCGTTCGGTCTGCCTTGCAGCGGTCCGGCGTCCGGCCAGAGCATCGCGAACTCGACGCCGTCCCACTGCCAGCGCTGCCCCGCCGCGCAGGGCAGCGTGTCCGCGCCGCGTTGCCTTGCGCTGCGCCATAACGCGTTCGCCGGCGCCAATGCCGCCACCATTTGACGTACCTCGATCGCGTCCAGCACCGCGGGTGCGCCGCCCGAATGGTCGGAATCGGCGTGGCTAATAATGAGCGTATCGAGCGCCGTGACGCCGTGCGCCTGTAAAAACGGCACAACGACGCGCTCGCCCGCATGCGTCGATTCCGGTCCCGGTCCTGCATCGAACAGCAGCGCGTGATGCGCCGTCTCAACCAGCACCGAAGTGCCTTGGCCGACATCCAGCGCGGTCAGCCGGAAACTGCCATGCGGCGGCCCGGACGGCGCCGGGATCAGCAACGGCAGCCAGGTCAGCGGCGCGGCCCAGCGCAGCGGCCAGCCGCGCGGTGCGAGACACCAGAGCACACCGACGGCCGCCGCGGCGAGCGCCCACGCATGCGGCTGCGGCAAACGCCAGAGCGTCCATGCGGGACCCGAGAGCATCCGCAAGCCCGCGGCCAGCGGTTCGAGCAAGGCATGCGCCGTCTGGAACGCGTAGGCATCGAACGGCGCGGGCAGCGCGACGCCGGCCAACACGGCCGGCGTGACCAGCAGGCTCACCCATGGAATCGCGAAGGCGTTGGCAATCGGACCGATCAGCGGAATCTGCGCGAACCAGTAGACGGTGAGCGGCGCGAGCGCGATCGTGACCGCGAACTGCACGTGCGCGGCACTGCGCAAGCGTTCGACAAAGGCACGCACACGACGGCGCAAGGCGGGCTGCAGGCGCATGAAGCGGGACGACTCGCCGTCCTCACCGTCTTCCTCGCGATGTTGTGCATGGTCCTGCATGCGGGGCTGCCCCGACATCGCGAACAGAATCGCCGCCACCGCGCAGAACGACAGCCAGAATCCCGCCGAAACGACCGCCCACGGATCGATCAGCAACACGAGCCCCAGCGCCCACGCCAGCACGGCGGATCGCGCGAGATTGCGCCCGCTGATAAACGCAAGCGCGAGCACGCCCGCCATCCACAGCGCCCGCTGCGCCGGCACGTTGAAACCGGCCAGCGCAGCGTGCACGCCGGCAAACAACGCGCCGCCCGTCACCGCAACGACCTGCGCGGGCAACCGCAACGGCCAGTTGCGGCCGAAGAACCCGGAGCGCCGCCACACCGCCCCGGCGAGCCAACCCGCAAGTCCCGCCACAAGGCCGATATGTAGCCCCGAAATCGCCACCAGATGACTCGTACCCGTGCCGCGCATCAGCAGCCAGTCTGCTGCGCTGACTTCATCCTGCGCACCGATCGCGAGCGCCACCACGATCCCGCGATGCGGCGCGTCGGCGAGTACCGTGTCGATGCGAGCGCGCAGCGCGGCGCGCCAGCGATCGAACATGACGCCCACGCCGCGCGCGTTACCCGGCAAGCGCACGGCGGTAGCGGGTGCGCTGACATAACCGGTGGCGCGTACATTGCGCGCGAGCAGGCTTGCTTCGGCATCGCGGACGCCGAAGTTCGCATTGCCGTGCGGCCGCTTGAGCCGCACCGTCAAACGCCAGCGAGCGCCGGGCTCCAACACCGGCGCCGGCGCATTCCGGGCGATCCACGACAGTCGAATCACACGCGGAAAGGCGGCTATCGGCGCGTCGGCCGACTCGACCTCGAACAGAAAACGCGCGCCCCTATCGTCGCGCGCCGGCAGACCCTTGATGCTGCCGACGACGTCGATATCGCGCCCCTCCCAAGCGTTCGGCAAGCTCACGGCGAGCCGCACTTCCGCGCGCCAGGCCGCGTAGCCGAAACCCGCGCACATGGCCGCAATCCACACCGCGCTCCAGCCGATCCGTGAGTGCGTCTGCGCGCTGAAAGTCGCGCTGAACCAGACCCGACGATCGAGCGAAGCCGGAATCGAGCCGCCGCCCGCCGTCACGGAACGAGCACCGCACCACGCCCATACCGCTGCACCGCCCGCCATGCATGCGACCAGAATCAACGCGCTCCAGCCGCCCCAACCCGGCAGTGCCGCCTGCTGCTGCAAGCCGATCACACCCAACGCAAATCCGCACCACCATGCCCGCATTCGCCCTCCGCCCGACCGGCGCCGGACGACACAACGCTCACCGCGCAGGCAACCGCAAGCCCGCCGGGCGCGTGTTCCGCCCAGCGCGAACCACTTGAACCATCAAGCCTGATTATGCAGAGGAAAGAGCGAGCCGCGGCAGCGCGGCGAGCGCGTTAGCCGTTGTGCCTAGGGCGGCTTCGTCCGCGGCGATGCCGCGCAGTTGTGCGAGGCCCGCGCCGATCGCCGGAATCTGATCCGGCGTGTTGCGCTGCCGGTATATCCAGGAAGGCGCGATATCCGGCGCGTCGGTTTCGACGACCAGTGCGTCGAACGGCAATTGCTCGGCGAGGCGCCTGATTTGCCGCGCCCGTTCGAAGGTCAGATTACCGCCGAAGCCCAGATGCATGCCCTGATCGATATACGCCTGAGCCTGCTGAAAGCTGCCGTTGAATGCGTGCGCGATGCCACGATGAATCTGATGCCGGCGCAGCCCCTTGATCACCTGATCCTGCGATTTGCGCACGTGGCAAATCACCGGCAGATCGAATTCGCGAGCGAGTTGCAGCTGACCGTTATAGAAGAACTGCTGACGCCTATCGTCGAGACCTTGCACGAAGTAATCGAGCCCGATCTCACCGATGCCGACGAACAGCGGATCATCGAGGCTCGCCTCGATCTCCATGCGCAGCAGGTCAAGATCGCTCTCCTGCGCGCCCGGCGTGTAGAGCGGATGGATGCCTAGCGCATACGCACCGCCGTCGGTCCGGTGCGCCAGTTCTCGCACCGTCGCGAAGTTCTCACGGCCGATCGCGGGAATCACAATGCGCCCCACGCCCGCGCGACGCGCCGCCGCCGCGACCGCGTCGCGGTCGGCGTCGAAGTCCGCAGCGTCGAGATGGCAGTGCGTGTCGATCCACATGGCGCGCCTCGTTAGCGGCAGGGTTTCGCGTGGGGTGCCGTTTGCGTTTCGCGCGGCGATTACACCGGCACCGGCGGCTCTTCGTGAAGCACGCCGTCGCGCAACCGCATGATGCGGTCGCAGCGGCCGGCCAGTTCCGGATCGTGCGTGACGATCACGAAGCTGGTTTCGAGCGTTTGCGACAGTTCGAGCATCAGGTTGAACACGGTGTCGGCGGTGCCGCCGTCGAGGTTGCCGGTCGGTTCATCGGCCAGCACGCAAGCCGGTTTGGTGACGAGTGCCCGGGCGATCGCCACACGCTGACGTTCGCCGCCCGACAACTCACCGGGACGATGCTTCGCCCGATGCCCCATGCCGACGCGCTCCAGCACCTCGAGCGCCTGGCGCCGCGCGGCCTCGGTCGTCAGGCGGCGAATCCGCAGCGGCATCGCGACGTTGTCGAGCGCGGAAAACTCCGGCAGCAGATGGTGGAACTGATACACGAAACCGAGCGCGCGATTGCGCAAATCGTTGCGCTCGCGTTCGGAGAGCTTCGTAAAGGGTTTGCCCATCACGGATACCTGGCCCGCGCTCGGATCGTCGAGGCCGCCGAGCACGTGCAGCAGCGTGCTCTTGCCGGAACCCGACGCGCCGACGATCGCCAGCTTTTCGCCGCGCCGCACGCTCAGTTGCGTGTTGTTGAGCACCTGCACATTGAGGCCGCCCTGCACGAACGACTTCGAAATGCCGGTCGCTTCCAGCACGTAGGGATGCAGCGTCGTCTCGTTGGGCATATTCAAGGTAGCGGAACGGTCATTCATAGCGCAATGCCTCCGCAGGACGGACCTTCGAACCGCGCCAGCTCGGATACAGCGTCGCGAGCGCCGACAGCGCGAACGCGATGACGCCGATTCGCGCGACATCCGCGGGGATCAGTTCGGACGGCAGTTCGCTGATGAAATACACCGATGGCGGCAGGAACTGCACACCGAGCAGATGCTCGATCATCGGCACGAGCCACGGAATGCTCCACGCGATCAGGCAACCAAGCGCGACGCCGGTCGCCGTGCCGATAAAGCCGATCGTCACGCCCTGCACGACGAAGATCTTCATGATCGAGCCGGGCTGCGCGCCAAGCGTGCGCAGAATCGCGATATCGGCCTGCTTGTTGGTCACCGTCATCACCAGCGACGACACCAGATTGAACGCCGCCACCGCAATGATCAGCGTCAGGATGATGAACATCATGCGTTTTTCGATCTGCACCGCCGAGAACCAGGTCTTGTTCTGCTGGGTCCAGTCGCGGATGTACAAATCGCCGGACAAGCTATGCGCCAGTTGCTGCGCGACCTCCGGCGCCCGCTGCATGTCCGTCAGACGCAAGCGCACGCCGGTCGGCGCGGGCAGCCGGAACAGCGCCTGCGCGTCCTTGATGTTGATCAGCGCGAGCGTGCTGTCGTACTCGTAGTGCCCCGACTCGAAGATGCCCACCACGGTGAACTGCTTCAGCCGCGGCAGCATGCCGGCCGGCGTGATGGTGCCCTCGGGCGCGACCAGCGTGATCTTGTCGCTGACCGTTACGCCGAGGTTGGAGGCGAGGTCCGCGCCGAGCACGATGCCGAATTCGCCCGGCACGAGGTCGGCCAGCTTGCCGCCCTTCATTTCGCGACCGATATCGGACACCTGCGGCTCGAGCGTCGGCTCGACCCCGCGCAGCGCCACGCCGCTCACGGCGTCCTGGCGCGTGAGCAGCGCCTGCGCTTCGACATACGGCGCGGCACCGATCACTTCCTTGTTCTGGCGGGCTTCCTGGGCCGTCAATTGCCAGTTGGGCATCGAACCGGTCGGCGAAAACACTTCGACGTGCGCCAGCACCGACAGCATCCGGTCACGCACCTCTTTCTGAAAGCCGTTCATCACCGACAACACGACGATCAACGCTGCGACGCCGAGCGCGATGCCCGACATCGACACCAGCGCGATGAACGAAATGAAGCCGTTGCCGGTCGTGCGTTTGCCGGCGCGGGTGTAGCGCCAGCCTATCTGCCATTCGTAGGGAAATTTCAAGCGAATCCTTTTCTGCGTTCTTCGGCTTCGTGCTGCACATGAAAGCGGCTAGCCGCGTAAGCGGCACCGGTCATGCGGCCCGAACGTCGTGATCGTTGGTGTCGCGGCAGCGCAGATGGTTCCGGCATGAGGTTCCGGCGCCCTCTGCAAAGCCCGCGCCACCGATGCAGCCGCCCCACCAGGCGCTGGCGCCGTCAATCAAGCGCGAAGTTTGCCATACAATGCCGCGGACTCGCGCAAACGCCTTCCGTGCGGGGCTCCTGCTGCCATCGGCGGGTCTGGGTGCGGTGCCCGGAATCCGTCGGTATGGCCGGAATACTCGCACGCTTTGCCCTACAATGCGCAGCATCATGCACGCCAACCGTCTTCATCTTCTTCTGCCCTTCGCGCTGCCCGCCGCAGCCGACGCCTCCACCGCACTGCACGATATCCAGAGTCCCGCCCTCGACCGGCTGATCGCCCGCGCGACGCTGGTCGAACGGGTGGTCGGCGAGGATTTTCAGCGCACGCTGCCGCACGAACGCTGGGTGGCGCGCCAGTTCGGCACGCTGCCGAGCGGCGCGGCGGCGGCCGACGAAGCTCCGCTCGCTCCGTACATGCTGCGCGCGGACGGCGGCGAACCCGGCAACGCGACGTGGGCCTGCGTGCAGCCGGTGCATGTGCGCATCGCGCATGACCATCTGGTGCTGATCGATCCGGCCTCGCTGGAATTATCGGACGACGAGGCCACGGCGCTGCTGGCGGTCGCCCGGCCGTTGATCGAGGAACTCGGCGTGCGCATCGAAGCACCCAGGCCCGTGCGCTGGTACTTGTCGGGCGAAGGCTTCGGCGCGCTGGCGGGCGCCTCGCCGCTGCGTGCGAGCGGTCGCAACATCGAAATCTGGCTGCCGCACGAGGCGCATTCCGGCGAGCGTTCGCGCGCATGGATGAAGCTGCAAAACGAAGTGCAAATGGCGTGGTTCGAGCATCCGGTCAACGAAGCACGTGAGGCGCGCGGCTTGCCGGCCGTCAACTCGATCTGGTTTCACGCCCAGGGCGCGGCGCAACCAGTGACGAGCCCGTTCGCCCGGGTGTTCTCCGACGCGGCGGCCACACGCGGCCTCGCGCTGACTGCCGGCGTCGAGACCGGCGCACCGCCGGCATCGTTCGGGGCACTGCCTGCTGCGTCCGGCGGCACAAGCACCAAAGCCAACGCACATGCGAGTGGCAGCGCCAACGGCGCCACGCTGGTCGAACTCGATCCGTTCTCCGCACCCTACATCGAGCAGGACTGGGCGCGCTGGAACGACGCCTTCGCCGCGCTGCAAACGGACTGGTTCGAACCGGCACTGGAAGCGTTGCAAGCGGGTCAGCTCGGCGAACTCGGCCTGACGCTGTGCGGCGACACCGGCTCGGTGACGCTGTCGGTCACGCGCGGCGACCTGCGTAAATTCTGGCGGCGGCGCGTGCTCGCCTCGCTTTTCATCGAATGATTTACTGCCTGCTCAACGGCCTTTCCGAATGACTCGAATCGTTACGCGCGCCTGTTCTCCGGTCGACGCCGAAGTCCTCACCCGCCACGGCCTGCATCCGGTACTCGCGCGTCTGTACGCATCGCGCGGCGTGTGCATGCCCGATGAAATCGAAACCGGCCTCGCCCGGCTCGTGCCGCCCGCCGGGCTCAAAGGCTGCGAAGACGCCGCCGCGCTGCTCGCCGATGCGATTCAGGGCAGCCGCCGCATGCTGGTCGTGGCCGACTACGACTGCGACGGCGCCACCGCCTGCGCGGTCGCGGTGCGCGGCCTGCGGATGTTCGGCGCACAGATCGAGTACCTCGTGCCGAACCGCTTCGAGTACGGCTATGGTCTGACACCCGAGATCGTCGCGCTGGCCGCGCGCAGTGCGTCCGGCAAGCCGGAACTGCTGATCACCGTGGATAACGGCATCGCAAGCGTCGACGGTGTGGAAGCAGCCAACGCGCTCGGCATCGACGTGCTGGTGACCGATCACCACTTGCCCGGCGACGCGCTCCCCGCCGCCCGCGCGATCGTCAATCCGAATCAGCCGGGCTGCACGTTTCCGAGCAAATGCATCGCGGGCGTCGGTGTGATGTTTTATGTACTGCTGGCGTTGCGCGTGGAATTGCGCCGCCGCGGCGCCTTCAACGACGCATGTCCCGAACCGCGCCTCGACGGCCTGCTCGATCTGGTCGCGCTCGGCACGGTCGCCGACGTGGTCAGGCTCGACGGCAACAATCGCGTGCTGGTTGCGCAAGGCTTGCAGCGGATTCGCAAAGGCAAGATGCAGCCGGGCATCGGCGCCCTCTTTCGCGCCGCGGCGCGCGACGCACGCAGCGCGTCGGGTTTCGACCTCGGCTTTGCGCTCGGCCCGCGGCTGAATGCAGCGGGGCGCCTGTCGGACATGTCGCTCGGCATCGAATGCCTGACCACCGACGACATCGGCCGCGCGTGGGAACTCGCGCAGCAACTCGACACGATGAACCGCGAGCGCCGCGAGATCGAAGCCGGCATGCAGCAGCAGGCGCTCGAGGACCTCTCGGCGATCGATCCCGACGGCGCGACCACCATCACGCTGTTCAATCCGGGCTGGCACCAGGGCGTGATCGGCATCGTCGCCGGACGGCTGAAGGAAAAATTCCACCGGCCGTCGTTCACCTTCGCGCTCGCCGACGACAGCGGCCAGCTGGTCAAAGGCTCGGGCCGCTCGATCGCGGGCTTCCATCTGCGCGACGCGCTCGACCTGATTTCCAAACGCGAGCCGGGGATGATCGTCAAATTCGGCGGCCACGCGATGGCGGCGGGCCTCACCATCGCCGCCGCCGACGTGCCGCGCTTTACCGCCGCGTTCGAAGCGGTTGGCCGCGAATGGCTTTCCGACGACGCACTCGCGCGCACCGTCGAAACGGACGGCGAACTCGAAGACGCCTACTTCACGCCGCAATTCGTCGAAATGCTCGACGCCGCCGTCTGGGGTCAGGGCTTCCCGGCGCCGGTATTTTCCGGCGAATTCGATATCGCGTCGCAGGCGCTGGTCAAGGACAAGCATCTGAAGCTGCAACTGGTGCGCGGCCGGCAGCGCTTCAACGCGATCTGGTTCAACCATACCGACACGCTGCCCGCACGCACCACCGTCGCTTACCGGCTCGCGAGCGACACGTGGAACGGTGTGTCGCGGGTGCAATTGATCGTCGAACACGCGGCGAGCTAGCAGAGAACCGGGGACGAACTGGAGGCCCAACGCACACCACTCCAGTCAGCCGCCCCGGACGCCCCAAAGCGTCGAAAATCACCGCAAAATCAATCCCAAACACGCGCCGGATCGCTCACAAGCCGCCGGCGCGGCGCGCCGATCGGCTATAATTTCCCCTTTTTACGAAGCTATAAAAGATCGACATGGAAGCGGAACGTCTCAACGCGATCGAAGCCTCTCTGGCGGACCTGCGCACGCGCGCGGCCGACCTACGGGGGTATCTTTGACTACGACGACAAAGCACTGCGTCTAATCGAAGTCAACCGGGAACTCGAAGACCCGGACGTCTGGAACGACTCGAAGCACGCTCAGGCCCTCGGCCGGGAAAAAAAGCTGCTCGACGACGTCGTCGGCAAACTTACGGCACTCGATAACGACCTGCGCGACGCGCAGGACCTGTTCGAAATGGCCCGCGAAGAAGACGACGAGGACACGCTCCTCGCCTGCGAAGCGGATGCACAAGGCCTCGAACAGCGCGTCGCCGACATGGAATTCCGCCGGATGTTCGCGAACCCGGCCGACCCGAACAACGCCTTCCTCGACATTCAAGCCGGCGCCGGCGGCACCGAAGCGTGCGACTGGGCCTCGATGCTGCTGCGCCAGTACCTGCGCTACTGCGAACGCAAAGGCTTCAAGACCGAGGTGCTGGAACAGACCGAAGGCGACGTCGCCGGCATCAAGAACGCGACGATCAAGATCGAGGGCGAATACGCCTACGGGTTCCTGCGCACCGAAACCGGCGTGCACCGCCTCGTGCGCAAGTCGCCGTTCGATTCGTCGGGCGGCCGTCATACGTCGTTTTCGTCGGTGTTCGTGTATCCGGAAATCGACGATTCGATCGAAGTCGACATCAATCCGGCCGATCTGCGCATCGACACGTACCGCGCGTCCGGCGCGGGCGGTCAGCACATCAACAAGACCGACTCCGCGGTGCGGATCACGCACATGCCGTCGGGCATCGTCGTGCAGTGCCAGAACGACCGCTCGCAGCACCGTAACCGTGCCGAAGCCATGGCCATGCTGAAGTCGCGCCTGTACGAAGCGGAAATCCGCAAACGTCAGGCCGAGCAGGACAAGCTCGAAGCCGGCAAGACCGATGTGGGCTGGGGTCATCAGATCCGCTCGTACGTGCTGGACAACAGCCGGATCAAGGATCTGCGCACGAATGTCGAAATCAGCAATACCAAGAGCGTGCTCGACGGCGACCTCGATCCGTTCATCAGCGCCAGCCTGAAACAGGGCGTCTAAGCGCGGCCGGTGCGGCATGCATGGCATCGCCGCGTCGCATCTTTGCATCTTTGTTATAGCGCCTGTGGTTGACCTACTCGCAGGCCATCCGCATGCGGCCCACCGCATACGGACCACCGAATACCAAACCATCATGACCGAACAGATCCAGCCGAATGTCGTGCCCGAGGTGGACGACAACAAGATCATCGCCGAGCGCCGCGAAAAGCTGCGCGAGCTGCGTGAGCAAGGCATCGCCTATCCGAACGATTTCCGCCCCACGCACCACGCCGAAGATCTGCAGGCGCAATACGAGCAAACCGACAAGGAAGCGCTCGAAGCCGCTCCGCTCGAAGTCGCGATCGCCGGCCGCATGATGCTCAAGCGCGTGATGGGCAAAGCGAGCTTCGCGACCGTGCGCGACGGCTCGGGTCAGATCCAGTTCTTCATCACGCCGGCCGACGTCGGCCAGGCCACGTACGACGCGTTCAAGAAGTGGGACATGGGCGACATCGTCGCGGCGCGCGGCGTGCTGTTCCGCACCAACAAGGGCGAGCTGTCGGTGCGCTGTACCGAACTACGTTTGCTGTCGAAGTCGCTGCGTCCGCTGCCGGACAAGTTCCATGGTCTGTCCGATCAGGAAATGAAGTATCGCCAGCGTTATGTCGATCTGATCGTCACGCCGGAAACGCGCAAGACTTTCGTCGCGCGCACCAAGGCGATCGCGTCGATCCGCAAGTTCATGGCGGACGCGGACTTCATGGAAGTCGAAACGCCGATGCTGCACCCGATCCCGGGCGGCGCCGCGGCCAAGCCGTTCACCACGCACCACAACGCGCTCGATATGCGAATGTTCCTGCGGATCGCGCCGGAACTATATCTGAAGCGGCTGGTAGTCGGCGGCTTCGAGCGCGTGTTCGAGATCAACCGGAATTTCCGCAATGAGGGCGTGTCGGTGCGCCACAATCCGGAATTCACAATGATCGAGTTCTACGCGGCGTACACCGATTACAAGTGGATCATGGACTTCACCGAACAGTTGATCCGCCAGGCGGCGGTCGATGCGCTCGGCAGTGCGACGATCAGCTACCAGGGCCGTGAACTGGATCTGGCCAAGCCCTTCCATCGCTTGACGATCAGCCAGGCAATCCAGAAGTACGCGCCGCAGTACACAGACTCACAACTCGGCGACGATGCATTTCTCCGCACGGAATTGAAGAAGTTCGGCGTCGATGCGTCGCAGCCGCAGTTCCTGAACGCGGGCGTCGGCGCCTTGCAGCTCGCGCTGTTCGAAGAAACCGCCGAGTCGCAGTTGTGGGAGCCGACTTTCATCATCGACTACCCGATCGAAGTGTCGCCGCTCGCCCGCGCGTCGGATAAGTTCGACGGGATCACCGAGCGTTTCGAGCTGTTCATTACAGGCCGCGAAATCGCCAACGGTTTCTCGGAACTGAACGATCCGGAAGACCAGGCCGCGCGCTTCAAGAAACAGGTCGACCAGAAAGACGCCGGCGACGAAGAAGCAATGTTCTACGATGCCGACTACATCCGCGCTTTGGAATACGGCATGCCGCCGGCGGGCGGTTGCGGAATCGGCATCGACCGTCTGGTGATGATGCTGACCGACAGCCCGAGCATCCGCGATGTGATTCTGTTCCCGCATCTGCGCCGCGAAGACTGACTGGTTCGCTGCGTTAGCGCTCAGACAAAACGCCCGGCTCGATGCCGGGCGTTTTTTTGTTTTCGAGCCGAGAAAGCAGATGAGCGGCTAGCTGACAATTTGTAACAATCGGTAAAAGGTGCGCATCAGGGTTATTGGCTGCCCTGCCCGCCTCTGCCGAGCGCGGCGCGAACCGAGGGTCTCACCGGTATATCAAGCCTTGAACACCTCTTCTGCGAGATGATTGCCCAGAAGTGGTTACAAACTGAAACCCTCCGGGGATCGATTTGACCGACACTGTGTCTCAATAACAGTCGACTCTGCTTAAGACGGAGGCCAGCATGGACAATCCAGATACCAAACCCACCAAACCCGCGCAACAACGTCGTCTTCACCCGCTGGTGGCGACCGCTGCGGGTGCCGTCATCATCGCCAGCCTTGCCGCGACGGCGGCCATCACAGGCCTGTTCCCGAAGGCGTCGAGCAACGGCGCGCAAACCGATCAGACCCAGGCCGCGCAGGTGACCACGCAACCGGCGGTGGTCGATTCGGCCGCGCCGGCGAATCTGGCGGCGCAGCAGGCCGCGCAACAAGCACAGCAGCAACAGGCTCAACAGCAAGCGCAGCAGGCCGCCGCCCAACAACAGGCTCAGCAACCGGTCCAACGCCAGCCTGCCCCGGTGCCTGAGCAACAGCCCCAGTACGCCCAGCAGCAACAAGCCCAGCCGGCGCCGCAATACGCGCAGCAGCAACCTTCACAACCGGCTTACTGTTCGACTTGCGGCACGGTAGTCGGCATCTCGGCGGTGAAGCAGCAAGGTCATGGCACCGGCATCGGCGCGGTCGGCGGGGCAGTGGCCGGCGGCGTGGTCGGCAATCAGTTCGGCAGCGGCGGCGGCCGTACCGCAATGACGATTCTCGGCGCGCTCGGCGGTGGTCTCGCCGGCAACTCGGTCGAAAAACATCTGCGCAGCACCACGTCGTATTCGGTGCGCGTGCGCATGGAAAACGGCAAGATGCGCTACTTCACGTACCATGAAGCGCCGCCGTTCCAGCAAGGTCAGCGCGTGCGGGTCGAAAACGGCACGCTGGTGGCAAGCTGACCGATGCCAGCCTGAAGATTCTCCGGGCGTTAAAAAAGGCGATTCCAATGGAATCGCCTTTTTCTTTGCGGCAGCGGAAACGATCACGCGCCACGGGTGCAACACTCAATAATCCGCATCTTCGATCCATGCAGCCTGAATCGCCTCGAGAATCTTCTCGTTCGACCGGTTGGGGTCGTCGTCGAAACCTTCCAGCTCGGTAACCCAGCGGTGCAAATCAGTGAAGCGCACCTGCTGCGGATCGATGTCCTGGTGCTTGTCAGTCAGGGCCATCGCGATGTCTTGCGTATCGGTCCACTTCATGGCTGCATCCTCCTGTTAGTGGTTTTCCTTCGCGTGATTGATCGAGTAACGCGGGATTTCGACGACCAGATCCTGTTCCGCCGGCACGATCGCCTGGCACGACAAACGCGAGGCCGGTTCGAGCCCCCACGCTTTGTCCAGCAGATCGTCCTCGTCTTCCTCGGACGGCGTCAAGGCGGCGAAACCCTCACGCACGATCACGTGGCAGGTCGTGCACGCGCAGGACTTCTCGCACGCGTGCTCGATTTCGATGCCGTGATCGAGCAGACTGTCGCAGATGCTCTTGCCGGGCACAGCATCGAACACCGCGCCTTCCGGGCACAGTTCGACGTGAGGCAGCACAACGATTTGAGGCATACATTTTCCGTTTGGGTCTGAGGCACAGTTGCCGCAGTCCGGCTCCGTACCATTTTACTAACGCCGCGTGCCGTTTTTAAGACGCGCGGCGCGTTTTCGTTTGTTGCGGGCGACCGGCTGCGGGCGACCGGCTGCGGGCGTACCGGCTGCGGGCGTACCGGCTCGCATGCCGTTACCGCAAGGCTCAGATCTCGTCGAGCTTGCGGCCGGCCAGCGCGCGGCGAATGCCCTTGTTCATGCGGCGTGCGGCGAATTCGTCGGTGCCTTCGGCGAGCGTTCTGGTCGCGGCTTCGATCGCGTCGGCGTCGTCGCTTGACGCGATGTTGCGCAACGCGGCGAGCAGCGCGTCGAGTTCGGCGCGTTCGCTGTCGTCGAGCAATTCGGCGTCAGCAGCGAGCGCGGCATCGGTCGCTTCGACGAGGCGCCGCGCTTCGACTTGCGCCTCGCGCAGCGCACGGGCGCGCATGTCGACTTCGGCGGTCGAGAAGCTGTCTTCGAGCATCCTGGCGATGTCGTCGTCGGCGAGACCGTACGACGGCTTGACCACCACCGACGCCTCGACGCCCGAACCCTGCTCACGCGCGAACACGGACAGCAAACCGTCCGCGTCGACCTGATAGGTGACGCGAATCCGCGCGGCGCCGGCGGCCATTGGCGGGATACCGCGCAGCTCGAAACGCGCGAGCGAGCGGCAATCGCTGACGAGCTCGCGCTCGCCTTGCACGACGTGGATCGCCATCGCCGTCTGGCCGTCCTTGAAGGTCGTGAAATCCTGCGCGCGCGCGACCGGAATCGTCGAATTGCGCGGGATGATTTTCTCGGTCAGGCCGCCCATCGTTTCGACGCCGAGCGACAGCGGAATCACGTCGAGCAACAGCCACTCGTCGCCGTCGGCGCCGCGATTGCCCGCGAGCAGATCGGCCTGGATCGCCGCGCCGAGCGCGACGACCTGATCCGGATCCAGATTGGTGAGCGGCGGCTGACCGAAGAACGACTCGACCTCGCGGCGGATCACCGGCATGCGCGTCGCGCCGCCGACCAGCACCACGCCTTTGATGTCCTTCGTGGCGACCTTGGCGTCGCGCAGTGCTTTCTTCGTCGGACCGAGCGTGCGTTGAACGAGCGCCTGGGTGATCGCTTCGAAAGTGGCTTCGTCGATCGTCAGATCGATCGCGGTGCCGTTCGAGAGTGTTGCTTGCAGAGCAGCACTCGGCGCGTCCGACAAGGCTTCCTTGGTCACGCGTACGCTGTCCAGCAGCAGGCGCACATCCTCCGGTGCCAGCGTCTGCGGCGCGATGCCGGCTTGTTCGAGCACATGCCGATACAGCGCGTGGTCGAAATCGTCGCCGCCGAGCGCGGAATCGCCGCCGGCCGCGAGCACTTCGAACACACCCTTGGTGAGCTTGAGAATCGACAGATCGAAGGTGCCGCCGCCGAGGTCGTACACCGCGTACAGACCTTCGGAACCGTTATCGAGACCGTAGGCGATCGCCGCTGCGGTCGGCTCGTTCAACAGGCGCAGCACGTTCAGGCCGGCCAGCCGCGCCGCGTCTTTGGTCGCCTGGCGCTGCGCTTCGTCGAAATACGCGGGCACCGTGATGACCGCGCCGACCAGTTCGTCGCCTAGCGTGTCTTCGGCGCGCTGGCGCAGCGTCGCGAGAATTTCCGCCGATACTTCGACCGGGCTCTTCACGCCGTCGACGGTACGTATCTGCACCATGCCGGGCGCGTCCACGAAATCGTATGGCGCGTTTTCGGCGCCTTCGACTTCCGCCTTGCCACGGCCCATGAAGCGCTTGACCGACACGATCGTGTTACGTGGGTCGGTCGCCGCTTCTGCCTTGGCGGCACGGCCGATACGGCGGCCGCCCTTTTCGAGGTAATGCACCACCGACGGCAGCAGCGCATGGCCGTCCTCGTCGGGCAGCACGTCGGGCACGCCGCTGCGCACGGCGGCGACGAGGGAATTGGTGGTGCCGAGATCGATACCGACCGCGAGACGCCGCTGATGAGGCGCCGGCGCCATGCCGGGTTCGGAGATTTGCAGTAAGGCCATCTGGATCTTCTCGGGGCCGCATGGCCCCGCCCTGAAATTTCGCGTTGCTGGATGGTAATGCTACGGCTGCGTTCGTGTGTCGTCGTGCGTCGATAGCACTGCGCGCGGTGCTAGTTTTCGAGCCGCTCGATCTGCGTGCCGATTTCCGACGCCACCCGCTCGATGAACATCAACTGCCGCACCGCCTCGCCCGCCACCTGATTCGCGCCGCTGTCGAGCAAGGCGCCGAGCTTATCGAAACGCATGCGCTCTTCGTCGCGCAGCTCGGTGAGCAAGGTGTCGAGCGCATCGACGTTCTTCGCCGCGGCCGCGTCTTCAATGCCTTCGCGCCATTCCATCTGCTGCATCAGGAACGCCGGCTCCATCGCCGTATTGTCGTGCGCGCCGACGTCGATGCCGCGCAGGTGCAGCAGATAGGTTGCGCGCTTCAACGGATCGCGCAGCGTCTGATACGCCTCGTTGGTGCGCGTCGCCCATTGCATTGCAATGCGTTTTTGCGCGTCGCCGGCCGCCGCGAAGCGGTCCGGATGTACTTGCGCCTGCACCGTGCGGTACGCGTGGTCGAGCGCGGACGCGTCGAGCGCGAATTGCGCGGGCAGATCGAACAGGTCGAAGTGGCTGTCGTTCAGCGAGGCCATCGGATTAAAGGAGTCCGTTCAGGAAGCGCACCGAAGTGCCGTCAAAAAGCGCAGATCAATGCAGGTCAAATAAGCGCGGATGAAACTAAAAAGGCGGCCCGCGCCGCCTTTTTTCCGCTGCACGCGGAAGTGAACCGATTTACACGCGGAACGACTCGCCGCAACCGCACTCGTCCTTCACGTTCGGGTTGTTGAACTTGAAGCCTTCGTTCAACCCTTCACGTGCGAAGTCGAGTTCGGTGCCGTCGATATAGGCAAGGCTCTTCGGGTCGACGATGATTTTCACGCCGTTGCATTCGAACACTTCGTCTTCGGGCGCAAGTTCGTCCACGTACTCGAGTTTGTAGGCCAAACCCGAGCAACCGGTCGTGCGCACGCCAAGCCGCAACCCGACACCCTTGCCGCGACGAGTCAGATACTTCTGGACGTGCTGTGCTGCCTTTTCGGTCAACGTAATTGCCATAGCGTTTCTCATTGCGCAGTGCGGGTTCGTCACTCATGTGCTTATCACCGGTGTGATGACTTCCGCGCTGCTACCCTGCCTGCTTCAAATATCGCTCATGCCGGACGATGCATTGTTGCGCTGCGCCGTCCGCTTCGATTTACATCCGACCGCGCGCTTAAGCGTGCTGCTTGTCAGCGTCGACGACGGCTTCGCCGTGGCGCTGCTTGTAGTCGGCGACCGCTGCCTTGATCGCGTCTTCCGCGAGGATCGAGCAGTGGATCTTCACCGGCGGCAGCGCCAGTTCTTCGGCGATCTGCGTGTTCTTGATCGACATGGCCTGGTCGAGCGTCTTGCCCTTCACCCATTCGGTAACGAGCGAACTCGACGCGATGGCCGAACCGCACCCGTACGTCTTGAACTTCGCGTCTTCAATGATACCGTCCGCGCCCACGCGGATCTGCAGCTTCATTACGTCGCCGCAGGCCGGCGCGCCGACCATGCCGGTACCGACCGCATCGTCGTCCTTCGCGAAGGAACCGACGTTGCGCGGGTTTTCGTAGTGGTCCAGAACCTTGTCGCTATAAGCCATGATTACACTCCTTGATTCGTTTCAATCCGCATTCGATGAATTCGACGTTCACAAACTGGCGCGTCAGTGCGCTGCCCACTGGATGGTCGAAATATCGATGCCGTCCTTGTGCATTTCCCACAGCGGCGACAAGTCGCGCAACTTCGAAATCTTGGTCTTCAGCAGGTTGATCACGTAATCGACATCCTGCTCGGTCGTGAAGCGGCCCACCGTGAAGCGGATCGAGCTGTGCGCCAGTTCGTCGTTACGACCCAATGCGCGCAGCACATACGACGGCTCCAGCGACGCCGACGTGCAAGCCGAACCCGACGACACCGCCACGTCCTTCACCGCCATGATCAACGATTCGCCTTCGACGAAATTGAAGCTGATGTTCAGGTTGTGCGGCACACGCTTTTCCATGTCGCCGTTCACATACACTTCTTCCATTTCCGACAGGCCGCGCAGCAGGCGGTCGCGCAGCATGCGCACGCGTTCGTTTTCCGTCGCCATTTCTTCGCGTGCGATACGGAACGCTTCGCCCATGCCGACGATCTGGTGCGGGGCCAGCGTGCCCGAACGCATGCCGCGCTCGTGACCGCCGCCGTGCATCTGCGCCTCGATGCGGATACGCGGCTTGCGGCGCACGTACAGCGCGCCGATACCCTTCGGACCGTACGTCTTGTGCGCCGAGAACGACATCAGGTCGACCTTCAGCTTTTGCAGATCGATTTCGATCTTGCCGGTGGCTTGCGCAGCGTCGACGTGGAAAATGATGCCCTTTTCACGGGTGATTTCGCCGATCGCTTCAATGTCCTGGATCACGCCGATCTCGTTGTTCACCGACATCACCGAGACCAGGATCGTGTCGGGGCGCAGCGCGGCCTTGAACACGTCGAGGTCGATCAGGCCGTCGTCCTTCACATCCAGATAGGTGACTTCGAAGCCTTCGCGCTCGAGTTCGCGGCAGGTGTCGAGCACGGCCTTGTGCTCGGTCTTCACCGTGACGATGTGCTTGCCCTTGCTCTTGTAGAAGTGCGCGGCACCCTTGATCGCGAGGTTGTCCGATTCAGTCGCACCCGAGGTCCAGATGATTTCGCGCGGATCGGCATTCACCAGCGCAGCGACATTCTCGCGCGCTTCTTCGACCGCACGCTCCGCGTCCCAGCCATACGAGTGGCTACGCGATGCGGGGTTGCCGAACTGCTCGCGCAAGTACGGAATCATTTTGTCCACCACGCGCGGATCGACCGGGGTCGTAGCGCTGTAGTCCATGTAAATGGGCAGGTGGGGAATGTCGTTGTTCATCTATCGCTCCGGGGACGTCATGTGCTCTGGCTTCTGGGTTCCTGATCAGGCTGCGGCGAGTTCGCAAGCAGGCGACTCGCCGCGCCCTACGAACCGGCCATGTTGAAAACAGAATTAGGCCCTTTCGGCACCACGCGTGCGGGTTCGACCGCCGGCGCCTCGTTGCGCCGGTCGCGCAACACCGCTGGGGCGCCTTCGCGCGAACGCTGCTGATCGACCAGATCCTTCAGGGAGACCGAATCCAGGTACTCGACCATTTTCTGGTTCAGCGTCGACCACAATTCGTGCGTCATGCAGTGGCCGTCATGCTGTTTGGTGCCCTCGCACGAGCCCTTGCCGCCACATTGGGTGGCATCGAGCGGCTCGTCGACCGCGATGATGATGTCGGCCACCGTCACGTCTTCAGCGCGGCGGGCCAGATTGTAGCCACCGCCCGGTCCGCGCACGGACTCGACGATTTCGTGACGGCGCAGCTTGCCAAACAGCTGCTCGAGGTACGACAGGGAGATATGTTGGCGCTGGCTGATACCCGCAAGCGTCACCGGGCCCTGCTCCTGGCGCAGTGCCAGGTCAATCATCGCCGTGACGGCGAAACGGCCTTTCGTGGTGAGTCTCATATGGTGTGGGAACCGCAATTCTCGACAAGTTTGGTCAAGTATAAATACATGAGCGATTTAGTCAAGTATCCCTATCGCAATTTGGGTCATTTGCTTAATTACTAGATACGCCCAACGAAGCCTCGGTGCACGTTCAGGGCACCAATTGGGGGCGGAGCGCTGCAATCAAACCACGGCAAGCTGCTTCGCATTGATCGAGCACCTGCTCGAAGCCTTCCGGGCCGCCGAAATACGGATCGACGACTTCGCGGGCGCCACCCCAGCGGCTGTCCGTTTCCGGCACAAATTCCATCAGCAGACGGATTTTGTCGCGCTGTGCCGGCGGGCAGATCTGGCTGAGCGCGGCGACGTTTTTGTCGTCCATCGCGATCAGCAAATCGAAGCGCTCGAAATCAGCCGCGGCGACCTGGCGCCCGCGTAAGGCAGCCAATTCGTAGCCGCGCTGGCCGGCGGCACGCTGCGCGCGGTCGTCCGGTGGTTGCCCGAGATGCCAGTCGCCCGTACCGGCGGAATCGATCAAAATGCGCTCCGCGAGATTCGCCTCAGCCGCCAGATGCCGCATCACGCCTTCCGCGGTCGGCGAACGGCAGATGTTCCCGAGGCAGACAAAGCAAATCGACACGGTCTTCATCAGGGGCTTTCTGGCGCGACGCTCGCGCGGAGTAACAGGTTAGGAAACTGTGCCGCGATTATACAAAGCGGCGCCGGATCGCGCCGGGCGCTGCGTAGCGCCGGCTCAGCCTGCTGTGATGCGTACGCGGTACCTGATAACGCAACGCCTGCCCGCTTACGACGCTTGCTCGACGGGGAGCGACGTAACTACACGCGCGGGTCTGGCCGGCAGCGTCGCGACGTCGCCAACCATCCCGTACGAGACGGCGCGTGCGAGTTCAGCGGTCAATTGATCCGCGGCGAGCGGGGCTTGCGGCGCGCGCGAGGCGGCGTCGCCGCAAATGTGCAGGTAGGCTGCCGCGGCAAGCGGCACAACGATGGCGAATGGCCAGTACACCGATATCGTCTTTTTCATGATGTCGTTTCTTCCGATTAGGGGCTTATGAGTTCGTGACCCGCTATGCCCAGTCAAAATTCTATAGAAAAAAACAATCGAAAAAAACGCACTGGCGCGAGATACAGCGTTGCGCGGAGAGAAACAGTTCACTGACTGTTTCGCGGCGCATCTCTACATGCATGGCACAGAAAATAAATCCTTACAAACACATACAAAGCTGACGCGACGGTTGGCGATAATAACTGTCTTATTGTTATGCACTTTCGCAAGTGATCCACAAAATGAAACGCATTGCTACACTCGTCGGTCTCGCCGTCGCTGCCTTGCTGGGCGGCTGTGCCGTCTATCCGGACGGCACGCCGATGTATGGCAACGGCTATGACGGTTACGACGGCTATGCCAACGGGGTGCCCGTCGTGCCGCAAACCAATGTCTACATGGGCTATGGCAACTACTGGGGTCCAGGCTACTACGACGGCCCGGGCCGCTACTATGGGCCGGGTCCGGGCTATCGAGGTTATCCGGGACATTGGGACCGGGATCGGCCGGATAACGGCAACCACGGGAACCATGGCGATAACGGTGGCTGGCATGGTCAGCCGAATGGCGGCGGCCAGCGCGGCGGGCCTCCGCCGCAAGGTGCTGCCGGAGGCCCCGGGGGACCTGGCGGGTCGAATGCGGCACGCCCGGGCTCGAGCGGCCCGCCTCCGCAACAAGCAGGTAACGTCGGTGGACGCGGCAACGGTGGCAACTCGGATGTGAGGAGAGGCGTTGCCGGCCGTCAGTCAGGGGGGATGACGGACCATTGATCCGTCACGTCGCATGGTGCCGTGGCGCGCAAGCGCAAGTCCGCGGCGCCACTGCCGAACGGGCATCGCAATGGAGTACAGCGCAATGCCTCACACTCCAGTGACGCCGCGCGCCACTCGCCTCACGCACGGCAATGGAGCCGCTGACTCAGCCGAGATGGCTGCGCTGCGCCGCATAAAGCTCACGGAACGTGCGGCCCACCGGCGCAGGCATATCGCGCGTATTAGTCCAGCCCGCGCCAGCCAGCGGCAACTTCGAAATCAAACGATTGCGCCTGCCCATCTGCTCCAGCACGCGCACGGCGAGCTTTGTGAAGAGCGCATACGCATCCGGATGCAACGCGAGGAAGCCCCAGACAGCCAACCCCACCCGCTCTTGCCAAGGCCGTAACCGCCGCTCCACCTGCTTCTCGCGCAGTTTGCGCAACAGATCGGATAACGGAATCCCCACCGGGCAAACACTATTGCACTCGCCGCACAAGGTCGCGGCCTGCGGCAGGTCCAGCGCCTTGTCGAGTCCGACATAACTCGGCGTCAACACCGACCCCATTGGCCCCGGATAGACCCAGCCGTACGTGTGGCCGCCCACTTTCTGATACACCGGACAGTGGTTCATACACGCGCCGCAACGGATACAGCGGAGCATCTCCTGGAAGTCGCCGCCGATCAGTCCAGTACGCCCGCCGTCGACCAGCACCACGTACATGTGCTCGGGGCCGTCCTGATCGCCCGGACCGCGCGGCCCGGTCAGCACGGAAAAGTAGTTCGATGTCGCCTGACCGGTTGCCGAGCGCGGCAGCAAACGCATTGCAGTGGCCAGATCCTCCAGCGTAGGTAGCACTTTCTCGATGCCGGTGACCGCCACATG
This sequence comes from Paraburkholderia sp. SIMBA_030, assembly GCF_046535245.1. Lineage (NCBI taxonomy): Bacteria > Pseudomonadati > Pseudomonadota > Betaproteobacteria > Burkholderiales > Burkholderiaceae > Paraburkholderia > Paraburkholderia sp. SIMBA_030. The sequence goes on from NZ_JAWRXB010000001.1 coordinate 670,965, forward strand.
CACGCGCGGCATCACCGTACACATGCCCTCGTTACCTTCGTTCGTGACCAGCACCACTGAGCCGGTTTCCGCCACCACGAAGTTGCCGCCCGTCACGCCCATGTCCGCGGTCATGAAGTGCGGACGCAGCATCTCGCGCGCTTCGCGAGTCATGTCGGTGATCTCGGTCAGACGCGGCCGATCGTGCGTCTTCGCGAACAGGTCGGCGATCTCGTCCTTATCTTTATGGACGACCGGCGCGATGATGTGGCTCGGCGGCTCGTTGCCGTTGATTTGCAGAATGTATTCACCCAGATCGGTTTCGATCGACTGCACGCCCATCTGCCCGAGCACTTCGTTCAGGCGCATTTCCTCGGTGACCATCGATTTGGTCTTGATCACCTTCTTTATATCGTGCCGGCGCGCAATGTCGCCGACCACACGCGCCGCTTCCTGAGTCGTTTCGGCAAACAGCACCGTAACGCCACGCCGGGCAGCTTCGCGTTCGAAGGTTTCGAGCCAGACATCGAGGTTGTCCAGTGCGCGATCGCGGCGCTCCTTCAAAGCCGCGCGGGTGGCGGGAAAATCGATCGCGGTAATGGCCGCGGCGCGGGCCGATACGAATTTGGTCGACAGCTTGGTGAGGTTCTGCTGCAGGCGTTGATCAGCGAGTTTCTGACCCGCACGGGCCTTGAATTGCATCGATTGGACTTGCATGGCGGCCTTGTGCGTATTCGAGAAGTGCGCGAAATGAAGTACACGAGATGAAATGCACGAAATGAAGTGGAAGTGCGCGAAACGGCATGCGTCGAGCGCCTTCAGGCGTCGCCGGCCAGCACCTGGGCGATGTGCAGCACGCGCGTGGCGGTGTCGCCGGTGCGCCGCAAACGGCCTTCGATGTTGAGCATGCAGCCGAGGTCGCCGAGCACGACCGTGCCGGCGCCGCTCGCACTGATATTCGCGCATTTTTCGTCGACGATCGCCGTCGAGATGTCGCCGTACTTGACCGCGAACGTGCCGCCAAAGCCGCAGCAATGCTCGCAATCCTTCATTTCGGTTACCGCCACGCCAACCTGCGCAAGCAGCGCGCGCGGTTGGGTTTTGACGCCGAGTTCGCGCAGCCCCGAGCAGGAATCGTGGTACGTGACCTGCCCCGCGAACTCCCCCGGCTGCAATTGCACCCTGGCGACGTTGACGAGGAAGTCGGTCAACTCGAACACCTTGGGCCGCAGCCGGCCGAAGCGGCTCATCAACTCCGGGTCGTCGGCGAACAGGTCGCCGTAGTGCGCGCGAATCATGCCGCCGCACGAGCCGGACGGCACGACCACATAGTCGAACTGTTCAAATTCGCGCAGGGTCTTTTCGGCCAGATCGCGCGCGATGCGCCGTTCGCCCGAGTTGTACGCGGGCTGCCCGCAACAGGTTTGCGCGGGCGGCACCACCACCTCAAAACCGGCGCCCTCGATCAGCTTGATGACCGAAAAACCGATCTCCGGACGCATCAGGTCGATCAGGCAGGTGACGAACAATCCGACTCGCATGAACCCTCCTTCGGAAAAACGTCCCTGATTATCCGCTGTTTACCGCACAATACCAACGGCCGGAGGGCATAAGACGAACGCCGCTCAAATTGGATAGGCCGTCCAACGGCGTTCGCTTTTTTCACGATACGAGATACAATCAGTTTTTCTGCTGTTTGACGCGTCAACCGATTCCTCCTATGAGCGATACGAACCCGGATCCCAAAACTTCGATCCAGGTGATCGAACGCATGATGCGCTTGCTCGACGCACTCGCTGCGCATAGCGACCCGGTCAGCCTGAAAGAACTCGCGATCCGCACGGAGCTGCATCCGTCCACCGCGCACCGCATCCTGAACGACATGGTGATGTGCCGGTTGGTCGACCGGTCGGACCCCGGCACTTACCGCCTCGGCATGCGCCTGCTCGAACTGGGCAACCTGGTGAAGGCGCGGCTCTCCGTGCGCGACGCGGCGCTCACGCCGATGCGCGAGCTTCATCGTCAAACTGGTCAGACGGTCAATCTGTCGGTGCGCCAGGGCGACGAGATCGTCTATATAGAACGCGCCTATTCCGAACGTTCCGGCATGCAGGTGGTGCGGGCTATCGGTGGCCGGGCGCCGCTGCATCTGACCTCGGTGGGCAAGCTGTTCCTCGCCGCCGACGAATCGACCCGCGTGCGGGCCTACGCCACCCGCACCGGGCTGTCGGGTCATACGCAAAACAGCATCACCGATCTGACCAAGCTGGAGCGCGAACTGTCGCATGTGCGCCAGCAAGCCTGCGCGCGCGATAACGAAGAACTGGAACTCGGCGTGCGCTGCATCGCGGCAGGCATTTACGACGACACCGGCAAGCTGGTTGCGGGCCTGTCGCTGTCCGCCCCGGCGGATCGTTTGCAGGATTCGTGGCTCGGGCAGCTCAGCCAGACGGCGCTGATGATTTCCGAGTCGCTCGGTTATCGGCCGCCGGCACCGCAACAGCAGCCGCATTCGCAGCACGCGTAAGCCGGCCGTTCCGATCAATAAAAAAGCCTCGCATCTGCGAGGCTTTTTTTGTTTCCCTGATTGTGTCCTCGAGCGCCGGTCCGAAAACCGGCTGCCGAGTGCTTCAGGTGCCCGCGCCGCCGGCATCCGCGCTGGTGATGCGCGGCTGGTCGCCGCCGTTATCGAGCCACGTGCGCAGACGCGTTGCGTCCGCAAAGCGCGAGTACTTACCGAACGAGTCGAGCAGCACAACGATCATCGGACGGCCATGAATGGTCGTCTGCATGACGAGGCACTCGCCCGCTTCGTTGATGAAACCGGTCTTTTGCAGGCCGATGTCCCACGTCGGATTACGCACCAGTGCATTGGTGCTGTTATACGCCAGCGAACGCTTGCCGGTGTACACCTCGTAGCTGTGGTCGGTCGAGAACTTGCGGATCATCGGATACTGATACGCCGCGTTGACCATCTTCACCAGGTCGCGAGCGCTCGACACGTTCTGGCTCGTCAGGCCCGTCGGGTTTTCGAAGTGCGTGTCGGTCATGCCGAGCTGCTTGGCCTTGGCGTTCATCGCCGCGAGGAACGCCGGACGGCCACCCGGGAAATAACGCGACAAAGCCGCCGCCGCGCGGTTTTCCGACGCCATCAACGCGATGTGGAGCATGTCTTCGCGCGAGAGCACCGAACCCACCGACAGACGCGAGCCGGTGTTCTTTTCATAGTCGCGGTCTTCGTCCGTGACTTCGATCTGGTCGGTCATCGACTCTTTCGAGTCGAGCACCACCATCGCCGTCATCAGCTTGGTGATCGACGCGATCGGCACCACGGCGCGCGAGTTCTTGTCGAAGAGAGACTCGCCGGTGTTCTGATCGATCACGTAAGCCACGCTCGAGCGCAGCATCAGCGCGTCGGGCGTGTCGTGCAGACCGAAGGCCTGGCCGACGGTCGGCTGACGCGGTTCGTACGCGACGCGGCGCATCACCGAATGGTGGCGTCCGTTCGACGAGTAAGTCACGCGTTTGCGCTTGACGCTTGCGCGCGGCGCGTCGTCACCAGCAGCGGCAGCGGTGACGTTCGACGACTTGCTCGACACTTGGGCGGTGGCCGCTGCCGGCTTCCTGGCCGCTTTCGCGTGTTTAGGGGATTTCGCAGTTGCGGCGGGCGTTGCGGCAAAAGCGGTGACAGGCGTGGCGAACGCCGCTGCGATGACCATGGAGGCGGCCACCGACAGAGCGGTGCTGCGGGCCGCGCCGTGGATCACTTTAAGCGACGAAAACATGTCGGTTTTCATTGGTGTTCTTTAGGGAGCGGCGAGAGGTTTTCCGCAAGTGTAGTAAAACAACAAAAAATTAGCAATATTAAGCACTTATACGAGCTCCTTAAACCGGCTTGTAAGCTCCGATCGCAAAAACACGAATAAGTGCCGCGCACCGATCGAAAAAAATGATCGCCGCGTATCTGGTCTCGCCGCTGCCGCGATGCGCCGGAATCGACATGACCCTTTCAGCATAACGGCAATTTCGAGACAACCTTGATCAGGGGAAGTACGGTTGGTGCGCTGGCACGCAAAGCGCCAGCGCAACGGGCGTCGCCGGGGATCCGCCGCAGGCTGTTAAATACCTGCTGAGGACCAATCGACGCGCATTCGACCGGCATAGAGCATTAACGTTCCGTGACACTTTCCGGTTTACATCGAATGTGCAACAGCGTGGATTTTTGTCAGCCACACAAGACACTGCGCCCCGCTCTCCCTCCATGAGCAGCGACAAGAATCCGCCCCTTTTTCGGTAAAAAATGCGATTTCTTTGCGCACCAGTGCAGTGCGACAGCTAAATTGACCTGCGTCACACGAGTGTCATGCTCTCCGCATAACTTGCTGTTTTATAAGCAGTTTTTTAATATTGTGCAACGCACAAAAAGCGCTTGACATTCCCCGTCAGCATCCTAAAATGGGAACCATTGTTGCGATGCACAAACATCGCGGCGCCGGAGGAGACGAATTGATGCGTCTCGTCATCAACCCAATGCGGTCCGCACAGACAGACCGTAATCCAGGAGCGTAAACCATGACTCTGCTGACCCCTGAGCAATTCGCTGCAGCCCAGAAAGCCAACTTTGAAACGTTGTTCGGCCTGACGACCAAAGCATTTGAAGGCGTCGAAAAGCTGGTTGAGCTGAACCTTCAAGTCGTGAAGTCAACGCTCGCGGAAAGCCAGGAAAATGCGCAACGTGCACTGTCGGTGAAGGACGCGCAGGAACTGCTGGCGCTGCAAGCCAGCCTCGCGCAGCCGGTAGCTGAAAAGGCGCTGTCGTATGGCCGTCACGTGTACGAGATCGTTTCGGCTACGCAAGGTGAATTCACCCGCGTCGCGGAAGCGCAATTCGAAGAGCAGAACCGCAAGATTCAATCGCTCGTCGAAAACGTTGCGAAGAATGCACCGGCCGGCTCGGAAACCGCTGTCGCCGTGATGAAGTCGGCAATCACCGCCGCCAACACCACGTACGAAACGGTTCACAAGGCGACCAAGCAAGCTGTCGAAATCGCCGAAAGCAACTTCAATGCAGCTGCTACGGCCGCATCGAAGGCAGCTTCGCAAGCCGCTGCGCAAGCATCGCGCTCGGCCAAGAAGACGGTTTAAGTTTCAACAACGAGTTGGCCTGGCGCGAGCGAGGCCGGCGGTATCGAAAGCAGCAGCGCCGGGCAGTGCCGCGTGACCTTACGCGGTGCTGCACGGCCGAACGCTCCGATACGTTGAACAGCGTATCGTTTGCCCGGCGCAAGGCCGGGATTTTTTTTCCCCGCGGCTTGATTGATGTGTGTTTTACGTCCTGGCCGGCAAACGTTCTGCTCTGCTCTACTGCCACAATATAAAAACGGCGCATCCTTTTTCAGGATGCGCCGTTTTTTATTGCGTTCGCTCAAGCGTTGCCCGTCCAGATTCGGACGGGTTCTTGCTTCAGCGTTACTTCTTTTTCTGCGGCGGCAAGTCGGTGCAGACGCCTTCGTACAACTCGGCGGCCATACCGATCGATTCGCCGAGCGTCGGATGCGGGTGAATCGTCTTACCGATATCCGTTGCGTCCGCACCCATTTCGATCGCGAGACAGATTTCGCTGATCAGGTCGCCCGCATTCAGACCGACGATCCCGCCGCCGATCACGCGATGCGTTTCTTCGTCGAAGAGCAGTTTGGTGAAGCCTTCGTCGCGGCCGTTGGCGATCGCGCGGCCTGACGCGGCCCACGGGAACACTGCCTTGCCGTACTTGACGCCTTCCTCCTTCAACTGGTCTTCCGTCTTGCCGGCCCACGCCACTTCCGGATCGGTGTAGGCGACCGACGGAATCTGCAGCGCGTCGAAGTACGCCTTTTCGCCGTGCGCGACTTCAGCGGCGACGTGCGCTTCATGCACGGCTTTGTGCGCGAGCATCGGCTGACCGACGATATCGCCGATTGCGAAGATGTGCGGCACGTTGGTGCGCATCTGCTTGTCGACGTCGATGAAGCCGCGATCCGTTACCGCGACGCCGGCCTTGTCCGCGCCGATCCGCTTGCCGTTCGGCGTACGGCCGACGGAGACCAGCACGAGGTCATAGCGTTGCGCTTCGGGCGGGGCCTTTTCGCCTTCGAACGACACGTAGATGCCATCGTCTTTCGCTTGCGCTGCGGTGGTTTTGGTCTTCAGCATGACGTTGGCAAAACGCTTGCTGTTGTACTTCTCCCAGACCTTGACCAGATCGCGATCCGCACCGTTCATCAGACCGTCGAGCATTTCGACCACGTCGATCTGCGCGCCGAGCGTCGCATACACCGTGGCCATTTCGAGACCGATGATGCCGCCGCCGATCACCAGCATGCGTTGCGGGATCTGGCGCAATTCGAGCGCGCCGGTCGAGTCGACCACACGCGGATCTTCCGGAACGAACGGCAGCTTCACTGCTTCCGAGCCCGCGGCGATGATCGCCTGCTTGAACTTGACGACTTTCTTGCCGCCGTCGGTCTGCACTTCCATGTGATGCGGATCGACGAAACTGCCGGTGCCCGTCACGACTTCGACCTTGCGCATCTTCGCCATGCCGGCGAGACCGCCGGTGAGCTTCTTGACGACGCTCGACTTGAACTCGCGCAGCTTGTCGAGATCGATTTGCGGCTTGGCGAACGTGATGCCGTGCGCGCCGAGCGCTTCGGCTTCGTCGATGACGAGCGCCGTGTGCAGCAGCGCCTTCGACGGAATACAACCGACGTTCAGACAGACGCCGCCGAGCGTTGCATAACGTTCGACGAGCACCGTCTTCATGCCGAGGTCGGCCGAGCGGAACGCGGCCGAGTAACCGCCGGGGCCTGAACCGAGCACGAGCATGTCGCACTCGATGTCCGCGCTGCCGGAGAAACTACCGGCTTGCGGAGCGGGCGCTGCCGCCTGGGGTGCGGGTGCCGCCTGCGGTTTTGCTTCCGCTTGAGCGGGCGCTTTCTCGGCTTCTTTAGCCGGCGCTGCGCTCGCCGACGTTTCGACCAGCGCGATGACCGTGCCTTGCGAGACTTTATCGCCGGCTTTGACGCGGACTTCCTTGACGGTGCCGGCGGTATCGCTCGGCACTTCGATGGAAGCCTTATCGGACTCGAGCGTCATCAGCGCCTGCTCGTTCTCGATGACGTCGCCCGCTTTGATATTGACTTCGACGACATCGACGTCTTTGAAGTCACCGATATCCGGCACTTTTACTTCGACGAGACTCATAGTGTCCCCTTCTCTTATTGATCGTTGATGAAGGAAGAACCAGAAAAAAATCAGCCTAAAAACTGGCAGCGCCCTGGACAGAATCAGCCTTTGCCGTCCGCCCAAGGACGCGCCTTTCTTTTGCCTACTTTTCTTTGGAAGACAAAGAAAAGTAGGCGCCGCCCCGCACAGGGGCAACACTAATAGACCGATAAGAAAGCAGGTTCAACGAAGAGGCGCGGATAACCAACTAACAACAAAGAAAGAAAGCAACCCGCGCCACAGGCAATCATCAAAAGATCAAAGAATCACACGCCGAAAATCGGCAAGAATCGAACTCAGATAAGCATTGAACCGCGCGGCCGCAGCGCCATCGATCACGCGATGGTCATACGACAACGACATCGGCAGGATCAGACGCGGAACAAACTGCTTGCCATCCCAAACCGGCTTCATCGAGCCACGCGACAACCCGAGAATGGCGACTTCAGGCGCATTGATGATCGGCGTAAAGTTCGTGCCGCCAATCCCACCCAATGACGAAATCGAGAAGCACCCGCCTTGCATCTGATCCGGCTTCAGCTTGCCATCCCGCGCAGCCTTGGAAAGCTCGGCCATTTCCTTCGCGATATCGATCAACCCCTTCTTGTCCGCATCGCGAATCACCGGTACGACCAGACCATTCGGCGTATCGGCGGCAAACCCGATGTGGAAGTACTGCTTGAACACGAGGTTATCGCCGTCGAGGCTGGCATTGAACGTCGGGAACTGCTTCAGGGCGGATACGACAGCCTTGATCACGAACGCCAGCATCGTGATCTTCACGCCGGCCTTTTCGTTTTCCTTGTTCAACTGCACGCGCAGCGCTTCGAGGTCGGTGATGTCCGCTTCGTCGTTGTTCGTGACGTGCGGAATCATGACCCAGTTGCGATGCAGGTTCGCGCCCGAAATCTTCTTGATGCGCGACAACGGCTTCGGAACGACCGGACCGAATTTGGTGAAGTCGACCTTCGGCCACGGCAGCAGGTTCAACTCGCCGCCACCAGCCGCAGCCGGCGCAGCGCCCGCCGGTGCCGCGCGTTGGCCGGTCATCACGCCCTTGATGAAGGCGGTCACGTCTGCTTGCGTAATACGGCCCTTCGGACCCGTGCCCTGCACTTGCGTCACGTCGACGCCGAGTTCGCGCGCGAACTTGCGCACGGACGGCGACGCATGGCTTGCATGCCGTGTCCCGCCCTCGCCGGCCGGAATCAGCGGCGCTTGTGCAAGCGCCGACGGCGACGCCGGAGCGGGCGACGGTACAGCCGGCGCATCCGACGGCTTCTCCAGCGCCTCCTGCTTCGGCGCGGCGGCAGGAGCCGGTGCAGCAGCACCGCCCTCGGCTTCCACCACGACGATCACCGAGCCTTCCGACACGGTATCGCCCACCTTGACCTTCAGTTCCTTGACGACGCCGGCGGCCGAGCTCGGCACGTCCATGGTCGCCTTGTCGGATTCGAGCGTCACCAGCGACTGCTCTTTCTCGACGCGATCGCCGACCTTCACCGCGACTTCGATCACGGGAATGTCTTTGTAGTCGCCGATATCCGGCACCTTGACTTCTTGCAGACCGCCACCGCTTGCAGCCGGTGCAGGCGCTGCTGCCGGGGCCGGGGCCGCGGCCGGCGCGGGCGCTGGCGCGGCGGCAGGCGCCGGCGAAGCAGCGGCACCGCCTGCTGCCCCATCCAGCACGACGATCAACGAGCCTTCCGACACGTTATCGCCAACCTTGACCTTCACTTCCTTGACGACGCCGGCCGCCGAACTCGGCACGTCCATGGTCGCCTTGTCGGACTCCAGCGTCACGAGCGACTGCTCTTTCTCGACGGTATCACCCGCCTTCACCAGCACCTCGATCACAGGGATGTCCTTGTAATCGCCGATGTCCGGCACCTTGACTTCGATCGCTTGACTCATTGTTAGTGTCTCCTGGGCCGCGCACGCAGCCTGCCCCTGTCGATCAGGGGCAGGCGCGCACGCCGTGGCACACGGGGAAAGATGCCTTAGACGGTCATCGGGTTGGGTTTGGCGGGATCAAGGTTGTACTTCTTGAGCGCCTCGGCAACGACCTTGCGTTCGATCGTGCCTTCATCTGCCAGTGCATTCAACGCGGCAACCGTGACCCAGTAGCGGTCGACTTCGAAGAAGTGGCGCAGCTTTTCACGCGTGTCCGAACGGCCGTAGCCGTCCGTGCCCAGCACGACAAACTTCTGCGGCACGAACGCGCGGATCTGCTCGGTCAGCGCACGCACGTAGTCGGTCGAGGCGATCACCGGACCTTGTGCGTCCTTCAGGAGCTTCTCGACGTGCGAGAGCTTCTTCTCTTCGGTCGGGTGCAGCAGGTTCCAGCGCTGCACTTCGTGGCCTTCGCGCGCGAGTTCGGTGAAGCTCGGCACGCTCCAGAGATCGGCGGCCACGCCCCAGTCGTTCTTCAGCAGGTCGGCGGCGGCGATCACTTCGTTGAAGATCGTGCCCGCGCCCATCAGTTGCACGCGCGGCGCCTTCCCGTCGGCCTCGGTCTTCCTGAACGAGTACATGCCCTTGATGATGTCGGCCGCCACAGCATCGCCCTGCGGAATCGCCGGGTGCTCGTAGTTTTCGTTCATCACCGTGACGTAGTAGTACACGTCTTCCTGGTCCTGCACCATGCGGCGCAGACCGTCTTGCATGATGACCGCGAGTTCGTAACCGAAGGTCGGGTCATAGCTGATGCAGTTCGGCACCGAAGCCGCCCACAGCAGCGAGTGGCCGTCTTCGTGTTGCAGACCTTCACCGTTCAGCGTCGTGCGGCCTGCGGTGCCGCCCAGCAGGAAGCCGCGCGAACGCATGTCGCCCGCCGCCCAGGCCAGATCGCCGATGCGCTGGAAGCCGAACATCGAGTAGAAAATATAGAACGGGATCATGATCTCGCCGTGCGTCGAGTACGACGTCGCGGCTGCGATCCAGTCCGACATGCCGCCGGCTTCGTTGATGCCTTCCTGCAGGATCTGACCGGTTTCCGATTCGCGGTAGAACATCAACTGGTCGGAATCTTCCGGCACGTACTTCTGGCCGTCCTGATTCCAGATACCGATCTGACGGAACAGGCCTTCCATACCGAAGGTGCGCGATTCGTCCGGCACAATCGGCACGACGCGCTTACCGAGCACCTTGTCTTTCAGCAGGATGTTCAGGATCCGCACGAACGCCATCGTCGTGGAGATCTCGCGGCCTTCGCCCGTGCCCTTGAGCAGCGGTTCGAATGCAGCCAGATCCGGCACCGGCAACGACTCGGCCTTCTGACGGCGCGCCGGCAGATAACCACCGAGGTCCTGACGGCGAGCGCGCATGTACTCGAGTTCCTTCGAACCTTCTTCGAACTTGAGGTACGGCACGTTGACGAGGTCTTCGTCGGCAATCGGCAGACGGAACTGGTCGCGGAACTTCTTCAGTTGCTCCACCTGCATCTTCTTTTGCTGGTGGGTGATGTTCATCGCCTGGCCGGCTTCGCCCATGCCGTAGCCCTTGATCGTCTTGGCGAGGATGACGGTCGGCTGGCCCTTGGCATTCGTGGCTTCGGTGAACGCTGCATAGATCTTATGCGGATCGTGGCCGCCGCGATTCAGGTTCCACACGTCTTCGTCGGACCAGTCGGCGACCAGCGCCTTCAGTTCCGGCGTATTGAAGAAGTGCTCGCGGACGAATGCTCCCGATTCCGACTTGTACGTCTGGTACTCGCCGTCCACAACTTCCATCATCCGGCGCATCAGCGCGCCCGACTTGTCGCGCTGGAACAGCGCATCCCAGCGGCTGCCCCAGATCACCTTGATGACGTTCCAGCCGGCGCCGCGGAATTCGCTTTCGAGTTCCTGGATGATCTTGCCGTTACCGCGCACCGGACCGTCGAGGCGCTGCAGGTTACAGTTGATCACGAACACCAGGTTGTCGAGACGTTCGCGGCCGGCCATGCCGATTGCGCCGAGCGATTCCGGTTCATCCGTTTCGCCGTCGCCAAGGAAGGCCCAGACCTTGCGGCCTTCGGTCTTCGTGATGCCGCGCGCCTGCATGTACTTCATGAAGCGGGCCTGATAGATCGCCATGATCGGGCCGAGGCCCATCGAGACGGTCGGGAACTGCCAGAAGTCCGGCATCAGCCACGGGTGCGGATACGACGAGATGCCCTCGCCGCCCACTTCCTGACGGAAGTTGTCGAGCTGGTTTTCGGTCAGACGGCCGAGCAGGAACGCGCGCGAGTAGACGCCCGGCGACGAGTGGCCTTGTACGAACACGAGGTCGCCGCCATGCTTGTCCGAGGCTGCGTGCCAGAAGTGGTTGTAGCCGACGTCATACAGCGTGGCGGCCGACGCGAACGAGGCGATGTGGCCGCCGACGTTGGTGTCCTTGCCCGCGCGCAGCACCATGGCGATGGCGTTCCAGCGCGTGTACGAGCGGATGCGGTGTTCGAGGTCCTGGTCGCCGGGGATCGGCGCCTGACGCGACACGGGAATCGTGTTGATGTACGGGGTGTTGGCGGAGAACGGCAGGTGTTCGCCGTGCACGCGGGCGAATTCGATCTGTTTCTCGATGAGGTAGTGAGCGCGGTCAGGGCCCACAGCAGAAATCACGCCATCCAGCGCTTCCAGCCATTCGCCGGTTTCCTGGGGATCGTCGTCTTTCTCGGCGGCGACATATTTCATGACTTCGTCGGGTACAGCGGACATGCTCGTCTCCTGAATGTAGAGGAACGCTCTTTGGACAGACGACGCGGACGACGCACGGCCGCGGCAGCTTTCGGCCGATTGTAATGAGGGTCCCGACGTCCGCGCAACAAGATTTTCAAATTACGAGATCACTTCTCATAATGCGGAAAATTGTTGCGGCGCACCCTGATCTGACTGCCGATCCACGGATACGTCGGCTAGTTTGCGCCGATTAACGCCACTTTCAGCGCTTTTTTGCGCCATTTGCTAGTGACACGCTGCGCTACAATGCCACGCATGTTGACCGAACGGCTTTTCGCACGCTCGGCGCGCACCGCCGGTTCGCCGACGGATTCGACGCCGTCCTCCCGCTGGCACCATGGACCATGGTGGTCGAACTCCTATTTGCTCACGCCGCTTCTGTCGATCCTGGTCTTTCTGGTCGTCATGAGCCTGATTCTGTGGAGCCTGAACCGGCGCGAACAGCAGCAGCAGGAAGACACGCTCTACCGTAACGTCGCATGGGCGCAGCAGCAGATCCGCCTGTCCATGACGGGCGCGCAGGAACAGATCCAGGCGCTCGCCCGCGATCTCGCCGCCGGCCACGCCGATCCGCATTCGTTTCAGGTGTCCACCACGGACATCATGCAGGGGCATCCCGAGATCCTCTACATGAACTGGTACACGAGCCAGCAGCTGCCGCGCTGGCCCAATACCGCGCTGCCGGTGTTCGGCCAGCGGCTCGCCAAACCGAACGACTCGCAAATGGACGAGGCCGTCAAGGCCGCGTTCGCCGAGGCGCGCAACACGCGCCGCCAGGTGTACTCCCCGCTCATTTACGACGACCTCCACAACGGCTATATCACGCTGCAGACGCCGGTGTACCGCGAGCGCGACTTCCTCGGCACGATTGCCGCCGTGTTCTCGATAGAAGGGATCCTGAAGCACGACATTCCGCCCGAGTTGTCGGCCAAATACAAAATCTCGATCGTCGACGTGAACAACCGCGAGTTGACCACCACGTCGACCCGCCCGCGCCTGCCGCGCGACATGTTCTACGACCTGCCGCTGGACCCGCCGGGCCAGGGCGTCTCGGTGCGCGTCTACGCGTTCCCGCAGATGACCAACTTCACCAACAACACGCTGGTGTGGCTGGTGGCCGGCTTGTCGTGCTTCGTGTTGTGGAGTCTGTGGAGCCTGTGGAAACACACCCGGCAACGCTTCGAAGCGCAGCAGGCGCTATACGCCGAAGCGTTCTTCCGGCGCGCCATGGAAAACTCGGTTTTGATCGGCATGCGCGTGCTCGATATGCATGGGCGCATTACCCACGTCAATCCGGCGTTTTGCCGTATGACCGGCTGGGATGAAAGCGATCTGGTGGGCAAGCACGCGCCGTTCGCCTACTGGCCACGCGACGCTTACCCCGAAATGCAACGCCAGCTCGACATGACGCTGCGCGGCAAGGCGCCCTCCTCGGGTTTCGAACTGCGGGTGCGCCGCAAAGACGGTTCGTTATTCCACGCGCGGCTGTACGTGTCCCCGCTGATCGACAGCTCGGGCCGCCAGACCGGCTGGATGTCGTCGATGACCGACATCACCGAGCCGAAACGCGCGCGCGAGGAACTCGCGGCCGCGCACGAGCGCTTCACCACCGTGCTCGAAAGTCTCGACGCCGCCGTCTCGGTGCTGGCCGCCGACGAGGCCGAACTGCTGTTCGCCAACCGCTATTACCGGCACCTGTTCGGCATCCGTCCGGACGGTCACCTGGAGTTGGCGGGCGGCGGGTTCGACAGCGCACAGGCGTCGTCCGATTCGATCGATATGGTGGATGCATACGCAGGCCTGCCCGCCGCCGCGTTGACCGAAAGCACCGCCGACGCGCAGGAAGTCTACGTGCAAAGCATTCAGAAATGGTTCGAAGTGCGCCGCCAGTACATTCAGTGGGTGGACGGCCACCTCGCGCAGATGCAGATCGCTACCGACATCACCACGCGCAAGCAGGCTCAGGAACTCTCGCGTCAGCAGGACGAGAAACTACAGTTCACCAGCCGTCTGATGACGATGGGCGAAATGGCCTCTTCGCTCGCGCACGAACTGAACCAGCCGCTCGCCGCGATCAATAACTATTGCTCAGGAACCGTAGCGCTGGTTAAATCCGGTCGAACGACCCCGGACAACCTGCTGCCCGTACTTGAAAAAACCGCTCAGCAGGCAGTGCGGGCCGGCATGATCATCAAGCGCATTCGCGAATTCGTCAAACGCAGCGAGCCGAAACGGCAGGCGACGCGCGTGGCCGATATCGTCGCGGACGCGGTGGGTCTCGCCGAACTCGAGGCACGCAAGCGGCGCATTCGCATCGTCACCGATCTGCGCTCGCGCCTGCCGGTCATCTATGTCGATCCGGTGCTGATCGAGCAGGTGCTGGTCAACCTGCTGAAGAACGGCGCCGAGGCCATGCACGACGCGCGCCCGAACGCGGTCGATCCCGTGATTCGCGTGGTCGTGCGGCTGGAAGGCGGGTTTGTTTGCATCAGCGTCGTCGACCAGGGGCCGGGCGTCGACGAAGCGACGGCCGAGCGGCTGTTCGAACCGTTTTACAGCACCAAGTCCGATGGTATGGGCATGGGGCTGAACATCTGCCGTTCGATTATCGAATCGCACCGGGGTCGCCTGTGGGTGGTCAACAACGTCGAGTCCGACGGCCACATCATAGGCGCCACGTTCCATTGCAGTCTGCCTATTGGAGAGCCTGACGGCCCGAGCAACGGCGGGTCAGAGGCGCCGACACCACAAACCGTTACGGGAGAGCTATGAACACCCCAGTCACCACACAGGAAACAGTCTTTGTCGTCGACGACGACGAGGCCGTGCGAGATTCGCTGCGCTGGCTGCTGGAGGCGAACGGCTACCGCGTGCAATGCTTCTCCAGCGCCGAGCAGTTCATCGACGCATGGCAGCCGCATCAGCATCCGGGCCAGATCGCGTGTCTGATTCTCGATGTACGGATGTCCGGCATGAGCGGGCTCGAATTGCAGGAACGCCTGATCGTCGACAACGCGTCGCTGCCGATCATCTTCGTGACGGGTCACGGCGACGTGCCGATGGCCGTGTCGACGATGAAAAAAGGCGCGATGGACTTCATCGAAAAGCCGTTCGACGAAGCCGAGTTGCGCAAGCTGGTCGAGCGCATGCTCGATAAGGCGCGCAGCGAAAGCAGCAGCGTGCAGCAACAGCGCGCTGCCGCCGAGCGACTGGGCAAGCTGACCGCGCGTGAGCATCAGGTGCTCGAGCGCATCATCGCCGGCCGCCTGAACAAGCAGATTGCCGACGATCTCGGCATCAGCATCAAAACGGTCGAAGCACACCGCGCGAACATCATGGAAAAGCTCAACGTCAACACGGTCGCCGATCTGCTGCGCCTCGCGTTGTCGAACAAGCCACAGCAAACGCAATAGTGCAATAAGCGCAGGGCCGGCGGTGGTTTGCCGGCCGGCAATAAGCTTCAGGCGGCGGCGAGGGCGCGCGGCACGCGAGGGCGGCGCCGCTATAATGTTGGACTTCGCAGCGGCGCGCGTCTTTCCGATTCGCGCCGCGCGCTTTTCCAGAACCGACAGGTTCGCGGAAAAGCGCCGGCGAGCGTGCTGCGCGCCAGCGCGCCCGCGCCGTCCCGCTTTCCAAACCGCCCATCTCGACCGACCATGACTGCCAAACTGATCGACGGCCTAGCCCTTTCCAAGACCCTGCGCGCCGAAGTCGCCACGCGCGCGGCCGCCCTCACCGCCCGCGGGCATCAGCCTGGCCTCGCCGTGGTGCTGGTCGGCGATAATCCGGCCAGCGAAGTGTATGTGCGCAACAAGGTCAAGGCGTGTAACGACAACGGCCTCGGCTCGTCGTTCGATCGTTATCCGGCCGATTTGCCGGAAGCCGACCTGCTCGCGCGCATCGACGAACTGAACCGCGATCCGCGCATCCACGGCATTCTGGTGCAACTACCGTTGCCGCCGCATATCGACAGCCACAAGGTGATCGAGGCGATCGCCCCGGAAAAGGATGTCGACGGTTTTCACGTCGCCAATGCCGGCGCGCTGATGACCGGCCAGCCGCTGTTCCGTCCGTGCACGCCGTACGGCGTGGTGAAGATGCTGGCCGCCTACGAAATTCCGCTGCAAGGCGCAAACGCGGTGGTGATCGGCCGCTCGAACATTGTCGGCAAGCCGATGGCGCTGCTGCTGCTCGCAGCCGGTGCGACCGTCACGATCTGCCATAGCAAGACGCGCGACCTGGGCGCTCATACCCGTCACGCCGACGTGGTGGTCGCCGCTACCGGCTTGCGCAACATTCTCACGGCGGACATGGTGAAACCGGGCGCGGCCGTGATCGACGTCGGCATGAATCGCGACGAGGCCGGCAAGCTGTGCGGCGACGTCGATTTTGCCGGCGTCAAGGACGTGGCCGGCTACATCACGCCGGTGCCGGGCGGTGTCGGTCCGATGACCATCACAATGCTGCTCGTCAACACGATCGAAGCCGCCGAACGTGCAGCCGCGAAAGCTTGACATGCTCAATGCGCGACGTGATCACGTGGAGAAAGGCCCGCGCCGCTCGGCACATCTGAACGCGCGAGACGCCGCCGGCACCACTTCAGAACCGGCCGTTCAACGAAGTGCCAGGACAGCGCCGCGCACAGCAGGATAAACGGCGCGGCAATCAGCACGGCCGTCACATGACTCAAGTGCGGCGCGATACTCGCGACGCATTGCTGCATCATGAAGCCATACAGATAGATCCCATACGAGTAATCGTGGCGCGGCACGAAGCGGCGCAGAAGTGGCGTCGTGCCCATCCACAGCACGCCGTACACAAAGGCCAGATAAAACAGCGGCTGTGCGCCGGCCGTATCGCGGAACACGAGAAAGACCATCAGCAGCGCGAAGGCCATCAGCCCGTTGATGTCGATCCGCTCACGCCAGCCGTACAGCAGCATTCCGACCATGAAAAACGGCTCCGGCCAGAACGAATAGCCACCGGGCGTTTCACTGAAATCACGCAACCCGACCTGCCAATGCGGCGCATGCACGCGCAAGACGAACGCCGCGCAACCGAGCGCCACGGCCAGCACGACGCCGCGCGGGCCCGACAGCAAGCCCAGCATGCCGGTCACGAGCACGATCAGATAGCAGCGCACCTCGAGCGGCAGCGTCCACAGCGGCGCGCAGACATCGAATCTGAACCGGTTGTGCTCGAACACGCCGGGCAGCACCCAGCCGGTTTTCAGCACGATGGTCGAGAAGTTGTCCAGGTTAGCCCATGTCACGCCGGAGGCGAAATAATCGCGCAACGGCAGTGTCGTGAAGAGCGGTCCAATCAGCAGCACCGTCACCAGCGAGCCGCCCGCCACCGCCGGCCACAGGCGCGCGATGCGCAACGCGACGAAGCGCGGCACCGAGCGTTGCCGGTCGAAGCTGACGGTCACCAGCATGCCGCTCAGCAGAAAGAACGCATAGACGCCGAGCGCCCCGAAACCGTCGAAACCGAGCGCGTTCCGGACCCAATCGGTCATGCCGTCAGGAGCCTGCAGCAGGTACGAATGGCCGTACACCACGGCGACGGCGGCGAGAAGCCGCACGAGGTCGAAATTGTTGCCGTTGCGCGATAGAGCATGCGAAAGCGGATTCATCGATACCTCTTGCAGAGAACGCCGCTGACGGACGGCGGCTCTCCACAATGCGGCGCAGCAGCAATTTTCACCGTTCGCTTTCGCACAAAGTGAAGCGGCCAATTCCGCACGCATAAACGACAAACAAGCGGCACCAAAGCAGCGCGCGAGCACCCGCGCGGCACCTCGCGCCCGCGCACAGCGCCGCGACATCTGATAATTTGTCTGTCGACGGATTGGAATCGGCGCGCCCCGCCCCAATAATGGCTATACCGGGCGCGCCTGGGTTGTCAGCGTGCCAGCCGATTCACTGCGTCGATTCACCGAGATTACCCGTTCACACGCGTCAGACAGGAAGCCTTATGTCCACTACCCGCTCGACACACGACAATCCGCTCCTCGATTTCTCCGGCCTGCCGCGCTTTGGCGAGATCCGCCCCGAACACGTCACACCCGCCCTCGACGTGCTGCTTGCCGATGCGAGCGCCGCGGTCGAACGCGCCGCCCAGCCGATTACGCCCGCTTCATGGGCCGACGTGGTCGAGCCGGTCGAGCGCGCCACTGAGCCGCTCTCGCGTGCCTGGAGCGTGGTCGGCCATTTGAATGCAGTCGCCGATACACCGGAGCTGCGTGCCGTGTACGGCGAAAATTTGCCGCGCGTGACCGAATTCTGGTCGAGCGTCGGACAGAATCTCGCGCTGTACGAGAAGTACAAATCGATCAACGCGAGCGGCGATTTCGCATCGCTAACCGGCGAGCGCAAGAAAATCCTCAGCAATGCGCTTCGCGACTTCCGTTTGTCCGGCGCGGAGTTGCCGGAAGACCAGAAACCGCATTTCGCCGAATTGCAGGAGCGCCAGGCAGCCTTGTCGAAGGCGTTTTCGGATCACGTGCTCGATGCGACCAACGCCTACGCGTATCTCGTCGAAGCCGGCAATGACGCCGAACTGGCCGGCCTGCCCGAAGACGTGATCGAAGCCGCGAAAGAAGCCGCCGAACGCGACGGCAAGACCGGCTATAAATTCACGCTGCACTTCCCCTCGTATTTCCCGGTCATGCAGTACTCGGAAAATCGTCCGATGCGCGAAGCGATGTACCGCGCCTATGTGACGCGTGCATCCGAACTCGGCCCGCAATACGGCAGCGGCAAACCGGAATGGGACAACACGGCGGTCCTCGCCGAACAGCTGAAGCTGCGCGCCGAAGAGGCGCACATGCTCGGCTTCAACAACTTCGCCGAAGTGTCGCTCGCGCCGAAGATGGCCGAGTCGCCCGCGCAAGTGATGACCTTCCTCGAAGACCTCGCCACGCGCGCGCGTCCGCATGCAGAACAGGATTGGAAGGAACTGCGCGAATTCGCCGCGAACGAGCTGGGCATGACCGAGCTGCAACCGTGGGACATGACGTTCGCCGCCGAACGTCTGCGTCAGAATCGCTATTCGTTCTCCGAGAACGAAGTCAAACAGTACTTCCCGGAAGACGCGGTGTTCAAGGGCCTCTTCAAGGTGACCGAGACGCTGTTCGGCGTGCGCATGCGTCGCGACGAAGCGGCCGTGTGGCATCCGGACGTGCGCTTTTTCCGCGTCGAGAATCAGGACGGCGGCCTCGTCGCGCAGTTCTATCTCGACCTGTATGCACGCGAAGGCAAACGCGGCGGTGCCTGGATGGACGATGCGCGCGGCCGTCACAAGCACACGAATGGTGGCGTGCAAACGCCGGTCGCCTATCTGACCTGCAACTTCTCGGCGCCGGTCGGCGGCAAGCCCGCCTGCTTCACGCATGACGAAGTGATCACGCTGTTCCACGAGTTCGGCCACGGTCTGCATCACATGCTCACGCGCGTCGACGAACTGGGCGTGTCGGGCATCAACGGCGTCGAGTGGGACGCGGTCGAGTTGCCGTCGCAATTCATGGAAAACTTCTGCTGGGAGTGGGACGTGTTGAGCGACATGACCTCGCACGTCGAAACCGCCAGGCCGCTGCCGCGCGATCTGTTCGACAAGATGCTGGCGGCGAAGAACTTCCAGAGCGGTCTCGGCACGCTGCGGCAGATCGTGTTCTCGATGTTCGACATGCAACTGCACCTCGATTTCGATACGTCCGGTACGAAGAACGCCACCGATCTGGCCCGCGAGATCAACGAGCGCTTCCATGTGGTGCCGCAAGCCGAGTTTTCGCGTTGGCCGAATACGTTCAGCCATATTTTCGCGGGCGGTTATGCGGCCGGCTACTACAGCTACAAGTGGGCCGAAGTCTTGTCCGCCGATGCGTATGCCGCCTTCGAAGAAGCGGCGCAAGCGGCCAGCGGCAGCGTGCTCGATGCGGCAACCGGCATGCGTTATCGCAAGGAGATTCTGGAAGTGGGCGGCAGCCGCCCGGCAATGGAATCGTTCAAGGCGTTCCGCGGCCGCGAGCCGAATATCGACGCGCTGTTGCGGCACAACGGCATGACGCCGGCGGCGGCGCATTGATGAGTTGAAGCGTTGGCGGGATGGATCCGCTAGTCAGCGCTGCGGCTAACCGCGGTGCAGTTTGAAGTCCACGTGCGAGGGACGCCCTTCGAGCGACAGCGCCGCGCGTGCAGCAGGCGCGCGGCTCACCACCTTGCCGCGGCTCACCACGGCGAGCCGCGCGGCGCGCAAGCGGATCGCTTCGACCGGATCGCGTGCGTCGAGCAGCACGAGATTCGCCGCGCAGCCCGGCGCGACGCCGTAGCCTTCAAGGCCGAGAATGCGCGCGGCGTTCACCGTGACCGCATCGAAACACGCATGCGTGCCCTCGACACCCGTCATCTGCGCCACGTGCAAGCCCATGTGCGCGACTTCGAGCATGTCGCCGGAGCCAAGGCTGTACCACGGGTCCATCACGCAATCGTGACCGAACGCGACGTTGATGCCCGCCGCCATCATCTCGGGCACGCGCGTCATGCCGCGCCGTTTCGGATAGGTATCGCTGCGGCCCTGCAACGTGATGTTGATCAGCGGATTGGCGATCGCGGCGACGCCCGACTCGCGCATCAGCGGCAATAGCTTGCTGACGTAGTAGTTGTCCATCGAATGCATCGAGGTCAGATGCGAGCCGGTCACGCGTCCATGCAAGCCGAGCCGATGGGTTTCGGCCGCGAGCGTTTCGATGTGGCGCGACATCGGGTCGTCAGATTCATCGCAATGCATGTCGACGCGCAAGCCCTGCTCCGCCGCGTATTCACACAACAGGCGCACGGACCGAGCGCCGTCGGCCATCGTGCGCTCGAAATGCGGAATCCCGCCGACCACGTCGACGCCCATCGCGATTGCACGCTTGAGATTCTCGAATGCGCCGGCACTGCGCAAGAGGCCATCCTGCGGAAACGCGACCAGTTGCAAGTCGAGATACGGCGCGACGCGACGCTTCACTTCGACCAGCGCCTCGACCGCGAGCAGACGCGGATCGCACACATCCACATGACTGCGGATCGCGAGCAAACCGCGCGCGACTGCCCAGTCGCAGTACCGCAACGCGCGCTCGATCAGCGCTTCCTGCGTCAGGTCCGGTTTGAGCTCACCCCACAGCGCGATGCCTTCCAGTAACGTACCGGACGCGTTCACGCGCGGCAGTCCGTACGACAGCGTCGCGTCCATGTGGAAATGCGGATCGACGAACGGCGGTGTGACGAGCAAGCCGGCTGCGTCGATTTCTTCGCGCGCGGCCGCAGCCAGATTCGACTCGACAGCGACGATGCGGCCCGCTTCGATGCCGATGTCGACCGGCTGCTTTTGCCGCGGTGCGGCGCCAGGCGGCAGCATTGCGCGGCGAATGATCAGATCCATGTATCGCTCCCTTTAAGCCTTTTCGACCTCTTTGACCGATATCGATTCTATCGGCGTCAGAATGCGCGTGGCGGCGTTTTATCACGGCGCCGTACCGGCGCGCAGTTGCGAATCCGTACCGGCTGCACGCGCTGCCACCCGCCTATACTCGGCGTTCGACTTCGACGCGCAGTGGCGCACGTCACCGACCAACGGAGCAAACACATGAAGACGATCGGCGTGATCGGCGGGATGAGTTGGGAATCGTCCGCCGAGTATTACCGGCTCATGAATCGCCACGCGAAGACGCGTCTTGGCGGCCATCACAACGCACGCAGCCTGATGCTGACGGTCGACTTCGCGCCAATCGAAGCGAACCAGCGCGCCGGCGACTGGGCCGCGCTCGGCGAACAGATGGCCGATGCCGCGCGCCACCTCGAACGAGGCGGCGCCGATCTCGTGATGCTGGCGACCAACACGATGCACCGCGTGTATGAAGCGATCGAACAGGCAATCAAGGTGCCGTTTCTGCATATCGCCGATCCGACCGGCACTGCGCTGCGCGCCGCCGGTATCGAGCGTGTGGGCCTGCTCGGCACGCGCTATACGGATGGAGCAGACCTTTTACACGGGGCGTCTGCGCGAGCGCTACGGCCTCGACACGCTGATTCCCGATGAAGCCGAACGCGCGGACGTGCACCGCATTATTTACGACGAGCTATGTCACGGCAACGTGGATGGCGCCTCGCGTGCGGTGTATCAACGCGTGATCGAAGGGCTTGCCGCGCGCGGCGCGCAGGCGGTGATTCTCGGCTGCACCGAAATCACGTTGCTGATCAAGCCGGAGGATTCGGCGCTGCCGGTGTTCGATACGACCGCGCTGCATGCACAAGCGGCGGTGGAATGGGCGATCGATTCCGAGTGAGCGGCACAGCAACGTAAGCGGTGTCGGAAATTAAAAAGCCCGCGTGGCTTGCGCCAGCGGGCTTTCAACAATGCTTGGTTGCGGGGACAGGATTTGAACCTGTGACCTTCGGGTTATGAGCCCGACGAGCTGCCAGACTGCTCCACCCCGCGTCAGAGAAACCGGATTGTATAGAGATGTTCGCGAAGCGTCAAACAATCGTGCGAAATTATTTCGAACGACGCAGACAGTGCGCCTGCGCGCTCAAAGATCGGAGACTGTTGCGCCTTCCACTTTGCCGTCGATGATGTCCGCGCCGTACTGGCTTGCGCTGCGTTTGGCGACGCCGAAATCGGAGAAAGTAGCCGGCAACACGAGCCGGAACACACGGCTCGCCTTCGAACCGCTGATTGCGCCCGGACGGCAGACACGCACCGCGACGTCGTAACCTTCGGCGTGACGCTTGTGGCCGTCGAACTTGTCGAACTCCCGCGAAAACACCAGCGGATGCACTTCGAAGTCCTTATAAAGGGCTGGATAAAATTCGGCCATGATGCATCTCCGATGCGCGTGAGTGTGGTCCCACTATACGCTGCGGCATGTGGCGCACGAGTAAATATTTTGGGGCTGTCGTGGCTGCCGGATTAGCGGCTTTGCTGCACTGCGCTGGATCTGAATTTGCAAACCGGTGCATGATAGCGGCGATTACAGCGCTGAAACCGGCTAACCGGCACTCTCTCGCCGGCTGGCAAACACAATTTACCGAACGATATGCGAATCGCCACCTGCGATCTCAATACAGGGTTTTTGGTGATTCACAACGTTCACGATAATCCGCCAAAACCCCACGCAGCAGGGCTTTGTGGTTCGTAGTGTTTCATGACGTTTCACTGTATCGCATGATTTTCTGGTAGCGCCGCGAACTGACTTTGGGGGAACTACCCCGATCTGACCCTGGCAGCGGCGCAGCGCGTGGCCATCGACAACGGTGAAGACCCCGCGGCCGACAAGAAGGTCGAGAAGACGCGTACGTCTGAGGCATCGACGGTCAACCAACTCTGCGACGACTACCTGGAGAAGCAGGTAGCTGGGCTTGCTGCCTGTCTACTACCGCACCTGAGACATCGACAAAATCGTGCGCCCCAGCCTCGGATCGCTGGAGGTCCGCAAGATCACACCCTCCGACATAGTCTTCGTCATCGAAAACTTCAAGCGCTCGTGGACCATCTGCAAGCGGATGCTTACGACGATGACGCAGTTCTTCGACCATGCGGCTGGTAGGAAGATCATTCAGACCAATCCCACCTTCGGCATCAAGCTGAAGTCGCTTCTCGGCCAGCGGCCCCATCGAGACGCGGCGCTGTGTGGCCCAGGACATCTCCTCACGCTGGCCCGGCAAGGTGGACGGGCGCTGGCCGGGACTGCGTTCGGTCGTCATGGTCGAGGCGACGCGCGAAATCGCCGGAGCCGCCTCGACTGAGCGGCGTTACCACATCAGCATCCTGCCCGCCAATGCGAGCAGGATCGCCCATGCCATACGCTCGCACTGGCGCATTGAGAACAGCATGCACTGGGTGCTCGACATGGCCTTTGGCGAAGACCAGTGCCGTGCGAGAGTCGAGAATGCGGTGCAGAACTTCGTCATCCTGCGCCGTATCGCCATGAATCTGCTCAAACGCGATACAAACAAAAGCGGGACGATCCGCCGCCTCAAGGCCTGCGCCAACGATCAATATCGCGCCGGCCTGCTGGGCCTA
This sequence comes from Paraburkholderia sp. SIMBA_030, assembly GCF_046535245.1. Classification (NCBI taxonomy): domain Bacteria; kingdom Pseudomonadati; phylum Pseudomonadota; class Betaproteobacteria; order Burkholderiales; family Burkholderiaceae; genus Paraburkholderia; species Paraburkholderia sp. SIMBA_030. The sequence goes on from NZ_JAWRXB010000001.1 coordinate 694,988, forward strand.
TGAGCTTCATGCAATTTCCCTGTCCGAAAGTATGAACTATGTCAAATTCAGATTTATCCTATCGACGTTACTCCTATCGAGAGGCAAGAATGGGTTCCGCTTGGACCCATATCTCCTCTTGCCAATGTTTAACTCCACACAAGTCCCCGCAGGAAAAATTCTCACCCGTTACATTGCGCCATTTGGTTTAACTGCCCTGCTACGGCCCGGTAAGGCTGGCGAACCAGCGGAAACTCTGTGGGTGGGTAACCAACACGCGGGAACGGCAGGGCTGGCGTTATTTGTGTCGGCCCTTGACGCCGAAATCTACCGACTGCACTCCATGCGGCAGGGTGAGGTATGGGAAGCGTATCCGTTCGAATGTCTTGGCTTCCAAGCATCCGTCGCTCGCCTTGGCGAGGCACAAATACACTTGGCCTTCGGCTTTAGCGGCAACACAACGCGCCAGTTGATGCTAGGTCATGACGGAGATCTTATGATGCCCCTTTCCATGAACCCTCCACATTCGGTCTTTTCAGGATGGCATAGCATCAGTGGTTGGGAGCGGAGCGAGTTGGCGTCCTAGTTCTTTTGCAAGCCGCTTGAGAGCTTGTTCCTTGGTTTTGCGAACCTGTTCCTCATAGCGCGCGAGTCCTTTTTCAACGTAGTCATCGCCCTTGACCATCACGCGCCAGAACCACCCAGCCAGTTTTCGTGCGAGTGCCTTGGTCGCCACCAGGCCGCCACGGCGGGCAGCGAGCCGGCGGTAAAAACCACCCAGCCCAATATCCCTGCTGCGAACCAGGCTCTGGGCCATCATGCAAAACAGTTGTCCCGTCCGGTTGCGGCTGCGGCTTACACGTTTTTTTCGTTTGCCACTATCGTTGTGGCCCGGTGCCAGTCCCGCCCAGGAGGTGAAGTGTTTTTCAGTTGGCCAGACGCTTAGATCGGTGCCCACTTCGCCGATAAGTTGCAGCACGCCGTACTGGGACAGTGCGGGCAGCTTCGTCAGATCCCGTCCGCCGCACATCTGTGCGAGTATCTCACGCAGCCTGGAAATTTCCGGGGCGTTGACGCCGGTTTGTTTGGTGGACCTGGGCAGTGGCGGCTGGGTCTCATCATACGGCGGCAGTATCGCAGTGATGCGCCTGTCGCAATCGGCGATGAGTTTCTGATAGTGATCCCAGGATTGCAATGCCTGGTCTAGTGCGAAGATGTGCTCGTCAGCCCACGTGCCGCGCAGGGATTCGATGACGGCCTGTTCCTTTTTTCGCCGGATCTGCACATCGCACAGGGCTACCAGTGCCTCAGGGGAGCGCTCGCCGGCCACGATCGCGCGTACTACCGCCATACCGCTGACGCCGGCCAGTGACGATATGACATCGTGCAGCTTGATATTCATGCGGTCGAGGGCTTTTTGCATCAGTTGCACACAGGCGGCCGCAGCTGCTACATGTTCGGCGCGCAGGCGCAGGTAGTCCTGCAACCGCCGAATATCAGCGGGTGGCACGAAGCCGG